>CAZUQR010000001.1:0-46503 GCA_964622605.1 uncultured Planctomycetia bacterium
GGGGGAGTAGATTTAAAAAAGGGGCCTCTTTTGGGCCCCTTTTTTAATCTGGTCTCTTGCTGGTTCCGAGAACCGAGGACCTAAAGGGGGTGTGGGGGAGATCGTCCCCCACGCTTGGGGGAGAACAGCGATTCAATGGTTTCAATTCAGGTTTGAGCGTTAGGAGGGGGCTTGCCCCCTCCTAAGGAGCGATGCGCCGTAGGCGCAGAGCGACAGGTCCAAGGTCGAGTTCCCGCAAAGGATTGAGATGGGGAGATTATTTCCGAGATTGGAAAAGATCAATAATCCGCTAATGAAGGATGTGTATAATACTAAAATATATAAAAATATATTTCATTTTATAATATTCTATATTATAATTGAACATATGATCGTGTAAATCCTAGGCAACCAAAACGGAATTTGAGTAAATTAGGTACGCGTCGCCAGAAACCCATTGATAACCGCTTTCAGGTAGGGAACGTCTTGGTAAATGAAGGGAGGCACTGAAGATGAAGAGGCCAATAGCGTTTGCAGCGATTTCGTTATTAGGTCTAGTTGGAATTTGTTTTGCTCAGCAAGCAGCGCCGGAAGTGAGAGAGGTGAAGGCGGAGCAGAATTCGGTGGATCCGGGAACGGAATTTGTTTCTAGGTATGTCGGAGGAGAATTGAACGTTGGGCCGCGAGGCATTACTATTACTAAGATCGAGATTCTCAATGACTCTAGGTGCACTCCCAATGTCTGGATAACTCAGGATGTCGATGGATATGAGCAAAACTTCAGAAATTTCAGCCCGGCGAAAGAAATTGAGGGTTTTAGGATAACTCAGCCAGGCAGATACTGGATCCGTCCGGCGATAGATCGTCACTCTGCCTTAGGGGGTTGTCCTAAGTCTAGGGTAATAGTGTATTATATTGAGCAGTAAAAATTGAGAGAAAATTGCGGCCCTCATTTCCCGAAGTGGGAAAATTTGCAGTACGTGAAAGCCCTTTGGTCCACGCTGAAGGGCTTTCTTATTGTGGCGTTGAGAGTTGCGTCATCTATGGCAGGTTTTTAAGATGGGCTTGTTCTTCAGAGTGCGTGTAAATCATATCTAATGGGTCTAAGATACACCTGGATAAACTACCTATTCACCAAGGGTGTCGATGATGAAAAAATTGCTTCGGGTCTGCATAATAAGTGCCGTGGTGCTTGCGGCGATAGTGGGTATAAAGAAATTGCCGCATGGCGATACTGCCCGCGAAGCACAAGTGCGATCCGGGGAAGCCGCTTTGGAACGCGACCAGCGCTATCAGGATATTTTTGATGGTATGGCCGCGTTTCTCAAAAAAGATAGGGATATCGATGTCATAAAGATCGGCGTGAAGGATACCGCGTTTATCGTCGCATACCGGGATCCCGCTGCTGCCGACCTCAATGCGGCGACAGAGTCCGCACTCTTCATCGTCGGGTTAGCTGCCGGCTTGGTGCGAGAGACGATACTGCGCGAGACGGTAGATACGGTCGTGTTATTGCCGCACTTTGATAATGGAAAAATTTTATTTATACTTGTGTCCACCGAAACCGTATTCCGGCTGGATAACCGAGAAATAACCCAAAAGCAATTTATTGACGCCCTTGTTATCAAACCGTTTGAACCGGGCGAGGAAGATGCGATGTTCGTCGATTCCTCTTCGGGCGGCGGGTTTTTACCCGAGGAGGTCTAGGTAATCATAACCCGTTCTTTACATATTTCCTCGGTTTCCCCTGTCATTAGCCAGTTGCGAAATGCGTCACACAGGGGGAGCTTTTAGAAAAGCCCGCCATTTTTGGCGGGCTTTTCTGTTTAAAAGCGACCCCGCGAGGAAAAAGGGGTTGTTAAGGGTTATCCGGAAACGGTCATCATGCTTTCTTTTTTTGAAAAAATGATAGCAGGGCCTTGAATCCGCCGAAAAGCATTTTGCAGTCGTCCCACGTCCTGATGGACAATATTTTTTTGATGACGTATCTCGGACGGAAGTAAAAACTGCGGTACATAAGCCTATACAGGCTTTTGATCTCTTCGGAGCTCATATTTTCGAGCTTCATCACGGGTTTCCCCAGATTGTAATCATCCCAGTCATGACTTAAGATCAATCCTTTTTTCTCGGCCCAATCGAACATTTCGGTCCCCGGGAAGGGGGTGGCGATATTGACGATCAATAGATCCGGGTTCAGTTTATTTATAAATTCTATGTTCTTCTTAATGATTTCGACATTATCGCCGGGGTTACCTACCATGAAGGCAAGGCGGCATTCGATCCTCGCTTCTTTGGTCCATCTGACGGCATCCGTGACCTGATCGCACCTTATCTTTTTGTTTATGTTTCTCAAGACGTTTTCGTCTATGTTTTCGACGCCGTACATGATCTGGTGACAGCCCGCCTTTTTCATCCTGCCGAGCATTTCCTGATCGATACAATCTACCCGGGCAAAACACGTCCAGCTTATATCGGTCTTGTTTTTGATCAAAAGATCGCATAATTCGATGACATTTCTTTTATTGACGGTGAAAGTATCGTCATAAAACAATATTTCCTTTGTCCCGTAATGGTCGATCAAATGCGTTATCTGCTCGAAAATCTTTTGTGCCGAGGTAAATACAAGCCGTAACCCCAAAGTCTTGTTGCAGAAAGTGCAGCGGCCGGGGCACCCCCTTGACGTCATCATGGCCATGGCCGGCAACCTTTTGTACGAGCCTTTGGCGGGATGGTATTTTAGAATGGGCAGCATATCATAGGCGGGCATAGGCAGTTTGTCTAAGTCTAAAATCCTGTCTCTTGGCTCATTTCTGATTATAGGGGATCCTGATGCCTCGCCCACTTCCTTGTAGGCAAGGCCTTTGATCTCCTTATAGTTTTTTCTCTTTAAGATATCCAGCATCGTCAGTTCACCTTCGCCGACGACGACCAGATCGACGAACGGCTTATTTATTACCTCTTCCGTGACGAAAGTGGCGTGTACGCCGCCGAAAACTATCGTGGCCCCGGGATAGTGTTTTTTGCATAGCATCGCGATCCTGTAGCCCTTTTTGATATTGCATGTCATTCCCGTCAGGCCGATGAACCTTATGCTTATATAGCGATTAACGAAATGGGCCGTGAAAAAAGCTTCAAAATCATCCACCGAAGGGGATTCGATATTGCAGTCGATGATCTTCGTGCTGTATCCAGCCTCGTGCGCGCAGGCGGCAACCGAAGCCAGCCCGAGCGGCGGGAAATTAGAATTTATCTCTCTCCAGATGTTTCCGCTTGTGCCGTGGAAAATAGGGGGGGAAATAAAGAGGCAATCCAGACTTTCCGTAGGTCTGTGGTCAGGCACGATTCTCCTTTTGGGAAAAATATAGCATAATAATCCACGGACTACAATCATATAGTCGTCGGTAATCGTGCTTCAGCGGCCAGAAGTGCCGGCCCGAAGATCTTTGATTTGTAGACATATTTTGCCGGAAGCCGTTATGTGTTTTTGCGACCCTACAAGGGAAAAGGGCTTAGGGGAGACAGACATGTTTCGTCCGGGATGCAGGAGCCAAAACACGTTGACAACGGCAATATTCAGAGTCATACAGGAACAGACAGTTTTGGGTCCGTGGCGATAAAACAAGGAGGTTAAATGAGCAGATTTAAAATGTCAGATGGTTACCTTTTGCAATTAGCAATTCTCGGGATATGTTTATTAATTTTGGCATTTTTTACACCTTATCTTTCTTTTAAGGGAAAAATTTCTGCTGCGATTGGGGGAAGCCTTCTTTTGTTTTCTTCTATATCCTTGCTGCGGGGATGTTTTATGCTAAGCCTCGTTTTTAAAAAATCGTGGAATGGTAAACAAAAAGCAATTTTTCATTTTTTAATTTTGGTCCTTCTCGACTCGAACCGAGGACCTAATGGGGGATTTCAAGGGGGAAGACCGTTCCCCCTTGAACGGTGCTGCTGCCTCGAGGGAGGGGTGACAGGGAGTCCCGCCAACCCTTGTTGGCGGGACGACCGCCAGAGGGGAACCGTTAGGTTCCCCATGGGGAGCGAGCGTTAGCGAGCGACGGGTCCCAGGTTCGAGTCCTCGCGGGGGAGCCAATCACCAAAACCCTCTATAACGGAATATGTTGCAGAGGTTTTTTTGTTTTTCGTTCGAAGAATATTGACATATTGAGATTATGTGATACTATTGTATATACAGAAAGGAACGCATGAAAGAAATTAGATGGAATGCGTTAAAGAGCGAGAGATTGAAGCGAACGAGAGGGGCTTCGTTTGAAGAAATACTTTCGTCAACGTTTATTGCAATAAAAGACCATCATGCGCACGCCCATCAGAAGATCATGCTGTTTGAACACAAGGGTTATATCTGGCTGGTGCCTTTTGTGGAGACGGAGGAAGCGATCTTCTTGAAGACGCTTTATCCCAGCAGAAAATATACAAAATTATATAGAAGGAGGCGAAAATGAGAGCTATTAAATTGACGCGGCAAGAAAAGGCCGTTGAAGATGCGTTGATGAAGGGGGAATATATCGATGTTTCCAAAGAAGAATTCAATGAAATGGCCCGTGCCATTGCGGCACGCAGGAAGGATGCCGTCCTGAACGTCCGGGTCAATAGTAATGATCTCAAGAGTCTCAAGCACAAGGCGCACAAGCTTGGGATCAAATACCAGACGTTTATTTCTGAAATTCTGCATAAAGTGGCTCAGGCGTAGCGCAGAGCCAACTGCAAAATTCCTCCCCTAGCGGGAGCCAACTTAGAAGGCCCAGCGCATCAGCGCTGGGCCTTCCTGTTTTTGGCGACCCCGCGAGGAAAAAAGGGGGTTGTTAAGGGGGCGCCATTTTTTTACCCGAAAGGCCTCTCTGCGCTATAATAGCGGAGAGGCTTTTTTGCTTTTGGCTAACGATGAACGGAGATGAGTTGACGAATGGATCCAGGTTATTGCAACTGTTTGTGATCCTCGCATTTATAATTCCATGCGGGTCTTCCGTGCAGGCAGACGACAGCACGGATCTACCCACCGTAGCCATCATTACTACGGGAGGGACGATCGCGGAAAAGATGGACGCAGTGACAGGAGGAGCGGTCCCTGCCGTGGCGGGTGCGGATCTGATCAAGGCCGTGCCTGCGCTCTCCACGATAGCCAACATAAAAGTGATTAATTTCTCCAACATAGACAGCTCCCAAATGACCCCGGAGATGTGGGCCAGGCTCAGCCAAACCGTGGATACGACCCTGGAAGATCCAAAGACCAGGGGCGCCGTCATTATCCACGGAACGGATACCATGGCGGAGGGAGCGTATTTTTTGGATCTAACGCTTAAAAGCGAAAAACCCGTAGTATTCACAGGTGCCATGAGGAACGATTCGGACGTGTCGCCCGATGGGCCGGCGAATATCCTGAATGCGGTCATTCAGGCCTGTTCGGACGAGTCTAAAGGTTGGGGCGTAACGGTCACTCTCAATCAATATATCAATTCTGCAAGAAACGTAAGGAAGACACATACCTCCAACGTGCAAACGTTCGACTCGGGAGAAAAGGGGTATCTCGGTTGTATCGCGATGGGGCAAGTCGTGAGATTCAACGATGGCCCTGAACGACAAAAGCTGCCCTTGCCGGATGAGCTTCCCGAAGTGGTCCTGGTCTCTG
Organism: uncultured Planctomycetia bacterium; assembly: GCA_964622605.1. Lineage (GTDB taxonomy): Bacteria > Omnitrophota > Gorgyraeia > Velamenicoccales > Velamenicoccaceae > CAZCSY01. Next base: position 5,624 of record CAZUQR010000001.1, read on the forward strand.
AGTATGCGGGAGCGGACGGCGGGCTGGTACGGCACGCCGTGGATTCCGGCGCCCGAGGTATAGTCGTTGAAGCTCTGGGGGCGGGAAACGTCAATGGACGGTCATTTCAGGCGATCCAATACGCTATCGGCAAAGGTATCCCCGTTGTCATAGCCACACGTGTTTATAACGGAGGCGTTTTGCCGGTTTACGCCGATCAGGGGGGTGGCGCAACTCTGGAAAAAGCAGGAGCCATTTTAGCCGGGGATCTCACGCCGGCGAAAGCACGCCTGCTCCTTATGCTGGCCATACCGCAGGCCGAAGGTGACCGAAACAAGTTAAAGGAATTTTTTCAATAGGATCACCACGAGAGTCGCGAAGGGAATGAAAGTGAAATAAGAACGGAATGGGGAGGGGATATGGAAACGTCGGTTTTCATCGCCAGGATCTTCGGACTGTGTTATTTGATCATCGGAGCCGGTCTTCTATTCAACCGGGAAACGCTTCAGCGGGTAACGGATGATTTCTGCAAGAATGCAACTTTGGTCTTTTATGGCGGGGTGCTCGCGCTTGTTATCGGTATCGTGATCATTCTGACCCATAATGTATGGGGAACGCATTGGACGGTGATGATCACGATCATAGGCTGGGGCGGATTGATCAAGGGCATATGGATGATCGTCTTTCCCAAGACGGTACCCGGGTTCCTGGAGGCCTACCGGAAAAATCCGAAGCTCTCGACGGTCCATTCCATCGGCGCGCTGGTTTTTGGCGCCGCGTTGACCTTTTTTGGATTCTTTGCAGGTTAGGCGCTTTTTATAAGCAGATCGCAGATATGAGGGAGGAGGGGAAAGTGAAAAAGAGCTGCCTTAAGAGTAGGATCATAGCGGCCGTCGCGCTTGGATGTATTCTATATTTCGGACTCTGGAAACCTTCGGCCCATGCCGATGATTTCACGAAGGATTTTTTTATAACGTCACCGAAATATTCCAGGTTTTTGGTCTATACGCGGCAAGATCCCCCCTTTATGATGACGGCACCCAGAGGATGGTACATGGCCATGCGGCGGCCGGAAGCGCCGCCAAGCCCGACAGGAGTATACTTCTTTAAGCATGATCCCGAAGAAGAGGGGAAAAAGGGGAATTTGACAACGCCCTATATCGTGATAGATTTTTTCAGGAATGAGGATATCGCATCCGCCATGGATTATGCATTGCAGACGGTGGCCCAACTGAAGAAAGAAGGCCTGGTTATCCTCACCGGGGCGCAGGAGTTCAAGGCAGGCGGAGAATCAGGGGGCCATTTTACCACAAAGGAAACGCTTACGGAGGGCGAAGAGATCATCGACAATTATATCTTTGTCGACGAATACAGAGTGGTCATCATTTCCGTTCTGTGTAAACCGGACGAATTCGAGGGGGCCAGGAGAGCAATACGTCAGGCCCTGGAATCGATCAGGTTCAGCACGGTCCTTCCGGATGAAAAAGGTAAATAGGGGCAGTCCCATTATTTTCTGGGTTCGAGCCCCGAACGTGATGAGCGACCCCCGCCCGGGAGCTTGATCACCCCATCCCCTGCGATAGAATATAGTGCAGCGGGCTTATATTCGGAGGAAAATGAAAAATGATAAGGAAAAAACAGAAAAAATTCTGTTGTCAAATTATGGATCATAACATTAATTTCAAATGTAAAAAACATTCTTCTCCTTTTGACTGTCCGGATAATTTATTGTTTTATTCAAAAAAGTCAAATAGATATGGTATTATCATACACGATGGAGGATCTTCCTTTATCGTAATCTCCTATTGTCCTTGGTGTGGCAAGAAATTGAAATAGCTCGCAGAGCAAAGGAGTAGTTTAGGCAAGCGTAACCAGTTTTTGGCATAGTGTTTCTTCTCCTCCGATATGCCTCCGTTGCGAAATTCGTCCCGTAGCGCGAATTTGACTTCTTGATCCTCTGCGATAGAATATATTGTAGAGGATCTTTTTCTGGGTAGATCCAGAGAAAGAGGGTGAGGGAATATGCTGGATTGGAAATTGTTCGCGGTGGGGTCGGCTTTTTTTGCCGGATTGACCGCAATATTGGCAAAGGTGGGCGTCAAAAATATCTCGTCCAACCTGGCCACGCTCATCAGGACCATTGTCATTATTGCATTTTTGGGCATATTAGTAGGTGTTCGCAGAGAGTGGGAAAATCCATTTTTACTTAACCGAAAGAGCCTGGTATTTCTTATTCTTTCCGGTTTTACAACAGGGCTTTCATGGCTTTGTTATTATCGCGCCCTGAAGACCGGACCTGCTTCCCTCGTTGCTCCGATCGATAAATTGAGCCTGGCCTTTGCCCTGATCTTGGCAATTTTATTCCTAGGCGAACGGCTGAATGCGTTCCAGTGGGGCGGAGCTTTTCTGATCTTTGCGGGAACGCTGGTCCTCGTTTTTAAATGACGCGGGGCAGGTCATCCGCGCATCAGTTGTGAAACGTGTCCAGGAGGGGGAGTCGGCTTAGAAGGCCCAGCGCGAACGTGCTGGGCCTTCCTGCTATTGGGGAGCCCGCAAGGAGACTTGCCTGTTTTAGATCCCCCGGGTTTTCGGGGTTTGTTGTCTTTTTCGCCATAAAAAATTGAAACGTTCCTTTTGCATGGATCGTCATTCCTGTCCGTTGTGATATAATACATGTCCATTGCCATGAAACAGAAAAACCATCTCACACAAGGGCCCGTCGCAGGAAAGCTCATTTCACTTACCGTACCCATGGTATTCGGCATGCTTTCAATGGTGGTGTTTAACCTCGTTGATACTTTTTTTGTTTCTTGGTTGGGCACAGAAGAATTGGCGGCCATGGGTTTTACCTTTCCGGCCGTTATGTTCGTTGCGAGTGTTGCGTTGGGGTTTGGCGTTGCGACGTCATCGGTGGTTTCACGCGCTATCGGCGGGGGTGATTATCATCAGGTGCGGCGCCTTACCACCGATAGCCTCATCTTGTGTCTGTCCATCGTGGTTATTTTTGCAGTTTTGGGATTGCTTTCGATGGATTGGTTGTTTCGCTTGTTAGGTGCCGATGGCCGGACCTTGACGTTAGTCAAACAGTATATGCGTATTTGGTACCTGGGAGTCGCTTTTGTCGTTATTCCTATGGTAGGCAACAACGCGATCAGGGCTTGTGGTGATACGCTTTTTCCCAGCCTGATCATGATCGCCTCAGCGATCGTCAACGTTGTTCTGGATCCTTTGTTGATCTTCGGGCTCTGGGGTTTTCCGCGTTTAGGGTTAGAGGGAGCCGCCATCGCCACCGTCTTCGCTCGTGCCGTAGGCCTGGTATTTTCCCTGCTGATCTTGCATTTTAGGGAAAAGTTAATAGACTTTACCTTGCCGTCTCTTCGGGAGTTCATCGATTCAGTAAGAAAAATTTCTTACATCGGCATTCCTTCAGCGGTATCTCGACTGCTTATGCCGATCACGATGGCGGTCATTATGCGCCTCGTTGCCGGATTCGGGGCTGCTGCCGTAGCTGCCTTCGGCGTCGCCATAAAGATCGAAATGTCCGTATTCCTGGCGATCATGGCTTTAGCTACGGCCTTGATTCCTTTTGTGGGTCAGAATTGGGGCGCAAAAAATTTCAGCCGCGTCAAAGAAGCGGCAAAAAAAGCAAATACATTCTCACTGCGGCTGGGATTGGGCAGTTTTGTCGTGTTTTTGGCGCTTGCCGTCCCTTTGGGGAATTTGTTTGGAAGAGATATCGAGGTGGCAAGGCAAATTACGCTGTATTTATGGATCATGCCTATAAGCTATGGCCTGCTGGGTTGTTTATTCTTAACAGTCTCCGTTTTCAATGCGATGAATAAGCCCTTATTGGCTACCGGGTTGGATTTAGTGCGGGTGTTTGTGCTGTATATTCCGCTGGCAGTAATAGGGAGTCGGCTGGCAGGATTAGTCGGATTGTTTGCGGGGTTGTGTTTGGCGAATTTGATGGCGGGGACGCTATCGATCATCGCGGGGAGAGTGTTTCTTCAAGATTCTCGTATGGGCCCATAAACCGTTCCTATTGCGAAAATCATCCTTGCAGGGAGCCAGATCAAAGGCCCGTCGCGAATGTGCCGGGCCTTCCTGTTTCTGGCGAGCCCGCGAGGAAAAGGGGGTTGTCAAGGGGGAGATCGTCCCCCTTAGGCATGTCCTTGCCGGGACGCAAGAGGGTGTCAGCGACCCCGAGCCCCGTAGGGGCCGGGGGAGCCCCAAGGGGGAAACCCATGGTTTCCCCCTTGGGGCGCAGCATAGACTTCGTCCTCCGGTGAAATCGCCCCAGGATTTAAAATTATCGACTTGCGTTTTTGTGATATAATCATTCACGGAGGATGAGAATATATGGGAAAAATCACTAAAAGTATGCGTTGGGAGGTAATCAAAAAGACGCTGTTTCCTTTAATGGTGTTAGCCGGCGTTATTTCCTGTTATATATTTTACAGGGTAAAAATTGTTCCGTTAATAAATGATGACCTTCAGCAGCAGTTTAGGAAATATATAATCACTATTTTTGCCGTTTCTATCGTTTTTTTGATCCAGAGGGTAATCGGGACGATTTTTATTTGGTATAAAGATAATATCGCCATTAAGACAAAATCACGGCTCGATGATGAGTTGATCCCTTTTTTCACCAGGGTCAGTAAGATAGCCGTTTGGGTGGTTGCTTTCATTATTATTCTTCCTCTTTACGGTTTCAATATGACCGCTCTCATAACGACCTTAGGGGTCAGTTCTTTAGCCATTGCCTTAGCCGCGCAGGATACCATAGCCAATATTATTTCAGGGTTTCTTATTATGGTGGATAGACCGTTTCGGATAGGTGATAGGATCAAGCTTCCTTCAGGTGAGATAGTCGAAGTCCTAAATATGGGAATAAGGAGGTCAACGTTTTTATCCGAAGACAAGGCGGTAATAATCGTTCCTAATCTCGATTTGAGTAAAAGTAGAATCATAAATTATACTTACGGAGTAGAAAGGCAGCAAAAGAAACAATGAGCTTGGCCCCTGAAACATGAAATGATTTTTTATCTCCACTCTTCTGCTATTTTAGCAGATCAAGGTGTTGCACTGGATCCTTGAACCTGACCAGTTCCGTCAGAAGCTGATATGCCTCAAAGAGTTATTGGGACCCGGTCCTAAAGTTTACTAATGAATCGAGGTGAAACCATGGAATATAGAGAGAAAATGAAAGAGCTGAAAATTCAGGATGCCCTTGAGTACACCGAGAGCATCATAAATACCGTGCATGAACCCTTAATAATTCTGTATGAGGATTTAAGGGTAGCCTTGGCCAGTCGTTTTTTCTATCAGGCCTTCAATGTGACGCCTAAGGAAACGGAGGGACAATTTATCTATGACTTGGGAAATCGTCAATGGGATATCCCGAAGCTGCGAGAGTTGCTGGAGGGTATCCTTCCCAAGACCACAAGCTTCGATAACTTTGAGATCGAACATGTTTTTCCTGATATCGGCAAGCGAATAATGCTCCTGAATGCCTGCCGGATTTATCTGGAGGCCAATCGCACGAAGTTAATCATACTTACCATTAAAGACATCACCGAACGCAAAAAGACAGATGAGCTCCGTGAGAAGATAAGAGAGTTAGAAGCACGGTTAAAGAAAAATCCGTAAGCTTTGATCTGGATCCAGACGCTACCCGCTTCAACGTCGGGGAGCCAGCTTAGAAGGCCCGGCACGGATGTGCTGGGCCTTCCCGCTTCTGGCGAGCCTGCGAGGAAGAGGGGGATTTTAAGGCAGAGACCGTCCCCCTCAAGCGTGCTCTGGCCGGGACGCAAGGGGGTGTCAGCGACCCCGGGCCCCGTAGGGGCCGGGGGTATTGACAAAGGTGCGGAGCAACAGTATGATTTGTATAATAATTCATACATTTCATACTTCCTGCGTTTCGCCAGACGATAAGTCAAGGAGGCAGCGATGAAGAAATCCCCGGAGGTCTACGGTACCGTCACCATCGGCCAGAGAGGCCAGGTGGTCATTCCCATGAAAGCGAGAAAAGCTCTTAAGATAAAACCGGGAGACAAGTTGATCGTGACGGCAAGCCCTCCGGGCAAGAAAGACATAATCAGTCTTATTCCCGTGGACCATATTTCGGATTTCTTGAGTCGTTTTGAGGGGCACCTGGCGGCCTTAAAGAAAGAGCTTTCAAGGCATGGAAGATAATGCGGGCGCACGGAACTTTTTATCGCATCGGGATGTCTAATGATCGGGATGTCTAATATAGGAGCACGAGGGAGCATGAATAAAAACGCGATCGCGATAGGTCTTTTTATTCTCGGTGCCGGTCTTTATGCTTTTGTCTTTGCGGCAGAAGCTCAAGAGGCGCTCACCTGGGAAGTGTGTGTCAGGGAGGCCTTCGAGAACAACCCGGATCTCGCCGCCGCAAGGGAAAAGATCGCGCAGGCCAAAGCCGATAAGAATATAGCCAAGAGCGCTGTTCTGCCGCAGATATCGAGCCAACTGAGCGGGAAAAAATCAAAGACCTCCTCGCAAAAGGAGGTCAATACGTATGCCTATAGCGTAACCGCGCAACAGCTGTTGTTTGACGGCCTCAAGACCCCCGCGGATATCGCCGCTGCCGGGTACTCACTGGACGCGCAGCAGTATGCTTATGCCGTTACCTCCTCGGACGTACGCCTGAATTTAAGGATCGCGTTTTCCACGCTCCTGCGGGCTCAGGGGCTCATCGCGCTCAGCGAAGAGATAGCGCAGAGGAGGAAAGAAAACCTGGAACTGGTACAGGCCAGACATGATGCCGGAAGGGAGCATAAGGGGGCCGTGTTGACCGCTCAGGCGGATCTTGCCGAGGCTGAGTTTGAGGTCGCGCAATCCTCAAGAAACCTGACACTGGCACAGCAGGGATTGGCAAAAGCGCTTGGCCGTAATGTCAAGGCTCCTCTTGCCGTTAAGGGGAGTTTCGATATCGAGAAAGCGGACCGGCAAAAACCGGACTGTGAATTGCTGACGGATACGACGCCGCTGCTTAAAGAATTGACCGCAAGAAAAGAAGCGGCCCGCCTGGGGGTCCGTTCCGCTCAGGCCGAGTTTTTTCCCCAGGTCTATCTGAGCGGTTCTTACGGTAAGACGAACGACGCGTGGCCGCCGCAGAATGATGCGTGGTCAGCGGGGGTGGCGCTGTCTTTGCCTATCTTTGAAGGGGGCAGCAGAATAGCGCAGACCGAGAAAGCAAGATCAGGATACGCCCAGGCGCAAGAAGAGGAACGCAGCGGCCGCGACGGCGTTATCTATACGCTGGAAAAGATGTGGAAGGATTTTCAGGATGCTATCGATAGCGTTGGCGTCCAAGAGAAATTCCTGGAGGCGGCCCTGGAGCGGGCCAAGATCGCCAACGCGCAGTATTCTTCCGGGCTTATTACGTTTGATGATTGGATCATCATCGAGGATAATCTGGTCAGCGTCAAGAAGGCGTATCTTGATGCCCAGGCGAATTTATTAGCAGCTGAAGCGTATTGGATCCAGGCGCAGGGAGGAGTGTTGGAATATGTCCAGAAATAGGGTTATTACGATAGTCTCGGGTATCGTCATCGTAGCCGTCCTGCTCTTTTTTTACAGAGCGAAAAACAATACACAGGGTAAAGCCGCGACAGAAGAAATACACCCTTTCCTGGGGGATGTCCGGCTTGCGATCACGACGACCGGCATTGTCGAACCCCAGAACCGTCTTGAGATCAAACCATCGATAAACGGACGCATTGAAGAGATCGTCGTTCGGGAAGGGGATGCCGTAAAAAAGGGCGATATTTTGGCATGGATGAGTTCGACCGAGCGCACCGCCCTGGTCGATGCGGCAGGTTTTCAGGGAGATCAGGCCCGTCAATACTGGGAAGATGTCTATAAGAAGACCCCGCTCATCTCGCCCATCAACGGGGCAGTCATCGTCCGCTCCGTCGAGCCGGGACAAACGGTGACGACGGCCGATCCCGTGCTGGTCTTATCGGACCGCCTGATCGTGAACGCCCAGTTTGATGAGACCGATATCGGAAGAGTCAAGGTCGGACAGAAAGCGATCATCTCGCTTGATGCGTATCCCAAAAATAAGATCAAGGGCGTCGTCGATCATATCGCGTATGAATCGAGCATCGTCAATAACGTCACTATTTATGATGTGGATATCGTCCCCGGGGAAGTTCCCGATTTTTTCAGGTCCGGCATGAGCGCTAACGTCGAGGTCGTCGAGAAAGAACAGGAGGGCGTCCTTTTGATCCCCGTTGAGGCTCTCGATGAAGACAGGAACGGCACGTTTGTGATGGTGAAGGAAAAACCAAGAGGAGCCGTCCAAAAGAGGCCGGTTACCATCGGCTCGCGGGATGAGAAGAACGCGCAGGTCATCTCGGGAGTATCGGCATCAGACATTGTCGTTATGCAAAATCAATCCTTCTCGCTTAAACAGAATAAGACCGGGACGAATCCTTTTATGCCCTCTCGCCCAAGGAACCGATGATAGAGTTAAAAGACATCTGTAAGACCTACCATGCCGATACCGTGCCGGTATACGCGCTGCGCGGTGTCTCCTTAACGATCGCCAAGGGTGAATTTGTCGCCATCATGGGTCCATCGGGCTCGGGCAAGTCGACGCTTCTTCATCTTTTGGGGTTTCTGGACCGGCCGGACAGCGGTTCCTACACCGTATGCGGCACGGAGGTTGCGCACCTGGCGGACGCGGAATTAGCGGCGTTGCGTAATCATCTGGCCGGATTTGTCTTTCAGCAATTCCATCTATTAGGCAGGGTCACCGCCCTCGAGAACGTGGAGCTGCCGCTTATTTACGCGGGAAAAAGAGAGGTCGAAGACACAGCTTATAAAAAATTGGAGTCCGTAGGGCTGGCGCCTCGGCGGACGCACCGGCCCAATGAGCTTTCCGGCGGCGAACAACAAAGGGTGGCGATCGCCCGCGCGCTGGTCAACAATCCCCTTGTTGTTTTCGCGGATGAACCTACCGGTAACCTGGACACCAAAAGCGAAGAAGAGATCATCGCGATCCTGAAATCTTTGAATGAGCAGGGTAAAACGATCCTGATGGTCACCCATGAAAAAGAGATCGCCGCGTGCGCCAAAAGGATCATCACCATGCGGGACGGCAGGATAATCTCAGATGAATATAAAGAAAATAACAGACCGGTCCACGACGACGCGGCGCCTGAGATCTCGCTGGCTGACATTATCGCAGAGAAACATTCCGCCATCGGCCATATGGAGTTCATCCAGCATCTGCATCAGTCGATACAGGCCATTTTTTCCAATAAAGTCCGTTCCTTCCTGTCTATGCTGGGGATCCTTTTCGGTGTCGGGGCGGTGATCGCGATGATGGCGTTGGGCGAGGGCGCCAAGGTGTCTATGGAACAGCGGCTTAAATCGTTAGGTTCAAACCTGCTTTCCATCAGGGGCGGTTCTGCCAGATTTCACGGGGCGTCCAGCGGCGCCGGGACGGTAACGCGGTTTACGTTTGAAGATGCCGAAGCCATACGGGGGCTTTCACCGCTGGTAAAGAGCGTAAGCGGCGACTGCCGCGGCAGCGGCCAGCTCGTGTATGAGAATGAGAACTGGAGTTCGAGTATCGAGGGGGTAGAGTATGATTACGGGGTCATGCGCGCGGCTATCCCCGAGACAGGCAGGTGGTTTACCCGGGAAGAGATAACGGGGCGCGAGAAGGTCGCGATCGTGGGGGCGACGGTCGTCGAAAAACTGTTCAAAGACACCAACCCCGTCGGCAAGATAATAAAGATAAACCGCATCAATTTCAGGGTCATCGGGATCGCTCCGCAAAAAGGTTCGATGGGGCCGCACGATCAGGATGATGTCGTCTATATTCCTTTGACGACCGCCATGTACAGGGTGCTGGGGAAAGATTATCTTGACCAGATCTATGTCGAGGTCTCGGATGTGAAAGCCATCGATGAGGCACAGGTGCGTATCGAGGAGATCATCAGGAAACGGCGCAGGTTGTATCAAGACGAAGATTCGTTCGAGATCCGGAATATGAGCGAGATCCAGGAAATGCTCAGCAGCACGACGCAGACGATGAGCCTGCTTTTGGGAAGCATTGCCGCGATATCTCTTTTGGTGGGGGGCATCGGGATCATGAATATCATGCTGGTATCGGTCACGGAACGCACCAGGGAGATCGGCCTGCGCAAAGCTATCGGCGCGCGTAACGCCGATATCATGTCTCAATTCCTGATAGAAGCGGTTGTCATGACGTTTAGCGGCGGCGTCATGGGGATCTTATTGGGCGCGGGTACCGCTCTCGTCATGACGACGGGGTTTGGGTGGGCGACGAGGGTCTCGCTCTTCAGCATCCTGTTGTCGACCACGTTTTCCATAGCGGTCGGCATAGGATTCGGCCTGTGGCCGGCGAAAAAGGCGGCCCGGCTTAATCCCATCGAGGCGCTGCGGTATGAATAGATTTCTTGGTGTGTCTATTCGATCCCCTTTTCAATGTTTCCCAAATAAATAATTACAGAAAAGTTCGGGTTTTGGGGTGGCGTGGGGAGCCAAATTTAAGGGCCCCGGCTTTTGCCGGGGCCCTTAAATGTCAGGTGCTTCGTGAGCTCAAAGCGAAGACCTGGAAAGGGGCGGATAAGGGCAGGGCCCGTTTCCCCGTAAGCCGTGCTGCGGCCTCAAGGGAGCTGCGAGCAAGAGACTTGCAGGGGTTATGTTATTGGGATATAATCAATTTCATGAAAATCATAACGCAAATACTGTCGCTTGAAGAACTGACGCAGATGGCCCTTGCCACTTTCGGGAATCTGGTAAAGGCGGTCGTCGATGTCGACAGGGAGTTGCTCGCGGTGGATGCCGAACTTCATTCCGATCTGGAGGCGCTGCTTCTTGAAGACGGATCAAAACAAAGAAGTCTTTGGGGGATAAATCTTTATCCAGAGATGCAGGGAGAGGATTTCATTGAATTTGATTCGTTGATCAATATTCGGCCGTCTCAGGGCAATCGAAGCCGCGGGATAGACGAGGAAGGGATGCGCAAGAAAATTGCCGCAGTGGTGGCAAAAAGGATAAAACGATGAGTCCTCGGCATAAAGATCTTGCCAGTCCTCAGCATAAAGATCTTGCCAGCCCCCAGCATAAAGATCTTGCCGCCGGACGCTGGAAAAAGTTGTCTTTCTTAGAGCAGATGTCAAATATCGGAAGCGAAGTGGAGCGCGCCTTGAACTGGCAAGCGAAGCATAATGCCGCCTATAGCCAGAAGGCGTTTGAGCGGGCTCTTGAGCTGATAGATCTGACCATGGAAAGCGCTACAGGCAGGACTCGCCTCAAAGAGCTTGCCCGCGTACGCGAGGTCCTTGTGGATTATTTTGTCGGTGCAAATCAGTTTAAATCGACCGAGACATCCTGGAGGAGGTATTTTTTTCCTTTTGCCTATGCTGTGCGCCGTCATCATTGATCGGCGTTTTTTCAAAAATATCATTTGACAAAGACGGAAAGCGTGTTACTTTATTTAAAAAGGTAATACCATAAGATGAAGAGATTCGGCGTTTCGTTGGAAGACAATCTGCTGGTTGAGCTGGACGGTCTGGTCAGGAAGCACAAGCTCCCCAACCGCTCCCAGGCCATCCGCTACCTTATCCGCAAGTATGTCACCAAGGAACAGTGGGAGACGAATCAGGTCGTGACCGGATGCATTGTCCTGGTCTATGACCATCATAAGAGAGACCTCTTGACCAAGGCCGTTGAGATCCAGCACAAATGGCAACACCTCGTTTTGTCTTCGCAGCACGTCCACCTGGACCACAGCAATTGTCTTGAGACGATCACGGTAAAGGGGAGGGCCAGGAAGCTGCAGGGATTGGCGGACGGGCTCATCGGCTTGAAAGGCATGAAACATGGGCAGTTGGTCATGAGCACGTTAGGATAGGGCGCCCCGGTATATTTTTTTGCCGATAGGTAACACGAAAATGATAAACGTATTATCAATGGAGAGAAAGGAGGCGTCATGGGGGTAAAGACGAAGGCAGGATTCCTGGTCGCATGGGTGATTTCGGCATGGGTGCTGTTCCAGCCCTGCGCCCAGGCGCATTTCGGGATGGTCATTCCTTCGCGCGATATCGTGGAGGAACAAAAAGAGGCAGACGTGGATATCAAGGTCATGTTTGCCCACCCCTTCGAAGGGGTATCCATGGATATGGAAAGACCCGTTCAATTCGGGGTATTCGTTGATGGCAAAAAAGAGAATCTCCTGGGAAGCTTAAGGCCTTATGAGGTGAAGCTGTATTCGGATGAGGAGTCTTATAAGGGTTGGCAGGCTGATTATAAAATTCAGCGTCCGGGAGACTATATATTTTATGTCGAGCCTGCACCTTACTGGGAGCCGGCCGAGGATTGTTACATCGTGCATTATACAAAAGTCATTATTGACGCCTTCGGTAAGGAGGAAGGGTGGGATGAAGAAGTCGGTTTAAAGACGGAGATCGTCCCCCTGACGCGTCCGTTCGGAATTTACGCGGGCAATGTCTTTCAGGGCATCGTCAAGGTAAACGGCAGACCGGTCCCTTTCAGCGAGGTCGAAGTCGAGTACTACAATGAAAAGGGCGCGTATAGCGCCCCCAAGGGTCCTTTCGTCACCCAGGTCGTCAAGTGCGATGAAGACGGCGTCTTTACCTATGCCGTTCCCAAGGCGGGATGGTGGGGATTTGCGGCGCTCAATGAAGATGATGAGACCATCAAGCAGGGCGAGGAAGAAAAATCCGTTGAGATAGGCGCCGTGTTGTGGCTGAAGGCCTATGAGATGAAATAGCAAAACCATGCATATATCCGAAGGTGTTTTATCATTTCCCGTTATCGCTGCGGGCTACGCGTTGACGGCTACCGGCGTCGGCATAGGGTTAAAACGGTTGAAAGACAAGGACATCGTCAAGACGGCGGTCTTTTCTGCAACCTTTTTTATCGCCTCTTTGATCCACGTGCCCCTTGGCCCGAGCAACGTCCATCTTATCCTGAATGGATTGGTAGGACTCTTGCTGGGGCCTGCCTGTTTTTGCGCTCTCTTCGTGGCGTTATTGCTTCAGGCCGTTCTTTTCCAATTCGGAGGGCTGACAAGCCTGGGGGTGAATACCTTCAACATGGCGATGCCCGCGCTGTTGTGTTATGCCGTCTTCGTTCGTGCCATGAGAAACGGCCGCCTGCCCCTTGCCCTTGTCGGGTTCCTGGCCGGGTTCGTTTCCGTGTCCGGCAGCGCCTTGTTGTTGAGTGTGTCTCTCATCCTGAGCGCAGAGCACTTTGAATCTTCGGCAAAAGTGATCTGCGCGGCCCATGTCCCCGTGATGGTCATAGACGGCGTGATCACCGCGGTTGTCCTGTCTTTCATCAAGAAAGTCAAACCGGAGATGCTATGCGCCTGAAGGTACTCCTTTTTTTTCTGGCAGGAATGGTCCTCCTTTTGTCCGGTGGACACCCTGCCCTGGCCCATAAGGTCAATCTTTTTTGTCACTTCGAAGACGGTATGCTGAAGGGCGAAGGATATTACGGCGGCGGCCGTCCCGCCCGGAATGCCGAAATCGAGGTTACCTCTCTGAATGATAATGTCCTCATCGCAAAAACCCGGACAGACGACGATGGAAAATTCTCGGTTGAATTGAACCCCCTTGGTCCTGTCAGGGTGGTCATGGGAGCCGGACAGGGGCACCGGGCCGAGTTCATTGTCGAGCCGGAAGGATCCGTATCGGTCGGACATGACGATCCCGTCGGCGAAAAGGTCATCGCCGACAGCCGGATCAAGGGTTGCGTTGAAGACAGGATCAGATCGCTCGAGGAGAGGATCGGGTATCTTGAAAAACGCCAATCGGACCCGGGGATGATGACCGTCATCGGCGGGATCGGTTGGATAGCCGGTATCTTTGCCTTGATCTATTTAGCGAAAAAGAAAAATGCACTTTGATGTTTTCTCACAAGGGCGGTCGTTCTTCCATGTGCTCGATCCGCGGATCAAGATCCTGGCGTTCATCCCTTTGGTCTTTGTCGTGGCCCTCTTGCGGAATAGCGATGCAGCCGCATGTTACTTGCTCCTGGCTTGTGGGTTCACCCTGGCAGGAGGCATCGATCCGAGAGAGTTATTGAGCCGCATCATCGCATTGAATATATTCATCGGGCTCCTTTGGCTTACGCTTCCTTTTAGCATCGAAGGGGAAACTCTTTTTGCGGTCAAAACCTTTTCGTTCAGCCTTGAAGGAGCTCTTTATACCTTTGTCATCACGCTCAAGGCGAACGCCATCCTGTTATTCACGATAACGCTGATAGGCACGACGGACGTCTTCGCCCTTGCGCACGCGCTTTTTCATCTTAGATTCCCCAGGAAATTGGTCTATCTGACGATTTTTCTCTACCGGTACGTGGGCGTGCTCCACGAGGAATACGAGAGACTCGCCCATACCGTCAAGGCCAGATCCTTTTGTCCGCGGACCGATCTCTATTCGCTTAGAACGTATGGGAACATGGTAGGGATGCTTTTTGTCAATAGTTATGAAAGGTCAGAGAGGATATATCAGGCGCTGACCCTGAGGGGATTCCGGGGGGATTTCCCGATGTTGACGCATTTTCATCTCCACAGGGTCGATGTCCTGTTTGCCGTATTCATGGCGCTCATTATTCTCACCCGGTTCGTCTTATGGAATTGATCGGATTGAAAGGTATCCATTACGAATACCCGGGAGCAATCAAGGTCTTTGAAGGGCTTGATCTCTCTTTAAAAGACGGCCAGCGTATCGGGATTATCGGCGCCAATGGAAGTGGAAAGACAACACTCTTTTCTCTCCTTATGGGTTTATGTTACCCGCAAAAGGGCAATATTTTTCTTTTTGATAAAGCGTGCACGGAAGAAAAAGATTTCGTGCAGGCCAGAAGAAGGATCGGCTATCTTTTCCAGGATCCCGATGACCAGGTGTTTTGCCCTACGGTCGAAGAGGATATCGCCTTCGGCCCGTTAAACCTCGGAGAAAGACTTGAGGATGTCAAACGACAAACACAAGAGATCCTCCGGGAATTAGGAATAAAGGCATTGCAGAAACGGATAACCACGAGATTATCATGGGGGCAAAAGCGGCTCGTTTCTTTGGCCGGTGTCCTTGCCATGAATCCGGAGGTGCTTATCCTGGATGAGCCGACGGCAAGCATCGACGACAATGTCATAAAAAAGATCACACAATACCTGAAGAGCACGGACTATTCTCTGCTCATTGCTTCTCATGACAGACAGTTTCTCGAGGATCTGTGCCCGGACATCTATTTATTAAAAGACGGGAGGTTAACTCCCAAGTAAACTCGTAAGGACCGTTTTACGATGAAAGAAGGAGGGTGATGTGATGCGAAGTCATTTTTCAAGATGCCTGGTCCTGGGTTTGGGTCTCTGCGTAGGACTCGCGTTTAGTCATAGAGACGTAGGGGCGGAGCCTTCAAATGCCGAATGGGTGCAACGCATGGAACAGATGGAGGCGAGGATAAAGGAACTCGAAGACCGATTGGCCGTTTATGAGGGCAAAGAGGAAGGGCGTCAAACAAAACTGAGCCGGGTCGAGGAGAAGATCGAGGGGCTCGATAGCAAGATGGAAGAAGCAAGGGCCTCCGGCATAGTCCCTTTGATGGAGGGTATCGAGATCGGAGCGGGGGCGACATTCGTCTATCAATTCACGGACCGGGCCAACGGCGACGATCTTGCCCAGGCAAGTGATGACGTCGGGGATGCGTCCTATTCCGTCGACCTTGAACTATCGAAAGAGTTCGATGATTTCGGCAAGGCCTTGATATTATTCGAAGCCGGAGAAGGAGCGGGCGTCGAAGACGAGCTCAAGGTTTTCAGCAACGTCAACTTCGATGCGACGGGAGGCGATTCGAACCTGGGGGTCGTTGAGGGCTGGTATGAACAGTATATGGGCCCGGCGACCTTAAGATTCGGTAAGCTCGATGCGACGTATCTCATCGATAACAATGAATACGCGAACGACGAATGCACTCAGTTTTTGGGCCGCATTTTCCGCAATAACCCAGCCGTCGAATTTCCCGATAACGGCGCAGGGCTGCGACTGGCTTTGGCTCCCCGTGAATGGGTCGAGATGGAATCCATCGTCATGGATGGGGATGCCGATTGGGAGGATCCGTTCTCCGATGCCTTTTTTGCCGGGCAGGTCAACATAAAGCCCGGGTTGTTCGGTCGGCCGGGGAATTACCGTTTCTTCGGGTGGGCAAGCGACCGGGAACATACTCAATGGGACGACCCCTCCCAAAGCGAAGAGATGGGTTACGGTTTCGGATTGAGCTTTGATCAGGAGGTCACCGACAACGTCGGGGTCTTTGCCCGCTATGCCTGGGAATACCCGGAAGTCTATTTAAACGGAGATGATGTTTCATTGGAGCAATCCTATAGTATCGGCGTGCAGTGTGCCGGCGCTCCTTGGAACAGGGATGAGGATGTTTTGGGTATCGCCTTCGGAGGCGTGACGCCTTCAAATGATTACAAAAAGTCCGACAGCGTCTTGAATGCCGACACAGAGTATCATCTCGAGTCATACTACGGCTATAAGATCAACGATCACTTGACGATCAGTCCGGATATCCAGGTCATTTGGAATCCTTATGGAAATGATGCGGCAAACGGAGACAAGACGATCGTCGTTGGCGGCATAAGAAGCCAGGTCGATTTTTAAATAGGAAAGACAGGAATTTTCCCAAACTTCCCGTTGGAGACAAAGGGGAGTTCGTGCAGGAGATCCCGCCCTTAAAAAGGGCGGGATCTTTTTCGCACCTTGCGTTGGTTTTTCGTTTCTTGCGAGGGGTGGGGGAATCGCTGCCGCCATTGCAAGGGCTTTTTGTTTTGGGCATAATTCCCCCATAGGAAAAAAAGGAGAAGGAGGGGGTCCTCCTTGACAAGTAGCCCTATTTAGGGTATATTTTAGTTAATATAAGTTAATTTAGGTTAAAATAGGTTAATCCAGAAGGGAGGAGGATGTGACCGATAATATGATACTTACCACAAGGGAATTGGCGAAGTATCTCAAGCTTAACGAGAAGACGGTCATCAAGATGGCCCAGGCCGGGGAGTTACCCGGGTTTAAGGTCGGCAATCAGTGGCGGTTCTATCTGTTGACGATCGACGAATACCTTCAGGATAAGATCGTCAAGCAGCCGGCGCGCCCCGCTTCGGGTATCATCGAATCCAAGAGTGTGGATATCCCCCTGTCGCGCCTGACGAACGAAGCGCATATCGTCCTGGACCTGCATTCCCAAGAGGCCGACGGGGTGCTGTTCGAGCTGGCCGAGAAGGCACGCCAGGCGGGTATCGCCACCTCCGCTGAAAACCTGTTGATACAGCTCAAGAAAAGAGAACAGATGCTCAGCACCGCTATCGGCAATGGGGTCGCCATCCCGCATCCTCGCAATCCCAGCGATGAGATATTCCAGCGCACGGGCGTGATCATCGGCCGTTCCCTGAAGGGCGTGACCTTCGGCGCTCCCGATGCCAAGAAGGTGCATCTGTTCTTCATGATATGCGCCACGGACGTCATCCGGCATCTCAATCTCTTGTCGAAGGTGGCGGGCTTGACAAGCATGCAAGATATCCTGAAAGAATTCTTAAAGGCAAAAACAAAAGAAGGGATCATGCGGCTCCTTCTTGAATCAGAGAGGGCGCGGATCATTTCTTCTTGAGCAAAGGAGTGCAAGAGATGTTTTTTCTTTCACGGCTGAGCCTCGGCGATATTTTTTTGGACATCCCGCCGTCCGATTTCAAGAGTGTCATGTTCCACATGTTCAGAAATTCAAGGTATTCCAAGAAGAAAGAGGCGTTCGAGGCGGTGATCGCCCGGGAAGATCTCGGGTCCACCACCCTCGGCCACGGTGTCGCCCTGCCGCATTGCCGTTTGAAGGGCTTCTCGGGTTTTTACGTGAAGTTCGCCCTTTTCCGGGACCGCCCCGGTTACGTGGCGCCGAACGGGCAAGAGGCCCGTTTCGTATTTCTGGTCGTCGGGCCCGAAGAGGAACGGGAGGATTACCTGCACTACTTGTCGCATATCGTCAAGGTCATGGGTATCCCTCGGGTCCGTGACGAGCTCCTGAGCGCCAAGAACAAGAAAGAGATAAGAGTCGTCCTTCGGCGTTATGGCAAAGAGGAGCTCGAGAAGAGGGCGCCTGCATGGAGATAAGCGTCTTTCTGGGTATCGCGATACTCCTGGGGTTCATCGGCGGGAAGATAAGCAACAAGGTGAAGTTCCCGGCCGTGATCGGCTATATCCTGGCCGGTCTCCTCCTGGGTCCCTCGTTTTTGAATCTTTTCCACGAGGCCTTTTTGGAGAACCTGGGGCTCATCAGCGATCTCACGCTGGGCCTGGTGGCCTTTATCATCGGCAGCGAACTACGGCTGGGCATCCTAAGAAATGTCGGCAAGGGGATCTTGGTTATCATATTGGCGGAAAGCCTCTTCGCCTTCTTCGCCGTCTTCGCCCTCATCTACGTGTTGACCCATAAATTATACCTGGCCCTGCTTTTCGGGGCCATGGCGCCCGCCAGCGCACCCGCCGGGACGGTGGTGGTCCTGCAGGAGTATAAGGCGAAGGGCCCGTTGACGAACGCCCTCCTCGCGGTGGTCGGCCTCGACGACGGATTGGCCATCCTCATCTATGCGTTCGCGGCCGCTCTGGCCAGGATCTCGATCTCCAGTGCCCATGTGTCCCTGGGGGCGGCCGTCGGCGCGCCGCTCCTTGAGATAGCGGGAGCCCTTGTGCTCGGGGGCGTCCTGGGTCTGGTCCTGGCCGTCGCCGCAAAAAAGATCGTCTCCAAGCAGGAGCTGCTCATCTTGACGCTGGCGGCCGTGTTTCTTTGCGTCGGGCTTTCGAACATGTTCCATTTCTCCCTCATCCTTTCGAATCTGGCATTCGGCATGATCATCGCCAATACCTACCTGCGCACGTCCCGGAGGGCCTATGACGCCATCCATGGCATCGCGCCGCCGCTCTACGTCTTATTTTTTGTCCTTGCCGGCGCCCACTTACAGATACGGCTTTTACCGGCCATGGGCCTGATCGGTGTCCTTTATATCATCGGCCGGTCGCTGGGATTGATCGGCGGCGCCTGGTTCGGCGCGACGGTCTCAGGGGCGCACGAGAATATCCGCAAGTATCTGGGGCTGGGGATCCTGTCCCAGGCGGGGGTGGCTATCGGCCTGGCCCTTTTGGTCGGCAGGGAATTCGCAGATATGAACGATGTGGGTAAGGAGGTCTCGCGTCTGGTCATCAATACGATCGCGGCGACCACGATCTTCTTTGAGATCGTAGGGCCCCTGACGACGAGGTTCGCGATCACGCGGGCCGGCGAGATCGGTAAACTCAAAAGATTCAGAGAATAGAGGAGAGACATAGAGGAGAGACAGGGATGTATTTTATCGTTTTGTTGCTCTATCGCGAAGACATGCTGGACGATTTTCTCTCCCTGCTCGTCGAGGCGGGGATCCATGACGCGATCGTCGTCAACGGCACGGGTTTCGCGCGGTCTCTGATGTACGAGGTCCCCATCTTCGCCGGCCTGAGAAAGGCCCTGGAGCACAACAGGTCTTACAGTCACGTCGTCTTCGGCTATGCGCGCGACGAATACAGCGTCCGTAATGTGGTGAGCATGGCCAGGGACGAGGGCATCGACCTGGATAAGCCGGGGGTGGGGATGTTCATGGCTCTTCCGATAGCCCTGAAGTTCGGGACCGAGCAAGAACTCTCGATGTAGGGTCCCTATTTTAGGGTCCCTATTTTCGGACCCTGGTATCTGAACCGCGGTCCCCGGACGAGGATGATGAGCTTAACGGCCCTAGGGGGCGATGGGGAGGGTTTTCCAGCGGCGATTTTTCTTGTTGCCATGTCGCGGGGGAGAGCGGTATAATTTACGGGCTGGACAGGGAGTCCGGCAGACCCTTCTAACCCGATAAACGAAAAGGAGGCCGTGACATGGGAACGCGCGGAAGACAGATATTGGAAGAACTGGGCATCAAGATCCCCGAGCTGACCAAGATGTTGAACAGGGCCTTTGCCGATGAGTGGCTCGCCTATTATCAATACTGGCTTGGGGCGAAGGTGGCCGTCGGCATGCCGAAGGAAGCGGTGGTCGCCGAGCTGACGCAGCATGCGGCCGATGAGCTGCGCCACGCCGGGATGCTCGCGGACCGCATCATCCAGCTGGGCGGCACGCCGCTCCTGGAGCCCAAGGAGTGGTACGACAAGACGAACTGCGGCTACGACAAGCCCGAGGACCCCAACGTCCGGGTGCTCCTGGACCAGAACATCAAGGGTGAGCAGTGCGCCATCACCACCTACAAGAAGCTCATCGATCACACGAAGGACAAGGACCCGGTGACGTACGACATGGCCCTGAAGATCCTCGAAGACGAGATCGAACACGAAGAGGACCTGGAGGCCATTAAGACGGACATCAAGGCGATGTTCAAGAAGTAAGACGAGGACGCCAGAGGGGGTCAGGGTGGCTTAAGACAAGGCCCTGACCCCTTGTTCTGTCCAGGACGCCGCAACGGCCACGCAGGGGACGCGATATGTTTCAGTGGATCGTTTTGCCCTTATTGATCTTCCTGGCCCGGGTCACCGACATGTCCCTGGACACGATGCGCATCCTCTTTATCTCCCGGGGCAAGAAGGCGATCGCCCCCGTTCTGGGATTTGTCCAGGTCCTGATCTGGTTGTTGGCGATACGACAGATCTTCCTGAACCTCTCGAACCCCATCTGTTACGTCGCCTATGCCGGCGGCTTCGCCGCGGGGA
Organism: uncultured Planctomycetia bacterium; assembly: GCA_964622605.1. Classification (GTDB taxonomy): domain Bacteria; phylum Omnitrophota; class Gorgyraeia; order Velamenicoccales; family Velamenicoccaceae; genus CAZCSY01. The sequence goes on from CAZUQR010000001.1 coordinate 26,407, forward strand.
CGTGGGTCGGGATGCTCCTCGAGGAGAAGCTGGCCATCGGCGTGCAGGTCATCCGTGTCATCACCCGGATGGACGCGACGCAATTGATCCGGTTCCTGAAGGAGGCGGGGTATGGCGTCACCTTTGTCGACGGCCACGGCACGACGGGCACCGTCAGCATCATCTATACGATCGCCAGGAGGCAGGAGATCCCGCGCATCATCGAGGCCGTGACCCGTTTCAACCCGAAGGCCTTTTATACCGTCGAAGACATCCGTTCCATGAGCGAGGACGGCGCTTCTTTAAAGAGGCGGCCGCTCCCGTAGGACGCCTCCTCTCGTTATTGAGTGACGCCGCAGGAGGACAGGACTCCGGCAAGACCCTGCCGTCCGCGCCTGCCGGATGCGCACGGGGTCCCGGGCGCGACGGGTCCCCGGGCGCGACGCGTGGGCCGCCCTCACGAAGACGGATCCAAAAAAAATCATTGCGGCTGAAGGTCTTTAAGGCTTACAATAGACGGGCGCAAGCGCTTTTAAGGAGAAAATCATGGATTCTCAGAAATATCTGGAAATGCTTGGACAGTGGGTCTTGACCAGCGGCCTGCAGATAGTGTTCGTCATCGTGCTCGCGGCGATGGCGCTCAAGATCGTCAACCTGACCATCCAGAAGCTCTTCAGGTTGAAGCAGGAAGAAGACGATGTCGAGCTGCAGAAGAGGGCGCATACCTTGCGTTCGATGTTCGGGTCCGTGGTGCGGATCGTCGTCCTGATCCTGGCCGGCATGATGATCCTCGAAAAGCTGGGGATCGAGATCGGTCCCGTGTTGGCGGCCGCCGGCGTCCTGGGCCTGGCCGTCGGGTTCGGCGCCCAGAAGCTCATCGAAGACGTCATCGGCGGCTTCTTCATCTTCCTGGAAGACCAGATCCGCGTGGGCGACGTCGTCCAGATCGGCGACAAGGGCGGTCTCGTCGAAAAGGTCAACATGCGCATGGTCGTCCTGCGGGACCTCGCCGGCAACGTGCACTATATGCGCAACGGCGGCATCGGCGTCGTGACGAACATGACGAAGGACTTTTCGATGTATGTCTTTGACATCGGCGTGGCCTACCGCGAGGACACCGACGAGGTCGTGGAGGTGATCAAGCAGGTCGACGAAGGCCTGCGCAAGGACCCGGCCTTCAAGGACAACATCCTGGCCCCCATCGAGATCTTCGGCGTCGACCAGTTCGCCGACTCCGCGGTGATCATCAAGGCGCGTACGAAGACCAAGCCCATCAAGCAGTGGGGCGTCGCCCGGGAGTTCAACCGGCGCCTCAAGAAGAGATTCGATGAGCTGGGCATCGAGATCCCTTTCCCGCACACCACCCTCTACATGGGGCAGGACAAGAAGGGGGGCGCCCCGGCCCTCAACGTGAGGGTAGACAAAAAAGGCTGAGGTCTTTATGGCTGAGGAAAAGAGCAAGCAGCGGCCCAAGAGGGAGACGGCCAAGAACGGCTCCGCACGCGGATCACGGAAGATCTCCCGGACGGCGGGCCTGGCGCCCGGCACGCTGGTGCACGTCGGTGAGGAGCGGGCGGGCCGCATCCGCATCACCTTCCTGGATTACGACGCGCAGAACTTTCAGGAAAAAGAGGTCGCCACCGCCAAAGAGTGCTTCCCCTTGCGCGATACCCAGACGATCAGCTGGATCAATATCGACGGTATCCACGATATGGTCTCGATCGAGCAGATCGGCAAGTGTTACAAGATCCACCCCCTCGTCCTGGAGGATATCGTCAACACGGAGCAGCGGCCCAAGATCGAGGACTTCGGCACGTATTGTTACGTCGTCCTGAAGATGTTGACCTTTGACGACGTCAAGGGCCGCGTCGTCTCCGAGCAGGTCAGCCTCATCTTGGGGCAAAACCACGTCATTTCTTTCCAGGAGACGATCGGCGACATCTTCGATCCCGTCCGGGAGCGTATCCGTCAGCATAAAGGCATGATCCGCGAGATGGGGGCGGACTACCTTCTGTATACCTTGTTGGACGCCGTCGTGGACGGTTACTTCGTCATCTTGGAAAAGATGGGGGAGCGGCTCGAGGGCTTGGAGGAGGAGGTCATCAAGGACCCCGAACCCCAACTCTTGCAGCGTATCCATGGCGTGAAGAGCCAGATGGGGCTGCTGCGTCGTTCGGTCTGGCCGCTGCGCGAGGTCATCGGGGGCCTGGTCCGCAGCGAGTCGTCCCTCGTCACGCCGGCGGCCAGGCCCTTTTTCCGGGACGTCTATGACCACACGATCCAGGTCATTGAGACGATGGAGTCCTACCGCGATATGGTCTCGGGGCTTTTGGACGTGTACCTTTCAAGCCTCAGCAACCGGACGAACGAGATCATGAAGGTGTTGACCGGCTTCGCGGCCATCTTTATCCCTTTGACCTTTATCGTCGGCCTCTATGGGATGAACTTCAATACGGCTTCGCCTTTCAACATGCCCGAGTTGAACTGGCGTTACGGGTACCCCTTTGCTTGGGGATTGATGATCACGACCGTCGCCTCTATGTTCTTCTTTTTCAAAAAGAAGAAGTGGCTCTAGCGCATGGAACGATTCGTCTTTGAGCTAAGCGTCGTCCTGGTCGGCGCCGCGGTCCTGTCGTATGCGGCCGTCTTGCTGAAACAGCCGATCATCGTGGCGTACGTCCTGTGCGGCGTCCTCCTGGGGCCCTGGGGAGCGGGGTGGGTCCGGCAGGTGGATTTTATCGAGGTCGTCTCGCACCTGGGGATAACGCTCCTTTTGTTTCTCGCGGGGCTGTGTCTGCATCCACAGAAACTGATGCGGGGATTCAAAAGGGCAGGGCCCGTGACGGCGGGCAACTGTCTTTTTTCTTTCGTGCTCGCCTTTTCGTTCGCGCGTCTCTTCGGATTCAGCAGCGTGGAGGCGCTCTGTGTCGGGCTGGCGATGATGTTTTCCAGCACCATCCTCGTCGTCAAGCTCCTGCCCACGACCCGCCTTCACCACAGCCACATGGGTGCGGTCTCTATCGGGATCCTGATCCTACAGGATATGTTGGCGGTCGCGGTCCTGGCCTTTTTGAGGTGTCTGGGAGAGCCCGGTTGGGTGTTCTTCAATTTCGGGTTTTTGCTGCTTAAGCTGGCGGGTTTTCTGGTCGTCCTGTTCCTCTTTGAGCAGTTCGTCCTGCGCCGGGCCATGGCGCACGTGGAGCGGTTGCACGAGATCCTCTTCGTGCTGGGGCTGGCCTGGTGTTTCGGCATCGCGAGCATTTCGAACCGGATGGGCCTCTTTTACGAGACAGGGGCCTTTTTTGCCGGTGTCGTCCTGGCCCGTCACCCGATCTCGCTCTTCATCTCGGAGCGCCTCAAGCCCCTGCGCGACTTCTTCCTCGTCCTCTTTTTCTTCTCGCTGGGCGCGCAGATGAACCTGGGCATCATCAGGAAGATATGGCTGCCGTCTGTCCTCCTGGCGGCCCTCTTTTGCATGCTCAAGCCCTGGTTCCTGAAGCACCTTTTTTTGCGCTCCAAAGAGGAGCCCTCCTTTGCCAAGGAGGCCGGCCTGAGACTGGGGCAGTTGAGCGAATTTTCGCTCCTGATAGCCCTGCTCGCCTTCCAGCTCGGGCACATCAGCAGCGTCGCCTCCCAGTTCATCCAGTTGGTGACGCTCCTGACCTTTCTCATCTCGAGTTATCTCGTGGTCTTCCGCTATCCGACGCCTATCGGGCCTTCCGAGCGCCTCATCCGCGATTAAAAAAATGAGACTAATAGGTCAGACCTATTAGTCTCATTTTTTGAGACTCAAAGGTCAGACCTTTTGTCTCACTGAAAGGTCTGGCCTTTAGTCTCACGAGCGGAGCTTTTTGAGGATGTCTTGGGCGATCTTTTCGCCGGACAGGAGCATGCCGCCGAAGATGGGGCCCATCCTCGGGCCGCCGAAGGAGGCGTTGGCGCACATCCCGGCGACGTAGAGGCCCGGACATACCTCGCGGGAGTTCTTGACGGTCGTCTCCTCGGCCAGGTCGGCCCACATCGAGCCTTCGCCGACGGACTTGCCGGTCTTCGTGTTGAGCTTGATACCGGACTTGCGCTCCACGATATGGACGATCTCGGCCGCGTGGCCCGTCGCGTCGACGACGTAGCGGGCGCGCATGGTGATGGGGTCCACGTGCAGGCCGGCGATCTGGACCGCCGACCAGTTGAGGACGAGGCCCGCCACGCGTCCCTCGCGGACCATCACGTCCTCGGCGCTCATCAGGTTGAAGATCCGGGCGCCCGCCTTGACGGTCTTCGAACACAGGGTGGCAACGGCCTCGACGGAGTCGGCCAGATAATAACCCTTTTCGTAGGGCCGCGTCGTGACGCCGAATTCCTCAAGCAGGGCCTTGGCCGCGTCCTGGACGACGATCTCGTTGAACATGATGCCGCCGCCCCACATACCGCCGCCGGCCGAGAGCTTGCGTTCGAAGATGACGGCGTTCTTGCCCGCGCGGGCGAGCTTGTACGCGCAGCACATCCCCGCCGGGCCGGCGCCCACGACGGCGACGTCCACGTCGAGCGCGTCGATGAGCTTCTTGCTGTAGGTCTCGATGATGGCCTTGGAGATCTTGATCTCATCCAGCGTCATGTCTCCTCCTTGAGTTACGGCAGCAATAGACCTGGTCATTTACTGCTACGGTCCTGCACCCTTGACAAAAAACCCCGTCGTCCGCACGACAGGGTAGATATGTTCGGTCGATCTTCCCTCCGCTGGCATTATCCAGATCAGGTCTTGTGGGTCTCCCGTTTGTCGCCCGGGACTCTCAGGCCGTTCACGACCTCCCCTTTGTCAAAAGGATACTAACAGATTACGGACGGATTGTCAAAGCAGTTTTAGGGCAAGGGGGCCGGCTGTTTTCGGAGGCTGATTTTTTCCGGTGTGGGTCACCCGATCTCGTACCACCAGGCCAGGCGTTCGGCCTCAACGGCCTTGGGCGTGAACGGAGGCAGTTGGGAGGGGTCGTTGAAGTTGGCGTTGTAGCTCCAGGCGCGGGTGGGCGCCGTGTACTGCGGGTCGTCGTATTGCCAGGCGCCGGTGGCCACGGAGCTGTCCCAGAGCTGGACAAAAGACCCTTTGATCGTCATAGTGTCGTCGGACCAATCCTCGTGCATGCGCGGGTAGTTCTCCAGGCCGCCGTTGTAGGAGCCCAGGGTGGTGGTGTCGATGCCCGAGACAAAGGCGCAGTTGTAGACCGTGGAGGTCGCGGGCCGGGAACTCAGGCCCAGGGCGCTGTTGGCGTCCAGCCAGTTGCCGGACAGGAGATTGACGGAGTCGGCGATGATGCTCGTCGGTTTTTCGTTGACCGTGTTGTAGTTGCCCTGGACATAGGCCGGCGCATCGGTCACGACCGTCAGGCCGCCGGAGCCGGCGGGGTTGGAGATCTCCGACCCGTTGATGACCCTGATGCCCGGTTGTTCCGGTCCCGACGTGTCCGTGCGCGTCGCGTACAGCAGGCCGTTGCCCGGCAGGTTGTTGGGGCAGGTGCTCCCGCCGCAGCTGCCGGCGAGGCCCGCCAACTTGGCCATGTCGATCGTCGTCATGGTGATGTATTTGCCTTCACGGTTGTTATAGAAGTCGGTCGTGGTGGTGGTGACGGTGTCCGTGGGGTAGTCGGTCCCCTCCGTGAGCAGGACACCGTTCTTGACGATGCCTTCATTGGTGATGACGACATTAGCCTGGTTGGCATAATAGCCGCCTGGGGCGGTCGTGCCGACCGAGGGAGCGGTCAGGGAGTTGACGCCGTGGACCGCGCTCTTGACGGTCCCATTCCAGCGGGTTATCGCCTCCGTGGCCCAGTTCGCGTCATTGCAGTCCAGGCCGTCCATTTCCGCGTAAACGGGGGGGCCGGCCTGGGTGACGCGGATGTCCACGTCGCCCCCCATGGGGTCGCTGGGATCGTCTTTGCGTGCGTTGTAGATGCTGCCCGCCGAATGGAATTGGGTCGAGTCGATCGTCAGGTCGGCCCTGCTGTTGACGTAGATGTCGTTGTTGCAGTGGATGCGGCCGGTCAGGGTCATGTTGGCACCGGGCAGGACCTCGAGGTCGTCCTCGTAGAAGATCATATGCTGGAACGTGGGGATGAGGCGCCGGGAGAAGACCTGGTGGACCGTGACCTGGATGGAGCTGTTTTCGGGGTGCGTGGCGGTCGAAACGGCCTCGTAGAGGCGCATGTAGACGTTGCGACCCAGGGAGTCCGTGATGACGGTGTCGGAGGATTGCAGGGAGGTGATGTCCGTCGTGACGCTGGCGCCGGAAAAGGTCGCGTAGACGGCGGTGCTGCTATAGGTGGAGACGCCGGCGCTCAGCGAAAAGTTGGCTATGCCGCTCGTGAAGTCATGGAGGGCTTTTTCCGTTGCGCCTTCGGCCAGGTACAGGGCCTCGGTGATGAGCCGCTCGCGCTCGGCGATGTTCTTGTCGGAGAGGGCCTTGGCCAGGAGGCTGCCCGTGGCAATGACCAGGACAAAGATCGCCATGTAGGCGAGGATGAGGGTCTGGCCTTTCGTGCTTCGGATACGCGGGAGCATGTCAATTCCTCAGCTTGACCATGCCCGTGAAGTTCATGGACATGAGCCGTTGTCGTTTCGTCTTTGCCTGGAGCGCGAACGTGATCTTGAGCTCGTTGCCGTAGAGCGTCGGATCGATGCTCTGATCGGCGAAGCGCGCGTCCGAGACGTTTAGGGCCAAGGTCTTATTGGTGCTGTTGTCCACGCGGCGCAGCACGGATCCTGCAGGAACGAACAGGTACTGGATGGGGTCGCCGGTCTCCCATTGGACCGCGCCGGTCGCATTGGTGATGGAGCCGTTGAAGTACGTCGGCAGATAGAAAGTGGCCTGTGTGTTATTGGGGGCCGCGGGGATGACGAGGTTGGGCGAAGGGGTCTGGGTCGAGGTCCGCGTCGTCTGGCGCAGCTCCCGGACCATGTGCGCCATCGCCCGGCGGCCGCGCGCCTGCAGGTCCGCCTGCGTGCTCTTGATGTTCCAGGATTCCTGGCTGGCGACGTACATCCCGTAGATCATGCCGATCACCAGCATCGTGATGGCCACCGCGACCATCATCTCCAGGAGAGTGAAGCCGTCCAGGACACGCCTGGGAATCGTCATAGGTATCACCTCGTTCGAAAGGTCGCCATCGAGGCCGCGCGCGCGCGGCCTCGCTTGTCCTGCCATGCGAGGGCGGCGTTTATCTCCAGGGGGTCTGCCGTCGCGTTCGCGTAGGTCACCGTGATGTTCTCCTGGGGGAGCACGTACGTTCCGACGATGCCCGTGTAAGGCGAAGAGACGGGGCCGTTTACGACGCCGTCAGGGAACCGGGTGGTCACATAGTCGAAGGGGGTGGCGCGGATGCGCTCAAGCATGCTCCTGAGGTCTGTCGTGGTCTGGCTCTGGTCGCGGGCCAGGTCGATCGTCTCCATGATGGCGATCAGGCCCTGGATGAGGCCGCCCAGCGCCAGGGCGAGGATGAGGGTTGCCGCGAGGACCTCGATGAGCGTCGTGCCACGGCTATGGCAAAGGCGAAACATGGTACCTCCGCATCTTTCCATACCACATATTACATGCCTACTTTAATTATACCACGGCTCAAAAGGAACATCGCGTTCTTTGTTCCTGTTGTCCTTGTTCCCCGGAAAGCGCTTCCCCAGGAGGAAAACGCCCTGTCTTTGCCGGACCCAGCCGGGGCCCGTTGCGAATATTTCCCTTGACAAACCCCCCGCAATCGCGTAGTATCCTATCCCAGTAGTAAATAAGGAGGGTGTGCAACGGTGAATGTGCTTGTTTTTGTCCTGCCGTTATTTACTGCCGTAGTAAATCTCAGAAGAAAGGAGGTAGTAAGTAATGGCAAGAGGTAAAGTGAAGTGGTTCAGTAACCAGAAGGGTTACGGTTTCATTACCCCTGAGTCCGGCAAAGACGTGTTTGTGCACTTCAGCGCCATCCAGGGCGAAGGCTACAAGTCCTTAGAAGAAGGCCAGGAAGTCGATTTCGAGATCGAACAGGGCCCTAAGGGTGAGCAGGCCGTTAATGTGACAAGGGTCTAAGTTCTTTTAAAGACCTCACGAACCGAAAACGAAAAGCCCGGCAGTTTGCTGCCGGGCTTTTTTGTCGTGCGCCCGGCAGGGCGCACTTCCTTCGCAGCGTCACCGTGGGGATTTTCGTCCCGCGGGGACTTTCGTCCCCAGGGGATATTTATCCCCCCGGGATTTTCATCCCGGTGGCATATTTAATTTGCGGACCCGCCGAAATCCGTCTATAATCGTTGCCAAGACCACATTCCGGCAGCACCCCGTTTTTCGTCATGTCCCATAACGAGTCCCCTCTCAACCGTTTCCCGCACGTCTGCATCGTGGAGGCGTCCGCCGGCACCGGCAAGACCTATGCCCTGGCCCGCCGTTACATCCAGCTTCTGATGGGGACCGGGGGGATGGCGGCCGCGGCGCCTTTCAAGAGCCTGTTGGCCATCACCTTCAGCAACAAGGCGGCCCTGGAGATGAAGGAGCGTATCCTGGATTTCTTGAAGCGGATCGCGCTCGACGGCTTCCGGGATCCCGCCGAAGAGAAAGAGCTCTTCGAGGCGCTCGGCGTCCAGGCCGAGGAGGCCCGGACGCTCGCCGGCCGCTTGATGGACGAGCTCGTGCGCAACTACAACTTCTTCCAGGTGCAGACGATCGACAGCTTCATGAACGCGATCCTTTCCGGCTGCGCCTTCCATCTGGGCCTGTCTTCAAGCTTTAAGATCCGCCGCGACTGGAAGGATTTTCTTGTCTTTTCCCTGGACAGCCTCATCGACCGGGCCGGCCGGGACAAGAAGGTGCGGCGTCTCTTCGAGGAGGCGCTGCGCCAGTATCTGTATCTGGAAGGCCGGTCGGGCTGGTTCCCGAAGAAGGACGTGCTCGGGGTGACACAGGAGCTCTTTTCGGCGATGAACCGTATGGGCCGCGCGTATCGCCGCGTCCCGATCGCGCCCAAGGACCTGTCGGTGAAAAAGAAAGGGGTCCTGCGGGACATGAGACGGTTGCGCCGCTTGCTTCCCGAGGCCACGCATAAAGGTTTTCTGAAGAGCCTGGACGGTTTTCTCACCGGCGCCGACGGCTCTTTTGCCTTTGACGACGTCTCCGATTTCTGGAAAAGACCCGAGGTCCCCGTCTCCAAAAAGGCCCGGGCCCCGGCCGAGGCGCTGCGTCTGTGGAAGATGGTGCGCCAGGGCCTTGAAGAGGCCGCCGTGTTGGAGTCGATCCTGGTCTTCAAGCCCTACGTGGAGATATTTTACGCGCTTTTAAAAGAGCTGCGGCAGGAGGTCACAAAGGAAGACGTCGTGTTCCTGGACGAGTTGAACTTCCGGGCGCACGAGTTGCTGGGGCAGGGGGCCGTCTCCCTGCCCGAACTTTACTACCGCCTGGCCGTGCGTCTCAGGCACTTTCTGGTGGATGAGTTTCAGGACACGAGCCCCTTGCAGTGGGCGAACCTCGACGCGATGGTGGAGGAGGCCCTTTCGACGGGGGGGTCGCTTTTTTACGTGGGCGACAAGAAGCAGGCGATCTACCGGTTCCGGGGCGGGGACGTGCGTCTCTTTGACGCCTTGCGGGACCGTTTCGCCTCCTTTCCCGTCGTCACGCTCACCCTGGACAGGAACCGCCGCAGCCGCTGTGAGCTCGTGCACTTCTGCAACAGCCTCTTTTCTCAGGAGAACCTGGAGCGTTTTTTATCGCAGGCGGTCTTGGGCCGCGACAAGGGCGTCGGCGGCCGCGAGCGCCAGGGCCTCCTCGATGTCTTCAAAGGGGCCCGGCAGGAAGTGCTTAAAGAGGGCTCGGGGGGCTTCGTGTCCGTCGAGGTGATGGCGGCGGACGATCGCGAAGAAAGGGACGCCTTGATCCGGGACAGACTCTTTGGCGTCTTGGAGGAGGTGTCCCGGCAGGGGGGCTACGGGTGGGATGATGTCGCGGTCCTGGTCCGGAAAAACGAGGAGGTGGAGCTCGTCTCCGAGTGGCTGCTGGGCCGGCGCATCCCCGTGGCATCGGAGAAGACGCTCAATATCCGCAACCACCCCCGCATCAAAGAGGTCATTTCTTTATTGCGCTTCCTCAATAAGCCGGTCGACGATCTGGCATTCGTCTCGTTCATCCTGGGCGACATCTTCTGTCGGGCGAGCGGCCTTTCGCGCGAGGAGCTCTCGGCCTTTGTCTTTGCGCGGCCAGGCCGGGGGGATAAGGCTGGTGCGCCGTACGTGTACCGGTCGTTCCGTGCGCGCTACGGCGCCTTGTGGGAGACGTACCTTGACGGGTTGTTCAAGAGCGTCGGCTTTGTCCCGTTGTATGAATTGGTGGTCCGCATCTACGCGCACTTCCGGTGCCTGGAGTCCTTTGGGTCCGAACAGGGCTTTTTCATGCGGCTGCTTGAGCTGATCAAGGAGCGCGAGGAGGAGAACGCGACGCTGACGGACTTCCTCGAATTTTTTGATGCCGTGGCCGGGGAAGAACTCTACCTGAAAGGACTGAGCACGGCGGCCGTCTCGGTGATGACGATCCACAAGGCCAAGGGGCTGGGGTTCCCGGTCGTGATCCTGCCGTTTCTGGGCATGTTGTCCCGCGTCGATGCCATGGTCGTCCAGGAGACGCAGGAGGGCCTTCTCCTGCGCCGCGTCGGCGGAAAGTACGCCGGTTTTTCGCCGGACCTGGACGCGGTCGCGGCCGATGAGCGCTTCCGGTCTCTCGTCGATGAGATGAACAGCGTCTACGTGGGCCTGACGCGGGCCCGCGACGCGATGTGGATCTTCCTGCCGCACGGCGCCAAGCGGGCCGCCAATCCCCTGGTGTCGTTTTTTCCGGGCGAGACGGGGGTCTGGGGGCGGATGCCGAAGAAGGAGTCCGGCCGGCCGGGGGAGATGTCTTCGCTTCCCGTCGTGCCTATAGGCTTGTCTTGTTACGGGGATTGGGTGCCCTGGCTGCGCGAGGAGTTCATGGACAAGGGCCTCTTGAAGAGACGCGCGCAGATCCGCCGGGGGGAGGTCCTGCACGCACTCCTCTCCTGGGTCGGGGATGCAGGGGGCCGGGATGCCGCCGCCCTCTGGGAAGAGATCCGGGACCGCGCCCGGCATCAATTTCCTTTCCTCTCCGATTGGACCGATTACGAAAAGACCTTCAAGAAGATCCTGACGGCTGCGCGCCTGAAGCCGTTCTTCAGGCCCCAGGGGGCTGAGGTCCTGTGTGAACAGGAGATCACCTTCGGCAACGGCGCTATCGGCCGCATCGACAGGATGATCGTCAAAGAGAAAGAGGTCTGGGTGGCGGATTATAAGAGCAGCCGGCAGGAGGCCGGGGAGGGGCCCCAGCAGGTCCGGCGTTACGCAGAGGCGGTGGGGCGTGTCTTCTCCGGCAGGCGCGTCCGCGGATTTCTTATCTATTTTGATTCGGCCCAGTGCGAGGAAGTTGCAATGGCCCAGGGCGAGGAAGTCTCAACGGCCGCCGCGTGCGAGGACGCCTCAGGGGCGCAGGGTGAGGACGCCTCAGGGGCGCAGGGTGAGGACGCCTCAGGGGCGCAGGGCGAGGGAGTCTCATGAGCCGCGTACACGTCTATGGCATGTCGGAGCCTTTTATCGACCGGTTGGCCGATTTTATCGTCGCCGAGAACGCAGGGCGGGGCCGCGACCTGCGGCGGCTCGGCGTGGTCTTCGGCGGCCGCAGGCCGCACCTCTTCCTGCAGCGCGCGCTCGCCCGGCGCCTGAAGAGCGATTTCCTCGCGCCGCGCGCTTTTTCCATCGACGAGTTCGTGGCGACGGCCCTGGGGCAGGTCGAGACCTTCGGCTCCATGACGGACCTGGACGCCTCGTATCTCATCTATGAGTTGGCGCGAAAAAAGGCGCCTCGGGTCCTGCGCGGCCGCTCGCGTTTTTGCGACTTCTTCCCGTGGGCCGGGGAGATCCTGCGTTTCATCGAGCAGCTGGACCTCCAGGCGATCCCGTTGACGCCGCTGGCCGGCATCCAGAAGCAGGCGGACATCGGCTACGACGTGCCCGAGAGCATCAACGAGCTCCTCAAGCATATCGTCGGCCTGCGCGAGGCCTTTCACAAGGCGCTCCTGGAGAGGCGCCAATACGTCCGCGGTTTCATGTATTACCGGCTGGCGTCGCTCGTGGATAAGATCGCGTTCGACGCCTTCGATGCTCTCTACCTGTGCCACTTCTTTTATCTCCACAAGACCGAGGAGGCGATCTTCCAGCGACTCTATCAGAGCGGCAAGGCGCACCTGTTTTTCCAGGGCAGCAGCCGCGACTGGTCGGTGTTGGAGGGTCTGAGCAAGCGTCTGGGCGTGACGATCGATGCGCCGCCGCAGCCCGTGCCCGCGTGCGACCTGCGGGTCCATGCCGGCTTTGACCTGCACGCGCAGGTGGGGCAGGTGCGCGATGTCTTGAGCCGCATCAGGGACCACGAGAAGACCGTCGTCGTCCTTCCGGACACGGGCGCCCTCGTCCCCTTGCTCTGCGACATCGCGGCGCTCGCCAAGGACGTGAACGTCTCGATGGGCTACCCCGTGACCCGGACGTCGCTCTACACCCTTTTGACGGCCGTCTTCGAGGCCCAGGCGACGCGCCGGATAGATGCCTATTATGCGAAAGATTACCTGCGCGTCCTCAACCACCCTCTGGTAAAAAATCTCGGTTTTTCCGGTGATGCCGCCGCCACGCGCATCCTGGTTCACAAGATCGAAGAGGCCCTGTCCGGTGTCTTGCCCAGCGGTCTTTCAGGGAGTCTCTTTGTCTCTCTCAAGGAAGTGCAGGCGTGCCGCGAGGCGGTCCAGGCGGCGGAGGTCTTTCTCGCAGGAGCGCCGTCCGGCCGGGCCGCGTCCCTGAAAAAGACCTTGTCCGAGCTGCACCGTGTCTTCTTTGAATCGTGGGAGGGGGTCTCGGACTTGAGTTCGTTCGCCCGGGCCCTGGAAGGCCTGCTGGATTGCCTGCTCGCGCATAGCGCCCTGGAGAAGTATCCGCTCAACCTTAAATTGATGGAGCGCCTCTTCGCGATCTGCGAGGAGCTGCGCCAGGCGGCCTGCGGCCGCGAGCCCTTCCCGAGGGAAGAGATCTTCAAGATATGCCGTGGCCGGCTGGAACACGAGGCCGTGGCCTTTTCCGGCTCGCCGCTCAAAGGGATGCAGGTCCTGGGGCTTCTCGAGACGCGGTCGCTGGACTTTGAGAACGTCCTCGTGTTGGACGTCAACGAGTCCGTCCTGCCGAGGCTCAAGATCCACGAGCCGCTTATCCCCCGCGACGTCATGATCAGCCTGGGCCTGGACCGCCTGGAAAAAGAAGAGGAGATCCAGCGGTATCAGTTCACGCGCCTCCTGGCTGCGGCGAAGAACGTGCATCTTTTTTACCAGGAGCGCGACGACCGCTCGCCCAGCAGGTTCCTGGAGGGATTGATCTGGGAGAAGGAGTTGGCGGAAGGCCGCCTGAACGTCGTGCCGGTCAGCCGGGGGACCTTTGAGATCCGCGTCAGCGCCGAGGCTGCGTGCATCACGAAGACACAGGCCTGCCTTGCGCATCTCAGACACCTGACCTTCTCCGCCTCAAGCCTGGACACCTACGTGGGCTGCCCGCTGCGTTTTTATTATCAATACGTCCTGGGTCTGCGCGAGCGCGAGGACCTGCTCGAGGAGGCCGAGGGGTCGGATATCGGCAATTTTGTCCACGGACTGCTGGAGAAGGCGTTTGGGAGGTTTTTGGGCAGGTCCGTGAGGATCGACGCGAAGTTCCGGACGGCCTTTTTCGCAGAATTCGACGATCTCTTCGAGCGGCAGCTGGCGCGGCGCATGCGCGCGGATGCCTTCCTGGTCAAGGAGGTTCTGCGTGTCCGCCTGGAAGGGTTCCTCCTGCGCGAAGAGGAGCGGCCCGTCGCTGCCGTCTGCGGCCTTGAAAAGGTCTACGAGGCGGACATGGACTTCTTCGGCACGGCCTTCCGTCTCAAGGCAAAGATCGACCGGCTGGACCGGCTCACCGACGGCAGCCTTCTCATCGTGGATTACAAGACGGGCGTGAAGGATGCGATGCCCAGGCGCGGCGCCTGGGAGGAGGCGGCGTTCACGCGGTCAGGCGTGAAGAGCCGGATGCGGTCGCTGCAGCTGCCGCTGTATCTGGCGCTGGTCGAGCAGGAGGAGCGGCCCGAAGGCCTGGACGCGGCCTTGTATTATCTGCGCACCGCCCGTCGGGAAGACGGCTTCAGGCGTTTTTTCGGCGAGGCGCTGCCGGCGGCCGAGCGGCGACGCGTCCTGGATGGCTGCAAGCGCGCCTGCGCCTTTATCCTGAAGGAGATCTTCGATGCGGCCGTGCCCTTCGAGCCGGACCGCAGCGACCCGGTTCCCTGTCAGCGCTGCCCGTTCTTCTATTTGTGCCGCTGATCCTTTGCCTCATTTTTTCTCGGATTGTGGAGGGACGCCCATGAAGAAACGATGGATGGTTTTCTGGTTCCTCGTCCTGGGGGCGGCCGCGTTGCTCGGCGCGACGGCCCTTTTGATCTTTACTCAGGCCGGAGGGCGTTTCGTCGCGCGCCGGGTGATGACGGGCTTGAGCTCGCCGGACGGCTATGACGTCAAGGCGATGCAAGGGAGCCTCGCGTCTCAGCTGACCCTGCGGGAGGTGGAGCTGCGCGACGGGACCTTCCTGCCGGACGGCACCGTCCTGCGCGTCCAGAAGGTCGATATCTATTTTGATTCCCTGTCGCCGGGCGGTCTTAATGTCGAGGTCGTCAACGGCCGGTTCCTCTTGCCGGGTTCCGCCGTCCTCGTCGCCGACGGCATGTACCAGGAGGGTGCCGTTGACGCGCAGGTGTACGTGCGCAACGCCGAGATCCAGGACCTCCTGGGTCTTTTCCCGGCGGACAAGGATCTGGCATCTCTCAGGGGACCGGTGGTGTCTTTCGACGCGACGGTGACGGGCCCCCTGTCGGCGCTCAAGATGGAAGGGGGTCTTGAGACGGGCAAGGTCTATTTTGAGCGCATCGCCGGCGAAGACGTGCGTCTGCGTTTTTCGCTGACGGTCTTTTCTTCTTCACGGCAACCCCTGGAGGGGACCCTCGTCATCGAGTCGGGGCGCCTGGTCCTGCCGCGCAGCACGGTGCGGCTGACGCAAGGCCGCGTGACGTTGCGCCGGGACGACCAGGACCCGTCGCTCGACCTGAAGGGTGAGGCGGTGGTGGGCCGCACGCCGATACGCATCCACCTGACGGGGACGCCGGCCGCGCCGGAACTGCGGTTCGCGTCGGACGACGCGTCGTTGTCGCAGATGCACCTGATGGCGATGCTCCTGACGGGGCGCTCGCTCAGCAGCGATCAGGAGGCCGTGGCCCGGGGCCAGATCCCGGCGGACCTGGCCAAAGACGTCCTGGATCTTTTGGTCTTTGGCGGCAGGATAACGGAGTTCATCAGCCGGCTTGGACTCACGGACGTCACCTTCAGGGTCGAGCCTAACGCCCAGGGCATCGGCGCGACCAAGGAGATCACCAAGGACCTGCAGGTGCGCTATGGCGTGGAACAGGCGCAGGGCCGCAACGGCGAGGAGCGCACGACCACCCAGAGCGCGGGCGTCAGCTATGACGTGGGCCGCGGCGTCAGCGTGGAGGCGACAACCGCGGCCAGCCGCAGTTCGGCGGCAGGTGTGAACGAGACCGCGTCCCCGCAGACCGACAATTCCGTCTTGTTGAAGTATAAGACGACTTTTTGACCCTTCGACTCCCTTCGGTCGCTCAGGATGTCGCCCTCCGGGCGAAAAGAAAGGTGCCGCGGATGCCCGCGGGGCTCCACGCGGGGGATGATGTGAAGAAGAGGAGGTAGCTTGTCGCACGAGGTGATCGCGGCGGGATCAGATGCGGCGCAGGGCGCGGATGACGCTCCGGGTGGTGGCCTCGGGCGTCGAGGCGCCGGCCGTCACGCCGACCGTCTTGACGCCCTTGAACCATTTTTTCTTCAGGTCGCGGGAGGACTGGATCCAGTGGCTTCCGGGATTCAGGCCCTTGGCGATCTCATAGAGCCGGCGGGTATTGGCGCTTGACCGCGAGCCGATGATGACCACGGCGTCGTTTTCAAGCGGCAGGGACCTGATCTCGTCTTGCTTCTTGCGCGTCGGGCCGCAGATGGTGTTGTGGAATGTCAGCCGCGGGATGATCCGTTCGAGCTCGCGGACGATCGCCAGGGCCTTTTCGAGGTTCTGGGTCGATTGGATGACGACGGTGGCCTTCTCGAGTTTTTTGAGGCGGGCGCGGGGGAGGGTGTCGATGCGGTCGATGACGATCGCCCGTTTTTTGAGTTCACCGACGATGCCGCGCACCTCGTCGTGTTTCTTATCGCCGATGATGATGACGGGCTCATCGTTCCGCTCGGCCGCCACGGCGAGCCGGTGGATCTCCGTGACCATCGGGCAGGTGGCGTCGACGATCGTATAGCCGAGCCGCCGGGCCCGCCGGCGCAGGGCCTGCGGCACGCCGTGGGCCCGTATCAAGAGCGTGCGGCCGTCCCCCTTGCCCAGCCGTTCGATCTTCTTTATCCCGGCCCGGGTGACACGGGCGATCACATCTGCGTTGTGGACGATGTCGCCGAGCATCTCCACGCGGTGTTTGCGCCGCGCGGTGGCCAGGGCCATCTCCAGGGCCCTCTTGACCCCGAAACAAAAACCTGCTGATTGGGCGAGGCGGATCTTCATCGGTAAGAACGCAGGATGATCCTTGACGCGCCCCAGATCTTTTCGTAGAGCGGCACCACGGCGCGCGCCTTGAAGACATTATAGCGTTGTTGCTCGATCTTATCCAGGATGCGCTCGTAGAGGCCGGCCATCAGCATCGCGACGAGCCGGGCGTTTTTGTCGATGATGGCTCCTATCCCCTCGTGTCCTTCCCGATAGAAGGAGCGGGTGCGTTCGATCTGGCGGCGCATCAGGGTGCAAAAGCCGGCCGTCACCTCGCCTTTTCGGATATCCTCCTCGGTGACGCCGGCGGCGGCCATCTCATCCTGCGGCAGGTAGATGCGGCCGCGGCCGAGGTCTTCTGTGATGTCGCGCAGGATGTTCGTCAGTTGTATGGCGACGCCCGTGTCCAGGGCGTGCTTTTCGGCCTCCGGCGTTTCGGCGCCGAAGATCTTGGTCATCATCAGGCCGACGACACCGGCCACGCGGTAGCAGTAAAGGAAGAGCTCGGCGAAGCTGGCGTATCGCCTCTTGGTCAGGTCCATCTTCATGCCCTCCAGGAGGTTCTCGAAATATCTCTTGGGCAGGTCATAGGCGACGATGGTCTCACGCAGCGCTTCCGTCAGCGGGTCGACGCCGCAAGGGCGCAGGTCGTAAGCCGCCTCGAGGCGCGCGCGCACCATCTCGAGTTGACCGGGAGGGTCGGAGGGCCTATCGTCGACCGCTTGATCGCAGAGGCGGCAGGCGGCGTAGACCGCGTAGCTGGCCCGCCGCTTCTCGGCAGACAAAAAGCGCGAGGCGAAGTAAAAGGTCCGGGCGTGATCGCGGGTGACGACCTCGGCCCGGCGAAAGCCCTCTTCAAGGAGCGGGGGAAGTCTCTTACGGCTCATGGCATGGCCAGTATATCATAAAACCCGCACGGCGTCGCGCGCCAGGCGCGCAGGGGGGTGTGAATTTGTTTGCCAAGGCTGCGGTCGTGTCTTACAATAGTGCCATCTGTCCGAGCGAGGGGCGGATCCCAGGGCACAAGGGCCTGGAGGGTTTTATGCCGGATGATGCGCGCGTCCTGCTATGTTCGGATGATGCGCGCGTCCTGCCGTATATAGTGCGCGCGCTTGTTTTCCCTGGTTGACAAAGGTTGATTTTGGCCTTAAGCTGATTGTAACGTGTTGACAGTGTTCTAGTTGAAACCATCGGGGTGAGATGAGTTCTGTCTGGATCTGGAGTCTGCTGAGCGTCGCCGTGGTGAGCGCGGTCTCGCTGGTCGGCATCGTGACCCTGGCCCTGAACGAACAGTGGATGCGGGGTGCGCTGCTTTTTCTGGTCAGCTTCGCGGTCGGTGGTCTCTTCGGAGACGCCTTCATCCATATACTGCCGGAGGCCTTTGAGCACGCCTCTTCGCGGGTGACGCCTTCCTTGCTGGCGCTCCTGGGCATCTTCATCTTTTTCGTGCTCGAGAAGTTCATCTACTGGCGGCATTGCCACGCCGGTGTCTGCGACTTCCACGAGAAGCCCGTCGTCTGGGTGAATCTCATCGGAGACGGGATCCACAATTTTATCGACGGCGTCCTGATCGCCGCCAGCTACGGAGTGAGTTTCTCTATCGGTTTCGCCACGACGCTCGCGGTCGTCTTCCACGAGATCCCGCAGGAGATCGGCGACTTCGGTATCCTGATACATGGCGGCTTCTCCCGCCGCCGGGCGCTGGGGTTTAACTTTTTGTGTTCCCTGACGGCCTTTGCGGGCGCCCTGGCCGTGCTCTTGATCGGTCCGTCCGTGCAGGGGCTCTCCCATCTCGTGATCCCCGTGGCGGCCGGCGGCTTCATCTATATCGCTGGTTCGGACCTCATCCCCGAGCTGCACCGGGAGACGAGTGTCGGCAGGTCTGTGATGCAGTTCGTGGCGATCGCCCTCGGGGTAGGGGTCATGGCGCTCCTTTTGTTATTCGAATGATGCACGATCACGCTTCTCGTCCCAACGGTTGTCCTCCGGAACGCTACCCGCACGAGGTCCGTAAGACCCTCCTTTTGACCCTCGTCCTGAATGGAGTGGTGGCGTTCTTGAAGCTTATCTTCGGGTACGGTATCGGCAGCGCGAGCATGGTGGCCGACGGCTACCACTCGGTGGCCGACGGTAGCTCGAACATCATCGGTCTTCTGGGGATCCGCCTGGCGGCGCGCCCCAAGGACAGCGATCACCCGTACGGCCACAAAAAGTATGAGACCTTCGCCGCGGTCTTCATCGCCCTTCTTTTGTTCATCGTATGTTTCCAGGTCTTCCACGACGGCATCGAACGCCTTCGGACGCGCGCCGCGCCGGACATCAACTGGCTCGGCTTTGCGGTGATGGGCGCGACGCTGCTGGTGAATATCGCCGTGATGTCTTACGAGTATAACAAGGGCCGGCGGATCGGCAGCGATATCCTCGTATCGGACGCCCTGCACACGCGGGCGGATGTCTTCACGTCTCTTTCGGTGGTGGCGGCTTTCATCGGCATCAAGTTGGGATTTCCTTTTCTGGATGCCATCGCCGCGGTGGTGATCGCCGCCTTCATCGGTTTTTCCGCCGTGCGCATCCTGCGCAGCACCTCGGCCGTGCTCTGCGATACGGCGGTCCTTGACATCGACGATATCAGGCGGGTCGTGATGGAGGTGCCGGGCGTCAAGACGTGCCACCGGATCCGCACGCGCGGCCGCGCCGACGACATCCATATCGACCTGCATGTCATCGCGCGCGACCAGACACCGTTCGTGCGCGCCCACGATATGAGCGTGACGATCGAAGAGGACCTCTGCCGCCGTTTTCCCGGCGTCAGCGACGTCGTCGTTCACATGGAACCCTTGAGCAGCAAGGACCATCACGGAGATTGAGGCGCGACCGCGGGTCGCGGCATGAGCGAGGCCGACATGGATGAAAAAGCCCTTTACCGAGAGGTGATCAAGTCGTTCTTCCTGACTTTCAAGCGGCTGTCCTTGTACGCGGTGGGCCATCCGTTGTCCCAGGATATCCTGAAGAACCTCTTCAAGATGTACGACAAGCTTCTGAAGGAGCAGGCGGAGATCCTGATCGTCGTCGGCGCCGGGGCGAACGAGATCTTTGTCAACGAGCAGTTGATCGAGAGCGACGCCCTGGGAGTCTCCGAGGTGTATGAGAGGTTCAAGCTCCTCAGGTTGGACGGCGTGATCTTCACCCCGGGACTGACGTTTGAGGAACTGGCAAATTTTGTCCAGGCCCTGGCCAAGGCCGCGGTCAAAGACGCCGGAAAAGAACTTGAGATCCCTGCGCTCATCCAGGAGGGCAGCGAGCACATCCAGATCAAGAAGATCCACTACGAGCGTGTCGAAGAGGGAGAGAAGGTCGTTGCGGCGGACGCCGAAGGCGGCAAGGGCGCCGGGCCTGGCGGCGGAGGTCCGGACGGAGGTCCGGGCGGAGGTCCGG
>CAZUQR010000001.1:46603-88464 GCA_964622605.1 uncultured Planctomycetia bacterium
GGCGGAGGTCCGGGCGCCGGGCCGGGCGATGGCCCTGGCGGCGGAGGTCCGGGCGGCGGACGATTATCGGTCCTGGAAGACATCAAGAAGTTTCTCCTGGGCAAGGAGAAGAACATCATGACGACGCCGGAGGACGTCTTCAAGGAGTTGGAGCACGGCGTCTCGGGTGTGGCCGAGGCGATCATCGCCAGCGCCAAGGAGTCGGGAGACTTTGAGGTGGTCATTACAAAATTCGTGACGTGGCTGTCCCAATACGTCCTGCCGATCGTCATCGAACATAAGCGCGATCCCGCGAAGTTCATCCAGAGGATCTTTGATTCTTTTAAGAAGGAACAGGGGCTCGACTATTTCCCCAAGGCCGAAGAGGTGGTCACCGAGTGCGCGGACGATATCATGGTCGCGATGCTGGGGCAGGCGTATGATACCTACGGGGGGTCGGCCAAGAAGGGGATGGCCCTCGCCGCCAAGATCCTCGCCGACGAAGATGACCAGGCGCGGCTCATACCGAAGTTCAAGGAACACCTGAAAGAGCTGGGGATCGCTCAAGAGGCCGCCGGGACGTTCGTGAGGGAGTTGGAGAAGGAGCTGGCCAAGGATGAAGAGGTTACGATCTCCAAGAAGAAGCTGATGAAGCTCACGCGCTTTGCCGAGCGTTTTGATGAGGAGGTCGACCGGCGCGTGAAGGGGGCGACCGAGGTCCTCGTGCGGACCAATAAGCGTCTGGCGGAGGAAAAGGAACGCAGCGAAGGGGTGATGCGGTATCTCGCGGACGGCCTGGTCGTCGTCGACAGGACCGGCAACGTCGTCATGATGAACCCGGCGGCGGAGAAGCTGCTGTCCACCGAGATGCAGGAGGCCGTCGGCAGATCGCTGGTCCAGAGCATCAAGGAACAGCATCTCTTGGCCCTGGCCAAGGGAGACCTGGCCGATACGGACGAGACGCATATCACCAAGGAGATCATGTTGGATTCTAAAGACGAGGTGACGAAGAGGATCCTCAAGGCGAGCAGCGCCATCGTCGAGAACGAGAACGGCAAGCCCGTCGGCATGGTGGCGGTCTTGAGCGACATCACGCGCCAGAAAGAGCTTGAGGAGATGAAGTCGCACTTCGTCTCCCTGGTGACGCACGAGTTGCGTACACCCGTCGTGGCGGTGCAGAAGTCCCTCGAGCTCCTCCTCAGCCAGGCGACGGGTGCCTTGACCGAGGACCAGCAGCGTTTTCTCTCGATGTCGAAGTTCAACGTCGAAAGGCTGAACAAGCTTATCAATGACCTTCTGGACATGTCACGTCTGGAGGCGGGCCGGTTTGTCTTGAGGCCATCCGAATTCGACTTCTGCGATCTCGCGCGTCAGGCCCAGGCATCCCTGGTGACGTGGGCCAAGGACAAGGAGATCGCGTTCAAGACAGAGTTGCCGGAGGGGCCGTTGTCCGTCGCCGCGGACCGGGACCGCATGATGCAGGTGATGGTGAACCTCGTCGGCAATGCCCTGAAATTCACGCCGGCAAAAGGAGAGGTCGGGATCCGTATCGTGCCGCTGGAGAAGAAAGAGGGCATTTGCGATAAGCCGTGCCTGGAAGTCCGCGTCTCGGATACGGGCATCGGGATCGACCCCAAGGACTTCAAGAGGATCTTCAATAAATTCGAGCAGGTCAGTCTCGTGGCCCCCGTCGGCGCCGGGGGAACGGGATTGGGGCTGCCCATCACCCGGGAGATCGTCAACCTCCACGGCGGCGCGATCTGGGTGGAGAGCGAGCAGGGTAAGGGCAGCCGCTTCATCTTCGTCGTCCCCCGCACGTACGAGAAGCCTTGATGAAGAAAGGACATGATGAGCGCACGCCAACGAGCCAAGTCCGATTTTCTCCTGTTGATCGTCGATGACGACAAGGATTTTCTGGCGTCGATGTCGTTCTGGTTCAAGACGCAGGGCTATCGGGTCATGACCGCCTCTTCGGGCGAGCAGGCCCTGAATATCCTTAAAGAAAGGACGCCCAGCATCGTCTTCCTCGATTACATGATGCCGGGCCTGGACGGTATCCAGACCCTGCAGCGCATCCGCAAGGACTTCCCGTGGCTGCCGGTCGTGATGCTGTCCGCCTACGCGCACGAAAACATGCGCGTCGAGGCCTATAAGCTCGGCGCCAACGGCGTCTTCGATAAATCGGTCAATTTCTACAACGCCGAGAACCTGCTGAACTCTCTCGTGCGCATCATGGCCCGGGAGCGTCGCGGGCTTACCTTCGTCCAAGGACGCAAAGGCTGGGGAGTCGCCTTGAGCGTCCTGGTCCTGGCCGGTCTCCTGATGGGGTTCTTTTTTGCCAGGACCGCGCGTCCGCAGGTGTGTTTCCAGGATGTCTGCGTCACCGTCGAGCTCGCCGACACCGAAGAAGAACGCACGCAAGGGATGATGTTCCGGCCGCGTCTCCCTGAAGGCCGGGGGATGCTCTTTGTCTTTCCCGAATCCGCGTTCTGGCCGTTCTGGATGAAGGATACCTATATGCCTCTCGATATTCTCTGGCTGAACGAAAAGAGGGAGGTCGTCGAGCTCGTCCGGGGGGCCCGGCCGGCCGTGGGCCAGCTGCATCCGCCGCGCTTCGGCGGCACGGTCCCGGCCCGTTTCGTGCTGGAGGTGCCGGCGGGTTTTGCCGAGCGCCATGGCGTCAAGAAAGGCGCGCGCGCCCGATTTAAGTGGATTTTTTTCAAAACGTGATATAATGGGCACCATGTTGAGCGCAAGGCATGACACGTGGTGGACGGGCGGCCTGCTCTTCGCGCTGGCGCTTGGGATGGCCGGGACGGGCTGTGTCCATCTGAAAGAGGGCGGACGGCGCGTCTGGGGGTCTTCGATCGCGCACCTGGAGAAGGCGCGGGTCGACGGCGAGGTCCTGGAGGTGACGCTGGGCCGGGACGCCGCTTTTGAAAAGGTCGAAGAGATCCTGTCCGACAGCGGCGCCCAGGTCTATCTCAAAGACCGCGACAAGGCGTATCTGGCGGCCATGGGGTTCACGGGCCACGTGGACACGACGCAGGTCGGCGTCTTCTTCGAGCCGGGCACGCAACATGCCACGCGCATCGAGGTGGCGTCGCTGTCTCCTTCGCTGGTGGATCGGGTCGTCGGTCTTCTCGTCGAAAAATTAGAGGGACAGGTTTCGCGAGCCCAAAAAGGAGAAGAGACATGAAGGGGGGTTTCAGGTTTTTGGCAGCGGCATTGTTTCTTTCTTCATGCGCCGTGGGGGCGGCGATGGCCGAGCGCCCCACGGAAGGCGTGGGGCAGTGGTTGCAGGAGATCGGCGTCGTGGCGGGGTATGGCGACGGGTCCTTGAAGGGCGATCTGGACCTTGAGATCCTCTCCCTGGGCATGCGCTTCGGGTTTGACCTGATACCCTTCACGAAGAAGTTCGGATTCGAGCCGCCCGGGATGCTCGAGCTCATCTATGAGCCTTATGTCGGCGTCATCACCGAGCCCGAGACCGACGTCGAGTTGGCCCTGCCGATGTTCTTTCGCTACGCTTATCCGTTGACCGAGAAGCTTTATCCGTACGTCGAGGTGGGCACGGGTCCCTACTACTATACCCTGCATACCTATGAGCAGTCCACGCAGTTCAACTTCATCAGCGCGGGCGGGGCCGGTCTCATTTATTTCGTGGACGAGAATTGGGCGCTGAACGCCGGTTACCGGCGGTGCCACGTCTCGAACTGTTCGGTCAAGGAGCCCAACGGCGGTATCGAAACGGACGTCATCACGGTCGGGCTCTCGTACTATTTTTAAGGAGATCCCATGTCGCTCGAAGAGAAGATCACCGCGGATTTCAAGGCGTCCCTGAAGGCGCACGACGCAGCGCGCACCCAGGCCTTGACATTCCTGCGTTCACAGATCCAGTACGCCGCGATCGACAAGAAAAAGGACAAGCTGGACGATGCGGACGTCATCGCCGTGATCAAGAAACTCGTCAAGCAGCGGCGCGACGGGCTCGCCCAGTTCGAGAAGGGCAACCGTCCGGATCTGGTCGCAAAGGAGAGGGCCGAGCTCACGCTCCTGGAGACCTACCTGCCGCCGGCCTTATCGGAAGAGGCGGTGGCGCGCCTCGTGGAGGAGGTCCTGGCGGCGACGGGCGCCTCTTCGATGAAGGACATGGGCCGCGTCATGAAAGAGGTCTTGAGCCGCACCGAGGGCCGCGCGGACGCCGGCAGCGTCAGCGCCCTCGTCAAGAAGAAGCTTACCCCTGCGGCTCCGCTCCCGGACGAATAGGATCAGCTTCAAGGTTTGAGACAGATCGGGACGGGCAGCATTCCTTTCTATATCAGCAGCAGAAATAAATGGTGTCCGTCCTGGTTTTTTTCTTGCATCGGGGGTGGATAATCCCTAATATGGTAAGGGAATAAACTCTCTTCGTTGCGGTTGAAGTGCGGATGACGATGGCATTAGAGACGCCGTACTATTTGATCGACGAGCGGAGGTTACTCAGAAACCTCAAGACCATTGAGCGTATCCGAGGCGTTTCGGGGGCGAAGTTCGTCTTGGCGTTGAAGTGCTTTGCGACGTGGAGCGTCTTCGGCTTGCTGAGGCAGTATCTGGACGGCACGACCTCGAGCTCTCCCTACGAGGCGCGGCTGGGACGCGAGAAGTTCGGCAAGGAGGTCCACGCCTACACGGTCGCCTATTCCCGCAAAGACATCGCGGCCGTCGGTCCCATCGCCGATAAGTTCATCTTCAACTCCCTCACTCAATTGAGAAGGTTCGCCGGGGCCCTGCGCGGCCGTCCTCTGGGATTGCGGCTGAATCCCGGGGTCAGCACCTCGCATTTTGACCTGGCGGATCCCGCCCGCAGATATTCCCGTCTGGGCGTGACTGGCACAAAGGCCCTCCTGAAGTCCCTTGCCGTCCTGAGCGGCGTCATGTTCCACTTCAACTGCGAGAACGACGACTTCGATGTTTTTTCCAACCACCTGGATCTTATCGCCGATGCCTACGCCGGCATCCTGTCCCGCCTCGAGTGGGTGAGCTTAGGCGGCGGGCTGTGTTTTACGAAAGAGGGCTACCCGGTCGAGAGGTTCGCGAAGAAATTAAGGGAATTCGCCGACCGTTTCGGGGTTCAGGTCTACTGCGAGCCGGGAGAGAGCGTCGTCACCGACTCCGCAGAGCTCGTGACGTCGGTGCTCGATATCGTGCATAACAAGATCGACATCGCAATCGTCGATGCCTCGACGGAGGCGCACATGCCGGACCTCTTGGTCTATCGGCAGCCGGCCAAGGTCACAGACGGCGGCCGCGGCCGGCACCGCTACATGATCGCCGGCCGCTCGTGCCTCGCCGGCGATATATTCGGGACGTACCGGTTTGCCTGCCCGCTCAAGGTCGGCAGCACGGTCCGCTTCGCCGATGCCGGCGGCTACACCATGGTCAAGAAGAACTGGTTCAACGGGCTGGCGATGCCCGCCATCGCCGTGAAAAGATGCGACGGCCGCACGCACGTGGTTCGCCGTTTTGACTACACAGATTTCCTCGGCAGCCTGTCCTAAACGGACCACCGACTGTTCGCGGGGGCGCTCACATGAAAAAGAATGTCTTGATCGTTGGGGCGGGGGGCGTGGCGCACGTGGCGGCGCACAAGTGCGCGCAACACAACGACGTCCTGGGCGACATCTGCATCGCCTCGCGCACGCAGAAGAAGTGCGACGCCGTCATCGAAAGCATCAAGAGAAAAGCGAACATCAAGGACCCCAAAAAGAAGATCACGAGCCGCCCGCTCGACGCCCTGGACGTTGCGGCCACCGTCAAGATCATCAAGGAGACGGACTCCCGGATCGTCATCAACCTGGCGCAGGCCTACGTCAACATGTCGCTGTTGACGGCCTGTATCCGGACGGGGGCGGCCTATATCGACACCGCGATCCACGAAGAGCCCGACAAGGTCTGCGAAGACCCGCCGTGGTACGCCAACTACGAGTGGCCGCGCCGGGACGAATGCAAGAAGAGCGCAACGACCGCCCTCCTGGGCGCGGGCTTCGATCCGGGCGTGGTCAACGCCTACGGCGCGCTGGCGGTCAAGCACCACTTCGACACCATCGATACGATCGACATCATGGACGTCAACGCCGGCAACCACGGCAGGTACTTTGCCACCAACTTCGACCCGGAGATCAACTTTCGGGAGTTCCGCAAGGTCTGGACGTGGATCGACCGCACGTGGGTCCAGGAGAAGGTCCATGCCGTCAAGATGGAGTACGACTTCCCGGTCGTCGGCAGGCAGCCCGTCTACCTTAACGGCCACGACGAGCTGCACTCGTTGTCCCGGAACATCGACGCCAACAGCATCCGCTTCTGGATGGGGTTCAGCGACCACTACATCAACGTCTTTACGGTCCTGACCAACCTCGGCCTGACGTCGGAGAAGCCCGTCAGGACGGCCGACGGCATCGAGGTGGTCCCGCTCAGGGTCCTGAAGGCCGTCCTGCCGGACCCCCTGTCGCTGGCGCCGGGCTACACGGGCAAGACGTGCATCGGAGACCTCATCAAAGGAGAGAAAGACGGCAAGGAGAAGACCATCTTTATCTATAATATCTGCGATCATGCCGCCTGTTATAAGGAGGTCGAGTCGCAGGCCATCTGTTATACCGCCGGCGTTCCCCCCGTCGCCGCCGCCCTCCTGATCGCCGGGGATACCTGGGACACCAAGACGATGGTGAACGTCGAAGAGCTCGACCCGGACCCGTTCATCGCCCTCCTGGCCAAGATGGGATTGCCGACGCAGGTGCTGGAAGATCCGCCGCCGCTGCCGTCGAGCGTCCGCGTCAAGTAGGGGCGTCTAAAAAAATATAAAGATGTCTTGCGTTGGGGGGGTGCCGGGGGTATAATTTCATCAAAACAGGATACGGCGGATACGGCGCACGTGACACAGGGGCCGTACCTCAGAGAATACCGACGAGGAAAGCAAAAAAAAGCATGGCGGCGTGGGCGCTGTCGCATTCGGTCACGCGGCCGCTTCGTAAGGAGGAGGATAACAAGAGGATGGCAAAAGATTCTTGGTCTTGGCAGGCCGGCTATGGCCTGGAAGTCATTTTGGACCTCTACGAGTGCGACCCCAAGGTGATCCGTTCCAAAAAAAAGCTGGCACAGTTCGTCACCCGGTTGTGCAAGCTCCTCAGGATGGAGAAATACGGTAAGACGCTCCTGCCTCACTTTGGCTACAACGAGGCGCACACCGCGGGCTATTCGTTGCTGCAGTTCATCGAGACCAGCTCTATCACGGGGCACTTCTCGGAGATGTGGAATGCCGCCTACCTGAACATCTTCTCCTGCCGCGCCTTTGACGCCCCGAAGGCCATCCGTTTCACCGTAAAGTTCTTTAAGGCAAAGCGCTTTAAGAAGCACGTCCTCGTTCGTAAGTAGTTCATAAATAGTAAGTTTCGCTTGCTTGAGCCTTGCGGCGACACCTGTCCTGCAAGGCTCACTCTTTTCAGGAGGATGAACGGTCCAAGGGTTCAGTTTCCGTTGACAGCTACCTATGCCTCAAGTATAATTAGGTATCTTAAAAAGGCCTTCTGGCGAAGGATTTTAGTCGCCAAGTGTCTGGCGCTTCATAAGTTATTATTTTTGTCATTCAGGTAAGATGGAACTTAACGAGATCATCCAGCAGAGATCGGATAAGCTTGACGCGTTTCGCCGTGCGGGGATGGAGCCGTTCGGCTTTCGTTTTGAGCGCACCGGTCCGATCTCATCCGTGACGCAGGACTTTCAAGAGGGCCGCGCCGTGATGCTGGCCGGCCGGCTCTTTGCCCGGCGCAGGCATGGAAAGGTCTGTTTCGCGGACCTGCGCGATGAGCAGGGCCGGATCCAGCTGTGCGCCCGCAAGGGCGAGCCCCTCGATGAGGTGGCCTACGACCTCTTCAACAAGCTCGACATCGGCGACATCATCGGCGTAGAAGGGGTGACCTTCAAGACCAAGACGGGTGAGCCGACGGTCAGGGTGGACCGTTTCGTGCTGTTGGCAAAGTCCCTGAGGCCACTGCCCGAGAAGTGGCACGGCCTGAAGGACGTCGAGACCCGGTACCGCCGCCGCTATATCGATCTGATCGCCAACCCCCAGGTGCGGGAGGTCTTCCTGCAGCGCTCGCGCCTCGTGGCCGCCGTCCGGGCCTTCCTGACGGATAAGGGTTTTCTCGAGGTCGAGACGCCCATGATGCACCCCATCGCGGGCGGCGCGGCGGGCCGACCCTTCAAGACCCACCACAACGAGTACGACACGGACCTCTTCCTGCGGATCGCTCCGGAGCTCTACCTCAAGCGCCTGATCGTCGGGGGATTCGAGAAGATCTTTGAGATCAACCGGAGCTTCCGCAACGAGGGTGTCTCGACGCGCCATAACCCCGAGTTCACGATGCTCGAGCTCTACCAGGCGTATGCCGACGTCGAGGACATGATGCGCATCACCCAGGACATCTTCGTCCACGTCGCCAAAGGTGTCTTCGGCCGCCTGGACTTCACGTATCAGGGCCTAGAGATCGACCTCACCCCGCCTTGGCCGCGCCGTTCGTTCGCCGAGGCGGTGAAGCAGGGTTTTGACATCGACCCCGACGACGACGCGGCGGCGATGGCGGCCAAGCTCAAAGAGCGCGGCCGGCCGGTCGAAGAGCGGCTGACGCGTTCCCAGATCGTGCGCATCGTCGAGGAGATCCTGACCGCCGAGGCGCCCCGGCAGCCGGTCTTCTTCACCGATTATTTCAGCATCCTGTGTCCGCTGGCCAAGAACAAGAAGGAGACTCCTGCGATCTCCGAGCGGTTCGAGCTCTACATCGCCGGGATGGAGGTGGCCAACGCCTACTCCGAGCTCAACGACCCGCAGGAGCAGCGCGCCCGGCTCCTCCAGGAGATAAAAGACGACGCCAAGTGCGGCCGCACCCTCGACGAAGACTTCCTAGAGGCCCTGGAGACGGGGATGCCGCCGACCGGGGGCCTGGGGATCGGCATCGACCGCATGGCCATGATCTTCTTGGATCAGCCCTCGATCCGCGACGTCATCCTGTTTCCCCTTTTGCGGCCGGATGAGACACACAAAGACGAAGGCCAGGACGCGACGTGACCTTTGAATTTTTTATCGCCCGGCGTTACTTTCTGACGCCGCAAAAGGAGCGGTTCATCTCCGTCATCAGCCTCATCGCGGGGCTGGGGGTGGCCATCGGTGTGACGGCGCTCATCGTCGTCATCGCGGTGATGGCGGGCTTTGACAACGACTTGAAGGACAAGATCGTCGGCGCGAACCCGCACGTCCTGATCCACGGCGAGGAGGGGTTTACGGATTTTGACGCTCTTTCTAAAAAGCTGAAGAGTCTGCCCGGCGTCGTGGACGTGACGCCGTACGTGAGCGGCCAGGCCTTCTTGTATTACCGGGACCGCGTCCTGACCCTGAACGTCAAGGGGGTGGACCCGGAGGCCGAAGGCCGCGTCACCCGCATCCGGCAATACATGCAGGGCGGGGCGTTGAGCCTGCCCGACGGCGGTATCGTCGTGGGCAGCGAGTTGGCCGAGGCGCTGGGCGTGGCGGAGGGCGACGAGGTGATCTTATCGAGCCCGATCATCGGTCTCAACACGCCGTTTCGCGTCAGCGGGATCTTTTCCACCGGGATGTACGAGTACGACCTGAACCTGGCGTTCCTGAACCTCGCGGACGCCCAGGCCTTTTTCGGGCTGGGCTCCGTGTTGACCCAGGTGGGCCTGAGGCTCGCGGAGCCCGACGAGGCGCCTGTCGTCAAGAGGAGGATCCTCGCGATGGGGGAGCCGTCCTGGCGGGTGCGCACGTGGATGGAGATTAACGAGAACTTCTTCGCGGCGCTGGCGCTCGAAAAGCTGGCGATGTTCATCATCCTGACGCTCATCGTGCTCGTCGCGTCGTTCAACATCATCAGCACGCTCGTCGTGATGGTGGTGGAGAAGACCCGCGACATCGGGATCCTCAAGGCCATCGGCGTCCGCGGCGGACGGATACGCGCCATCTTCACCTGGGGCGGATTTCTTATTGGTTCGGCGGGCGTGGTTTCTGGTATAATAGGTGGGACGGTCCTGTGTTTCCTTCTGAAGAAGTATCAGTTCATCAAGTTACCTAAGGATATTTACTCTATCGATAAGCTGCCGGTGGACCTGCAGGCGCAGGACGTCGGCATCATCGCGGCCAGCGCCCTCTTGATCGCCTTTTTGAGCACGGTGTATCCGGCGCACAAGGCCGCGCGCCTGAACCCCGTGGACGCCCTGAGGTATGAGTGATATGCTTCGCGCCCACGGCATAACGAAGACCTTTTTGTCCGGCGACAAGGAGCTGCGTGTCTTGCGCGGGGTGGACCTGGAGGTGGAGCGCGGAGCGAGCGTCGCGATCGTCGGCCCGTCGGGCGCCGGCAAGTCAACGCTCTTGCATATCCTGGGCGCGCTCGACGACCCGACGGACGGCGCGGTCTACCTCGACGACGTGTGCCTCTCGCGGCTGGGCGATACGCGCCGTTCGCTGATACGCAACACGCGCTTCGGGTTCGTCTTTCAGTTCTATCATCTACTCGGCGAGTTCACGGCCTTGGAGAACGTCATGATGCCGGCGCTCGTGCGGCCGGTGCGACGGCGGGACGCCGCCGCGCTCAGGGACAAGGCCGCCTCGCTCCTGGAGGCGCTGGGACTCACCGCACGTAGAGGCCACCGGCCTGCTCAACTCTCGGGCGGCGAGCAGCAGCGCGTGGCCATCGCCCGGGCCCTGATGAACGACCCCGAGGTCCTCTTTTGCGACGAGCCGACGGGGAACCTCGATCACGGGTCGGGATTACAGATCCGCGACCTTTTATTTCGTTTCAACAGGGAGAAGGGCATGACGCTGGTGCTGGTCACCCACAGTCCGGTCCTGGCCGAGGGCGCGGGCCGCGTCTTGAATATTTTGGACGGGACACTCACGGGCTCCCGGAGCGACCCGTTTTCTTGAGACATGATCATACGAGGGCAGGCGGAGGTATTATGTTGATTTATCTGAATGGAAAGCTGGTGAAGCGGCAAGACGCGCGGGTGTCGGTCTTTGACCACGGCCTTCTCTACGGGGACGGTGTCTTCGAGGGCATCCGCACGTACGGCGGCCTTATTTTCAAGTGCAAGGAACATGTGGACCGGCTCTATAAGTCCGCGCACGCGATCACGCTCAAAATCCCCCTCACCAAGCAGGCCCTGCAGCAGGCCATGGTGACGACGCTCAAGGCGAACGAGATCACAGACGGCTACCTCCGCGTGGTGGTGACGCGCGGCGTGGGAGACCTGGGTCTGGATCCCCGCAACTGCCCCAAGCCGACGGTCTTCATCATCGCCGACAAGATCCACCTGTATCCGAAAGAGGTGTACGCGAAGGGCCTGAAGATCGTGACGGTGGCCACACGGCGTAACATCGCAGAGGCCATCAATCCGCGGATCAAGTCGCTTAATTATCTCAATAATATCCTGGGAAAGATCGAGGCGACCAACGCCGGCGTGCCGGAGGCGGTGATGCTCGACCAGAACGGCTTCGTGACCGAGGGCACCGGCGACAATATCTTCATCGTCAAGGACAAGGCCCTCGTGACCCCGCCGATATCGGTGGGGATCCTGAACGGGATCACGCGCGCGGCCGTCCTCGGCCTGGCACCGAAGGCAGGATTCAAGGCCCGTGAAGAGATGCTCACGCGCTTCGACCTCTACACGGCCGAGGAGATGTTTTTGACCGGCACCGCGGCCGAGATCGTCCCCGTCGTGATGATGGATAACCGCGTCCTCGGCACGGGCTCGGTGGGGGCCAAGACCCTGAAGCTCACGCAGGAGTTCCGCAAGCTGACGAAAAAGGACGGAGTCCGGTATGTTGTGTAACCTGTGCCAGAAAAACCCGGCGACCGTTCATCTGACCGAGATCGTGGACGATCAGATGAGCGAGTTGCACCTGTGCGACGACTGCGCGCGCAAGAAAAGCATCCAGATGGAGCAGCAGTTCGGGCTCTCGGACCTTTTGGGAGGCCTCGTCGAGTACGGCAAGCAGCTGGGCGCAGGGGCGGACAAGGCGCAGGGCGTCCTGCAGTGCAGCGCCTGCGGCCTGACGTATGAAGACTTCCGCAAGATAGGCCGCCTGGGCTGCAGCGAATGTTATACCTCTTTTTCCAAGCAGCTGGGGGTCCTCTTGAAGCGCATCCACGGCGCGACCCACCACGTCGGCAAGGCGATCCCGACGACGGCACCGCAGGCATCCCAGGCCCCGCCGGGGCCGGGGCCGGGCAAGCGGCCGCGGACCAAGACCGTGGACCTCGAGGAGCTCAAGGTCCGCCTGCAGGAGGCGATCCGCAAAGAAGAGTTTGAAGAGGCCGCGCAGCTGCGCGACCTGATCAAAGAGCTGGAAAAAAGCAAGAAGACCAACCCGAAGGGCACATGATTATCGACGACCTGATCAATCGTATGGGCGGATGGCTCAAGGGGGTGGGTCCGAACGCCGACATCGTCATCTCCTCGCGCATCCGTCTGGCCCGCAACATCGCCGATGTCCCCTTCCCGCACTGGGCCAAGAAGCCCGAGGCCGAGCATATTTTGACGCTCACCAAGGCCGTCTTTGAGAAGACACCGCTTCTCAAGGACAGTCTCTACGTGCGCCTGGACGATATGGACTCGATCGACAAGCAGTTTTTGGTCGAGCGCCACCTTATGTCCAACGAGCACGCGGTGCGCTCGGCCCAGAAGGCGCTCCTCGTCAATCCCGACGAGACCGTTGCCGTCATGGTGAACGAAGAGGACCACCTGCGCATCCAGGTGATGGAGTCGGGTTTTGACCTGGAACGGACGTGGGCGACGATCAACGCGATCGATGACTCTTTTGCGCAAAACCTCCCCTACGCCTTCAAGCCGGAGTGGGGGTTCCTGACGGCCTGCCCGACCAATACGGGCACGGGCATGCGCGGCTCGGTCATGCTCCATCTGCCGGCGCTCGTCATGACCCGACAGATCAACCGGGTGCTCGAGGCCATCGCGAAGCTCAGCTTCACGACGCGCGGGCTCTACGGCGAAGGAACGCAGGCCTCGGGCAACTTTTTCCAGATCTCCAATCAGGTGTGCCTGGGCCAGCGCGAAGAGGAGATCCTGGATAACATCAAGGGCGTGATCGCCCAGATCATCGAGCACGAAGAGAAGGCGCGCCAGGCGCTCCTTCAGGACCACCGCGAGATGCTCGACGACCGCATCTGGCGTTCCTACGGGACGCTCAAGAACGCCCACATCATCTCGAGCAACGAGACGGTCGAGCTTTTGTCCATGCTGCGGCTCGGCCACGACCTGGGTTTCATCAAGGGGCTCACGTCGGGTCTGATCAACGAGCTCTTCATCCTGACCCAGCCGGCGCACCTGCAGAAGATCGAAAACAAGAAGCTGACGGCCAATGAGCGCGACGTCAAGCGCGCCGAGATCATACGGGATAGATTAGCGAAGCTCTCATAACGCGACACGGAGGCACGGGCATGTTTAATCGTTTCACCGAAAGGGCGCGAAAGGTCATCGTCCTGGCCAAGGAAGAGGCCCGGCGGTTCAATCACGATTACATAGGCACGGAACATCTGCTTTTAGGCCTTATCCGCGAGGGCGAGGGCGTGGCCGCGGCGGTCTTGCAAAAGATGGGTCTGAGCCTGGAGGCCATACGCCTGGAGGTCGAGAAGCTCGTTCAGCCGGGTCCGTCCACGCAGATGCAGGGCGACGTGCCCTTTACCCCGCGTTCGAAAAAGGCGCTGGAGCTGTCCGCCGAGGAGGCCCGTTCGCTGGGGCACAACTATATCGGCACCGAGCACCTGTTGCTCGGTCTCATCCGCGAGGGCGAGGGCGTGGCGTCCCAGGTCCTCATCAATCTGGGCCTTGACCTCAACCGCGTGCGCACCGAGATCATGGAGCTCCTGGGCTCGGCGACGCCCGGATTCAGCAGCCCGCAGCAGGCGGGTGGACCTAAGTCCAAGACCCCGGCGCTTGACGCCTTCGGCCGGGACCTGACGGCGCTGGCCCGCGAGGGCAAGCTCGACCCGGTCATCGGCCGCAAGAACGAGATCGAGCGCGTGATCCAGATCCTGGCGCGCCGCACGAAGAACAATCCTGTGCTCCTGGGCGAGGCGGGGGTGGGCAAGACCGCCATCGTCGAGGGACTGGCCCAGCAGATCATCCTGAGCAACGTCCCCGAGGTGCTCTTGAACAAGCGGATCATCGTCCTGGATCTGGCGCTGATGATCGCCGGCACCAAGTACCGCGGCCAGTTCGAGGAGCGCATCAAGGCCGTGATGGACGAGATCAAGCGCTCCCGCGACGTGATGATCTTCATCGACGAGCTGCACATGCTCGTCGGCGCCGGCGCGGCCGAGGGCGCCATAGACGCTTCCAATATCCTCAAACCCGCCCTCTCGCGCGGCGAGATCCAGTGCATCGGCGCCACCACGCCGGACGAGTACCGCAAGCACATCGAAAAGGACGGGGCCCTGGAGCGCCGCTTCCAGACGATCATGGTCGACCCGCCGTCGGTGGAGGAGACGATAGAGATCCTCAAAGGGCTTCGCGACCGCTACGAACAGCACCACAGCGTGAAGTATCTCGATGAGGCGCTCATCGCGGCGGCCAAGCTCTCGGACCGCTACATGAGCGGCCGCTTCCTGCCGGACAAGGCCATCGACCTGTTGGACGAGGCGGGCTCGCGCGCGCGCCTGGATACGCTGGTGGTGCCCGAGCCCATCAAGAAGATGGAAATAGACGTCGAGGTGTTGCGCAAGGAGAAAGAGGCCTTCATCAAGAACCAGGACTTTGAAAAGGCGGCGACCCTGCGCGATG
Organism: uncultured Planctomycetia bacterium; assembly: GCA_964622605.1. Taxonomy (GTDB): domain Bacteria; phylum Omnitrophota; class Gorgyraeia; order Velamenicoccales; family Velamenicoccaceae; genus CAZCSY01. Next base: position 61,430 of record CAZUQR010000001.1, read on the forward strand.
AGGAACGCCAGATGCGCCAGAAGCTCGAGGCGGCGCGCAAGTCCTGGCAGGAGGAGCGCGCCAAGAGCCGGCCGCAGCTCACCGAGGAGAATATCGCGACGATCGTCTCCAAGATCACGGGCATCCCGATCATCAAACTGGAACAGAAGGAAAGCGAGAAGTTCCTCAAGATCGAAGAGGAACTGCGCAAGCGCGTCGTCGGCCAGGACGAGGCCTTGAAGGCGATCGCGCGCTCCGTGCGGCGCTCGCGCGCCGGCATCAAGGACCCGCGCCGTCCCATCGGGTCGTTCATCTTTCTGGGGCCCACGGGCGTGGGCAAGACCCTCCTGGGCCGGGCGCTCGCCGAGTTCATGTTCGGCGACGAGAACGCCCTCCTCCAGCTCGACATGTCCGAATACATGGAGAAGTTCAACGTCTCGCGCCTCGTCGGCGCGCCGCCGGGCTACGTCGGCTACGAGGAAGGCGGTCAGCTGACCGAGAAGATCCGGCGCCGGCCGTATGCCGTGGTCCTGCTCGATGAGATCGAAAAGGCGCATCCGGACGTCTTCAATATCCTCCTTCAGGTGCTGGAGGACGGCCGGCTGACCGACAGCTTCGGCCGCAAGGTGGATTTCCGCAACTGCATCGTTATCATGACCTCGAACGTCGGCGCCGAGATCCTGCGCAAGCAGGGGTCGTTGGGCTTCAAGGTCCAGTCGTCGGAGATGTCCTACCAGCAGATGAAGGAGCGGCTCCTGGAGGAGGTCAAGCGCACCTTCAAGCCGGAGTTCTTGAACCGCATCGACGACGTGATCGTCTTCAGGCCGCTCGAGCGTGAGGACCTGTACCATATCATCGAGATCGAGATGGGCGAGGTCCAGGAGCGCCTGGCCGACCAGCAGGTGACGCTGACGCTCGATTCCTCGGCCAAGGACTTTTTGATCGACAAGGGGTTTGACCCCGCCTTCGGCGCGCGCCCCTTAAAGCGCACCATCCAGCGCTACATCGAGGACCCGCTGGCCGAAGAGCTGATCGCCGGCCGCGCCAAAGAAAAGGTGAAGATAAAGGTGGGCCGCCGCAAGGACCGCGAGGAGTTGGAGTTCCACATCACATGACGATCCGCAAGGGGTTTTACGTTTCCATCGGCAACAAGATCCTGAATTTTTTCAGTTTCTTCGCGGGGCTGGCGCGTCTGGGCGTCCAGACGTTGCTCCTGATCCCGGTGCGGCCCTATGGGGCACGCCGGGTCTTCGAGCAGGCCAGCAAGATCGGCATCGATAGTTTTCCCATCGTTTCGCTCGTCTCGTTTTTCATCGGCGTGATCCTGGCGCTCCAGACCGCCTACATCATGCAGAAGATGTCGAGCGAGATCTACATCGCGAGCATCGTGGCGGTATCGCTGACGCGCGAGCTGGGGCCGGTGATCACGGCCTTGATCGTCGCGGGCCGCAGCGGCGCCGGCATCACGGCGGAGCTGGGGACGATGGCCGTGACCGAGCAGGTGGATGCGCTCCAGACCCTGGGCTCCCACCCCGTCAAGTACCTCGTCGTGCCGCGCTTCCTGAGCCTGACCGTGATGCTGCCGGTCCTGACGGTCTTTGCCAACGCCATCGGCATCTTCGGGGGGTACCTGATCGGCGTGTACCGGCTGAGCATCCGTTCGAGCCTGTACATGAACATGACCTTTCAGACGCTGGTCTACAAGGACCTCTACACCGGGCTCATCAAGACGGTCTTCTTCGGGATGATCATCGCCATCGTCGCCTGTTTTGAAGGCCTGACCGTCAAGGGCGGGGCCGAGGGGGTCGGCAAGGCCACGACGCGCTCGGTCGTCAACACCTTTATCCTCATCATCGCGGCGGACTGCTTTTTCACGGCCTTGTTTTATTTCTTCCTGGAGTAAGCGCCATGCCGATGATCGAGCTTATGGATGTCTCCAAGAACCTCGGCGGCAAGCAGGTCCTGGACCACATGTCGTTGACGGTCGAGGAGGGGGAGACCAAGGTCATCATCGGCCGCTCGGGCGTGGGCAAGAGCGTGACCTTGAAGCACATCGTGCGGCTCATGGAGCCGGACGGCGGCCAGGTGCGCGTCCAGGGGCGCGACGTGCTCGCCCTGAAAGGCAAGGATTTGAGCGAGCTCCACAGGCAGATCGGCATGGTCTTTCAGGGCGGGGCGCTCTTTGATTCCTTGACCGTCGGGGAGAACGTAGGCTTTGTCCTGCGCGAGCAGATGAGCATGAAGACGGTCGATATCGAACAGCGCGTGAAGGAGTCGCTGGCGCTGGTCGGGCTCTATAACGTCGAGGAGGTCATGCCGGCGGACCTGAGCGGCGGCATGAGGAAACGCGTGGCCCTGGCACGGGCCATCTGCACCCGTCCCAAGATCATCCTTTACGACGAGCCGACGACGGGGGTCGATCCGATCACGGCGGACGCCATCAACCTCTTGATCGACGAGCTGCATGATAAGCTCAAGGTGACCTCTATAGTCGTGACCCACGACATGCGCAGCGCCTACAAGGTGGCGGACCGCATCGCGATGCTCTATCAGGGCAAGATCATCGCCGAGGGGACGCCCGACGAGATGCGCTATGCGCACAACCCGTACGTCCACCAGTTTATCACCGGGGCCGCGCACGGCCCGATCACGGAAGGCCAGAGTTCTATCGTAAAAAACAGCATCGATTAGAAGGAGCGCGTCTATGGCAGAAAGATCGCGGAGCGTCGAGTTCAAGGTGGGACTGTTCGTCTTTCTCGGGCTGGTCGTGCTGACCTGGTTCGTTTTACTGATCGGTGATTTCAAGCTGATGAAGGTGGGCTACCGCATCAACGCCGTCTTCTCCTTTGCCAACGGCATCAAGGTGGGCGCGCCGGTGCGCATCGCGGGCGTGGACAAGGGGGAGGTCAAGGAGATCCATCTTTCCCACGACGACGACAACAAGCCCCTGATCACGATATCGGCCTGGGTCGAAGGCGACACGAAGATCCCCTCCGATTCGCGCGCCTGGGTCAACACGCTGGGCCTGTTGGGAGAAAAGTATCTGGAGATCATCCCGGGGGAGGCCTACGACAGGCCGTTGCCCGAAGGGGGTCGGCTCCGGGGAGAAGACCCTACCTCGGTCCAGGAGGTCACGGACCTGACGAAAGAGATCGCGCTCCAGGCCAAAGATACGCTGGCGAGTATCAAGGAGGTCCTGGATTCTCTGGACGTGGTCCTGGGCGATATCCAGGAAGGGCGGGGGACCGTCGGCAAGCTCTTCACGGAGGATTCCCTCTATACGGATATCGAAGAGATGTTCGCGGACCTGAAGCTGCATCCGTGGAAGCTGTTGTACCGTCCCAAGGGAGTTCAATAAGGTGTCAGATGCCCAAACCCACCGTCCGAACGAAGTCGGCCTTTGTCTGTCAAGGCTGCGGTTTCAGCTCGCCGAGGTGGTTAGGCAAGTGTCCTGATTGTTCCAGTTGGAATACGTTCGTTGAAGAGGAGGTCGCGGCCGCGGGGCGCCGCACGCCGTCGGGTACGCCGTCGGCCGTTCCGGTGCTCCTGCGGGACGTGGTCGCCGAGGAGCGCACACGCCTGAAGGTGGGCCTCGGGGAACTCGACCGGGTCCTCGGCGGGGGGATCGTGCCGGGGTCGGTCACGCTGATTGGCGGGGATCCTGGCATCGGCAAGTCGACCATCGCGCTTCAGCTGTGCCATCAACTGACCCGGCAGGGCAAAAAGATATTGTACGTGAGCGGGGAGGAGTCGGTCCAGCAGACCAAGCTGCGGGCCGTGCGCCTGGGGGCCGCCGCGAACGAGCACTTTTATATCGTCAACGCCCTGGACATCGAGCAGATCCTCGGCGCGATCAAAAAGTTCGTGCCGGATTGTGTCGTCATCGATTCGATACAGGTCGTCTACCACGCGGCCTTGAGCGCGAGCGCCGGCAGCGTGAGCCAGGTGCGGGAGTGCGCCGCCCTCCTGACGCAGCTGGCCAAGCAGACGGGGATCAGCGTCTTCTTGATCGGCCACGTCACCAAAGAGGGGACCCTCGCCGGCCCACGCGTCCTGGAGCACATCGTCGATACGGTCCTCTACTTTGAGGGCGAGCGCTTTTCCCACTACCGGATCCTGCGGGCGTTCAAGAACCGCTTCGGCTCCACGAACGAGGTCGGCGTCTTTGAGATGGCGGCCCAGGGGCTCCTGGAGGTCGCCAACCCTTCGGAGATTTTTTTGAGCGAGCGGCCGCAGGGCGTGGCGGGCACGACCGTCGTGCCGGTGCTGGAGGGCAGCCGGCCGATCCTCGTCGAGATCCAGGCCCTGGTGACGAAGGCGAACTTCGGGATGACGCGGCGCAAGGCCCAGGGGATCGATTATAACCGGTTGAGCCTTCTGGCGGCGGTCCTGGAAAAGAAGCTGCGCCTCAAACTTTTCGATAAGGACATCTTTGTCAACGTCGTGGGCGGCATGAAGACCGATGATCCGGCGGTGGACCTTGCGGTCTCGGTCGCCATCGGGTCGAGCCTTTACGACAGGCCCGTGCCGACGGACACCGTCGTCTTTGGAGAAGTGGGCCTCGCGGCGGAGGTGCGCAGCGTCGCCCACTGGGACCTGCGCGTGAATGAGGCCAAGAAGCTGGGGTTCAAACGCTTCCTGCTGCCCCGGTCCAATAAGGCGGCGCGTTCGAAGGACCGGACGGATGAGGGGACGTTCACGGCCGTGGCGGATGTCCCGGCCGCCTTTGCCGCCCTGTGGAACGATTTATCGTAGAACGCGGTCGTCGCGTTCGTGAGGTGTCTCGATCATCATTTTCTATCATAAGGAGAGAGGAGGAGGCGCATGAATATGACCTTATTATTTGTCCGCGTGCTCTTTTTGGTCTGCTGCACGCTGGTCGGTTTCCAGGTCGGCGATGCCAACAACATCAATGTCCTGGTGACGACGCTCGCGGGTTTCGGCATAGGCCTGTTGATCATGATGCTGGAGGTGGGGATGCGCGGCGTCTCCGTGCGGGGTCTGTCGAGCGCCGTCTTCGGCCTCGTCCTGGGACTGGTCATCGCGCGGCTCTTGACGCAGGCCCTCTTCACGCTCTTTCCTCTCGACCAGTCCATGTCGGAGGTCACGGCGTATCTCCTGACCCTCTCGTTCTCCTACATCGGGATGGCGGTCGCCTTGCGCGGCCGCGACGAGTTCAATTTGATCATCCCGTACGTCAAGTTCCGTCGTTCGGAGCAGGTGGCCGACACGGTGCTCTTGGACACGAGCGCGATCATCGACGGCCGCATCGCGGATATCGTCAAGTCGTCGTTCCTGGAGGCGCGCATCGTGGTGCCGCGTTTTGTCCTGAAAGAGCTCCAGGTGATCGCGGACTCCGCCGATGCCATCAAGCGGCAGCGCGGCCGCAGGGGCCTCGAGATCCTGCACATGATGCGCAGCGACGGCCGCTTCAACCTCATGATCCACGAGGAGGACTTCCCGGATATCAGCGACGTCGACGGCAAGCTGGTGAAGCTCGCCAAGGTGCTCGAGGCGCGCATCGTCACCGTCGACTTCAATCTCAACCGTATCGCGGAGTTGCAGAACATCAAGGTCCTCAACATCAACGAGCTCTCCAACTCGCTTCGCGCCGTCGTCCTGCCGGGCGAGTCGATCGAGGTCAAGCCCATGAAGGAGGGCAAGGAGCATAACCAGGCCGTGGCGTATCTGGAGGACGGGACGATGGTGGTCGTCGAAGACGCCCGTCGCTACATCGGCCAGCCGCTGAAGGTGATGGTTACCTCCGTCCTGCAGACGCAGGCCGGCCGCATGGTCTTCGCCAGACCGGAGAAACCGGAGAACACGGGGCGATGAGCGGGATCACGGCCCTGGTGCCGGCGGCGGGGGTAGGGGTGCGCATGAAGGGGGCGCCCGCCAAGCCCCTCCTCGAGGTGAAGGCCAAGCCCATCGTCATCTATACCCTCGAGACCCTCCAGCAGCATCCCTTGATCGACGAGATCGTTTTCATCTTTCACAAGGACCGCCTGGAGGAGGCACGGGTCCTCGTGAAGAAGCATAAGCTGTCGAAGGTGGTCCGGGTCATCGCGGGCGGGGCCACGCGCAAGGACTCGGTGCGCAACGGCCTGGAGGTCGTGCCGAGCCGCACCGGGCTCGTGGTGATCCATGACGGCGTGCGGCCCTTCATCGATGAGGCGAGCATCACGCGCGTGATCGAAGAGGCTCGTTCGAGCGGCGCCGCGGTCCTGGGCGTGCCTGTCAAGGCGACGGTCAAGCGGGTCGACAGGCGTCAGGAGGTGGACGCCACCCTGCGCCGCGACGAGCTCTGGGAGATCCAGACGCCCCAGGTCTTTGAGCGCGAGCTCATCCAGAAGGCGTACCTGCGCGCGGACAAGACGGCCGCGCCCGACGACGCCGCGCTCGTCGAGATGATGGGCAAGCGCGTCAAGGTCGTGATGGGTTCCTACTTCAACATCAAGATCACGACCCAGGAGGACATGGTCTTTGCCGAGGCCATCGCGGCCTTCCGCGCCCTGGACACGTAAGAGGGCGCATCATTTCTGGTTGCGGTCGCGCCGTCCGCTTACGGAATACACAGACGGTATCTGTTTATTGGGCCGGTTGGGGTTCCCTCCCCTGGCAGACAAGAAGAAGTTTTTTGGCAAAGGTCTGCGAGGAATTGCCTTTTTGCCGTAGCGACCCGGGTCAATGGAGCGTAACGGCGAAAAGGCAAACCGAAGCAGACGGCGAAAAACTTCGTCTGACGGGGGAGGGAACCCCATCCGGCCGAGCATAACCGCGAAAACGGCCGCGCGGGCCGCTGAGCACGAGCTAGCCATGAAGACGGATATACGCGTGGGGATAGGGTATGATATCCACCGCTTTGCGGCGGGGCGCAAGCTGGTGCTGGGCGGGGTCACGGTCCCGCACAAGAAGGGGCTCGCCGGCCATTCCGACGCGGACGTTGTCCTGCATGCGGTCGCGGACGCGCTCCTGGGCGCCGTCGGGGCGGGGGACATCGGCCGGCACTTCCCGGACACGGACAAGAGATTTAGTGGGATTTCAAGCCTGGTCTTGCTCAGACGCGTGGCCGGGATGTTAAAAAAAGACGGCTGGCGGGTGAGCAATGTCGATGTCATGCTTTTGCTTGAGGCACCGCGCATCGGTCCGTATCGCGACCGCATGCGCCGCCGCATGGCGCAGGCGCTGGGTGTCGCTGTCGGCCGCGTGAGCGTCAAGGCGACGACCCAGGAGGGCGTGGGGGCGATCGGTGAGAACAGGGCCGCGGCGTCCTATGCCGTGGCCGCGGTATATAAAGGGAGGTAGGCCGTGCTTTGTCTGTTGCAGATATTATTGGTCGTGACCATTCTGGTCCTGGCGTGGATCGTCTTTCTCTTGATCGCGTTCCGGCGGGAGATCGACGCGATCTTTGACCGCGACCCTGCGGCCCGCAACCCCTTAGAAGTGGTCCTTTCGTATTCGGGCCTGCACGCGGTGGTCTATCACCGTTTCGCCCACGCGCTTCTGAAGGCGCGCGTGCCCCTCCTGCCGCGGCTCATCTCGCAGACGGCCCGTTTCCTGACAGGCATAGAGATCCACCCGGGCGCCGAGATCGGCGAGGGGCTCTTCATCGATCACGGGATGGGTGTCGTCATCGGCGAGACGGCGGTGATCGGCAAGAACGTCACGCTCTTTCAGGGCGTGACGCTCGGCGGGACGGGCAAGGAGCGGGGCAAGCGCCACCCGAACATCGAAGACAACGCGGTCATCGGCACCGGCGCCAAGATCCTCGGTAACATCACCATCGGCGCCAACTCTTACATCGGGGCCAACGCCGTGGTCCTGAAGGACGTGCCGGCCAACGCCACGGTCGTCGGCGTGCCGGGCCGCATCACGAGGCAGGAGGGCCGCAAGATCGACATCGCCCTGGACCATATCCACGTGCTCGATCCCATCAAACAGGCGCTCGAGGAGATGGAAGAGCGCATCAGGACGCTGGAAAAGAAAAAATAAAATGGGCCTTACTTTTTACAACTCGCTGACGCGGGCCAAGGAGGACTTTGTGCCGTGGGTGCCCGCCGAGGTCAAGATGTACACGTGCGGCGTGACCGTCTACGACGACTGTCACGTCGGCCACGCGCGCAGCCTCTTTATCTTTGACGCCCTCAAAAAATATCTGGAATACCGGGGCTACAAGGTGAAGCTCGTGCGTAACATCACGGACATCGACGACAAGATCATCAAGCGGGCCAACGAAGAGGAGGCCGGATTCGACGACATCCGCACGCGCTACATCGATGCCTATTACCGTGACCTGGCGGCGCTGGAGATCGACAAGGGAGATTTCGAACCCCTGGCGACCGAGAACATCGTGTACATGATCGACCATATCAAGCGGCTGGAGGCCAAAGGGGCCGCTTATGCCGTTGACGGGGACGTGTATTTCTCGGTGCGTTCGTTTCCTTCCTACGGCCGCCTCTCCGGGCAGAGCACAGATGAGATGTTGACCGCCGTGCGCATCGAGAAGGACGAGAAAAAACGCGACCCCCTTGATTTTGCCTTGTGGAAAAAGTCGAAGGCGGGGGAACCGTCCTGGAAGGGTCCGTGGGGGCCGGGCCGGCCGGGATGGCACATCGAGTGCTCGACGATGAGCATGCGCTATCTCAAGACCGAGACGCTCGATATCCACGCCGGCGGCCGGGACCTGATCTTTCCGCACCACGAGAACGAGATCGCCCAGGCCGAGGCGCTCACGGGCAGGCCCTTTGCGAAGATATGGATCCACCACGGCCTCTTGACGATAGACGGCCGCAAGATGTCGAAGTCTCTGGGCAACTTCATCACCATCCAGGACGCGCTTGAAAAATGCACGCCCAACGTCCTGAAGCTCTTTTTTCTTCAGGCCCACTACGGCTCTCCCATGGATTTCACGTATGAGGGCCTCACCAAGGCGGGCAGGGCCTTTGAGAAGATGCAGACGTTTATCGATACGGTCCAGCTTGTCCGTGAGGAACAGGGGCCTTCGGGGGTCATCGACGTCGACGGGGAGCCGGACGCCGAGATCGCCGAGCGTGTCCGTCAATTCGAGGGAGCCGTCGACGACGATTTCAATACGGCGCAGGGCGTGGCCGTCCTTTTTGACCTCGTGAACCTCGGCAACAAATTTTTGAGTGCCCGGGATAAGGGCGCGGCCGTGGAGGCGGCCCGGACCCTCGTGACGCTTTCGGCGGCCATCGGATTGAGGCTGCAGCCGACGCATCGGACACGGCAGGCGGCGGGCGGGCAGCGCATCAAGGTGGCGGACGTCTCGAAGGCGACCATCACCGAAGAGCGGGCCCGGGAGCTCTTGGCCGAACGCCAGGCCGCGCGCCAGCGCAAGGATTACAAGCGCGCCGATGAGATACGCGCCTATCTGGCGAAAGAGGGCATCGTCATCGAAGACACGGGGACGGCTGCATGAAGCGCGGCATCTTTATCACCTTTGAAGGGGCGGAGAAGAGCGGCAAGAGCACCCAGGCGCGCCTCTTGTGCGCCTATCTGCGGCGCAGGGGCCGCAAGACGCTGTTTATCAGGGAGCCCGGTTCCACCGTCATCGGCGAAAAGATAAGGCGCGTGCTTTTGGACAGGCGCCACGACCGGATGAGCGTCCCGGCGGAGATGCTCTTGTACATGGCCGCCCGGGCCCAGCTCGTGGAGGAGGTCATCCGGCCGGCCCTGGCGAAGGGCGTGGTCGTCGTGTGCGACCGCTTCCTGGATTCGACGATCGCCTATCAGGGTTTTGGCTGCGGCCTGGGGGTCGATGTCCTCCGCCGCATCGGCCGCATCGCCACCGGCGGCCTTACCCCCGACCTGACACTCTTGCTCGATTTCCGGCAGAGCGGGCAACATCTTAAGAATGAAAAGGCGCGCGACCGGATCGAGGCGCGTCCGGACGCGTTCCACCGCCGCGTGAAGAGGGGCTACATCGTCCTGGCGCGGCGATCGCGGCGCCGCATCAAGGTCGTGCGCGTGCGCGATGACGTCCGCGCCACGCAGGCGCACATCCGCGTCCTCGTCGATACATGTCTTTCAATGAGATCATCGGACACAAGGAAGCGCTAGGGTTTTTGAAGGCCGCTTATGAGAGCGGACGCCTGGCGCACGCGTATCTCTTCCTCGGCCCCGCGGGCGTGGGCAAGGCCAGGACCGCCCGCGCCTTTGCCCAGCTCCTCCTGTGCGGGAGACCTAGGGGGCAGGCGGCCTGCAGGGCGTGCGGTTCATGTCGCAAGGTCGCGGCAGGCCAGCATCCTGACCTCAAGATACTCGAGCCCGACGGGGAGTTCATCAAGATCGAGGCGGTCCGCGAGGCCGGACGGTTCGTGGGCCTTAAGCCTTACGAGGGCCGGCGCAAGGTGCTCATTCTCGATCCCGCTCACGCGATGAACGAGGAAGCGGCCAATGCCCTTCTCAAGACCCTGGAGGAGCCTGCCCCGTCGACGGTGCTTATCCTCATCGCCGAAAACATTCACAGGCTGCCGGGGACGGTGGTCTCGCGTTGTCAGCGCGTCGTCTTCGGCGCCCTGGCGCCGGAGGACCTGATGACGCTTCTCGTCGAGCGGCATGGCGTGGAGCGCCCTGCGGCCGCGGCGTTGTCCCGTCTGTGTGACGGCAGCGCCGGCGAGGCCCTGCGGTTTTACGAGGACGGCGTCCTGGCCCAGCGCGACACCTTGCTGCGGCTCCTCTCTTGCGACGATTCGATGAAAGAGGCACTGGCACAGGTCCCTGACCGACAGGAGGCGCTGCGGCTGTTGCGGGCGCTGGCCCTCTGGTACCGCGACCTCTTGGCGCTGAGGTCTTGCGGATCCCCGGCCCTGTTGATGCATCCTGCCGGGCACGCCGCGCTGGAGCGCGCCTGCCGGCAGATGGAGACATCCGCCATCCTCCAGTCTCTGGGCGTGATCGCCCAGACGAGCCTGGATATCAGGCGCCACGCGAACATGCGCCTGGCCTTTGAGCAGATGAGGACACAACTATGGACATTATCGCACAGGTAAGGCTGCGGGACATGGGGCCGGTCCTGTGTTACCGGGCCCACGACATGACGTTGAAAAACGGCGTCCCCGTCATCGTCGAGGTGGACCGCGGCACCGATTACGGCCAGGTGGTGACGGACTCCGTCCTGGCCGAAGGCGCGGACCCGTCGGTCAAGAAGATCATCCGGCTGGCCACCGATAAAGACCTGCGGCAGATCGACGAGAACCGCAGGAAGGCCGGGGACGCCTCCCGCACGTGCAGCCGCAAGATCGAGGAGCACAAGCTCGAGATGAAGCTCGTCGGCTCCGAGTACGCCTTCGACCGGTCCAAGATGCTCTTCTACTTCACCGCCGAGGGCCGGGTGGACTTCCGCGAGCTCGTCAAGGACCTCGCGAAGGTCTTCAAGGCGCGCATCGAGTTGCGTCAGATCGGCGTGCGCGACGAGGCCAAGATGCTCGGCGGGTTCGGGCCGTGCGGCCGCGAGTTGTGCTGCTGCCGGTTCTTGAGGGACTTTGAGCCCGTTACCATCAAGATGGCCAAGGACCAGAACCTCTCCCTGAACCCGCCGAAGATCTCGGGCCTCTGCGGCCGCCTCATGTGCTGTCTCTCCTACGAGCACAAGTTCTACAAAGAGGTTGCACGCGGCCTGCCGCGCGAGGGCGAACGCATCGAGACGCCGGAGGGACGCGGCAAGGTGTCTTCCATCAACATCTTCAAGCGCCAGGCGGCGGTCGTCCTGGAGGACGGCAAGATGATACAGCTTCTGTATCCGCCGGGTGCCGGCCGGCCGAAGGTCTTTAAAAAGGAAGCATGAGCAAAAAGGCCTTTTACGTCACGACGCCCATTTATTACGTCAACGGCCTGCCGCACATCGGCCACTCCTACACGACGATAGCGGCCGATTGCCTCGCGCGCCACAAGCGCCAGAACGGTTTCCAGGTCCTCTTTCTGACCGGCACCGACGAACACGGCCAGAAGGTCCTCAAGGCCGCGCAGGAGAAAGGAAAGACGGCCCAGGAGTTCGTCGACGGCATCATCCCGCGATTCAAGGAGGCGTGGGCGAAGCTCAATATCTCCTATGACGATTTCATCCGCACGACCGAACCGCGGCACGTGCACAGCGTCCAGCATGTCCTGGACCGGCTCCATAAACGGGGAGATATCTATGAAGGGGTTTACGAAGGATTGTATTGCGTCCCCTGTGAGGTCTTCTGGACCGACGCCCAGGCGCCGGACCGGGTGTGCCCGGACTGCCGCCGGCCGGTGGAACGGATCAAGGAGACCAATTACTTCTTTCGCATGTCCGCGTATCAGCCGTGGCTCATCGCGCATATCGAGGCACACCCCGATTTCATCCGGCCGGAGTCCCGGCGCAACGAGGTCCTGAGCTTTTTGCGCAATAACGAGTTGGGCGACCTGTGCGTCTCCCGGCCGAAGGCGCGGCTCGCCTGGGGCATCCCGCTGCCGTTCAGCCCGGACCACGTGACATACGTCTGGTTCGACGCCCTGGTGAACTATATCAGCGCGCTCGGCTACCCCGAAGACAAGAAGAAGATGGATGCCTTTTGGCCCCAGGCCCTGCACCTGATCGGCAAGGACATCCTGCGCCAGCACGCCGTCTTCTGGCCCATCATGCTCCACGCGTTGGATCTCGAGCCGCCGCGCATGATCTTCGCGCACGGCTGGTGGCAGGTGGGCGAGGAGAAGATGTCCAAGAGCCGCGGGAACGTCGTCGACCCCCTGGCCGTGATCGATGACTTCGGCATCGATGTCTTGCGTTACTTTCTCCTGCGCGAGGTGCCCTTCGGCCTCGACGGCGTCTTTTCGCGCGCGTCCCTCATCAAGCGTTTCAACGGGGACCTCGCCAACGACCTGGGCAATCTGGTCTATCGCTCCGTCACCATGATCGAGAAGTACTTCGCAGGCAGCGTGCCGGCCCTGCGTGAATCGGATGCCGATGCGTATGCCGGTGAGAATATTCTGCCCAGGCTCCGGACGCTCTCGGCGGACGTCGCCGGTCACTTCGATGACCTGGATTTTATCGCAGCCCTTGAGGCGATCTGGGCGCTGGTCAATGCCTGTAACAAGTACGTCGAAGAGACCAAGCCCTGGAACCTGAACAAGGAGGGACGCTCGAAGGAGCTGGCGGTCTTCTGCGCGGTCCTGGGGGTGTCCCTGCGGGCCGTGGCCCGGGAGCTGACACCCTTCATGCCGGACACCGCCGCGAAGATCCTCGAGCAGGTGGGTGGTGCCACCGTCAAGAAGGCGGCGCCCCTTTTCCCACGCATCGAAGACGAGCAGAGATAGACATAGACAAGGTTCTTCTATCTGGCCGGATGGTGCTTCCTCTCGCCGTCAGACGAAGTTTTTCGCCGTCGGCATCGGTTTGCCTTTTTGCCGTTACGCTTCATTAAACCGGGGTGCTGGTCGGCCGAATAAGGCCGACCGTATAGCGCGGCCGACGAGTCGGTGAGGCGGCCCGGGGCCGCGGAAGCGGCCACAAAAACCTTGGGTGTCGAGCCGTAAAGCTCGCTACGGCAAAAAGGCAATTCCTCGCCGACATTTGGGCGAAAAACTTCTGATTGTCTGACGGGAGAGGAAGCCCCCATCTGGACCTCCGTAGATATACCCATGCTTATCGACACCCATTGCCATCTGGATTTTCCGGAGTTTGACACGGACCGCGAGCTGGTCGTGGAGCGGGCCGGGGAGGCCGGCGTCAAGACGATCATCAACGTGGCCTCGAGCCTGAAGGCCAGCCGCCAGGCCGTTTCGCTCGCCGAGAGGTTCCCCGGCGTCTTTGCCAGCATCGGCATCCACCCGCACGACGCCCAGGCGTGCGACGAGGCCGCCTTCCAGGCCGTGCGGGCGCTGGCCCGGGCCAAGAAGGTCGTGGCCATCGGCGAGGTGGGGCTGGATTTTTACCGCAACCTTTCGCCCCAGCGGGACCAGGAGCAGGTCTTTGAGCGGTTCATCGCCCTGGCCCACGAGGCGAAGCTGCCGTTGATCATCCACACGCGCATGAGCCACGAGCGCGCCTTTGACATGTTGAAGAGCAATAAGGCCGGTGAACGGGGCGGCGTCGTGGTCCACTGCTTTTCGGGCGATACGGCCTTTCTGACGCGCTGCCTCGACGCCGGTTTTTTCGTGTCGTTCACGTGCAACGTCACCTACAAGAAGGCCGAGGCGCTGCGCACCGTCTTGTCCCACGTCCCCCTGGACCGGCTCTTTCTTGAGACCGATGCGCCGTTCCTGGCGCCGGAGGGCCGGCGCGGCCAACGCAACGAGCCGGCATATCTGCCGGCGCTGGCCGAGGCCGTCGCCCGGGTCAAGCGGGAGGACGTGGGCACCATTTGCGAGAAGACGACGCACAACGCAAAGACTTTTTTCCGGCTGTGACCAAAAGACAGCTTCCCGGATAGCCTGGAAACATTTTCCAGGCCGTTCGGGAAACAGTTTCCCGAACGGCTCGGAAACTGTTTCCAAGTTGTTCGGGAAAGTGTGTATGGGCGATCCAATTCCTGTTTCGTTGATACGGTGCCGGTCGTATGAGACCTGTGAGGTGGAGGCGGCGGTGCGGCGGGCCGTGGAGGCGCTGGGCGGTATGCGCGCTTTTATCCGCGAAGGGGAACGCGTCCTGGTCAAGCCCAACCTGTTGAGCGATGCCGCGCCCGAGGAGGGTGTGGATACGCATCCGGAGGTGGTGCGCGCGGTCCTGCGTTGCGTCAAGGCCGTGACCCCGAGCGTCGTCTGCGGCGACGGGCCGAGCGTCTGGGGCGAAAAGAGAGACATCGAGCGCGTCTATGAGGTTTCGGGTATGCGGCGGGTCTGCGAAGAAGAGGGCGTTGAGATGGTCTATTTCAACACGCCGCGCCTCTACGGCCGCTACCCGTTGACCGACTGGCTCCAGAAGTGCGACCGCGTGGTCAACGTGCCGAAGATGAAGACGCACGGTTACACCGTTTTGACCGCCGGGGTCAAGAATTGTTTCGGGTTCGTGGTCGGGATGAACAAGATGAAGATCCATTCGGATTTCCCTCATCCCGAGGACCTCTGCCGCGCCCTGGTCGATATCTTTGAGCTCTGCCGTCCCCACCTGAACGTCTGTGATGCCGTCACGGCGATGGAGGGCGAGGGGCCGGGTTCGAGCGGGACGCTGCGGCCCCTTGGGCTGGTGGCGGCGAGTCCCGACGCGCTGGCGCTGGACATGGTCCTGGCGCGGGTCATGGGCGTGAATCCAGAGGATATCCCGACCAACCGCGAAGCGATGCGGCGGGCCGCGGCCGCCGGCGAGATTCCCGACGTCGCGCTGCGCGGGGAGCCGCTCGCCTCTTTCGTGGCGAAGGATTTCGTCCTGCCGCGCACGACCTTTCTGCACCGGATGCCGCGCGGACTCCTGGCGGTGATCCGGGTGCTGCTTTGCATGAAGCCGGCGATCGACGCCGGTCG
Organism: uncultured Planctomycetia bacterium; assembly: GCA_964622605.1. Classification (GTDB taxonomy): domain Bacteria; phylum Omnitrophota; class Gorgyraeia; order Velamenicoccales; family Velamenicoccaceae; genus CAZCSY01. Next base: position 76,850 of record CAZUQR010000001.1, read on the forward strand.
CTGCCGCGTCTGCGGATTGTGCCAGAAGAGCTGTCCGGGCCACGCGATTGAAAAAAGGGACGGCCGCATGAGGATCGACGGCCGGCGGTGCATCCTGTGTCTGTGCTGTCAGGAGATCTGCCCGCACGGCGCCGTGTCCATAAAAAAGAGTTTTTTTCTGCGACTCATGGGATTTTAGGGAGCCCGAGCCATGTCACGCATTTTCGTCGAACCGGTCCGTTGGAAGGTCGATCACCTGGAGGTCCTGGATCAGACCGAGCTGCCCGGCCGGCACGTCACTGTCGCGTGCCGCACCGTGGGCGAGGTGTGGACAGCGATCAAAAAGCTCAAGACCCGCGGGGCGCCGCTCATCGGCATCGCCGCGGCCTACGGTTTCCTTTTGGGGATGCGCAGGGAGCCGCGGGTCCGTTCTGCGGCCGCCTGGGAGCGCCGCGCTCGGCGGTTGCGCGACTATCTGGCGTCGAGCCGGCCCACGGCCGTGAACCTCGCGTGGGCGCTTCGCCGGATGCACGACGTCGCCCTCCGCCATGCCGGGGCACCGGCTGCCCGGCGCCTCAAGGCCCTGCGGGCCGAGGCCGACCGGATCCTCCGGGAAGATATCGAGATGTGCTTTCGCATGGCGGCCCACGGCGCGCGGCTCGTGCGCTCCGGCGACAGCCTCTTGACGGTGTGCAACGCCGGAGGGCTGGCGACGAGCGGATACGGGACGGCGCTGGGCGTCTTTTATCGCGCCAAAGAACAGGGCAAGCGCATCAAGGTCTACGCATGCGAGACGCGGCCGCTCCTGCAGGGGGCGCGCCTGACGACGTGGGAGCTCTTGCATAACAAGATCGACACGACCTTGATCTGCGACAGCATGGCCGCGCGGCTCATGCAGCAGGGACGCATCAGCGCGGTCTTTGTCGGCGCGGACCGGGTGGCGGCCAACGGGGACCTGGCCAACAAGATCGGGACCTACATGCTTGCCGTGTGCGCGTTCCATCACAAGATCCCGTTTTACGCCGTGGCGCCCGTCTCGACCTTTGACCTCTCTTTGCGCCGGGGTGAGGATATCCCGATCGAAGAGCGGGAGCCGGCCGAGGTGACGCAATTGTTCTTCAAGCGGCCGATCGCGGCGCGCGGGGTACACGTCTACAATCCGGCCTTCGACATGGTGCCGGCGCGGTTGGTGACGGGCATCATCACGGAAAAGGGCGTGTTGCGTCCGCCCTTCGATAAGGGCATCAGGAAGATGTATGGCCGTTCCAAAAAGAGACCGTGAGATCGCGATCGTCGAGCGCCTGGCCCGGCGTTTCAGGATGAAGGCGGCCGGGGTCGTCGTGGGTATCGGCGACGACACCGCGGTGCTGCGCCGGGACAAGACGTCGTATTGGCTCCTGAGCGTCGACATGCTCGTCGAGTCGGTCCACTTTGCGCCGCGGGAGAGCCGCGAGCGTATCGGCTATAAGGCCGTGGCCGTCTCGGTCAGCGATATCGCGGCCATGGGTGGGGTGCCTCGCTACGCGCTCCTCAGCGTGGGCTTGCCCCGGCGGCGGGCAGAGGGCACGGTCGCGGCGCTGGCGAACGGTATTTCCCGGGCGGCCCGGATGTTCGATGTCGCCGTCATCGGCGGGGACACGAATCGGAGCGAGCGCCTGGTCGTGGACGTCGCGATGGTCGGTGTCGTGGAACGCCGCTTCCTCGTCTTGCGCAGCGGCGGCCGCGATAAGGATGTCTTGTTCGTCTCCGGCCCTTTAGGCGGTTCGCAGAGCGGCCGTCACCTTTCCTTCGTGCCGCGGCTTGAGGCGGCGCGCTATCTCGTGTGTCATTTCAAGGTCCATGCGATGATGGACCTCTCCGACGGCCTGGCCAGGGACCTGGGCCGGTTGGCCCGGGCCAGCGGCCTTGGCGCCGTGCTCGATGAAGAACGCATCCCCGTGCACCGGAACGGCCGCGGCCGCGCGTCCGCCCTATATGATGGAGAGGACTTCGAACTGCTCTTCAGCATGTCTGAAACAGAAGCTGAGCGTCTCCTGGGACAGGTGCGCCGGGGAAAGACGCCGCTGCGTTTTTATCCCGTCGGTCGCCTGACCCGCCGCTTCAGGGGCGTGTGGTTGTCGGATAAAAAGGGGCGGCGACGGCGGTTGGGGAGCGGCGGCTTCAGCCACTTCTAATGGCCGCTTTGAGTTCCTTGGCGCATGCGGGGCATCACCGTTTATCCCGTCTTCGCAGACTATCCCGGGCTTGCCTGGGGGGTTTCCATGCCTACGAAAAAGGGTATCTCTATTGAGACGCACAGCCCTGAGGAAACGCAGCGTTTCGGTGAGCGGCTGGCGCGTCATCTCAGATCCCACGACTGCCTCGTCCTTCTGGGCGGTTTCGGCGTGGGCAAGACCACCTTTGTCAAGGGGTTGGCCAGGGGGCTGGGCGTGCGCAGGACCCGCGAGGTAGCCAGCCCTTCCTTTGTCATGCTCAGGGTGTACGAGGGGCGCCTGCCCCTGCATCACTTCGATCTTTACCGCTTGAGCGCGCCGATAGACGTGCAGCGCATCGGCTGGGATGAGTTCGTGGGGGCTGACGGCGTGACGGCCATCGAGTGGCCGCAGGCGGCGGGTCCGCTCCTGCCGGCCTCTTCATTGAAGATCCGTTTTACCATCCTGGGCGACCAGGACCGCCGCATCGAGGTAGAGGCCGCCGACGGCCGCGATACCCGTTTTCTAAAAAGGTTCCTTAGGGGTCGTAAGAAACCATGAGTCCCGAGAGCGCCTCCATCGTCAAAATGCTGGTAGCGGGAGGGTGTCTCATCGTCCTCGTCATCGGCGCGTGGCTTGGACGCGTTGCCGTCTTGGCGCATCGCTTTCTGCGCGTCGCCGCCGGCGTCCTCGAAGAGCCTCAATGGCAACGCCCGTGCCCTTTCCTCTTTTACGGGACGGACGAGTTGCGGGGGACCTATAAAGGCCGCGACGTCATCATCGGCGTCGCCTTTGCGGGGATCAAGGGAGAGTTGATGAGCTTTCCTCATATCGCCCTGCGGCTGCGGGAGGCGATCGGGTACAACCTTAACCGCCTGCCGCATTATGCCGTGATCGAGAAGGGGCATGTCGTCTATCGCATGAAGTTCTCGGTCCTCCTGGCGGTCTTCGACAGGAACTATCCGCAGTTTTTCAGCCGCAATTACCTGATCATCGCTCTCGACAGGCTTTTTGCCACGGCCCAGGATCTGGAGCGGGGCCGCACGTACGAGGACGTCTTCAAGTGAGATTTTTGGCCCTTGAGACCTCAACGCCGTATTCGGTGATCGCGGTCGGTGCGGGGCGCGGCGGCCTGACGGGGTCCCGGCGCGCCTTTGCCAAGGGCCGGGCCGACCGGCTGGCGGGATGGATCACAGATGTCCTGAAGAAGGCCGGGTTATCTTTGGATGACGTCGACGTCTTCGGAGTCGGCGTGGGGCCGGGGTCTTTTACCGGCATCCGGATAGGATTGAGCACCGTGAAAGGCTTCTCGTATGCGCTCGGTAAGAAGTGCGTGGCCTTCTCCAGCATCGATGCGATCGCCTTCGGCGTCAAGGGATGCCCGGCGGGGCCGTTGGCCGTGGCGGTGGACGCCCGGCGCTCCAACGTCTACTGCGGTTTTTACCGGATGACGGCCACGGGCCTCAAGAGGCGCTCCCGGCCCGGGATGCTGCCGGCGAAAGAGTTCTTGCGGCGCGTGAAACGGGGCACGTGGGTGACGGGGGATGGCGTGCGGATCTTTGGTAAGGACCTGGCGCGGTGCGGTGCGGTGTGCGCCCCGGAAAAATTTTGGCATCCCCGGCCCGAGGCCCTGGCCGCGTTAACGAAAGAAGGTCTCCTGAAAAAAGACCTTCAGGACGCCTTCTCTCTTGAGGCCGTCTATTTTTATGAACGGGACTGTCAGGTGCGCCGTGGTTAAGAAGAAACGTGCGTTTTCCTTTTATCGGCCGACGTGGGTGGAGGTGGACCTGGGGGCGTTGGGCCACAATTACAGGGTCCTGAAGAGACGCCTGGCCCCGGGCACCAAGATGATGGTGGCGGTGAAGGCCAATGCCTACGGTCATGGCCTGGTGGAGGTCTCCCGGGCGCTCGTTGACGCCGGGGTCGATTACCTCGGCGTGGCCTGCGTGGACGAGGGGATCGTCCTGCGCCGCAGCGGGGTGCGCGCGCCCATCTTGAACCTCGGCGCGTTCTTTGTGCAGGAGATCAAGCCGATGCTGCGGCACGATATCGCGGCGACGGTCACGGACAGCGCCATGGCCCGGCGCCTCAACGCCGCGGCACGCCGGATGAGGAAGAAGGCGCACGTCCACATCAAGGTGGATACGGGGATGGGGCGGCTGGGCTTCTGGCACGAAGAGGCCGATGCCCTGATCGTGCGGTTGTGCGGTCTCAAGGATCTTTGCGTCGATGGTCTCTACACGCACTTTCCCAGCGCCGACTCCGACGAGGCCTTCACGCGATCCCAGATCGCCGTCTTTTGCGCCCTCATCGACAGGCTCGCCATCCACGGCGTCAGCATCCCCCTCAAGCACACGGCCAACTCGATGGCCGTCCTGGGCTTCGAGGCCGCGCACCTCAACCTCGTGCGGCCGGGCCTGGTCGTTTACGGCCTTCACCCCAAGGAGGAGATGGTGGGCCGCCTTGGCATCAAGCCGGTGTTGAGTTTCAAGACGCGCGTCGCCCACGTGAAGCGCGTGGCCAAGGGCCGGTCGGTCAGCTACGGCCGGACCTACATCGCCCCGCGCGACACGGTGGTCGCCACCCTGCCCGTCGGCTACGGAGACGGCTACAACCGCCTGTTGTCCAACCGCGGCTCGGTGCTGATCCGCGGCGTGCGCTGTCCCGTCGTCGGCGTGGTCTGCATGGATCAGACGATGGTCGACGTCGGCCGCCTGCCCGGGGTGCGTCAGGGTGAGGAGGCCGTCCTCATCGGCCGCCAGAAAGACCGGATCATCCGCGCCGAAGAGATCGCGCGGCTGTGCCACACCATCCCCTACGAAGTGATCTGCTGGATTTCTCCCCGTGTACCGCGAGTCTACATCAACCCGTAACAGTTTTCCCTCGCTTAGCCTGAATAACAGACCAAGGAAGCGCTCGGGCCCGGCCCGGCTCACCGGCTCGCCGGGCGTTCTAAACGGTCGGACTTATTCGTCCGACCAGAACCCCTACGAAGTCATCTGCTGGATCTCCCCCCGCGTCCCCCGCGTCTACAAGTAAGATAGGTATCTTTCGTTCTGTGGTCCTGCAAGGGTTCTATCGGGCTGAGACGAACTACGGGATGCGGGTGATGAGGGTGAGGCCGATGGAGCCGAAGAGGATGTGGCTGAAGGAGGCGGCCACGAAGGGCGGCAGGCCGCCGCCCTTGCCAAGGGCCAGACCCACCGCGAAGAGGACGTAGAAGAGAAAGCTGATCCCGATGCACAGGCCGATGGAAGAGAAGGCCACGGCGCGGCCGCGGATCATGATGGAAGAGGGGATGCCCAGGAGGATGATGACGAGGGTGGTGAACGGGAAGACCGTCTTCTGATAGAGGTCCACCTTCAGGCGCGTGATCGTGGGGCTCGCCTCCCTTTCAGGCAGGCGCGCGATGTACTGCGAGATTTCCTTGATATTCATGCTCTCCACGGGGATGTTCTGGCGCAGGAAGTCCTGGGGGGTCTCCTGGATCTTCAGGAAGGTGTCGGTGAAGTACAGGGGCTCGCCGCGCACCCGCTGGTTGTCGCCCAGCCGGTAGACAAAGGCCTGGTAGAGGACCCACCGGTTGTCGCGCCAGACCGCTTTCTCCGCGTAGATCTTGGACGTGACGTTCTGGCGGTCATCGTGTTCGAGGATGGTCAGTCCATCGATCGTCTTCGACTTCGGATAGAGCTTATTGATGAAGAAGAGCCGGTTGTTGAAGCCGTAGACGGCGACGTTCTCCACCGGAGATTCGCTCTCGGCCGTTGCCCCCTTGTCGATATAGACATGTTTCAGGATGGTGCTCATGCGTTGGGTCTCGGGCAGGACGGTCTCGCTGATCCAGAAGATCCCCAGGCTCAGGATGAGGCCGATGACCCAGAAGGGCCGTATGATGCGGCTGGTCTCGACGCCGTTTGAGCGCATCGCGATGATCTCGTTCGTCTGATTGAGGCCGCCCAGGGTGAAGAGGGTCGCCAGGAGCGCCGCGACGGGCGTCGTCTGCGTGAAGATCAGGGGCAGCGAATAGAGGTAGAGTTCGACCACCTTCAGGAGGGGCGGGTGGTGCTTGATGATGTCCTGCAGGTTGGAGAGGAGGTCGACGATGACGTACAGAAAAAGGAAGACGAAGAGGCACAGGAAGAAATTCTTGAGGAATCTGCCGACGAGGTAACGGTCTAAGATAAGCATGTCTTGGACAAAAGCACGACGCCGATCGAGCCGAAGATGATGTTGGGCATGCTCAGGGCCAGGCCCGGGTCCATCTTGCCTTCGATGGAGAGCGCCTCAAAGCCGATCAGGGCCAGGTAGTACATGACCACGATGAGGAAGGCGAAGCCGAAGTTGATCGACCTTTCGCGCCGGCGCGTGATCATGGCAAAGGGCGCGCCGATGATGACGAAGATAAAACAGGATAGGGCCAGAGTGTTGCGTTTGTAGATCTCGCTCAGGATGGGCGTCACGTCGATGCCGCGCTTGCGGAAGTCCGCGAGCTGCGCGCGCAGCTCCTGGAGCGTCATGTCCTTGGATTTCTTGTTGACCTTGCCGGCCTGTTTTTTGAAGTCGATGTTCATGAAGTAGGTCTTGAAGTTCAGCTTGTAGAAGTTCTCGGGGTCCCGCGGGTTTATCTCGTCGGACGTCCCGTCGACGAGCTTGAGCTTGAGCATCTTCTTGTCGGGCAGGACGATGAACTCGCCGCGCCGGGCGATGATGGTCCGTGGCGGCTTGTCTTCGCCCTGGGGCTCATAGATGCGGATGTTGGTGAACTTCTGGCCGTCGATCTGATAGATGAAGATGATGAACTTTTCGAAGGCCGTGATGAAGGTCCCGGCCTCGAGCGCCGCCGCCGGGTTCTGGGTGCCCATCTCCAAGAGGACCTCGCGGGAGCGGTGGTGGCTCTTGGGGATGATGTGGTTGTTCAGGAGGATGCAGAAGAGGCTGATGATGAGCCCGACGATCAACAGCGGCGTCAGGATGCGCAGGACGCTGATACCGCTCATGCGGATGGCGATAAGCTCGTTGTCCGAGGACAGGCGCCCCACGGACAAAAGGACCCCCGAGAGGGTGGCGATGGGCAGGATGAAGCTGAAGAGAAACGGGATGAGATAGAGAAAGAGCCGCCCGGCGGTCAAGAGCGGCACCCCCTTCGTGAGGATGAGCTCCGCGAGGCGGATGAGGTTGCCCAGGACCATGACGAAGGTCAAAACGAAGAGCGACAGGAGGAACGCGCCGAAGAATTCCTTGAGGATGTAGTTACGCAGGATCTTCATGGTCTTCAGCCCTTGGCAAACGCGAGGACCGCCACGTGCCGGGCGCCGGCCTCTTTGAGGGCGCAGGCGGCGACGCTCGCCGTGGCACCGGTCGTCAGGATGTCGTCGATGAGGAGGAGCCGCTGGTCCGAGAGGTCCTGGTCCGGGATGACCTGAAAGGCCCCCTGCACGTTGGCCGCCCGGTCTTTTTCACAAAGCCTTGCCTGGGAGCGCGTGTTTTTTGTGCGCACCAGCAGGGGAAGGACACGGACGCCGGTCTCCCGCGCGAGGCACTCGGCCAGCACCCGGGCCTGGTTGAATTCACGCTCGCGCAGCCGGGTGGCGAAGAGGGGAACGGGCACGAGGGCGTCGAAAACAGATACGGCGTCCTTATGGATGACGGTGAGCATGAGGCGTGTCAACGTCTCACCGAGGTACGCGCGCCCCTGGTATTTAAACTGCTGGATGAGGCGCCGGGCGATGCCCTCGTAGGCGAAGCACGCGTTCAGGCGGTCGAATCCCGGTGCGCTGCGCCGGCAGGCCGCGCAACGGCCTTGCACGAAGTCATCGGCGCTCGTGACGGGGTGGCCGCATAAGGGGCAGGCGTTCGGTGCCAGGACCCGGATCCCCTGGGCACACTCCCGGCACACGTGGGCATCGAAGGCGTTGATGTGTTCGTAAAGGACGGTCCCGCAGCCGTGGCAGTTCGGCGGGGCCAGGAAGCGGTCGCACGTGGCGACAAGCTTTTTAAACATGGAAGATATGGTAGCACCGCGTATAGGGCTTTTCAAGCGAAAGCTCGCAAAGAATCGTTTGACAGGGCCGGGGCGCAAAAGTAGAATGAATTTCAATGGAAAACACGTCTGTGATCCGCGAACGCCTCTTTTCTCTCATCAAAGAAGAGGCCTACCATGCGGGCCCCATCACCCTGGCCAGCGGCAAGGTCAGCGATTATTACATCGATGCGCGCGCCGTGACCTTGTCGAGCGAAGGGGCCTACTGCGTGGGTCGTCTTCTCTTTGATCTGGTCAGCAGGGAGGCGGTCCAGGCGGTCGGAGGGCCCACGCTGGGGGCTGATCCGATGGTCGGGGCCCTCGCCGCGGTGAGCTTTGAGCGGAAAAAGCCCATCAACACGTTTTTGATCCGCAAGACCCCCAAGGCCCACGGCCGCATGCTGCAGGTCGAAGGGCCGGTCCTGGAGGCCGGGGGTCGTGTCATCCTGGTCGATGACGTGGCGACGACCGGCGGTTCCCTGGTCGACGCCATCGCCGTGCTCGAAAAGATGGACATAAAGGTCGAAAAGGCCATCGTTCTCGTCGACCGGGAGGAAGGCGCGGCCAAGAACCTGGCGGTGAAAGGGTGCGCGCTCACGGCACTCTTCAGGGCTTCTGAATTCGCCGCGCGTCCGTAACCTGTCTCCTCCGTAGTCTTCCTCTATGTTACCTTATAATGTGGTCGTGGTGGGCGGCGGTCCTGCCGGCATGACGGCGGCGTGGCGTGCCGCGCAGGGCGTGCGCGGCGTCGTCCTGCTGGAAAAAAACGCCGTCCTGGGCCGCAAGCTCGGCCTGACCGGCAAGGGCCGCGGCAACCTCACCAACGATAGCCCTGTCGCAACGCACCTTGAGGCATTCGGCAAGGACGGCGTCTTCCTGCGCAACGCCTACAGCCGTTTTTTCGTCCCTGAATTGAAGGCCTTTTTCCTTGACCTGGGTGTGCCGCTGAAGAGGGAAAGGCAGGCCCGGGTCTTTCCCGCAAGCGACAGCGCCGGGTCCGTGGTCGCGGCCCTCACAGAGGCGTTGAAGGAGGCGCGCGTCGAGGTTCGCACGGGTGCGCGGGTAAGGCGGATACATCCGGCCGCCGATGGATTTAAAGAGATTGCCCTGGACGACGGCACCGTCTTGTCGGCGCACCGCGTCATCATCGCCACCGGAGGCGTGTCATATCCTCAGACGGGTTCAACGGGCGACGGATATCGTTTTGCCGAGGCGTTGGGACACACGGTGCGCGCGCCGGAACCGGCCCTCGTCCCTTTACGCACGAGAGAGCGGTGGGTGCGGGAGTGCGCGGGCCTGACGCTCTTTCCGGTGCGGCTGTCTTATATCGTCGGCTCGAAAAAGATCACGACGGATATCGGCGAGCTCCTCTTCACGCACTTCGGTGTTTCGGGGCCGCTCATCTTGAATATCTCCGCAGGCTTTTCGTCCGTCCTCAAAGATGATCCGGTCGTCCTGCGCGTGGACCTGAAGCCGGGCCTCGATGCCGGGAGGCTCGATGAGAAGCTGCGGCGCAACTTTGCCGCCTGCGGCAGCAAAGTCCTGAAGAATTACCTGTCTGACGTGCTGCCTAAGAAGTTGATCGCCGCGTTCGTCTCTGCGGCGGGCCTTGAGGCAGCCAGGAAGTGCCATCAGGTGACCGCCCAGGAGCGGCGCCGGCTCGTTGAGACGTTAAAGGCACTGCCGCTGACCATCGTTGGGACGCTGGGCCTTGATGAGGCCATGGTGACGCAGGGCGGCGTCCGCTTAAAGGAGATCGACCCGCGCACCCTTGAATCGCGCAAGGCGCCCGGGGTATACTTTTGCGGCGAGGTGCTGGACCTGGCCGCCACCAGCGGCGGCTTCAACCTTCAGGCCGCCTTCTCGACCGGCTACCTTGCCGGCGCCGCCGCAACAGGGGCCAAGGAACCAGACCGGGACTAACTAGCCAGACTACTTATTCCCACAAAGTGGGACTAACTAGCCAGACTACTTGTTCCCAATTTGTGCGGGAGGAGCCGTTAGATCCATCATGAAGATGCCGATCATCCTCGCATCTCAATCGAAGGCGCGCCGGGAGCTCCTCAGGCGACTGGGGATCAGGTTCCGCGTGGTCGTGCCGCGGGTGAAGGAGCGTGGGGGCCGGGCCCGGGCGCCTGAGGCGGCGGCTAAGGCCAATGCGCTCCTCAAGGCGCGCGACGTGGCTGGCCGCGTGCGCCGGGGTCTCGTCTTGGCCTGTGATACCTTCGTGGTGCAGGGCGGCCGCGTCTGCGGCAAGCCAAAAGACATGAAAGACGCCCGCCGGATGTTGAAGCGCCTTTCGCGCAGGCCCCACGTCGTGTATTCCGGCATCGCCGTGGTCGACGCCGAGCGCCGGCGCGCCTGGGCGGCGTGCGCCAAGACCAGGATCTTCATGGAGCCGCTGACGGGCAGGGAGATCACCGCCCACTTCAAGAAGGTCTCGCCGCTGGACAAGGCCGGCGCGTTCGATATACAGGGCCGCGGAGGTCTTTTTATCAGACGCATCGAAGGATGCTACTTCAACGTGGTCGGCCTGCCGCTGGCCAAGATGGTCCGTCTTTTTAAAAAGGCCGGCGTCTCGCTCCTGGCTGTCTTGTGCGTCCTGGGCCTGTGGGGGTGCGCCACGACGGAATTCAACGTGGCTACCGGCGAGCAGGATTTGATGTTTTACTCGACGGACCGCGAGGTGGCGATGGGCGATTCATTGGCCCAGCAGCTGGAAAAGGAGTATACGCTCGTCCTGGATCCCGAGCGGGAGGAGCGGTTGCAGCGCGTGGGTGAGCGCATCGCCGCTGCCTCCGACCGGCAGGAGATCCTCTACCGCTTTCGGGTCATCGAGGACAAGGAGGATGAAGATGTCGTCAATGCCGTCTCCCTGCCGGGCGGTTACGTGTATGTCTTCAAGAAACTGATGGACGTTGCGGATACGGACGATGAGCTTGCGGCGGTCCTGGGACACGAGGTGGGGCACATCGTGGCGCGCCACCAGATCAAGAGGCTACAGGCCATTTGGGGTTTCAACATCCTGGGGGTTCTGACGACGCAGACGCAGGACGCTGACGTCGCGCTGGGGAGCCAGCTGGCCTACGCCTCGCTGATGATGGAATACGCCCAGGAAGACGAGTTGTTGGCCGATCAGTTGGGCGCGCGTTATGCCGCGCGCGCCGGCTATGACCCGAACGGCATGATCCGTTTTCTGGAAAAACTCAAGGAGCGCCAGCGCAAGGAGCCGGCGCGGCCCTTAGCGTATTTCCGGACGCACCCTCCCTACGGAGAGCGCGTGAAGGCGACAAAAGAAGAGCTGGGCCAGGAGATCGAATTCTCGGATTACATCAACGCGATCTAGGAAAGAAAAGCGCCGGCCCTCTTTTTAAAGCGCCACGCTCCCCCTGCGTCGGCACCCTTGCGAAAAAAGCGCCAGCCTT
>CAZUQR010000001.1:88564-204767 GCA_964622605.1 uncultured Planctomycetia bacterium
AACAAAGGCTGGCGCTCTGATCAAGTGCCCAGAGACGGAATCGAACCGCCGACGCAGGGATTTTCAGTCCCTCGCTCTACCGACTGAGCTATCTGGGCAGGTCACGCGAAGGCCGGCTGCCGAATCGCGAAGGCCGACTGCCAAATCGGAAATTAATTATATCAGACTTCTCGCCGGCTTCAAGGATTATATGGGGCCTCCGTGGGGACCGGGGGCGCCGCCGTCGGATCCCCGGGCGCCGGAGGATCCGGCGGGGCAGGCGGCGTCGGCGCGGCTGGCCCCTTTGGCCTGGCCGGCGTTTCGCCGTCCGACGAAAACGCCAGGTAGGCCAGCAGGAACAGGTTGGCGGCCGGCACCAGCATGAGTAGTCCGAGCCAGGGAGATTTGCCCCGCGCCTCGGTGACCCCCATCCAAACGATCGCCACAATGATGATATTGACGTATGGTATGAACATCAACAGGACCCACCACCACTCCTTGCCGGCGATCTGAGTCATCAGGAAGAGGTTCAGGATCGGCACCCACGCGAACCAGCTGTTGTCGTCGTGGCCGGTCCTCTGGGCGATTTTCTGGAGGCAGAACGCCGAGAAGGCGTAGAGGGCCAAAACGATAAAGAGAATGACGAAGCCGACGGACGCAGCCGTGGTCGCTGTCAGCGCTCCTTGCCTTGACGCTTTAGAAGGCTTGCTTTCCTGCAGCTGTCTTGCCTTGGGATGATAACCCCATCCGTTCTCGCGGCCCGCGGCGCCGGACCCCCCGGTACACTCTTCACCCAACAACAGCGAGAGCGTCTGTCCGGCGTACTCGAACTCAACGGCTGAATCGCTGATGCTGACGACCCTGGCGCCCCCGATCTCCTCACCCACGCCGACGATTCGGTCGTTGACGATGGCGATGGGTCTTTCGTCCGTGGTCATCGTGCCCTGTATGCACAGGGCCGGCCGCTCTTCCTCGCACCGCCCCATCCTGCACCCAAGGACACACGACACCGCGACACACATCCCCAAGGTAATCCGGACAATCGTCCTCATCATGGCTCCCTTGTTCGTTGTTGACAGGCGTTCCAACTAAAGGTATACTTTTTTCCACTGCCGGGATGGTGAAATTGGCAAACACATAGCGTTCAGGGCGCTACGCCCTTACGGGCTTAAGGGTTCAACTCCCTTTCCCGGCACTAAATTTTTGTTCGCGTCTTTATCGCCGCCTGGGCTGATGCGAGGAAGGCCCGCATCTCGCCGTCAGCCGGCTCCAGCCTCAACCCCCGTTTCCACAGCCCTATCGCTTCTTCGAACCGTCCCATATTGGCGAGCACCGCTCCGAGGTTCTTGAGGTCTTGCGCCGAGAGCCTGGCGCGTCGCAGCGCGCGTTCAACGTGTCTGCGCGCGTCGTCCAAGCGGCCCAGCTGGCCCAGACACACGGCCGCGCCGACGTAGCCGTCGGCCTTATCCGGGTCCAAGGCGGCCGCCTTCGTGAAGGCCTTCAGGGCCTGCGGATATTCTTGTTTGCCGAGGTACCAGTTTCCGGCGACGATGTAGCTGGCGGGGTAGAAGGGGTAGACCTCGAGACTCCTGTTGAGCGCTTTGAGCATCCCGGCCTCTTCACCCAGCGCGTGCCGGAGGGAGGCGATCTGCGTCAGGCCCGCGGCGTTGCGGGGGTTGAGCCGGACCGAGCGCTCGAAGAACGCCAGGGCGGTCTTCGGCTCGCCGCGAAGGCGATAGATGGCGCCGAGCTGATGGGCCGCCCGCCATGCGTCGGTTTTATCGTCGAGCATCCTCGCGTAAACCTCGAGCGCCTCCCTGGTACGCCCCTGCCGCAGAAGCAGAGCGCCTCGCTGAAAGGCGATGTCCGGCGTCGAGCCGCGATAGATCTGTCTTCTTTCAAGGAGGGCGGTGTCGTTCTTCCAGATCGCGGCTTCATGGAAGGCGAAGACGCCCCCATAGAGGACCGCCGCCGTCAAGAAGACGGGGTACGCTTTTTTCAACCGGACCATGAAGAGGGCCAGGGTCAGGCATAGGCCGATGAGGGGCAGGTAGAGCCAGTTTTCCGCCATCGCCGCGCCCCTCTCCGGAAAACTGTCGATGAGCCGGATGAGGGGGACCAGGCACAGGAAGGTCCAGAGGATGCCCAGGGTCCAGGCGGATTTTTTCTTAATAAATGAGGACGCCGCGGCCGCGAGGATGAACACAAGGAGCAGGCCGCAGGCAAAGAGCAGGGGCGTCGGCTGGAGGACCCACTGTGTCGTGCGCATCGGCAGGAGGGGGTGCGGCCACACGATGAGCCGGACATAGCGGCACAGCACGTTGACGACGTTGAGGAGCGTCAGCCCCCAGGGCAGATGCGCCTGACCGAGCCTCCCGAGGCTTTCCTCGAGAAAGAGGTGCTGGCGCGCCAACACGTAAAGGAGCCCCACGGCGATGAACCCGGCGAGCTCCAGGCGCCGTTGCCTCCGGGAGACCTCCTTCCGGTCCCTCACCGAGCGCACGAGAGGCAGGAGGAGCAGGAGGAGCAGGGCGTTTTCGCGCGCCAGGAGCCCCAGGACAAAACAGGCAAGGCTGATCCGGTACCATCCGAGGCGCCGGGTCGTCCGCCAGCTCAGGAACGCCATCAGCGATAAGAGCACGAAGAGGGCGGCCAGGAGGTCTGCGCGGCCGCTGATGTAGCTGACGACCGAGGCGTGGACGGGCGCGACGCAGAAGAGGGCCGCGGCGGCAAAGGCGAGGCGTTCCCGCCCGAAGAGCCGCAGGACGAGGAGGTAAACGAGTCCGACGTTCAGGAAGTGCAGGAGGAGGTTGGTCAGGTGAAACCCGACGGGGTTCAGGTGCCAGAGGGCATAGTCGGCCATGAGCGTCCCCATGAAGAGGGGGCGCCAGTAGTTGGCCTGACGCGGGGTCATCGGCGGATAGATACCGTGCGTCCCGTGATAATGAAGGAACCCGACGTCCTTGACCGTCGGGTTCTCGACGATCAGCGCGTGGTCATCGAGGACGAAGTCAAAGGTCAACGAGGAGCCCCAGACGAGGACACAGAGCAGAAACAGGGACGCGAAGAGGGGGAGTTGCCGGTTTTTCAGGAAGGAGGCGACGTTGTGCATGGGGGGGCCCTTTTCAGACCATTATAGAAACGCCGGCGGCCTTTGACAATCACAAAATTGACTTGTGGGACATCGTCAAATGTGATAGAAAAGAGGCTATGGAAGCGCCCATCCCGAAGAAAGTCGAGGAAGAGCACATCCAGGACATCCAGGATCTGTCCGTCGCTATCGACACATGGGACGACATCTTCTCCGACTTCGACCCCGGCCCCATCGAGAAGCGGGTCCTGTCCGAAGATTTCCTGACGGAGATCAAAAAACGCTTTCGCGAGTCCCGTAGGGGCCAGGTGACCATCACCTTCCTGGCGCCGGGCGCGCTCAAGGACGAGGTTTTTGAGCGCAAGGTGATCAGGCGCCTGAAACAATACTTCAAGTTCCGGTCGCTGTCGGTCCTGGAGGAGATCAATGCCCTGCGCCGCCGCGGCCTCTATTTCGTCCTGACCGGCATCACTTCGCTGGCCACGCTTACGTTCCTGACGTATTACCGGGCCGCCGAACAACTGGTCCTGGAGCTGATCGCCATCATCCTGATGCCCTTGGGCTGGTTCGGTATCTGGGAGGGTTTTTCCCGGATCATCGAGCCGTCACCTTACAAGAAAAGGGACCACGAGATCTTCGCGAGGCTCGCGAAGGCCAGCATCAAATTCAGATATTCCGAGGCATAAGCACAACGAGCGTCCTACCCATGCTTCCTGACAAGAGAGGATACTTCGGACCGTTCGGCGGCCAGTACGTCCCCGAGACGCTCATGGAGGCACTCGGCGAGGTGGAGAGGGTCTATCATGCGGCCCGACGGGACCCAAGGTTCAAAAAGGATCTGGATTATTACCTGCGCGTGTACGCGGGTCGGCCGACGCCGCTTTTTCGTGCCGAGAGGTTGAGCGCGGCCCTGGGCAACAGGGCGCGGATCTATCTCAAGCGCGAAGACCTGCTGCACACCGGCGCCCACAAGATCAACAACACGTTGGGCCAGGCGCTCCTGACCCTGCGTATGGGAAAGAAGCGCGTGGTGGCTGAGACCGGCGCGGGCCAGCACGGCGTGGCCGCGGCAACGGTCTGTGCCCTCTTCGGCCTGGAGTGTCACGTCTACATGGGCACGACCGACATCGAGCGCCAGGCGTTGAACGTGTACCGCATGAAGTTGCTGGGCACCGAGGTCGTGCCGGTCACGGCGGGGTCCAGGACGCTCAAGGACGCGATGTCCGAGGCGATCCGCGACTGGGTGACGAACGTGCGCACGACCCATTATATTTTGGGTTCGGTCGGCGGGCCGCATCCGTTTCCTCTCCTGGTGCGCGATTTTCAGACGGTGATCGGCCGGGAGGCCCGGCGGCAGATCATGAAAGAAGAACGCCGCCTGCCGGATTGTCTGGTCGCCTGTGTCGGCGGGGGCAGTAACTCTATCGGGCTCTTTCATCCCTTTTTCAAGGATAAGAAGGTCCAATTCGTCGGCGTGGAGGCGGCAGGCAGCGGCCTTTATTCCGGCCACCACGCGGCGACGTTGCTGCAGGGGAAGATCGGCGTCCTGCACGGCGCCAAGAGCCGGCTCCTGCAGGATAGGGACGGCCAGATCAAGATCGCCCACTCCATCGCCGCGGGACTCGATTACCCGGGCGTGGGACCGGAGCATGCGTATTATCAGAAGATCGGCCGGGCCCGGTATGTGGCCGTGACGGATAAGGAAGCGGTGGAAGGGTTGAAGCTGCTCTCCGAGACCGAAGGGCTCATCCCGGCCCTGGAGTCCGCCCACGCGATCGCCTATTTGAAGAAGCTGGTGCCCAGGCTCAGAAGGGGCGCGCGGGTGATCCTGTGCCTCTCGGGCCGCGGGGACAAGGACGTCAGTGCCCTCCAAGGACTCGCCTGATCCTTCGACAGACCCCGCCTCAAGGCGGGGTCTGTGCTCAGGATGTCGCCAAAGACGGCAAGGGGCTCCATGAACCGTATCGACAAGAAATTCCACCAGTTGCGCAGGGAAGGCAAGGCCGCGTTCATACCTTTTCTTACCGTTGGTTACCCGGGTATCCGGACGAGCGAACGGCTCGTCCTGGCCTGCGCCCGGGCCGGCGCGGACATCATCGAGCTGGGCGTGCCGTTTTCAGACCCCATCGCCGACGGGCCGGTGATCCAGATTTCCTCGGAAGCGGCGCTCAAGAAGGGGGTGACGCTCGCGGGGGTCTTGCGGCTGGTGCGCCGGCTGCGCCGCAAGACACAGGTCCCCTTGGCAGCCATGACGTATTTCAACCCGATCCTGGCCTATGGGCCGTCACGCTTCATCAGGGATGCGAAGGCGAGCGGCCTGGACGCGGTGATCATTCCCGACCTGCCGGCCCAGGAAGAGAGGCACTTTTTGCGCAGCGCCGAGCAGGCCGGCCTGCACGTGATCCTCTTCGTGGCGCCGACGACCTCGGAGGAGAGGCTGCGTTTCATCGCGCGCCGGGCGCACGGCTTTATCTATTTCGTCTCGTTGACCGGTGTCACGGGCGCGCGCCGGCGGCTGGCCGCCGACCTGAAGGCCCAATTGAAGAGGGTCAGGTCCGCCGCCGCCGGGGTGCCGGTGTGCGTGGGCTTCGGCATCTCCACGCCCGGGCACGCGCGCACGGTGTCGGCGCACAGCGACGGCGTGATCGTCGGCAGCGCCCTCGTCAAAGAGATCGCCAGGAACCGCGGCCGGCGCGACCAGGTCGCGCGCGTCGCGCGCTTCGTGGCGCGCCTTGCCCGCGCGACTCATTGACACTTTCCCGAACGATCTGGAGACTGTCCAAGTTCAAATGAGACTAGAGGTCAGACTTTTTGTCTCACAATGTATAAAATACGCGAATATGCCAACGGACTGCGGCTGATCACCAAGAAGATGCCCCACGTCTCATCGGCGTCGCTGGGTATCTGGGTCAATACGGGCTCGCGCAATGAGAGCGCGCGCCTGAACGGCGTCAGCCATTACCTCGAACACCTGCTCTTCAAGGGCTCCAGGCGATTCAGCGGCGACGAGATCAAGGAGTCGATCGAGGGGCGGGGCGGGTCGCTCAATGCCTTCACCGCCGAGGAGAACACGTGCTATTACGCGAAGTTTTTGGGCAGGCACCTGGAGAAGGTCGCGACGGTCCTGACGGACATGGTCCTGTATCCCCTCCTGAGGCCCCGGGATATCGAAAAAGAGCGCACCGTGATCATCGAAGAGATCAAGATGTACAAGGACCTGCCGCAGTTCCAGGTCCAGGAGATCTACGATGCCATCATGTGGCCCGGTCATGCCCTGGGTCGCAGTATCGCGGGCACCATCAAGTCGGTCTCGGCGCTGAGGCGCAGGGAGATCGCGGCGTACCACGGTCAGTGGTACCGGCCGGCCTCGGTCGTGGTCTCCTGTGCCGGCGACCTGGAGGAGACGCTCCTTGATGCCTTCCTCGTCCGGGCCTTCGGCAGGCACAAGGGGACACGGGAGGCGCCGATCGATGTCTTCACGGACCCGGCGAAGACGCCCAGCGTCAAGATCGTCTCCAAGGATATCGAGCAGACAAACCTGGTCATCGGTTTTCCCGCCTTCGAGCGCACGCACAAGGACCGTTACATCCTGGGCGTCCTGCACGTGCTCTTCGGCGGGAACATGTCGAGCCGGCTCTTCAACGAGGTGAGGGAAAAGCGCGGCCTGGCCTATGCCATCTCCTCGCACGTCAAGAAACTCAAGGACAACGGCATCTTCTTTGTCACTGCGGGGGTGGACAGCAAGAACTTCCTCGAGGCCACGCGCGTCATCCTGAAGGAGACCGCGCGGCTCAAGAAAGACGGCGTGCGGGCCGGTGAGCTCAAGCGCGCCAAGGACTTTCTGACCGCCCAGTCCATCATGACCCTGGATGACACGATGGACCACATGCTCTGGATGGGCGATTCGCTTCTGAACACGGGCACGGTCCAGACGAAAGAGGAGCTGCGCCGCCGCATCGCACGGGTGACGGCGGCCGACGTCGTGCGGGTGGCCCGTCAGGTGATGGCGGCCCCGCGCATGCGCGTGGCGGCCGTGGGGCCGAAGGTGGCCAGAGAAGAGACGGCGGTCCGCAAGGCCGTCACCGCCTTCACGCGGTCCTGACTGAAAGCCGTTGACACCTCCAGGAACTTATGGTACAAATAGTCCACGGATATCATCACTTTTTCAACTGGAGCATGAGGAGGCGGGCATGGATGGTTATTGCGTCAAGTGTAAAGCCAAGAGGGAAATGAAGGATACCCAGGAGAAGATCATGAAGAACGGCCGCAGGGCGATGAAGGGCAAGTGCACGACCTGCGGCACATCCATGTTCAAGATTTTAGGTAATAAGTAAGGTGTCCTTTTGAGGATACAGGAGGGGGTTGTCTTCTTGCGCAAGAGAGGGCAACCCCTTTTCCAAGGGAGGGACGGGACCATAGAAGCGCGAAAGAAGGCCCTATGGGCCGCTGAACTGGCGTTGGAGCGCAAGGCCGAAGACCTCGTCATCCTGGATATGCGCAAGGTGGCGAATTTTTGCGACTACTTCATCATCTGCAGCGCGTCGTCGCCACGCCGGGCGGCGGCCATCGCCGATCTGATCGAGGAGCGGTTCGCCGAAAAGGGACTGCGCCTCAAGTCCAGCGAAGGCAGGCGCGAAGGGATGTGGATCCTCCAGGACTACGGCGATGTCGTCGTCCACGTCTTCTTCGAGAGCGTGCGGACCTACTATGGTCTGGAGCGCCTCTGGGCGGACGCCAAAAACGTTCATGTACGCCGACGTCAAAAAAAAACTCACGAGTCTCATCCGTCAAAGCATTGAAGGCGCCTTCGGTTTCGCGGCAGCGCCCTCACCGGAATCCCCCGCCGACCCCGTCACCCTCGATATCCCCAAAGAAAAGGTATTTGGAGACCTCTCCTGCAGCGTCGCCATGAAGATGGCGGCCCGGGCGGGCAAGAACCCCCGCCAGGTGGCCGAGGAGATCCTCCGGCAATTCACCGAGCGTCACGGCCGTCTGCCCGAAGGCGAACGGTTCGTCGAGCGCGTCGAGATCAAGGGCGCCGCTTTTTTGAATTTTTTCCTGCGCCCGGGCGTCTTTGAAGAGATGCTGCGCTTGATCTTGCGCCTGGGCCCCCGGTACGGCTGTTCGAAGGCAGGCGGCGGGCGCAAGGTGCTCCTTGAGTTCGTCAGCGCCAATCCGACAGGCGCCCTCTCGGTCGCCCACGCGCGCCAGGCCGCCGTCGGCGACGCGCTGGCCAATATCCTGGCGGCAGTCGGCTGCGCGGTCACGCGCGAGTATTACCTTAATGACGAAGGTAACCAGATCAACCTCCTGGGCCGCTCGATCGACGTCCGCTACCGCGAGCTTTCCGGCGAGAAGATCGATTTTCCTGAAGAGGGTTACCAGGGAGAGTATATCCGCGACCTGGCGGCCGGGCTCTTGAATGACCAGAAGGCGCGGGCCAGGATCGCGAAGCTGGATGAAAAGGGGCGCGAGGATTTTTTCAGGGATTACGGCGTCAAGGAGATCCTGGGCATCATCCGGGGAGAGCTCGAGCACTTCGGTGTCCGGTTTGACGTCTGGTACAGCCAGCGCGAAAAGCTGACCGAAGAGGTCGTCTCCGCGGCGCTCGCGGACCTGCGGGCCCGGGGACACATCTTCGATGCGGACGGTGCGACGTGGTTTAGATCGAGCCGTTACGGCGACGATAAGGACCGCGTGGTCAAGAAGAGCGACGGAAATCATACGTATCTGGCCCCGGACATCGCGTATCACAGGGACAAGTTTGCGCGCGGATTCCAGGAGCTCATCAACATCTGGGGTCCGGACCACCACGGCTATATCCCGCGCCTGAAGGCGGCGGTCCAGGCGCTGGGGCATCCGGCCGCGGACCTTCGGGTGATCATCGTTCAGCTCGCGACGCTTTATCGCGACGGCGTGCCGGTGCCCATGTCCACGCGCAAGGGCCAGTACGTCACGCTGACCGAGTTGTTGACCGAGGTCGGCCGCGACGCGGCGCGTTTCTTCTTTTTGATGCGAAAGACCGATAGCCACCTGGATTTTGATCTGGCGCTCGCCAAGAGACAGACGTCCGAAAACCCCGTTTATTACGTGCAATATGCCCACGCGCGCATCTGCGGCATCCTCGCCGGGGCCAAGGGCAAAGACAAGGGCAAGGCCGCGGCGCTTCCTCGTCTGGTGGAAGAGGAAGAGCGCGACCTGATGAAGGCGCTCTTTGCCTACGGATATTGTCTGGAGGTGTGCGTCTTTCAGCTGGACCCCTACAGCCTGACGACCTACCTGCAGTCTCTCGCCGCGGCCTTCCACAGGTTTTACGACCGGCACAAGGTCTTGACCAGAGATGCCGAGCTCACCCGGGCACGCCTCGTGCTCGTGCGGGCGGTCAAGACGGTCCTCGCCAACGGATTGAATCTGCTGGGCGTCGGCGCGCCCGAGCGGATGTGAGCGTCGCCGGAGGCGGCGCTCGCATCCCTCACGTTACCGGAATGTTGCATCAGGTTTAAGTGCGGGACCTTCGATATCATGCAGAAAATCTGGAAGGTCAAAGAACCGGACATCGTCCAAAAAGACACCTTGGCGCAAGGGCTGGGGGTCTCCAGCCTCTTTGCGCAGCTCTTGGTGCATCGCGGCGTCTTTGATGTCGCGGCAGCCGGTCGTTTTTTGCGCGCCGACCTCGGCGACCTGCACGATCCCTTTTTGATGAAGGGGATGGGGCGGGCGGCGGACCGGCTTCGGGAGGCGTGTGCCAAGAGGCAGCGTGTCTTCGTGGCGACGGACTTTGACGCGGACGGCGTGACGTCCTGCGCGATCCTGGAGGCCCAGCTCAAGCGCCGCGGGGCCGATGTCCGGCACTACGTGCCGCACCGCCTCAAGGACGGTTACGGGTTGAACGAGGAAGCGGTGCGGCTGGCAAAAGAGGCATCGGCGGACGTCTTCGTCTCGCTTGATTGCGGGGTGACGAGCGTCGATGAGATCGGGGCGCTGGCCGCAGCGGGGATATTCACGATCGTGGTGGACCACCACGAGCCGCCGTCGGTGCTGCCGCCGGCGGACGTCATCCTGAACCCGAAGCAGGCGGATTGTCCGTATCCCTTCCGGGACCTGGCGAGCGTCGGGTTGGTCTTCAAGATCATCCAGGCCCTGGGTGCGGATGACCTGTATGACAACCTCGATGTCGTGGCCGTGGGGACCATCGCGGACGTGGCGCCGCTCGTCGACGAGAACCGGATCTTCGTGCGCCACGGCCTGGAGCGCCTCGCGCGCACCGGGCGGCCGGGCCTGCGTTCCCTGATGGAAGCGGCCGGCATCGCGGACAAGAAGATATCGACGCGGTCGGTGAGTTTTATCCTGGCGCCGCGGCTCAACGCGAGCGGCCGCATGGATTCGGCCGACGCGTCGCTGGACCTCCTGTTGAGCGACGATCGCCGGCAGGCCCGTGTGTTGGCCCAGTCCTTGAACGATAACAACCGTCTGCGTCAGCAGACCGAAGAGCGGGTGATGGCGGAGGCGATGGACCTTGTTGAAAAGGAGATCGATCTCGACGAAGAGAACATCATCGTCTTGTCCAAGGAAGACTGGCATCCGGGCGTCCTGGGCATCGTGGCCTCGAAGCTCGTCGACAGGTATTACCGTCCCGCCGTCGTGATCTGTCTGCAGGATGAGGTGGGCCGGGGTTCGGCGCGCTCCGTCCCGCACTTTCATATTTACGAGGCGTTGACGCAGTGCGGGTCGCTGCTCAAGGAGTTCGGCGGCCATCAATTCGCCGCGGGCCTGACCATCGAACGCGGGCGCGTGGATGAGTTTCGGCGTAAGCTCAACGCGGTCGGCCGGGCATGCCTCGAGAAAGAGGGGGGCCTGCCCGTTCTCGAGGCGGATGCCGAGATCCCCTTATTACTGGTGAACGAGGCGTTGATGCGCGACATCGACCGGCTGAGTCCGTTCGGTGAGGCGAACCCGCGGCCGGTCTTCATCACCCCACACCTGCGCGTCCGCTCGCGGCCGGCGGTCGTGGGCAGGAAGACCCTCAAGTTCTGGGTCACGGACGGCGCCGCGACCTTCGAAGCGGTCGGGTTCGGATTAGGAGATCTCCTCGATACGGTGGCGCACTGCGAATACGTGGATCTTGTCTATCGGTTGGGGTGGGATACGTGGAAGCCGCACAACCCGATCCAGCTGGAGATCCGCGACCTGCGCGCGTCGGGATAGTCCGCGGCCGAGAGGGATTCCTTTTCCGTCAGACGAAGTTTTTCCCCGCCGGCTACGGTTTGCGACGCGCTGCTCGGTGACATAAAGCTTCGTTTGCGCACGCGTCGCAAATCCTTGCCGACATTTGGGCGAAAAACATCTGATTGTCTGACGGAAAAGGGGTGCCCCTCGGCCGTAGCTGGAAGTCCTCCAAAAGAAAAGGCCCCTTTCCCTGGAGGAAAGGGGCCTTTGGTTCGACGCTTCTGTTTACGGGGCCTTCTTGACCTTGCCGGCCTTGAGGCACTTGGTGCAGACGAACGCGCTGAGGACGCGGCCCTGGGACGTGAGGATGCGCATCTTCTGGACGTTGGGCCTGAACGTCCGCTTGGACCGGCCGGTGATCTTGCGGCCGGCACCACCCCTGACCCTGGCCATACCGCGCCGGGCGATGGAGCCTCCGCGATGCGCCTTTTTATCGCAAATAATGCAGTTTTTCGCCATGATCGGCCTTTCTGTTTAAGCAAGAACCGGAATTTTCAGTGAGGCAATTATACCCGCCCGTCCGGATTTGTCAATGTTTTCTTGACGATGGGGCGCGGGCGGTATAATGTGGTGACGTGGATTTACGAGAGGTCCGCATAGAGTATTTCAAGAGCTCGGGGCCGGGCGGCCAGCGCAAGAACAGGCGGCTGACCGCGGTACGCGCGGTCCATGTGTCGACCGGCCTGGTCGCCGTCGGGCAGGAGCGGCGCTCTCAGGAGGCCAACAGGCAGTTAGCCCTGGCGCGTCTGGAGACGCGGCTCAAGGCGCTGCGGCACCGGCCCAAGCCCCGCCGCCGCGTGCGGCCGTCCCGGGCCGTGCACGAGCGCCGGCTCGCATGGAAGAGGAAGCATAAAGAGAAGAAGCGGATGCGGCGCCGGAAATTCGACGTGAACGATTAAGGAAAGCCCCGGCTCGCGGGCAGGCGAGGGGAGGCGAGCCGGGGCGTTTTACGGGATTACAGGTGTGGGTAAAACGGAGGTGGGGATGAAAAAAGGGGGTTACATCTTGGTCGGTTTCGTGTTGGGCTGCCTGGGGACGGGGATCTTTTCGGCGCGCGCGTTGGAGGCGCAGTCGGCGTTCAGTAAAGGCAGCGAAGGTTTTTCGTATGATAAGATGCAGCCGCCGGTACCTGCCTCCTTCGGTTATCTTGTGGCGGTCTCCGGCATCAACCTGTACTTTCAGGGGGACAACGGCACCGTCTATATCGTCAAGCCCCGTTCCGGCAACAACCTGGACACGCAGGTGGCCGTGATCCAGAGGACATAGAAGACCTAAAAAAAGAAGACAGATCCTGGAGGGAGAGTATGTCCGATCCGCGCATTGAGAAGCTCGCCCGTATCCTGGTGGATTATTCGACGAAGGTCACGGCGAAGGATGTCGTGATGATCGATTTCAGCGGCGTGCGGGCCCTGCCGCTGGTCCAGACGATCTACCGGAGGTGTCTTGTGAAAGGGGCGCTCGCCGAATACACCATGACCCACGAGGAGTTGACGCGGACCTTTTTTGAGGCAGCCCGGGACTCTCAGCTCGCCGACTTTCCGCACCACCGCCTGCAGGCCATGAAGCGCGCCACGGTCTATATCGGCATCGACGCGACACGGGACACGCGCATCCTGGCCCGGACGCCCATGGCCACGCTTATGCGCCGGCAACGGGTCTTGCGGCCGCTCGTCGACCGCCGGGTGAACCACACCCGCTGGGTGATCACGCGCTATCCGACGATGGGGCTCGCCCGGGACGCGCGCATGAGCCTTGAGGACCTCGAGGAGTTGTATTTTAAGGCGTGTAACATCGACTGGCCGCTGTTTGCGCGCCGGCTGACGTGTCTGCGCCGGATCGTCCGTCGCGCCGCGAACGTCCATATCAAGTCTTCGGACTCGGACCTGCGTTTTTCCATCAGGGGCATGCCGGCGATCGCGTGTGAAGGCCTGCGCAACATGCCCGACGGCGAGGTCTTCACGGCGCCGGTCCGGGACTCCGTAGAAGGTCACATCACGTATAACGTGCCGTGCCTGTACCGGGGCAAGGAGTTCGACGGCGTACGCTTTGACTTCAGGAAGGGCCGGATCATGAAGGCGACGTGCCGCACGGGGTCCCTCGCGGACCTGCGCAGGATCCTGGATAGCGACAAGGGCGCGCGCTCTATCGGCGAGTTTTCGTTCGGCCTCAATCCGAACATCAGGCGGCCCCTCAGGAACATCCTTTTCGACGAGAAGATCGCCGGCTCGATCCACTTCACGCCCGGCCAGGCCTACCACGAGGCGGACAACGGCAACCGCTCGAGCGTCCACTGGGACCTCGTCAAGGACCTCAAGGGCGACGGTGCGGTGTTCCTCGACGGCCGGCTGGTCCAGAAGGACGGCCTCTTCGTCCCGAAAGAGCTCAAGCCGCTCAACCCGCCGGGGAGCGCGGCAAGATGAAGAGCAAGTCGTTGGAGAAGATCGAGCGCAGGATGGCACAGCTGGAGCCGGGGTCGTTGCGGTATCAGGCGCTCTCCTCGGCACGGGACTTCAAGGCGTCGTGGATAGGCCTCGGGCAGATCCTTTATACCGTCTATAAGGATAAGTTTTACAAAGAGTGGGGCTATGTCACGTTTGAGGCGTACTGCAAGGCCGAGGTCGGCATCCGGCAGCAGACCGCGTCAAAACTCCTGCACTCTTATTACTTTCTTGAGCGCAACGAGCCGGAGTTCCTGCGCGCCGTGCACGACGAGAAGGCGGGCGTTGAGCCAAGGGGCATCCCCGGCATGGAGGCGGTGAACGTGCTCAGGCTCGCGGCAAAGAACAAGGAGTTGACACAGGACGACTACCGGGCCTTCAAGAAGAGCGTTTTTGAAGAGGGCAAGGAGGCAGGTGACGTCAAAAAACAGGTGGGGTTGCGGCTGCGTTCTCTCAGGGAGGAAGGCGACCCCGAGAAGGTCCGCGCCCAACGCCGGCAACAGACGCTGCGCCGCCTCTTGGGCACCCTCAAGAGCCTTCAAAAGGAGGCGGTCCACGGCCACCTGGTGTCCGAGCGGACGGCCAAGGAGCTCGAAAAGCTGTGTTCCTCCCTGGACCGGGAGTTGGCTGAGGCGCTCGATACCCGTCATTAGGGACGGCCTTGGTTCAAAACTGCTTGCCGTTCTTTGGGTTTCATCAAACGAGCGCCTGCGCCGGGTTGTCTCAAATACTCCTTGACTACCCCAGGCCGGGAAGGTATACTGTCCCCTACTTTATCAAGGAAAAAGAAGGAGGAGACGGGGAATGCTGGAAGGTGAAAAAAAGAAAGAGGTCATCGGGGCGCACCGGCAGCACGCCAAGGACACGGGCTCGGCCTTTGTCCAGATCGCCCTGTTGACCGAGAGGATCAATCAGCTCTCGAAGCACTTTGCGGTCCACAAGAAGGACCATCACTCCCGCCAGGGGCTGCTGAAAATGGTCAGCACGCGTCGCCGTCTGCTCGCATACTTGAGGAAGCACGATACCAAAAAGTATGAGGGGCTTCTCGCGAAACTCGGATTACGTAAATAATCACATAGAAGGGGAGTATTATGGCAAGTCACAAAACAGAAGTTCCCTTTGGGAACGGTTCCATGATTTTCGAGACCGGCAAACTCGCCAGGCAGGCGGACGGTGCTGTCGTCGTCCAGGTGGGCGGCACGGTGGTGCTGGTCTCGGCATGCGTTTCAAGAAAGATGCGGGAAGGCATCGATTGGTTCCCGTTGACCGTCGAGTACCAGGAAAAGACGTATTCCGCCGGCCGTATCCCGGGCGGGTTCTTCAAACGCGAAGGAAGGCCCTCGGAGAGCGAGATCCTCGGCTGTCGTCTCATCGACAGGCCCATCCGTCCGCTCTTCCCGGAGGGTCTGCGCAACGACGTCCAGGTGGTGGCGATCGTCCTTTCGAGCGACGGCGCCGTCGACCCGGACATGCTGGCATTGAACGGCGCCTCGTTGGCGCTTGGCATATCGCCGATCCCGTTCGCGGGGCCTATCGCGGGCTGCCGCGTGGCGCGCGTTGAGGGCAAGCTCGTCCTCAACCCTACGTACGCCGAGCGCCAGACCGCGGACCTCGAGGTCGTCGTCGTCGGCTCCATGGAAAAGGTCATCATGATCGAGAGCGAGGCCACGGGTGTCCCGGAGAAGGACATCCTGGAGGCCCTTCGCTTCGCGCACGAGGCGTTGAAGCCGCTCATCAAGGCACAGGAGGATTTCATCGCGAAGGTCGGTGCGCCGAAGATGGTTTTCGAGTCCAAGAGCGTCGACCCGAAGGTGGTGGACGCCGTCAAGGCCGTGTATCGTGACCGCATCAAGGCGACCTGTCGCATCGCCGAAAAGGGAAGGCGCGAGGAAGAGGCGAGGACGATCGTCCAGGAGGCCCGGCAAAAGTTTTGCGTCGAGAAGGAGGAGCCCTTCTGCGAAGGGGACGTCGGGGCGGCCATCGACAAGATCGAGCAGGAAGAGGTCCGCCGGATGGCCCTTGAGGAGAAGGTCCGGGTCGACGGCCGCAAGATCGACGAGATCCGGCCCATCGCCTGCGAGGTCGGCGTCCTGCCGCGCACGCACGGTTCGGGGCTCTTCACGCGCGGTCAGACGCAGAGTCTCGCCGTGACGACCCTCGGGACACGGACGGACGAGCAGCTCATCGAGGCCCTGGAAGGTAAGAGTTACAGGAAGTTCATACTCCACTACACGTTTCCGCCTTTCAGCGTCGGCGAGGTCAAGCCGGTGCGCGGACCCGGCCGGCGGGAGATCGGCCACGGTGCCCTGGCCGCCAAGTCGATCAGGGCCGTCATGCCCAAGCCCGAGGAGTTCCCTTATACCGTTCGTGTCGTTTCGGAGATCCTGGAGTCCAACGGTTCTTCGAGCATGGCGACGGTCTGCGCGTCTTCTTTGTCATTGATGGACGCCGGCGTGCCCATCAAGGCGGCTGTCGCGGGCGTGGCGCTGGGCCTGGTGACCGATAAGGAGCGTTTCGTCATCCTGTCGGACATCGCGGGCCTGGAGGACCACCACGGCGACATGGACTTCAAGGTGGCCGGGACGCGCGCGGGGATCGTCGCGATCCAACTGGACCTCAAGATCGCCGGGATCAATTTCAAGATCATCGAGGAGGCCCTGGAGCGGGCGCACGAGGGGCGCATGGCGGTCTTGGACAAGATGGCCGCCGTCATCGACAGGCCGCGTCCGGAGATCTCCGATTACGCGCCGCGCATCGTGACCATCAAGATCAACCCCGAGCGCATCGGCGAGCTGATCGGGCCGGGCGGCAAGAACATCCGCAAGATCATCGAACTGACGCAGGTCTCCATCGACGTCGAGGAGGACGGCACGGTCCTGGTGGCCTCCACCGACGCCGCGGCGACCGACCGGGCCCTGGGAATGATCCGCGGCCTGACCGAGGACCCCGAGGTCGGCCGGATCTATAAAGGCAAGGTCAAGAAGATCATGAACTTCGGTTGCTTCGTCGAGATCCTGCCCGGCAAGGAAGGGCTCGTCCACGTCTCCGAACTGGGGGACAAGTACGTCAAGAACGTCGAAGACGTCGTCAAGGTCGGCGATGAGTTCGACGTGAAGCTGGTCAACATCGACGACCTGGGGCGTCTTAATCTGAGCAAGAAGCAGGCGAAGCAGCCGTAGGCCGCGCGGTGAGCCGTTCAAGCGATGAAGAAGGAACACGTCTATGAGATCGCGGGCCTGTTTATCATTGCGCTCACCGTCCTTGTCTTTTTGAGCCTCGTCTCGCACCACCCGGAAGACCTCTCTTTTTATACCTCCCATCCGAACGTCCCGCCGAAGAACTGGGTCAACGTCTTCGGCGCGTACCTCTCCGAGGGGCTCTTTTTTTGCTTCGGCTACGCCTCCTACGTCCTGCCGGTCTTCCTTTTTTTCCTGGGCCTGAAGTTCGTGCGCCGCGAGCCCATCCGGATAAACGCCGTCAAGCTGTTGGGGATATTCGTCCTCTGCGTGGCGCTGGGCTCGTTTTTCGCGATGTTCTTCGCGTCGCTCGCGACGGTGCGTTTCCGGCGAGGCGGGATGGCGGGCCTCGTCTTCTCGGACTTCCTGACGCATTACTTCGGCCGCACGGGTGCCTATGTCCTCGTCCTGATGCTTGGTCTTCTGGCGCTGCCTCTCGTCGGTCAGGTCTTCATTTTTCCGTTCCTCACCCGGTTTTTTGAAAACATCTCAAAAAAGCTCAAGAGATTCAAGGGACCGGCGCTGGCCGTGCCACGCCGCGCCTCCTTTGCGCGCGCGCCCCGGATCGCAGGTCTCACCGACGAGGCCGCAGGACCCGTTCCCAAAAAGACCAAAGAGGAGGGACCGCGTCCCGTCCGGGACAGGCCCCCTGAGCCGGCGGCCGTGAACATCAAGATCGCCAAGCCCCGGGCCGGGATCCCCGCCGAAGAGGGCGAGCCGGTCCGCGAGGTCTCAGACGAGGATTACGTCCTGCCGTCATTGGACCTCCTGGATTCCCCGCCGCCCCTGTCGATGCGCCAGATCAAGGATGACCTGTCCGAGAACGCCAAGATCCTGGAGGATACGCTTAACGATTTCGGCATCACGGTGCGCGTGGCGGATATCGAGCGCGGCCCCGTGATCACGCGCTATGAGCTGGAGCCGGCGCCCGGCGTCAAGATCCAGAAGATCGTCAGCCTCGCCGACGACATCGCCCTGACCATGAAGGCGATGTCCGTGCGCATCGTGGCGCCCATCCCCGGCAAGAACCGCGTGGGCGTCGAGGTCCCCAACTCCCAGACGGCGATGGTGTACCTTAAAGAGGTGCTGGCCACGGAAGAGTTCCGCGATTATGACTCCAAGTTGACGCTGGCCCTGGGTAAGGACACGGCCGGCAAGCCCATCGTGGCGGACTTAGACGAGATGCCGCATCTGTTGATCGCCGGCACCACGGGTTCGGGAAAGACCGTCTGCGTCAACGGCATCATCACCTCGATGCTCTTCAACGCCACGCCCAACGACGTCAAGTTCCTGATGGTCGACCCCAAGATGGTGGAGCTGGCCATGTTCAACGAGATCCCCCACATGCTGTGCCCCGTGGTGACCGACCCCAAGAAGGTGGCGATGGCCCTCGCGTGGGTGACCTCGGAGATGGACGAGCGCTATCAGCTCCTGGCCAAGGAGGGGGTGCGCAACATCGACGCCTATAACCTCAAAAAACAGAAGTTGCCGTATATCGTCGTCGTCATCGATGAGCTGGCGGACCTGATGATGGTCGTGCGCGACCAGGTGGAGAGCGCGATCGCGCGCCTGGCCCAGCTGTCGCGTGCCGTCGGCATCCACCTGATCCTGGCCACCCAGCGGCCGTCGGTCGACGTCATCACCGGCGTCATCAAGGCGAACTTTCCCGCGCGCATCTCTTTTAAGGTCGCCTCGAAGGTGGACTCGCGCACGGTCCTGGACATGAACGGCGCCGAGAAGCTATTGGGCCGCGGGGACCTGCTCTTTTTGCAGCCCGGCCAGCCCAAGCCCATCCGCGCGCAGAGCTCTTTTATCAAGGACGAGGAGCTCGAGAGGGTCCTGGCCTTTATCAAGAACCAGGGCAGGCCCGCCTATGACGATTCGATCATCAAGCAACAGGATCAGTCCACCGTGGGCAGGCTCGGCGACAAAGATGAGCTTTTTGACATGGCGGCGCGGCTCGTGATCGAGACGGGGCAGGCCTCGGTGTCGATCATCCAGCGACGGCTGCGCCTGGGCTACACGCGCGCGGCGCGGCTCATCGACATGATGGAACAGGAAGGGCTCGTTGGGCCGTATTGCGGCAGCAAGCCGCGCGAGATCCTTGTCGATAGAGAAGAGTGGCTCAAGGAGAAGACGGGGACGAGGGGGGGCATGGACGATGTCGGAGAATAACGGGGCAGCACCTCAACAGGAAAAGTCCGCGGGCACGACCCTGCGCCAGGCGCGCCAGGCCCGCAACCTGAGCCTGGAGCAGGTGAGCCGGACGACCCATATCCACGTGAACGTCCTGAAGGCGCTGGAGGCGGATGAAGGGAGCAATCTCGGCGTCGTGTATACCAGGGGCTTCCTGCGGTTGTATGCCGATTTTTTGGGCCTGAACAAGGACGAGATGGTCGCGCGCTTCATCGCCGTCACGCCGGAGGCGGCAGCGTCCGTCAAGAAGGTCCCGGTGCCGGTGCCGCAGAGGACCTTGCCCGTGGTGCGCCTCACGGAAGAGATCGGCCGGCGCGTCTGGGCCCTGGTCCAGGGGGGTGCCCGGCACGTCCCGTGGCAGCGCGTGGCGGTCGGCGCCCTGGCGCTGGTCTTTCTTTTTGGGATGGGGCGCTGGGTCAAGGGGTGCCGTGCCCGTGGCCGACAGAGACGCGCCGCCGTCGTTTCTGCGGCAGCGTCGGGCGCCCAAGGCAGGGCTGCGTCCGCGTCAAGGCCGGTCTCTGCAGTCACGAAGAAGAAAAGCGGGCAGAAGGTCGTTGTCGTCGTGCGGGCCATTGAGAAGACCTGGCTGCAGGTCAAGGCCGACGGCAAGATCATCTTCCAGAGCGTCCTGGCCAAGGGCAGCTCGGAGAGCTGGCAGGCGGCAGAGAAGATCGAGCTGTCGATCGGCGACGCGGGGGCCTTGGAGCTTGAGGTGAATGGCCGTTTCCTCGGCCGCATCGGCCGTCCCGGCCAGACGCTTAAAGAGGTCCTGATCACCCCCAAAGGTCTTGTCGTCCGCAGTTAAAGGATCCCCTCCAGCGCTCGTGGTCCGGTCCGTCGAAAGGCGGACCTTTCTTTTGTCGGATGTCCCATGAAAACGGCCGGGAAAAAGATTTCCATCGTCACGCTGGGGTGCGCGCGCAACGTCGTGGACTCCGAAAAGATCCTCGGCGATGTCCTGGCTGCCGGCGCCCGGCACGTGGGCCTTGATGAGGCCGAGATCGCGGTCTTCAATACCTGCGGTTTTACGCAGGAGGCGAAATGCGAATCCCTTGAGGTCCTTGAAGCGCTCCTGGCCCTGAAGCGCCGCGGCCGCCTGCGCGCGCTCTACGTGGTCGGATGTCTCGTCCAGCGCTATCGCAGGGAGCTCACCGAGGCGTTTCCTCAGGTCGACGGATTTCAGGGGATCGCCGATTTCAAGACCATCTTCCCGGCCCGGGCGCGCCTGACGGGCGCACACACGGCGTACGTCAAGATCTCGGAGGGGTGCGCCAACCCGTGCACGTATTGTGCTATTCCTATAATAAAGGGCCCGTTGCGGAGCCGCCGGCCGGCATCGGTCCTCAGGGAGGTCCGCGCCCTGGAGGCGCAGGGCGTCAGGGAGATCAACATCGTGGGCCAGGACATCACCCTCTACGGCCGGGGGCGTCGCTGCCGCAAGGGGCGCCTGCCTTTGGTGCGCCTGGTCAAAAAAATTTTAGCGACGACCCGCATCCCCTGGATCCGCTTGTTGTATCTTCATCCGAAGAGATTGGCCGATGAGTTGATCGACCTGATCGCCGCAGAGCCGCGGGTCTGTTCGTATGTCGACGTGCCCCTGCAGCATGTCAGCACGCGTATCTTGAAGGCGATGGGGCGCCGGATGACGCGCGGGGAGGTCTTCGCGACGGTGGAGCGCCTGCGCCGCCGCATCCCGGCCGCGGCCCTGCGCACGGCCTTCATCGTCGGTTTCCCGGGTGAGACAAAGCGGGACTTTCGCGAGCTGTGCGAGGCCGTCACGCACTTGCGATTTGACCGGATGGGCGTTTTCGTGTATTCTCGTGAGGAAGGCACCCGCGCCTACGGCCTGGCGCGGCAGCGCAGCTCCCGCGTGAAGCGGGAGCGCATGGATCACCTGATGCGGCTGCAGGCCGGGGTCTCGCGCAGCAATCTGCGCCGGGACGTCGGCCGGCGTCTCGATATCATGATCGAGACAAGAGGCGGGAGTCCCGGCACCTTTATCGGCCGAAGCTATAAGGACGCGCCGGAGGTGGACGGCACGGTGCGTGTCCGCGCGCGAAGGACGCTTGAGCCGGGAGATATCGTCGCGTGCCGGATCACGTCGTCATCGACGCACGATCTCACCGGAGAGCTCATCTTATGAATCTGCCGAATCAGCTGACCTTGTCGCGGATCCTCATGACCTTTATCCTGATGGGGCTCCTTTTCATCCCCGCCGGCCCCGCCCCCAAAGCCATGGCCCTTATCGTTTTCCTCCTTTGTTGTCTCACCGATTATCTGGACGGCCGCATCGCCAGGGCGCGCGGGCTCGTCTCGGACTTTGGCAAGATCATGGACCCGCTGGCGGACAAGATCCTGGTCGTGGGCGTGTTTCTCGCCTTTGTCGAACTGCAGCTGGTGGCCGCCTGGATGGTGGTCCTCATCATGGCGCGGGAGTTTTTGATCACGGGGGTACGTTTGTTCGCGATGCGCCGGGGCATGGTATTGGCGGCCGAGACGGCGGGCAAGCACAAGACGATCTCCCAGATGACGACCATCTTTCTCATCCTGCTCTTTCTTTTCCTGCGGGCCGTCGGCCGCGAGCTGACGTTCTGGGGTCCCGAGCCGGAGCTCCTCTTCGAGCAGACGATAGGGGTCTTCATGATCATCACCGTGGTCCTGACGCTGGCGTCGGGATTGCTGTATCTATGGAAGAACCGGGGGTTGATCCGAAGCCTATGAAGAGGAAGCTCGTCGTCTTTTGCGCGACATTCGGTTTTATCGGATACATGCCGCTCGTGCCCGGCACGTGGGGGAGCCTGGCGGCCGCGCTGATCGCGCTGGGCCTGAAGGACGATCCCCTCTTGCTCCGGGGGGTCCTTGCAGGGTGCCTGGGGGTCGGCCTGTGGAGCTGCCGTTATGCCCCTGCCTATTTTCGCGCAAGCGATCCGCGGCCGGTCGTCATCGATGAGGTCTGCGGCATGCTGCTCGTCTTTCTCTTCGTGCCGGTGACGACGCTTTCTCTGGCAGCCGGCTTTGTGGGGTTCCGTCTCGCGGATATCTTCAAGCCGCTGGGGATAAGGAGGCTCGAGCGCCTGCGGGCGCCGTGGGGGATCATGCTGGACGACCTGGCCGGCGGCCTTCTGGTCGGGATTTTATTGTGGCTTGCGCGGCGGCTTGGAGTGTTGTAGGATAGGTAACCAGGTAAAGGAGCGGCTATGTTCGAACGCAGACAAGATATCCGGCAGGAGACGCTGGACCTGATCTATACCTTTATGCGTCGGGCGATCAAGGAGCGCGCCACCGACATCCACTGGGAGCCCTACGTCGAGGACAAGAAAGAGGGGATGGTCGTGCGTTTTCGCGTGGACGGCCTCCTGAAGGACGTGGAGCGGTTCACCAACGAGAAGACCAACATCGGTTCGATCGTGAACGCCATCAAGCTGATGGCCAACATGGACTCCACCCAGCGTCGGGAACAGCAGGATGGCCGTCTGACCTTCAGGAACGAAGAGGTGGAGTTTGATGTCCGCGCCGCCTCGATGCCGACGATCATCGGCGAAAAGATCGTCATGCGCCTGATGGACCGGAGCCGTTATTGCATGAAGCTGGCGGACCTGGGGATGCGTCCCGAGGTCATGCAGCCGGTCGTTTCTCTGATCGACCGGGCGGAGGGGTTTGTCGTGATCAGCGGGCCGACCGGCTCGGGCAAGACGACGAGCCTGTATTCGATCCTCCAACAGATCTATTCCCGCCAGAAGAATATCTGCACGATCGAGGACCCCGTCGAAGTGAAGTTTCCCGGCATCAATCAGGTGCAGGTCGACCCGAACTTCGGTATGACCTTCGTGACGGGCCTGCGGGCGATCATGCGCCAGGACCCGAACGTCATCGCGGTCGGCGAGATGCGCGACGCCCAGACCGTGCGCACGGCCCTGGAGGCGGCCCTGACCGGCACCCTCGTCTTTTCGACGATCCACGCCCGCGACAGCGTCAACACCATCATCCGCATGCTCGATATGGGGGTGGAGCCTTTTTTTGTCGCCAACGCCCTCACGGGGGTGATCGCCCAGCGCCTGGTGCGGTTGGTCTGCAAGATATGCAAGGGTAAGGGGTGCTCGCAGTGCGCCAATATCGGCTATAAGAAGCGCACGGGCCTGTTTGAAATCCTCAAGATCAGTGATAAAATGAGAGAGCTGATCTTGAAGCGGGCGCCGGCCGATGAGGTGCGCCGTGCGGCGACGCAAGAGCAGATGGTGCCTTTCACCCAGTCCTGTGTCCCTCTCGTCGAAGAGGGTCTGACGACGAAAGAAGAGGTCGACCGGGTCCTTTCTCTGGATTAAACGATGACGAAGATCCCGCAAAAATTGGGCGAGCTGCTTGTCTCCAACGGCCTGTTGACCGAAGAACAGTTGATGGCGGCCCTCGAACAGCAAAAGAAGAACCGGCGCCTTTTGGGTGAGATCATCATCGAGCGCGGCTACACGACGAAAGAGAAGCTCGACGCGGTGCTCGCCCATCAGTACGGCTCCGTCCTGGGGGAGATCCTCATCAAGAACGGCCACGTGACCTTTGAGCAACTGCAGAACGCCATGGATGACCAGAGGAGCTCTTCCAAGACGCTCGGTGAGATCCTGATCGACAGAGGCTACGTCGCCGAGTCCGACCTCATCAACGGCCTGGCCCAGCAATACAAGATCCCCTACGTGCGCTTAGCGACGTATGAGATCAACCCCGAGGCGGTCGGCAAGGTGCCGCTGGACGCCCTGAAGAAGTATTGCGTCTTTCCCATCGACGTGCAGGACAACATGCTGGTCGTGGCCACCTCTAACCCCGAGGACTTTATCGCCGAGTCCGACCTGCGCTTCCTCTCGGGGATGTACATCAAGTTCGTCCTGGTCTCCCGGTCGGAACTCCTCTCCTTCCTCGAATAACTTAACCTCCAAACGGTCCATGCAGGGATTATTTTATGCCGCGAGCGGCAGGATTGCGAGCGCCGTGTAGAGGGCTCCTTGCGGCGTGAGGGTGCTTTCGAAGAGCGTCACGGCCCGCGCCGGCAGGTCGGCTGCGAAGACGCCGTTCCCGTGTTCGTGGAGCGCTTCGATGAGGTGGACGCGGTTGCGGGGAGAGCGGACGCGGCCGATCGTCACGTGGGGGTGGAAGGCGCGTCCTTCTTTTTTGAAGCCGGTGCGGCCCAGCACCTCCTCCAGGTCCTGCGCCAGACGTTCAAAGGGCTTCTCGGACGCCTGGACGCCGATCCAGAGGGTGCGCGGCGCGGTAGCAGAGGGGAAGGCGCCGAGGTCCTTGAGAGAGAAAAAAAAGCCGCGTTGACTCCCCGTGACCGCTTCGCAGGAGTCCGCGACCTCCCGGATCCGGTCCTCGGCCACATCGCCCAGGAACTTGAGCGTCACGTGAAAGTTTGCTTCTTCGACCCACTTGACGTCGGCGCCCGTCTTTTTGAGCTCCCGGCTGATGCCCTGACACGCCCCTTTGGCCGGGGCAGGCAGGTCCACGCCGAGGAAGAGCCGGCGGGAGTTCATGAGAGGCATTCCAGGAGGAAGGCCAGCGCCGCTTTTCCGGCCTTTTCCTTGATGGCGCGCCGTCCTCCGGAGAAGTGGAATTTCTTGAAGTAGAGGTGCCGGCCGGCGCTGCAGGCGATAAAGACCGTGCCCACGGGCTTTGTCGGCGTGCCGCCGCCCGGTCCGGCGATGCCCGTGACGGCCAGCGCCGCGTCGCTGCGGCTCAACCGCCGCATGCCCAGCGCCATCTCGAGGACCGTCTCCTGCGAGACCGCGCCGTGACGCTTGATGGTTCCGGGACGGACCTTCAGGATGCGTTGCTTGATGTCGTTGGCGTAGGCGATGAGGCCGCCGCGCAGGTAGCGCGAGCTTCCGGGGACGTTCGTCAGGCTGTGCGTGATCAGGCCGCCGGTGCAGGATTCGGCGACGGCGAGCGACCACTTCTTCTTGATAAAAAGACGCGCGACGCGATACGGCATAGAGGTATTATACAGAATAATGTGTCTCTTGACAACAGCGCACACGCAGCGTATAGTAAAGGCGTCTTCGGGATAGGGTGGAATTCCCAGCTGGCAGTGAGTCCCCCGTCAACGGTCTTGTGGCGGGGGCGAGCCTGCGAGCCCGCCAACGACGGCGGCGGGCAGATCAAGTGCGAATCTTGAGCCAATAGTCGATAGCCTAGACGGGAGAAGACGACAGCTGCGTTGTCTTTGTCTATCCCGAAGTCTTGCTTCGGGATATTTTTTATAAGGAGCCCTATGGCATTCGATACGATCGCAGAGATCCTTGACGATCTGCGGCAGGGGAGGATGGTGATCGTCGTCGACGACGAGGACCGCGAGAACGAGGGTGACCTCGTCCTGCCGGCGGCCTTCGTCAACGCCGACCACATCAATTTCATGGCCAAGTACGGCCGCGGCCTGATCTGTGTGCCGATGGAAGAGGAGCGGCTGCGGGTCCTGGATATCCCTCCCATGTCCGGTGTCGGTAGACACGGCGAGGCCTTCGAGGATCCCTATGCCACGGCCTGGATGATGTCCGTGGACGCCCGGGAAGGGGTGACGACCGGGATCTCTGCCCCGGACCGTGCCAGGACGGCCCTGAAGCTTATCGCGGCCGATGCGATGCCGTCGGCCTTCACGCGTCCCGGCCACGTCTTTCCTCTGCGGGCCCGCCAGGGCGGCGTGCTGGTCCGGGCGGGCCATACGGAGGCAGCGGTGGATCTGGCGCGCCTGGCGGGTCTGTATCCGGCCGGCGTCATCTGCGAGATCATGAACGAAGACGGGACGATGAGCCGTCTGCCGCAGCTCCAGATCTTTGCGGCCGCGCACGGCTTGAAGATGTGCACCATCCGGGACCTGATCGAGTACCGGCGCAGGAAGGAGCGGTTCATCACGCGGACGGCCGCGACGACCCTGCCGACGGCCTTCGGTGTCTTTGACATGTTTCTTTATGAGTCGCTCCTGGACGGCTCGCTCCACGTGGCCCTGTGCATGGGGCTGGAGGAAGAAGGTCTAAAGGAAGAAGGGCCTTTGGTGCGCGTCCACTCCGAGTGCCTGACCGGAGACGTCTTCGGCTCGCTGCGCTGCGACTGCGGCGCGCAGCTCAAGGCGGCCATGGCGGCCATCGCCAAAGAGGGCCGGGGCGTGGTCCTTTATATGAAACAGGAAGGCCGCGGCATCGGCCTGGCCAACAAGCTCAAGGCCTACGCCCTGCAGGACGGCGGCCTGGATACGGTCGAGGCCAACGAGGTCCTGGGTTTTGCCCCGGACCTTCGGGACTACGGCATCGGGGCCCAGATCCTCGTGGACCTCGGTGTGAAATCGCTGCGCCTGTTGACGAACAACCCGCGCAAGATCGTGGGGCTCGAAGGCTACGGCCTGCACGTCACGCAGCGCGTGCCGCTGCTGATACCCAAGACGCGCGTCAACGCCCGCTACCTGGACACGAAACGCGAGAAGCTGGGCCACTGGCTCGAATAGATGTTTTCCCGGCTGCGGCCGGCGGACCATTCCCCCTCGCGGGTATGCTCTGTCGGAGCCCCACCGAGGCCGGACAACGCTGCGTGTTCCCGGCCTTCGCTCCCGCGGGATACTAAGGGACGGCGGACCATGGCCGCTTTCGGCCGGGAACAGGCCCCGCGAGGGGAAACGGTCGCGCCGGCCGCTAAGCACGCCAATAATAAATCGTATCGACCTGATCCCACAAGGAGGAGACAGGATGATCAAGGTAAACGAAGGGCAGATGGTGGCAAAGGGCAAGAGGTTTGGAGTGGTCGCCTCGCGGTTCAACGACTTCGTGACCAAGGCGCTGATCGAGGGGTGCTGCGATACGCTCCAGCGCCACGGCGCCAAGGAGACCGAGATCGAGATCTTCTGGGTCCCCGGTTCTTTTGAGATCCCGGCGGTGGCCCTGCGGGTGGCCCGGTCCAAAAAGTTCGATGCGGTGATCTGTCTGGGCGCCGTGATCCGCGGGGACACGCCCCACTTTGATTTTATCGCGAGCGAGGCGGCCAAGGGGATCGCCCAGGTGGGCATGCAGACGGCCGTGCCGGCGATCTTCGGCATCATCACCGCGGATACGCTGGAACAGGCGATGGAGCGCGCCGGCAGCAAGGGCGGCAACAAGGGCCGGGACGCAGCGCGGCACGCTATTGAAATGGCCAACCTGACGGATATAATATAGAGCGATGCCAGCGGTCCCTTTGCGGAGCGGACGATGAGGAAGCGCACAAAGGCACGGGAGATGATCCTGCGGCTATTGTATCAGGCCGATATCACGGCGGTGAGTCCCAAAGATATCCTGGATGGTTTTTTGGTCGATTACCCCGACGTCGACGACGACCCGTCGTTGCGTGAATTCGTCCGGGAACTGGTCATCCTCCTTTCCGAGCGCCGGGCCGAGGTCGACGCGGTCCTGGCCTCCTCGGCCACCAACTGGAAGCTGGACCGCATGGCGACCGTCGACCGCAACATCCTGCGCCTGGCCGCCATCGAGCTGCTCTTCCGTCAGGACGTCCCGCCCAAGGTGGCCATCAACGAAGCCGTCGAGCTTGCCAAGAAGTACGGGGACCTGGAGAGCAGCAAGTTCATCAACGGCATCCTCGATAAGATCCACAAGACGCGTTGATCCTTTTTTGATGAAGACCGCGGACCTGCATATCCATACGTTTTTTTCGGACGGCACCTTTGCGCCCGAGCGCGTCGTGGCCAAGGCGCTGGAGGCGGACCTCGCCTGCATCGCCATCACCGACCACGACAGCACCGACGGCATCGAGCCGGCCCTGCGCGCGGCGGGCGGGCGCCTCGAGGTCCTGCCCGGCATCGAGATATCGACGGAGCTCGACGGGGAGGAGGTCCATCTCCTCGCCTACCTCATCGATTTCGAGCGTCCCGCGGTCGTCAAGATGGTGGAAGAGATGCGTCGCATCCGGGTGGAGCGCATCCACGGGATCTGCCGCAAGCTCAAAAAGCTCGACATGCCGCTGGAGGCCGATGAGGTCTTTGCCGTCTCCGGCAGGGGCAGCGTCGGCCGGCTGCACGTGGCCCAGGCGATGCTCAAGCGCGGTTTCATCGCCACGCTCGGTGAGGCCTTTGCCAAGTATATCGGCAACCGGGGGCCGGCGTATGTCGGCAAGTTCAAGATGACCCCCAGGGAGGCGATCCGCTGGGTCCGGCACAACGGCGGGGTGCCGGTGCTGGCGCATCCTTGCACGTTGAGCGACCACGCGCTGATCGGCGATTTTGTCAAGGCGGGTATCATGGGGCTGGAGGCCTATTACCCGGAGCACACCGCATTTCAGACCGAAGAATATTTGAAGATGGCCGATAAATACGGGCTCCTGGTGACCGGCGGATCGGACTTTCACGGCGATGTCAAGGCCAACATCGAAATAGGCAAGATGCGGGTGGCCTATGAGCACGTTGAGCGGTTGAAGGCGGCGCGATGCGGTCTCACGTAGAGCATTACATGCGCCAGGCCCTGGATCTTGCCCAAAGAGGCCAGGGCAGCACGCATCCCAATCCGTGCGTCGGCGCTCTGGTCGTTAAAGACGGCAGGGTCACCGGCAGGGGATTCCATAAAAAGGCCGGAGCCCCGCATGCCGAAGTCATCGCGTTGAAGCAAGCCGGCGGAAGGGCCCGGGGAGCGGTCCTGTATTGCACCCTTGAGCCCTGCGCGCACTGGGGCCGGACCGGTCCGTGCACCGAGGCGATCATCGCCGCGGGCATCAGGCGTGTCTTTATCGGGATGAAGGACCTGAATCCGCTCGTCCGCGGCAGGGGGATAAGGAGGTTGCGCGCCGCCGGGATAAAGGTCCATGCCGGTTTTCTTGAAAAAGAGGGCGCGGCGTTGAACGCGCCTTATATTTTTGCGATGCGCCGCCGGCGCCCCATGGTGACGGCCAAGATCGCATCGTCCCTGGACGGCAAGACAGCGACGCGCCGTGGACGCTCCCGATGGATAACGGATCCCTTCAGCAGGCGGCATGCCCATCGGGCGCGACGGTCTTTTGACGGGATCATGGCGGGGATCGGGACGGTCTTAGCGGATGATCCGCGCCTGGAGGCCGTGCCCAAGAAGGGTCATTGGACGAAGGTCGTCGTCGATTCAAAGGGCCGCCTGCCGCTTGACGCCCG
Source organism: uncultured Planctomycetia bacterium (assembly GCA_964622605.1). Classification (GTDB taxonomy): domain Bacteria; phylum Omnitrophota; class Gorgyraeia; order Velamenicoccales; family Velamenicoccaceae; genus CAZCSY01. Next base: position 117,866 of record CAZUQR010000001.1, read on the forward strand.
GCTCCTCAAGACCTCAGGCCGCGTGGTCGTGGCCACCGCGGTGATGAGTCGAAAAAAAGAAGAGGCCTTGCGCCGTCGGCGGGTTTCGGTGGTGCGCTGTCCGGATCGGGAGGGCCGCGTGGACGGCGCGCGGCTCTTGAAGGCGTTGCACGGTATTGAGGTCCGCCACATCCTCGTAGAGGGCGGTCCGACGCTCATCGGTTCCCTCCTTGACCGGCGTCTCGTGGACCGCGTCGTCTTTTATCTGGCGCCGAAGATCATCGGCGGGGCCCGGGCCCTGCCGGCGGTGGCTGCAAGCGGCGTCGGACGACTGGAGGAAGCGCCGCGCCTCAAAGATGTGTCCTGGCAGCGTCTGAAGTCGGATTTTTTCCTCACCGCGGATGTGGTTTATCCTGTTACCCGGTAGGTCTTGGATGTTTACGGGGATCGTTGAAGGTTTGGGTGCGGTACGTGCTGCGCAGCGCCGCGGCCGGGTGTGGCGGCTTGAGGTCGAGGTTCGAGAGGCCGTCGACGCGGTCAAGATCGGCGACAGTATCGCGATAGATGGAGTATGCCTGACGGTGTCGGCGCGCCGCGGTCGCGTCCTGTATTTTGACGTCATGCCTCAGACGTGGCACAAGACCACGCTGCACAAGAGGCGGGCCGGCCATCGCGTCAACGTCGAGCAGGCCCTGCGCATGGGCGAGCGCGTCGGCGGCCACTTTGTCACGGGCCACGTGGACGGGGTCGGCGTGATCCGGTCCAGGCGGCTGGACCGCGGAAATCTGGAAGTCGTGGTGAGTCTGCCGCCGGGCCTGCGTGCCTTTGTCGTGGAGAAGGGGTCGGTCGCCGTTGACGGCATCAGCCTGACGGTCGCGGCCCTGGAGCGCGGCACGTTGCGCGTGTATCTTATCCCGCTGACCGCCCAGGTGACGACGCTGGGTGTCAAGCGGGCAGGGGAGAGCGTCAATATCGAGTGCGACATGCTCCTGAAGCGGTCCGCGGCCGCGCGGACGCAAGACTAGCTCTGCCGGCCGGATGGGAAACCCCCTGCCGTCAGACGAAGTTTTTCTCCGTCTGCTTCGGTTTGCCTTTTTGCCGTTGCGCTCCATTAAACCGGGTCGCTACGGCAAAAAGGCAATTCCTCGCAGACCGTTGGGCGAAAAACTTCCTTATTGTCTGACGGCAGGGGGTTTCCCATCCGGCCGACTGTGTTCAACCTTTCGTTGTCAAGCACCGCCGGGTGTGATAAAATCATATAATTCACAGATTTCATTAAGGTTAGGTTCGGACAGTCTTCCGGGGAGTGGCTCAGCTTGGCTAGAGCGCAACGTTCGGGACGTTGAGGTCGTGGGTTCAAGTCCCACCTCCCCGACAATATCTTGGTGGTAGGAACAATGTTGTGGGACTTGAAGGCGACCCGAGCGCCATCGGTCCGAGCGAGGGCGCCCGGTTCCGGAGGGCGCTGGTCGGCCGAATAAGGCCGACCGTTTAGCGCGCTGGCCGAGATGTGAGGCCGGCCGGTGTCGAGCGAAGCCAGACGCCGAGCGAATGCGAGGCGGGGAGGAAGGTCCCACCTCCCCGAAGAGATATTGTTTTGCGCAAAACTTGAATGTGAGTTAGGTTTATAATACAATATTATGTAATAAGCAAAACCTAAATACGTATAATATCGTAAGTAATCCGTGTTTCCGGGTTCAATGATCGCGCGCAACACTTGGGAAAAGCGTTACCCTAAGTGTTAATGGACAAAAAGATACGCAGCCTGTGCTCTTAGGAAGGAGAAATGACTTCCGCACTGCGAGCGTGCGGTAAGACGGCATCCGAGACCGTCAGGGTTCTTGGACGATACAGGGCCGCGGTCGGGCGCGAACTCGGGCGCAACCGGGCGCCGACAACCAAAGCGCCATCAGAGGGTTACAATAACGGCGTTGTCCTTAACATTTGGATGTGGGAAAGTTGAAGGCGGGTAAGGAGAAGATGTCGGGACCGATCCAGGAATTGTTGTAATGCAAATCGACCCGAAGAGATGGGGGGCGCAGGTCCGCATGGAAGATAGACAAACGAGAGGTGTGCATGTCAAGAAAGATGGTGGGATTCTTTGTTTTGGCTGTCTTCGCAATATCTTTTTTGGCGCCTTGTGCCGAAGCAACACAATTATTCGAGCCCTTCTTGGAGGTGTACGGCACGGTCAGGCCGACCTGGAGGGTGCCGCGGGGAAGGTCCGCAGGACAGGCCGAGTCTCAACTGAACCGCATCTTTTTGAACATCGACAAAGAGTTCGCCGACGGTAAGTTTGGCTTTCACACCGATACCCGATATCAACAGGAGGGATATGGCACCTATCCCAATGAGTTCTGGCTTGAAGAGGGTTATTTCTATTTTCAGCCTGAGTTCGGAAAAATAAAATTGGGCAAAATCTCTACCCCTTTCGGCTTCGAGTGGGACCACACCTTTTACGGTTCCATCCTTTATTATAAGGGCTTTAAGGCCGATCCCGATTATGGCCTGACCTTTGAAAGAACCGAGCCCCTCACGGTGTTCGGCAAAGAGACGGATTTAAAATGGACGTTGGGGTATTTCATCAGGGAAGACGACCTGAATGGTGAAACCGTTATTGGCGCCGGCTTTGAGCACTTGAGCGGAGGCGAGAGAAATACCTTTGTCTTCAGGTTAAACCCCACCATCAAAATCGGTGACAACAGTTCCTTGAAGTTGGGCCTCTCGGCCCTGACGGGCGAGATAGAGGCAAGCGAGTCGGACAGGCAGGCCGCCGTGGAATTGGACGCGGTGTATAATGTCGGACCTTTGACATTATGCGGCGAATATGTCTTTTACGACCGGGCCTATTCGAGCAAAGACGATACCCTGAAGGGCGAGTGTTTTCAGATCGAAGCAAACCTGGACGTCTACGAAGATCCCGATTCAAAATTCCTCAAAAAGATCAGCCTGAATTACAATTATTCCCGGGATAATCCCGACGATGGCCAGACGTTAGGCCAGATACACCTTCCCTCCGTTACCTTCAAGTTCACCGATTTCCTGAAGACGGAGATCCTTTACGTTGACTGGAGCCAAGACGGGGTGACCGCTGATCGGAGCTGGTGGATGATCTGTTGCGTGGATTTTTGATCCCGGTCCCAGAAAACGTCCCTTCATGCAGGAGTACTTAAAAGGCAAGCGGTCATGAAAGGCAAGCGGTCATGGCGCCCTTCAATAAGGTTTTTTCCCCTTTAAAAATCAAGAACATGGAGCTTCCCGGGAGGATCGTCTTTCCTCCCATAGCCACTAATTTTGCCGATGAGAAAGGTTTTGTTACCGAAAGGCTGATACGTTATCTGTCTGACATCGCCAGGGGCGGGACCGGGCTCATTATCGTCGAGAATACGGCCATAAATAACGAAGGACGCAACCTGGTCCGGGAGCCGCGCCTGGACGAGGATAGATATATATCGGGATTCCGCCGGCTGGTCGAGGCGGTTCACAAGGCAGGGGCCAGGATCGCCGTCCAGCTTCATCACGGAGGCCGTTCTTCTTCCTCAAAGGTAAACGGCTCTACGCCGGTCGCGCCTTCCGCCGTGGCCTGTCCGCTTTTCAAGGAGATGCCCCGGCCCATGACCCTGGAGGATATTCAGCGCACCGTTGAAGATTATGCACAGGCCGCCCGGCGGGCCCGAGAGGCCGGGGCCGATGCGGTAGAGATACACGGAGCCAGCGGCTTTCTTCCTGCCCAATTTCTTTCTCCCTACGCCAACAAGCGAACGGACGAATACGGGGGGAGCAAGGAGAACCGGTTGCGTTTTCCTCTTGAGCTGATCGCAAAGGTGAGAAAGGAGGTAGGGCCGGACTATTGTATCGGTTATCGTTTCTCGGGAGACGAGTTTGTTCCCGGGGGGCTTACCCTGGATGACCACAGGGAGATCGCGCCGAGGCTTGTTGGAGCCGGCATCGATCTCCTTCACGTGACCGCCGGCGTGCTGGAGAACGTGGAGGAGGTGGGCATCGTGCCCGCCGGCAAGAAGAAGGAAGGGTGGCACAATTATCTTGCCGCCGGCATCAAGGAGGTGGCGGATGTTCCGGTGATCACGGTGGGCAAGATCGTTTCTCTGGCCGCCGCCGAAGAGGTTTTACAGAAAAATGGGGCGGACCTTGTTTCCATCGGACGCGCCCTCATCGCCGATCCCGGGCTGGTCCGTAAATCCCGCGAGGGCAGGTTCAAGGATATCGTCAGGTGCCGTCAGTGCAACGGGTGCATCCACTCGCTTTATTCGGAAGGGGTCATGCGTTGCGAAGTAAATCCGGAGTTAGGATCCGGTCGCTCATAAAAAAGGGGGATGGGACATGTTGAGAAAAACCATATTTTGGGTCCTGTTGTCGGCTCTTTGGTTTGTCGGGAGCAACGCGGTCCTTGCGGAGGAGTCGCTGACGATCTTTTGGGCGGAATGGGATCCCGCCGATTTCCTCCAGGAGCTCGTCATGGATTTTGAGGAGGAGACCGGCATAAAGGTCAACGTGGTGACCACGCCATGGTCTGATTTCCAGACCAAGACATTCCAGGAGTTCGCCGCCAGGGGCGATGGTTTTGACATGGTCATCGGCGACTCTCAATGGTTGGGGGCCGGTGCGACAGCCGGTCATTACGTGGACATCACGGACTGGTTCATCCAGCACAAAGTCGACAAGACCATGGTGCCTGCCACCATCGCCTGTTATGCCGAATACCCCGCCGGGAGCCAAAGATACTATGCCGTGCCCTGCGAAGCGGATGCTTTCGGTTGGGCTTATAGAAGAGACCTGTTTGAGGATCCGAAAGAACGTGAGGCCTTCAAGAAGGAATACGGCTATGAATTGGGCGTCCCCGAGACCTGGGCGCAATTGAAGGACATCGCTGAATTTTTCTATCGCCCCAAGAAGGGGATGTACGGTTGCGGCATCTGGACGGAGCGGGGTTATGATGCCATCACCATGGGGTTCGAGAATGTATTTTTCTCATGGGGCGCCGACTTCGGCGACAGGAAGACCTACAAAGTGCAGGGTATCGTCAATTCAAAAAAGGCCATCGAGGCGCTGGAATTCTACAAAGAGCTTTATAAATTGTGTCCCCCCGATTGGGGAAACACGTGGTACCAGCAGGCCAATCAGGGTCTTGCAGAGGGCCTGGTGGCCATGACCCAGAACTTCTATGCCTTTCTTCCGGCATTGACCAATCCCAGCATCAATAGGTATGCCAACGTTACGGGATTCTTCCCCAATCCCAAGGGTCCCTACGGCGATCGGTATGCGGCCCTCGGGGGCCAGGGGATCTCCATCAACGCCTATTCAAAAAAGCGCGATCTTTGTTTCAAGTTCCTTGAATGGTTTATCAGGGAAGATGTGCAGAAAAAGTGGGGAGAACTGGGCGGATTTCCTGCGAGCTCCAAGGTCCTCTTGTCCCAGGAATTCCAGAAGGCCACCAATTTTAACCAGGCCTTCTCCACATCCATGTTCATGGTCAAGGACTTCTGGAATATTCCCCATTACGCCGAGCTGCTGGAGATCTTCCAGAGAAGAACGCATCAATATCTGGTCGAAGACAGGGGGACGGCAAAGGAGGCCCTGGATATGATCGCAAAAGAACATACAGAGCTTCTGAAAAAGGAAGGCTACCTAAAACAATAAGTTCTGCAAACAATAAGTTCTGCAAACAATAAGTTCTGCGGATGATCGTTATTTTGGCCGTGAGGAGAGGAGGGCGTTTCTCCTAATTTTTTCAAGTGAGTTTTCCCCGTTTTCATCATCCGAAGGAAATGAATGAGTTCTGACGCCGGAAGTGTCCCCTTGGTCCGAAGAGGGCTGAGCGATCTCGCCATCAGGAATCTCTTCGTTATTGCCACGATTTTATTTCTGGTCTTGTTCAATGTCTTCCCCCTCTTTTATTCCCTGTTTCTCAGCTTCGCCGATTACAGCGCCACAGGCACGAAGGCGCCCGTATGGGTGGGGCTGAAAAATTACAGGGACATCCTCAATGATCCGGACATCTGGAAAACTTTCTCCCTGACCGGCAGATATGTCTTGATCACGGTCACGGGTCAGGTGGTCGTGGGTTTCGGGATGGCCCTTATGCTCAACCGTCCGTTCAGAGGAAAGGGCCTTGTCACGACCTTGCTCTTGTTGCCGATGATGATGTCCATGGCGGTCGTCGGTCTTTTTTGGAGGCTGCTCTGGGACACAAAGCTCGGGATCATCAATTATCTTGTCGGCCTCAAGGGTTTTGTCTGGCTTTCCAGCCCTGATTGGGCCCTGATCGCCATCGCCATCACGGATATCTGGATGTGGTCGCCCTTTGTCATGCTGCTGGGCCTGGCGGGGCTTTCCGCCATCCCCCAGCACCTATACGAGGCGGCATCCATTGACAGGGCCTCTGTCTGGTTCATATTCCGGCGGATCACGCTGCCCCTCGTCGCCCCGCTGCTCCTTATCGCGATTATCTTTCGGACCATGGAGGCCTTCAAGACCTTCGATCTGGTCTATAACATGACAGGCGGCGGCACGAACACGGAACTGGTATCTATCAAGTTGTATAATCTGGCGTTCATGCAGTGGAATACGGGTAAGTCCTGCGCCCTCGCCTACATCCTGCTGATCATGGTCATCGCCATCAGCAATATCTACATAAAATATCTCAACAAAGCAAAAGAACGATAAGATGCCGGAAGTCCAACCCAAGAGGTACAAGGTGATAAACGGCATGATCGTCGCATCGGTCGTTGCCGTCATGTTGGCGTATCTGATACCCTTTTACTGGATCTGTTCAACGGCCTTTAAATCAAGGCTCGATGCGGCGACGGTGCCTCCGACCGTCTTTTTCAGGCCGACGGTCACCCCTTTCGTGAAACTCGTCACGAAGAGAGCTCAACGAAGAAACGTGGTCACGCCACGGCAATATGAAGGGGCCAAGTGGTATGAAAAATTGGTCTATGACGAAGGGGAGAGGATCATCACGCGATCGGAGTATTTAAACCGGTTTGCCAACAGCATCATCATTGCCTCTCTCAGCACCCTGTTGGCCTTGGGGCTGGGGACGTTGACGGCCTACGGCTTTTCGCGGTTTAAGGTGCCCGGAGAGAAAGACTGGCTCTTTTTTATATTGAGCACGAGGATGCTGCCGCCCGTCGTGGTGGCCATCCCCATTTTTTTGATGTACCGGAAGCTCGGCATCTACGACACGCACGCGGGGATGATCTTGCTTTATACAGCGCTCAACCTTTCACTGTCGGTCTGGCTGATGAAAGGATTCATCGATGACGTCCCCGCGGAATACGAAGAAGCCGCTATGGTCGATGGCTACACACGGTTTCAGGCCTTCTGGAAGATCGTCCTTCCTCAGCTGCGGACGGGAATGGCGGCCACGGCTGTCTTTTGCTTTATCACGGCATGGAATGAGTATGCCTTGGCCTTGATGCTGACGTCCCAAAAGGCGCAGACCGCGGTGCCTTTTATCCCTTCTCAGATAGGGTCCGGTCTTACGGATTGGTCTACCATAGCAGCGGGGACGTTCGTGTTCCTTTTGCCCGTCGTCTTCCTCACTTATTTTTTGCGCAACCACCTGATCAAGGGCGTTACCTTCGGGGCCATCAGGAAGTAGGGTGTCGATGTTGGAGAAACGGAGCCGGAAACATGGTGAGCCTGTTGCCATGGGACTCATGATAGTGGGTCTGGCAGGCATCGTTCAGCCATGGTCGCTTTTTTTCCATCGTTACGGCATCGTCCTTGTTCTGGCCGGCCTCGTGGGATTTATCTTTTTCAGCCATATCAAACCTCCGGCGGAATAATCCTCATGGCAGACATCCGCTTGGTGAACGTTGAAAAATATTTCGGCGGCCTGTGCGTCATCAGAGGGATGAACCTGGACGTGAAGCAGGGCGAGTTCATGGTCCTTCTGGGGCCTTCCGGATGTGGAAAGACAACGACATTAAGGATCATCGCAGGGCTCGAAGAGGCCGATGCCGGAGACATCCTGATAGACGGTGAGTCCGTAAAAGATCTCAGGGCGCGGGACCGCGATGTCGCCTTCGTCTTCCAGTCCTACGCCCTGTATCCTCACCTCAGCGTCTTTGAAAATATCGCCTTTCCGCTCAAGGCGGCCCACGCCGGGGAGGCCGTGGCGGAAGAGGGGGTAAGGGATGTGGCCCGGATCCTGCAGATAGAGCATCTTCTTGATAAAAAACCCTCTCAGCTCAGCAGCGGGGATATGCAGAGGGCAGCGGTCGGCCGGGCGATGGTGAGAAGGCCAAGGGCGTTTCTGATGGATGAGCCCATCGGTTCCCTGGATGCGAGGCTGCGGGAGGAGATGAGGACGGAATTAAAATACCTGCACGTGAAGATCAATGCCACGACCGTCTATGTCACCCATGATCAGATCGAGGCGATGTCCCTGGCGGATAGGATCGCCGTCATGCACGACGGGGTACTCCAGCAGATAGGCAGCCCGATGGACGTTTACGATCACCCCGCGAATCTTTTCGTGGCGCAGTTCATCGGCAGCCCCATCATGAACGTCGTGGATTGTGCCAGCGCTCATGAGGGGGGCCAGGCGGTGCTCCTCTTGGGCACGGACGGGCTCAGGTTCCCTTTATCCCAGTCCCTCTTTGAGCGCCTCCAGAGCCACCCCGTCCCCGAAGGTCAGTTGGCCGTCGGCGTGAGGTCCGAAGCGGTTCTTGTGGAACGAGAGGCAAGGCCGGATCACGTGAAGGCGAGAGTAAAAATAATCGAGTCCCTGGGGCCCCACGATTTCGTGGGCGTCAAGGTCGGGGACCAGATCGTGCGCGCCAAGACACCGCCCCGCTATGTCGGAAGATCGGATGATACGGTGTGGATACGGCTGGAAGAGCCAAGGCTGCACTTCTTCGACAAGAGGAGCGGCCGCTCTTTGCTTACAGGCTAAGAGGGGAAGAAGACGTGGCCCAGGTCGTTTTGGAGAACGTAACGAAAAAATTCAGACACGTCACGGCGATCGATGGTCTCTCTTTCACGGTCCGGGACGGAGAATTCTTCGTTCTCTTGGGGCCGACGGGGGCGGGCAAGACCACGACGTTGCGGTGTATCGCCGGCTTAGAGAAGCCGGACGAGGGAAACATCTTCATCGATTCCAAAAATGTGACCGGTTGGGCGCCTGCGGAAAGGGATACATCCCTGGTGTTTCAGCGTTATTCTCTTTACCCGTATTACACGGTCAGGCAGAACCTGGAGTTTCCGTTAAGGCCAAAGGTAAGAGGCCTGTCGGCGCCGGAGAGGACTTCTTGTGTTCTCAAGGCGGCCAAGACTCTCCGGATCGACTCCTTGTTGGAGCGCAAGACCAAGAACCTGAGCGGCGGGGAGATGCAACGGGTCGCCATAGGCCGGGCCATTGTCAGGGATCCGAAGGTCTTTTTGATGGACGAACCTTTATCCAATCTCGATGCAAAACTGAGGGAGATCCTCCGGGCGGAATTAAAAAGCCTTCAATTGGATCTGGGCGCCACCTTCCTTTATGTCACCCATGACCACGTGGAGGCGATGACCATGGCAGACAGGATCGGGATATTGGACCACGGAAAAATTGTCCAGACCGGAATGCCCTATGAGGTGTATAATTATCCCAAGAACCTGTATGTCGCTTCTCTCATCGGATCGCCGGTCATGAATTTTTTCGACGCCTTCATCCAGGGCGACCGCATGAAGGCGGAAGGTGGTCTGTTTGAGGTATCGCTGGAGGAGGGTGTCCGGGAGCGCCTCAAGGGCCATGCCGGGGCCGTAAGGATCGGCGTAAGGGCCGAAGATATGCATAGGACCGCAGAAAACGGCATCAAGGGAAGGATCTACGGGATCGAAAACCTGGGCACGGGGAAGATCGTTACCTTTAAGGTCAACGATCACATTTTTCGGGCGACCGTCGGACCTGAATATGACCTCCCCATGGGCTCGGAGGTCGGATTTGCATTTGCTCAAGACCGCCTGCACTTTTTTGACAAGGATTCGGGAGAGAACCTGTTTACTTGTGATAGGGGGTAAACGATGAAGGCATTGCGGTGGCATAAAAGGGAGGATGTTCGGGTCGATGATATTCCGGTGCCGACGCCCCGGCCGGACGAAGTCTTGATCAAGGTCTTATTCTCGGGAATATGCGGCTCGGAGGTCCACGAGTATTTTTCCGGACCCCTCTACATTCCTCTTGAACCCCATCCGTTGACCGGAACCTGCGCCCCGCAGACGATGGGACATGAATTCGGCGGCAGGGTCGTCAAGACGGGTTCTGACGTCAAGGGCCTTACGGCAGACACGCTCGTGACGGTCGATCCCGCTCTGTCGTGCGGCCAGTGCACGGCCTGCCTCCGGAACCGCCCCAACCTGTGCGAGAGGCTGGCGAATTATGGGCTCATCGGCGATGGAGGGCATGCCGAATTTGCCGTCGTCAAGGCGGCGAACTGCATCCCCTTGCCTGCGGATGTGCCGCCGGAGTATGTGGCGATGGGTGAAAATGCCGCTGTCGCCTTTCATGCGGTCAACCAGGCCTGCCTGGAACCGGGTTCAACGGTGGTTGTCTTGGGGGGCGGACCTATCGGTCAGATGGTGGCTCAATACGTCAGGCAGGCGGGGGCGGGCAAGGTCTTCATGACGGAGATAAGTTCGGGGCGCATCCATCTGGCAAAGAGCATCGGTGCCGTGGATGAGGTATTCAATCCTCTGGATGTCGACGTTGCCGAGGTCCTTTTGTCTGAGACGAAGGGGCAGGGAGCCGACTGTGCTATCGAGTGTTGCGGCGGAAGCAAGACCGGCATGCTGGAAGACACAGCCACCCAGGCCATAGAATTGACGCGCTCCGAAGGCACGACGGTTATCGTAGGAGGTTTTTCGGAGGCGACGGAGTTCAACTTCAACAATATCGTCATGACGGAGCGCAAGGTCGTCGGTTCCTGGGTCTGGCATGGCCACGAAGAATACGTCCGGGCCGTCCAGATGTTCGTCGAGGGGAAAATAAAGGTGATGCCGTTGATCTCCCGAAAGGTGCGCCTCGATAAGGCGCTCGAAGAAGGGATCCTGGCCTTGCGGTTCCACAAGGACGAGCACGTGAAGATTTTGATCGATCTGACCTAAGGGGAACGAAGATGGATAACTACAAAAAAGTCTTGCTCAAGAGGTTCATCGCGCAGGAGAAGAGCGCGCGTTGGGCCACCGATTCCTTTCAGGCGACAACCCTGGAGGAGTTGTTGGACCGGGCGACGGTCAATGCGGTCTATCAGTTCAAAAATTCGATCTGTCTGCTCCTGCTTGTCGAAGAAGATTGCCTGGTCGTTAAATCGGCCAGCGGGCTGGACCTCGAAAAAGTCGAACATAAGCGTATACCGGTCGGCACCAGTCTCTCCGGCAGGATCGTCAAAGAGGGGGAGCCCAAGATGTTCGATGACGTATCGAAAGTCCTTGCCTCGGTGGACGACAACCAGGAGCCTTACTATACCGGGTCCATGATTTCGACCCCCTTGGTCTTTAACAGAAAGGTCATCGGTCTTTTAAATATCTATCGCCCCGGGCCGCAAGCCCCCTTCTCTTTCGATGACTTCAACATCTTTATCACCTACGGCAGTCAGACCGCTTTTGCCATTGAAAGCCAGAAGCTTGTGGATAAGCGCACGGCAGAGCTTAAAGAGGCCCAGGCCATATTGGTGAAATTGAACGAGCAGCTGCGCCAGGACATGGAGGCCCGCCGGCGGGCGGAAGAACAATACAGGATGATCCTGAGCACGACCATCGACGGGTTTTGGATCGTTGACACACAAGGTCGCTTTCTGGATGTCAACGACGCCTACTGCCGTCTGATAGGCTATAGCCGCGACGAACTGTTGAAGATGACCATACGGGATGTTGAAGCGACGGAAATGGCCGAAGAAATAGCGCAGCGCATCCAGAAGATAATGACGGCCGGGGGGGATCGCTTTGAAACGTCTCATAGGGGAAAAGACGAAAAACTTGTCAATATCGAGATCAGCGTCAATTATTCACAAGTCGAAGGCGGACGCTTCTTTGTGTTCCTGCGCGATATCACCTCCCGCAAAAAGGCCGAAAAGGAGCTGAAGACCGCCTATGAACAGCTCAAGACCACCCAGATACAGCTCATCCAATCCGCCAAGATGGCCTCCGTCGGCCTCCTGGCGGGCGGCGTGGCCCATGAGATCAATAATCCTCTCACCGGCGTCCTCAACAATGTCCAGCTCATCAAGATGCTGGCCGAGCAGAAGGAGGATTTCAGCTTCCAGGACTTCAAGGAACTCTTGGGTGTTATCGAGGAGTCGGCCGTGCGATGCAAGAAGATCACCCAGTCACTCCTGGACTTCTCTCATACCTCAAAGGGCGTCTCCCAGCCCATCTTGCTCAACGTGATTGTGGACAAGGTGGTCGCCCTCATAGGACATGAATTGAAGCTCCAGGATATAAACATCCGTCAAGACCTGCAACCCGATTTGCCTCAAGTCTTGGGCGACCCCCAGCTCCTCCAGCAGGTTGTCTTTGACTTCATCTCCAATGCCAGATGGGCCATCCAACAGAAGTCCTCCAAAGGAGAGGGCACGATCACTCTCACGACCCGATGCGACCCGGGAAACCGGAACATCTGTCTGTCTATCTCAGATACGGGCATAGGTATCGCAAAAGAAAACCTGGCAACAATATTCGAGCCCTTCTTTACCACCAAGGCCGTAGGAGAAGGGACAGGTTTGGGTTTATCGATAGTCTACGGCATCATCAAGGCCCATCGGGGAAGCATTGAGGTGGACAGCCGGGTAGGCGAGGGGACCACTTTTAAGATATACCTGCCCCTGGCTTAAGGCTGAAGCAAGCTTTTTTTGTCGGCAAAATTCGTCCCTGCCTGAAATTTTGCCCATAGACCCTCAAGGCCTTGCACGCGAGAGGCCTGTTGTCCGGCACGAACCACCCCATGAAAAGACAGCTGCGCGTCATCTTCAGCGGCCGCGTCCAGGGCGTGGGATTCCGCTATACGGCCCGGTCTGTGGCGCATCGTTGGGGGGTCACGGGCTGGGTGCGTAACGATCCCGGCGGCGAGGTGGAGATACTGGCCGAGGCCGAGGAGGGGGTCCTCGAGGATTTTGTGGCTGAGATCGAGGCACAGTTCAAAGGATACATCCGCGACAGACAGCTGGAGTGGGGACCCGCATCGGGGTCGTTTGGTGATTTCGGTATCCGGATGTGACGATGACCGTCGCCATATTTTCGGACGTGCATGGCAACCGCGAGGCCTTTGAGGCGGTGCTGGCCTTTTGCCGTCAGCAGGGCGTGGCGCGGACCTATTTTGCCGGCGATATCGTCGGATACGGCGCGGACCCGGAATATTGCATCGGCCTGCTGCGGGACCTGGGCGCGTGCTGTGTCGTGGGCAATCACGATGCCGCGGCCCTGGGCAAGGTCGAGGCGGCCTATTTCAATCCGGCGGCCCGCAAGGCGGTGGTCTGGACCGGACTGCGGCTTTCGGTCGAGGAGCGCCGTTTTCTTGACGAGCTGCCTTTGGTGCACGAGGAGGCGTTCACGTTGGTGCACGGCACGCCGGCCCGCCCGGAAGATTTTGATTATATCTTGTCGCCGTATCAGGCCATGAAGGCCTTTTTGGCGCTGGGCGGCCGTCTTTGTTTTGTGGGCCATTCGCATCGGCCCGGCATCCTGGTCGAGGAAAAAGACGCGATCCGCTTTGACGGCTCGGTATCCCTTGAGCTGGATCCGGATCGGCGATATATTGTGAATGTCGGCAGCGTCGGCCAGCCGCGCGACGGTGACCCGCGCGCCTGTGTGTGTCTTTTCGACGAAGACAAGAGCAGAATCTGCCTGCACCGCGTGGCCTATGACGTGGCCCGGGCCGCCGCAAAGATCCGCGCGGCGGGCCTGCCCTCCGTCCTGGCCGAGCGCCTGTTTGAGGGGCGTTAACGGCGCCGTCAAGCGAATTGTCAATAGGACAGCGACGTATTGATGTGACGAGGCACGAGAGGAGCGCCTTGTGGAAGCGCGCCAGGAGATAGAGCACCTGCGGGAGAAGATCCGGCACCACGACTACCGCTATTACGTGCTGGACGATCCCGAGATCTCGGACCGGGAGTACGACAGCCTGATGGCCGCGCTCAAAGACCTTGAGGCGCGTCATCCGGAGCTGGTGACCCCGGATTCCCCGACGCAGCGCGTCGGCGCCGAGCCGGTCTCCGGGTTCCTCGCCGTGCGCCACGGGCGTCCGATGCTTTCTCTTGACAACACGTATACCTTTGACGAGTTGCGCGCCTGGACCGGGCGCGTCAGGAAGGGTCTCGGTGAGGGCGAAGAGATATCTTATGTGGTGGAGTGGAAGCTGGACGGGGTCAGCGTCAACTTGACGTATGAGGACGGCGGCCTCGTGCGCGGGGCCCTGCGCGGCGACGGCGAAAAAGGCGAAGACGTGACGACGAACCTGCGCACGGTCCGGGCCATCCCCTTGAAGCTGCGCGGGTCGGGACACAAGGGCTTGATCGAGGTCCGCGGCGAGATCTTCATGTCCCTGGCCGATTTCACCGGCATGAACAAAGAGCGCGTCCAGAACGGTGCCCCGGCGTTCGCCAACCCACGCAACGCCACGGCCGGGACGCTCAAGACGCTCGACCCGCGCATCGTGGCCGAGCGCCGCCTCTTGTTTTATGCCCACTCTTTAGGGGAGGCGGCGCGCGATACCTTCATTACCCACGAGGCGTATCTCAAGCAGCTTGGGGGGTGGGGCGTGCCGGTGAACCCCCAGACCAAGATTTGCGCCGATATTGAGAGCGCGATCGGCCGCTGTCAAGAGATGCAGGAGCGGCGTGACCGCCTGGATTACGAAGTGGACGGCATGGTGATCAAGGTGAACGACCGCGCCCAGCAGCGGCGTCTGGGTCAGACCCTCAAGAGCCCCCGCTGGGCCATCGCCTACAAGTTCCCCGCCCATCAGGCGACCACCACCGTGCAGAAGATCGTTGTCAACGTCGGACGCACCGGCGTCCTCACGCCGGTGGCGGAGCTGGAACCCGTGCCGTGCGCCGGCGTCGTTATCAGCAACGCGACCCTGCATAATTTCGACGAGATGGAGCGGCTGGGCATCAAGGTCGGCGACCGGGTGGTCATTGAGAGGGCCGGGGATGTGATCCCGAAGGTCGTCAAGGTCGTCACGAGCGTGCGCTCAGGGGGCGAGGAGGCCTTTGTCAGGCCCCGCACGTGTCCGAAGTGCGGCGGCCGGATCGAAAAAGAAAAAGAAGAGGAGGTCGCGTTCCGGTGCGTCAATCCGCTGTGCCCGGCGCAGTTGGAGCGCAAGGTCCTTCACTTCGCCTCCCGTTCCGCGATGGACATCGAGGGCATGGGCGAGGCCATCGTGGCGCAGCTGGTGGCGCGAAAGATGATCAAAGATGTCGGCGATATCTATCGCCTGAAGACGCAGGGCCTCCTCAAGCTCGACCTCGTCAAAGACAAGAAGGCGGCGCAGCTGATGGAGGGGATCAAGGCGAGCAAGAAGAGGCCCCTGTCGCGGCTGATCTTCGCATTAGGCATCCGTCACGTTGGAGAGAAGGCGGCCCTGGTCCTGGCCGAGCACTTCGGGACCATGGACAGGTTGAGGGCCGCGGCGCCGGCGGAACTGGCCGCGATCCATGAGATCGGCGAGGTGATGGCGCGATCGCTGGACGACTTTTTCCATCACAGGGCAGGCCGTGATCTTGTCGAGAAGCTGCGAGACAAGGGCGTCTCGATGCGGCAGCCGGCCCGCCGCGGCGGCGCGTCGTTCTTGACGGGAAAGACCTTTGTCTTCACGGGTGAACTGGAGGACCTCGCCCGCGGCCGCGCCGAGGCGATGGTGCGCGAGGCCGGAGGCGCCGTCTCCTTGAGCGTGAGCAAGAAGACCTCCTTTGTGGTCGTGGGCGCCGACCCAGGATCCAAATACGATAAGGCCAAGAAACTCGGTGTGCCGATCCTCAATAAAAAGGATTTTCTGAAGAAGGTGGGAGGAGCATGATGGACAAGCGCATGACCGTTCTGAGGGGCTGCGTCCTGGTCCTGGTCCTTGTTTTGGCGGTAAGCGGCTGCGAGACCCTGCGCCGCAAATTCACCCGCCGCAAGCGCCGCAAGACGGCCCAGGAGGAGATGGTTGTCGTCCCGCGCGATTACAGTGAGCACCCTTTCCCCAACGACGTCCTGTATGTGCAGTACTTCACGTACTGGAAGGCCTGGAACCAGGAGTGGGTGGCAAGGCTCTCGGAGCGTGGCGCCCACAAGAAGATCGTCAGCTGCGGCGAGCAGACGCTGGTGAACCTGGAGAAGATGAGGACGTATCTGACGGACGAGAAACAAAAGGAGCTCGATACTTCCATCGAAAAGACGCGCGCCCTCCTGGAGGAGATCGAGGCGCACACGAGCCTCCTGCCCTCTCAGTACAGCGGTTACCGCTACCGTGCCGACCGGATCCTGAGCACCGTCAACCGCCGGTTCGACATGCGCCACGTGAAAGGGGCGATCCGTTAAGGAGACCATGGAGATCCTGCGTCTTGTCGTAGGGGTGCTCGCCACCAACTGTTACATCGTCGTCTCCGGGAAGAAGAATGCCTTCATCATCGACCCCGGCGACGACGCGGCCACGATCCGTGACGCGTGCGCCCAGCGCGGGATCCGCCCCGGGTTCGTCGTCAACACGCACGGCCACATCGACCACATCAAGGCCAACAGCGCGCTGAAGCTGCCCGTGGCCGTCCATGCAGCGGACGGGAAGATGATCAGCAACCCCAAAAAGAATCTGATGACGGCTTTCTTCGGGACCTTTGAGGGGGTCCAGCCCGACAGGGAGCTCAAGGAAGGCGACCGCTTCGAACTGGATGAGCTGACGTTTGATGTCTGGCACACGCCCGGACACTCTCCGGGCGGCATCTGCCTGGTGGGACACGGCGTCGTCTTCTCCGGAGACACGCTCTTCTGCGACGGGGTCGGCCGCACGGACATTCCCGGAGGAAGCGCGGTGAAGCTCCAGGCATCTCTGCGCCGGTTGGGGAGCCTGCCGGACGACACGGTCGTCTATCCGGGCCACGGGCCCAAGACGACCATCGGCCGGGAGTTCCGCCGGGGTTGACACGGGATGTCTGTCCCCTGTCGCGGAGCTTGCGTCAGGATCGAGACCGTATTATGGATAAACTGGCTGAGATGTTCCTGGATTATCTGAGCGTCGAGCGGGGGCTGGCGACGAACACCATCCAGTCCTACCGCCGGGACCTGGCCGCCTATCTCAGATTTCTCGAGGCGGTGGCGAAGAAGGGCGTGATCGGCGCGGGCCGCGACGACATCCGCGACTACATGCTTTTTTCCAAGGACAAGGGGTTGTCGGTCAGCAGCATCGCGCGGGCGCTGGCGGCCCTGCGGATGTTCTACCGTTTCCTGGCGCGCGAGCGGCTGATCAAGGCCGACGTCTCGAGATACATTGATTCGCCGAAGCTCTGGAAGCGTATCCCCGACATCCTGAGTCTCGAGGAGGTGGAGCGCCTGATCGAGGCCCCGGACCTGAAGACCGTCCAGGGCCGGCGGGACCGGGCGATCCTCGAGGTGATGTACGCGACGGGCATGCGCGTCTCGGAGGCCTGCGGGGTCAAGATGAACGGCGTCAATACCGAGATCGGCTTTGTCCGGTGCCTGGGCAAGGGCCGTAAAGAGCGTCTCATCCCGCTGGGCCGCAAGGCGATCCTCGCCCTGACGCGTTATCTTGAGACGGCGCGGCCCCGGCTCTTGAAGAAGGGGACGGCACCGGAGCTCTTTTTGAACCGTTCCGGCAAGCGGCTGTCGCGCGTCTCTGTGTGGAAGATGGTCCGCGCGTACGCCCGCAAGGCGCGGATCAAGAAGAATATCCGGCCGCACCTGTTGCGCCATTCTTTCGCGACGCACCTGTTGGAGCGCGGGGCGGACCTGCGCTCCGTGCAGGAGATGCTGGGCCACGCCAATATCGGCACGACCCAGATCTACACGCATGTGACCCGCGACCGCCTGAAGTCGGTCCATAAGACCTTTCATCCTCGAGGGTAAATGTTAAAGAGCCGTTTTGACAAGTGGCCTGTGCGTATTCGGCGCTTTTGCCTGGCGGCGGCCGAGCTGGCAGATAGGGAGGGTTGGGTCCTGTATCTCGTCGGCGGCTGCGTGCGCGATCTCCTTCTCGGGGCCGGGCACGTGGATGTCGACCTCGTCGTCGAGGGCGACGGCGTGGCCCTTGCCGCCCGCTGCGCCGGGGCGCTCGGCGGACGCTGCGTCACGCACCGGCGCTTCGGCACGGCCACGCTCGAGGCACCGGACGGCCTGAAGGTGGACATGGCCACGGCCCGGCGCGAGACCTACGAGAGGCCCGGCGCCCTGCCGCGCGTGGAGCGGGGCACGATCCGGGACGACCTCCTGCGCCGCGACTTCACGATCAACGCCATGGCCATGGCGTTGAACAAGGCGTCTTTCGGCCGGCTCATCGACCTTTGCGCCGGCCAGAGAGACTTACGGGCGCGGCGGGTCCGCGTCCTGCATCCTGGTAGTTTTATCGACGATCCGACGCGCATCGTGCGTGCCGTGCGCTTTGAGGAGCGTCTGGGGTTCCGGCGCGAACGCCGGACGGCGCAGTGGTTGCGCGCCGCCGTCGTCCGGAAGGCGCTCTTCACGGTGGGCAAGCACCGCCTGCGCGATGAGCTGGTGTTGTTGTTCCAGGAGCCGCGGCCCTACGGCGTTCTCAAGCGTCTTGGCGAGGCGGCGGGATTCGGTTATATCAGCCCGCACCTGCGTTTTCACAGGGTCTGGCGCCGGCGTTTTGACCGTGCCGCCGTCGCGATGCGCCGGTTTGAAGACAGGTCGGCGCAGCGGCGGTGTCTGGAGGCGCATGCGGTTTTCCTGAGCTTGTTCTTTTTTGACCTGCCCCTTAAGGAGTTGGAGGCGGTCTGTCGCGCGTTTGCCTTCCGGCGCAGCGAGAGCCGGCATATCCTGACGCTGCGGCGGCAGGCCCAACGCGTCAGAAAGATCCTCTCCCGCAAGGAGGTCCGGCCGAGCATCGTCTACCGGACCCTTTCGCCGTTGGACCCTGAGGTGGTCTTAAGCCTGGGCGCGCTCTTCGACGACAAGCATCTGCGCCGTCACATCGAGGATTTTTTCCTGTCGCTCAACCGCCAACGCCCCCAGGTCAGCGGCGAAGACCTCAAGGCGATGGGCCTGGAGTCCGGACCCGGTTACCGGCGCATTTTGGACAGGCTCTTGCGGGCGCGGCTGGACGGACGCATCGCGTCGAAGGAAGAAGAAATGGCCTGGGCGCGCCGGCTCATGGAGGAGACATGATCATCGGTGTGGCGCGCATCAGCCTGCATCTGCCCTCATGCCGCTCCCTCAAGGAGAAGCGGCGCCACCTCAACGCCCTCAAGGCCGGGTTGTCTGCGGCCTTCAACGTCTCGGTGGCGGAGATCGAGGACCAGGATACGTGGCAGAAGACGGTCCTCGCCGTGGCGCACGTGGGTGTCTCGCGGCCGGTGGTGGACAGCGTGCTGGCGCAGGCGGTGGACAAGGTAGAGGCCTATCACGAGGCCCGGTTGCTCGATTACGAAACGGAGTTGATCGCATGAGTCGTTCGGACAAGGTGGCCCAGGAGATCAAGAAGGTCGTCAGCGCCGTCATCCAGAAGGAGCTCTTTGACCCGCGCATGGGTTTTACGACGATCACGCGGGTCGAGGTAACGGATGACCTGCGTTTTTCGCACATCTACTACAGCGTCCTCGGCGATGAACAGCAGTGGCAGAACACCGGCGAGGCGGTGGAGCACGCCGCGGCGTTTATCCGCTGCCGCCTGGGGGACGAGTTGAACCTGCGCTACGTCCCGGAGATCGTCTTCAGGCCCGACCACTCGGTGGAGTACAGCATCCGTATCGAGCAGGAGCTCGAGCGCATCCGTCGGGAGCGGGAGGGGCGGACGCCGGAGAGGCCAAAGAGACACAAGGGACAGAAGGGACAAAAGAGACATGGTGCCAAAAAGACTGGTAAACGCGCTAAGAGATAGAAAACACAAGGTCTTTGTCGTGGCGACCCACGTGCGCGTGGAGGGCGACGCCCTGGGCTCGGCGTTGGCCCTGGCCTCGCTGTTGCGGCGGCTGGGCAAGAAGGTGCACGGCGTCACCGGCGAGAGGGTGCCGGACGAGTATGCCTTCTTGCCGGGTCTCAAGAGGCTGCGGCGGGGCGCCTGGCCGAAGGATTACGATGTCTGCGTGCTGGTCGACTGTTCCGACAGGACGCGCCTGGGGGACCTTGCCCGCAAGGTCCGCCGGGACAGGCTCCTCGTGAATATCGACCATCACGTCAGCAACACGCGGTTTGCTCACGTGAATTGGGTGGATCCTTCGGCCTCATCCGCCTGCGAGATGGTCCACGGGCTCTTCAAGGCGATGCATCTGTCCATCCGGCACAGCGAGGCGGTGTCGCTTTATACGGGGCTCATGACGGATACGGGATCCTTCCGTTTTGCCTCCACCACTTCCCGGACGCACGCGGCCGCGGCGGACCTCTTGCGTCAGGACGTGGATGTCAATGGTATCTACCGCGCGCTCCACGAGCAGTGGCCCTTCGGCGCCGTGGCGCTGCTGGGTGAGGTCCTGGGCACGCTCCGGCGTGACCCGAGCGGCAAGGTGGCGTGGCTGACGGTCAGCGCGGCGATGCTGCGGCGTCAACCGTCGCTCCTTTCGCGCACGGAGGAGATCATCCGTTTTGCCCGCAGTGTCGCAGGGGTCGAGGTGGCGGTCCTTTTCAAAGAGGTGCGTCCCGGCGCCGTCCAGGTCAATCTGCGTTCCATCGGCCGGCTTGACGTCAACGCCCTGGCCCGGCGCTTCGGCGGGGGCGGCCACCCCATGGCGAGCGGCTGCACGCTGCGGGGGCCCCTCAAGGACGTGGTGCGGCGCGTCGTGGCCGCGGCCGCACGGGGGAAGAGATGAAAGAAGGACTGTTGGTCATCGATAAGCCCTCGGGGATGACGTCGCACGACGTCGTGGAGGTGGTGCGCCGGCGCTTCAAGATGAAGCGCGTCGGACACAGCGGGACGCTGGACCCCGTGGCAACGGGCATCCTCGTCATCCTGCTCGGCAGGGCGACGAAACTCTTCACCCAGTTCGTCCACTTTGACAAGGCCTACGAGGCGACGCTGCGCCTGGGCGTGGTGACGACCACCGGTGATGTCCAGGGCGCCGTCGTGAAGGAGCAGGACCCCGGCGGTGTCACACCCGATGAGGTCCGGCGCGTCTTCGGCACCTTCCTCGGGCAGCGCCAGCAGGTGCCGCCGATGGTCTCGGCCATCAAGTACAAGGGGCAACGGTTGTATGAATTGGCGCGCCGCGGCATCCAGGTCGAGCGCACGGCGCGTCCGATAAAGATCTATGAGCTTTCCATCACGCGCCTGGACCTGCCGGAGATCGATTTCACCGTGCGTTGTTCCAAGGGGACGTACGTGCGCCGGCTGGGCGAAGAGATCGGCGAAGCCCTGGGGGTCGGGGGGTTCATCGCGCGCATCCGGCGCGTCGCCCTCGGACCCTTCCAGATCAAGGACGCGGTCTCCCTGGACGTCTTCAATGAGAGTCATATACGGCATTGGTCATCTTGAGCGCGGGCCCAGGGGCCCCAAGGTCGTGACCGTCGGGGTCTTTGACGGCGTGCACCGCGGACACCGCCGCGTCCTTCGGTGCGTGCGCCGCGCCGCCCGCAGAGGCAACCGGATATCCGCCGTGGTGACCTTTGCCCGCCACCCCAGCCGTACCCTCCGGGTGCGCCCATCCGTCCGGCACCTGACGTCCTTGACGCACAAGCTCCTCTTGCTGGAGCGCGAGGGTATCGATCGCTGTTATGTCGTGACGTTCAACCGTGCGGTGGCACAGCTTTCGGCCGAGGCCTTCGTGCGGGACATCCTCGTTGGGAGACTCAAGACCGCCGCGCTCTATGTCGGCGAGGATTTTGTCTTCGCAAGAGGCGCGCGCGGCAATGTCGCGACCCTGCGCGCCGCCGCGCGGCGCTTTGGTTTCCGTTTTTTTGCGTTGCGGCACAGCGTCGCCGGCGGCCGCGTCATCAGCAGCACGCGGATCCGCGATCTCGTCGAGAAAGGCGACCTCGCCGCGGCGCGGCGCCTCCTGGGCCGGCGCGTTTCGCTCCTGGGTGTCGTGGTGCGCGGCGAAGGCCGCGGCCGGAGACTCGGCTTTCCGACGGCCAATCTCTGTGTCGAGCACGAAGCGCTCGTCCCCGACGGCGTGTACGCGGCGCGCGGGCGCCTGATCCCGCGCGCGGGACGCACGGGAGGCGGCACGCGCCCCGCTCGCTGGACACCGTGCGTGGCCTATATCGGACGCAAGCCGACCTTCCACCGGGATACAGGTCGTGTCGTGGAGGTCTATTTTTGGCACAGGGGCGTGCGGCGCCTGCGCGGCCGCCTGCTCGAGGTCGAGTTTGTCCGTCGCCTGCGGCCCGACAGGCGCTTTGCCGCGGCCGCGGACCTCGTGCGCCAGATGCGCCGGGACGTCCGCCTTGCCAGAGGTATTTTAAAAAGATTTTCTTAACCCCGCCTATAACACCTATCGGTTTTTAAATCAATAAGTTACGGTATATCCGGACCCGCTCGAACGAGCGGGTTTCTGTTTTTTGAGTGGAAACTTTTCCTTGACAAAGGGAGGGTTATTTTCTATACTGAAGCTAATTGTGGAGCTAAATGGAGCAAAGTGGATTAAATGTTTTACGGCGAATATTCTCACTCCATCGATAACAAGGGCCGTTTGATCCTGCCGTCGCGCATCCGCGAGGTCGCCCAGGCGCACTACGTGGAGAGGTTCTTCGTCACGCGGGGTCTGGACACGTGTCTTTTCATGTTCGCGGAAGAGGAGTGGCGCAGCGTCGAGCAGAAGTTCAAGGCGATGTCGTTCACGCGCCAGGACGCGCGGCGCTTCAACCGTTTTTATTTCTCCGGCGCCGTCGAGGCCGTGCCCGACAAGCAGGGCCGCATCCTCATCCCGACGTACCTGAAGGAGTTCGCGGGCATCAAGCGCGACGTCATGATCTTGGGCGTCTCCAACCGCATCGAGATCTGGGACAAGACGCGCTGGCAGGAGTTCTACCAGGCGAACGTGGGGCAGTTCGAAGCGACCGCGGAAAAATTGATCGATAATTTCTCCTAACCCGGCAAGAGGAGGCACACCATGATCCGATCATCAGGCGCACCCGTCACGGCCCGTCCCGTCGTCAAGACCGACAAGCGCATCTTTTTTCGCAACCCGCTTTACGACGTGCGGGCCTCGGTGAAGAACGTGACGACGGGAGAGCGCTTCGAGGCCTTCATCAAAGACATCAGCGGGTCGGGGATGGGCCTGTCCACGCCCGCCCCGGTCGCGCCGGGCACGGTGATGGAGATAGCCCTCGAGATCCCCGACGGCTTCGGTCCCCTGAAGCTCCTGGGCCGGGCGGTCTGGTCACGGTCGATCGATTTCTTCGGCGTGCGCACGGGCGTCACGATCCTGAATCCGCGTTTCATGTCCGTGGCGCGCATCCTGAAGCTGTTCTTCTGATGCATACCCCGGCTCGCCCCGTATCGTATGAAGGCAGGGGCCGGTGACGGGGCCTTCGGCCGGAGGACGAGTGGGGGCGAGCCGGGGTGATTTGCGGGACGGGAGTGAGGGCAGATCATGCATTCTATTTTAGCCAACGTTGCGTTATTGGGCGATCGCCGCTCGGACGGCGGGGAGGGGCAGATGTCCGCAACAGTTACGCATAAGCCCGTTATGTGCGCCGAGGTGCTTGCGGCCCTGGCTCTCGAGCCGGGTGAGGTCGTCGTGGATGCGACGCTGGGGCTGGGCGGGCACGCCGCAGCACTCCTTCCCGAGATCGCCCCGGGGGGCCGCCTCATCGGCATCGACAAGGACGAGGAGGCGCTCACGCTGGCCCGAGGCCGCCTCGAGCAATGGTCCGCGTGTTGTGATATCGTGCACGACGACTTCCGGCACCTGGAGCGGGTCCTGGACCGTTGCCGCGTGGACGGCATCGATGCGGCGCTCTTCGATCTGGGCGTCTCGTCCTACCAGCTGGAGACGCCCGAGCGCGGCTTCAGTTTTCAGGCCGAAGGGCCGCTCGACATGCGCATGGACCGCCACGGCTTCATCAGCGCCTATGATCTCGTCAATACCCTGACTGAAGAAGAGCTGGCCTCGATCCTTTATAAATTCGGCGAGGAGCGGTTCTCGCGCCGCATCGCGCACGCCCTGGTGGCGATACGCCGGCGCGCCCCCATCGCCTCGACCCGTCAGCTCGCCGATGTCGTCTGGAAGGCGACGCCGTTCAAGGCCCGGCGCCGGCGCCTTCATCCGGCCACGCGGACCTTCCAGGCCTTGCGCATCGCCGTGAACCGCGAGCTCGAGAGCCTGGACGAGGCGCTCAAGAAAGCGGCGGTCTATCTGAACAAGGGGGGACGCTGTGTGGTGATCGCGTTCCACTCCCTCGAAGACCGGATCGTCAAAGAGAACTTCAAGGCCCTGGAGAAGACCGGGCGGTTCCGGCGCGTCGCCAAAAAGGTGGTGCGGCCGGCTGCTGATGAGGTGTGCGCCAATCCGCGCAGCCGCAGCGCGCGGCTGCGGGTGATAGAGAGGATCTCATGAAGACGACGCGGTGTCTGGTCCTCACGGGATTGGTGACGGTCTTGTGCCTGTTGTACGTCTTTCAGCAGACGCAGGTGCTCAAGCTGGCTTACCGGATCACCGCCGAGGAACAGAAGCTGGAGGCTGCCCAGGACCGGCGGACCGCCTTGGAGTTCGCCCTCTCGACGCTGGAGTCGCCGGTCAGCATCGAACAGAACTTCATGCTCCCCAACGGCAGCTTTGAGATGCCGAGTGCCTTCCGCCTGGTGAAGGTGGAAAGGCCCGCCGCCTCGGCCGCCGCGTTGAACGTGGCGACCTCCTCCACGTCCTCGGGCTGGCGCCGTTTTGCGTTTCGTTCCTTGTTTTCAGCCAGGCAGGCAGAAGCCCGGACCGTCAAGTAGCCCAGCGGCCGTCCTGGGCCGCCTTTCCTTCTTCGCGTGCGTCCACACATAACGCCCCTCAGGTTCGGTATCATCCTTGTCTTTTTCCTGGGGCTCTTCGCCTTCTTCTTTTTCAGGCTCCTCACCATCCAGCTCCTGCGCGCCTCATTCCTCTCGCGCCTCGCCGCCAAACAGCATACCTACTATATGGAGTTGGAGCCCAAGCGCGGCACGATCTTCGACCGCAACCTGCGGCCCCTCGCGGTCAACGTCGCCACGTATTCCCTCTACGCCGTGCCGCCCGACATCCGGGATCACGGTGAGGTCATCGAGCGTCTGCATGCCCTGCTCGGCCTGGAAGCTGATTTCATCCGCGAACGGCTCACGCGGCCCAAGCAGTTCGTGTGGCTGGCGCGCAAGCTCGATGGGGACGCCATGAGACAGATCCAGGTTCTCAAGCTCGACGGCCTCTATTTCATCAAAGAGAGCAGGCGCTCTTATCCGAACGCCACCCTGGCGAGCCACCTGCTGGGTTTTGCGGGGCTCGACAACGTGGGCCTGGAGGGGCTGGAGCTGACCTATGACAAGTATCTGCGCGGCACGCCCGGCTGGACCTATTGTCTGCGCGACGCCCGCCAGCGCCCCCTGACGGTGACGGACGTGTTGCAGCCGCCCCTGGACGGATATTCTCTGGTCTTGACGATCGATGAGGTGATACAATTTATTGCAGAGAGGGAGCTGGACAAGGTCTACGAAAAGTACAAGGCCAAGGGCGCGATGATCGTGGTGATGGACGTCGCAACTGGGGAGGTCCTCGCGAGCGCCAGCCGTCCCACCTATGACCTGAACGCGCCGGCGTCCTATCCCGCAGAGGCGCGCCGCCACCGCGTCGTCACGGATTTCTTCGAGCCCGGCTCGGTCTTCAAGGTCGTCACGGCCTCCGCCGCCCTGAACGAAAAGGCGTTCGGTCTCGACGACAAGATCTTTTGCGAGAACGGCGCGTACCGCGTCGCGAACCACACCCTGCATGATGTCCACGAGTACGGCTGGCTGCCGTTCCTCAAGGTGATCGGTTTTTCCAGTAATATCGGCACGACCAAGATCGCGCAGAAGTTAGGGGCTTCGATGGTCCACGACTATGCCGCGGCGTTCGGCTTCGGTGTCTCGACGGACTCCGGGGTCGTCGGTGAGGTCGCCGGGGTCCTCAAGCCGGTCTCCCGGTGGTCCAAGACGTCGATCGGCGCCGTTCCCATCGGTCAGGAGGTCTGCGTCACGGCCCTGCAGTTGGCCCGCGGCATCTCGGTCCTCGCCAACGGCGGCGTGCTGATGCAGCCGTATGTCGTGCGGGCCATCATCGACAAGAAAGGTGAGGTCATCCGGGCCTTTGCCCCTAAGACCGTCCGCCGCGTCCTGGCGGAGGAGACGGCCGCCTCCATGCGCACGGTTCTGACGTGGGCGGTGGAAGAGGGCACGGGCCGCATGGCGCGCTCGAAGCGGGTTCCCCTGGCGGGCAAGACCGGCACGGCCCAAAAAGTCGATCCCGCCGGCGGATATTCCCATTCGAAGTTCATGGCCTCCTTTATCGGGTTTGCGCCGGCGGATGACCCGAAGATCGCCATCGCCGTGGTCGTCGATGAGCCTCGGCCGTATTATTACGGCGGCGTGGTCTGTGCGCCGGTCTTCAAGGCGGTCGCCGAAGACGTGTTGAAGTATATGGAACTTGCGAGCGTTGCGTCTGTCGAGGTCGCACCATGAAGCCCAAATCCTTAGAGAGACTCCTTGCCGGATGTGCCGTCAAGGAGATCATCGGCAGCGAGGCCGGGGTGAACGTCGCTGCCATCACTACCGATTCGCGGCAGGTTGCGGCCGGCAGCCTCTTTGTGGCGGTCCGGGGGACACGCCAGGATGGGCACCGCTTCTGCGCGGACGCGGTGCGCCGGGGCGCGGTCGTCCTTGTCGTGGAAAAAAAGGGTGCGTCTCTGCCGGGCCGCGGGGTCACGACGGTGCGCGTCGCGGATACGCGCAAGGCCCTGGAGCACCTCGTCCGCCTCTTTTATGAGGAGCCGCAAAAAAAGATATCCTGCGTCGGGGTGACCGGGACGAACGGCAAGACGACGACGACCTATTTGATACATAGCGTCCTGCGGGCCTCGGGGAGGCGTTGCGGCCTCCTGGGCACGACCGGTTATGATGTCGGCGCGGGGCTCGTGCGCATGAACAACACGACGCCGGGCCTCACGGAGCTCTACGCTATCCTCCATCGTATGGTCCGGGGCCGGTGCACCCACGTGGTCCTGGAGGTATCGAGCCACGCGCTCGACCAGGAGCGCGTCAAGGGGCTGGTCTTCAAAGAGGCCCTCTTTACCAATTTGACGCGGGACCACCTCGATTATCACAAGACGATGTCCGCTTACTTTGCGGCGAAGAAGAGGCTCTTTGAAAAATACGTGGATGCTTCTTCGACGCGGATCGTCAATATCGACGACGCCTACGGCGCGCGCCTGAAAAAGACGGGAAGAGGGCGCCTCGTGACGTATGGTCTGTCGGCCGGGGCGGATATCCGGGGCGTTGTTAAGACAGAGGGCTGGGCCGGCAGCCGCCTGCGTGTCACCACCCGGCGGGGCCGCATGGATGTCTTCACCCCGCTGGTGGGCCGGCACAATGTCTACAATGTCCTGGCCGCGGTGGCGGCGGCCACGGCCGAGGGGATCCCGGAGGCCGCCATCCGGCGCGGGATCGAGGCCTGCGGGACGGTTGCCGGCCGCCTGGAGCGGGTCAAGAACGACAGGGGGATACATGTCTTCGTGGACTACGCGCATACGGACGATGCGCTTAAAAATGTTCTTGAATCTTTGCGGCGTATTCCTCATAATGGCAACATCATAACGGTCTTCGGCTGCGGGGGCGACAGGGACCGCGGCAAGAGACCCAGGATGGGGCGCGTGGCGAGCCGCCTCTCCGATTATACGGTCGTGACCTCTGACAACCCGCGCACGGAAGACCCCGGTTCCATTATCCGGGCTATCCTGAAGGGTGTGGTGGGGAACCGCTGGGAGGTCGTTCTTGACCGGCGCCAGGCCATCGGACGGGCCTTCTCCAAGGCCCGGCGGGGGGATGTCGTCCTCATCGCGGGCAAGGGGCATGAGTCCTGCCAGATCGTCGGCAGCGCCGTGATCCCCTTTGACGACCGTGTCGTCGCGCGCGCGTTCCTGACACCATAGACATGTTCAACATCAAAGATGTTGTGGCCGGGACTTGCGGGGTCTTGCGCCCGGGCGCGATCGCCAAGCGTTTTGGCGGCGTTGCCACCGATTCGCGCACGGCCAAAGAGACAGAGATCTTTTTTGCGCTCAAGGGACCCCGGTTCGACGGGCACGACTTCATCGGTCGGGCCGTCGCGGCCGGTTGCCGTGCGGTCGTGTATAGCGATGAGGCAAAGAGTGCGCCGCGGCACAAGGGCGTGGCGTACGTGCGCGTGGCCGACACCCTCGCGGCGCTCGGGGGGCTGGCCCACTTTCACCGCCGCCGCTTTGACATACCCGTCATCGCGGTGACCGGGTCCAACGGTAAGACGACGACGAAGGAGATGATCGCCCAGGTCCTGTCGGCCCGGTACCACGTCCTCAAGAACGCCGGGACGCAGAACAACCTGATCGGCGTGCCGTTGACGCTCCTCAAGATCCACTCGAAGCACGACGTGTGCATCGTGGAGATGGGGACCAACAAGGTGGGCGAGATCGGGCGCCTCGCCGAGATCGCCGCACCGAACGTCGGCGTCATCACGAACATCGGCCCGGCGCACCTGGAGTTCCTCGGCAGTCTCCAGGGGGTGTACCGCGAGAAGATCGAGCTCGTCCGCCGGCTCGCCCCTCCGGGCATCGCGCTCATGAACCGCTGCGACCTGATCCTCGGAAAGCTGTGCCCTATCCGGACGAAGCCGGTCTTCTTCTTCGGCGTCAACCGTGAGGCGGAGTTCACGGCCTCCGAGGTGACGTATCATCCGCGGAGCATCACGTTTTTGTATAACAGGCGGCAGGTCCTTGAGGTGAGGCACTCGGCGCTCCACAACGTCAGCAACGCCCTGGCCGCCGTCGGCTGCGGTGTCCTCTTCAGCATCGATATCCGGACGATCCGCGAGCGCCTGGCCGCCTTCGATGCGCCGGAGATGCGCCTCAAGGAGTTGCGCCTCAAAAACTGGACGGTCTTTGACGACACGTATAATTCCAATCCGCAGTCCCTCAAGCAGGCCATCGACGTCTTGTGCCGGCAGGAGGCGGGAGGCCGGCGCATCCTCATCATGGGTGACATGCTGGAGTTGGGTCCCCAGACGAACGACTTCCACGCGTACTTCGGCCGCTACGTGGCGCGCAAGCCCATCGACATCCTGGTGACGATGGGCGGCCACGCCCGCCACACGGCCGAGACCGCCCGGCACAGCGGCATGAGCACGCAGGCCATCCACCATTTTCCGGGATGCCCTGAGGTCCTGGATTTCCTGGTGGAGACGCTGCGGCAAGGCGATGTCCTGCTCATCAAGGGGTCGCGCTCGATGCGGATGGAACAGATCGTCGATCATCTAAAAAAGACGGGATAACCATGCTGTATCATCTCCTGGTCCCCCTCCGGGATCTCTTCGCCGGATTCAACGTCTTCCGCTACATCACCTTTCGCTCGGCCATGGCGGCGATCACGACCTTCTTCTTTTGCGTCATCTTCGGCGAGCGGCTCATCCGGCGCCTGGCCGCGCTCAAGGTCTGCGAGACGGTGCGGCCCAAAGAGGAGGTGCGCGGCCTGTACGACCTGCATCACCACAAGGAGGGGACGCCCACGATGGGCGGGGTGATCATCGTCGGCGCGGTCGTGGCGGCCATGGTCCTGTGGGGGGATCTGGCGAACCGGTACGTGCTTTTGACGTTGTTCGCGACGCTCTGGCTGGGGGTCGTAGGTTTCATCGACGATTACATCAAGCTGCGCTTCCGGCGCCGGGGCCTGAGCGTCAAGGCCAAGTTGCTGGGGCAGCTGCTCCTGGGGTTGACGCTGGGCGTCTTCGTGTATCTGGATCCCAACGTCCCCGCCACGCTCGATATCCCCTTCCTGAAGGACGCGGCGGTGCATCTCGGCGTCTTCTACGTCTTCTTCGTGATGCTCGTCGTCGTGGGGACCTCCAATGCGGTGAATCTCACCGACGGCCTGGACGGCCTGGCCACGGGGTGCATCCTGATGGTGGCCTTTTCGTACGGCATCATGAGTTACCTCTCCGGTCACGCGCGCTTCAGCCAGTATCTCTTGATCCCCTACATCGATGGCGTGGGGGAGCTCGCCGTCTTCTGCGCGGCCGTGGTCGGCGCCTGCCTGGGATTCCTGTGGTTTAACTGTTATCCCGCCGCGGTCTTCATGGGGGACGTGGGGGCGTTGGCCCTGGGCGGCGCGATCGGCGTGGTGGCGGTCCTGATCAAGAAGGAGCTCTTGCTCGTGATCGTCGGCGGCGTCTTCGTCGCCGAGGTCGTATCGGTCATCGTGCAGGTGGCGTCTTTTAAATGGCGCAAGAAGCGCGTCCTGCGCATGGCGCCGCTGCACCACCATTTTCAAATGTTGGGTTGGGCGGAACCGAAGGTGATCGTCCGTTTCTGGATCATCGCGGCGATCCTCGCGTTCTTCACCCTGGCCACCCTGAAGCTCAGATGACGTCCTATCAAGGCAAGCGCGTGACGGTGATCGGCTGTGCCCGCAGCGGCATGGCCGCGGCCCAACTGCTTCGGCGCCTGGGCGCCCGCGTCTTTGTCACGGAGAGCGCGACATCCCCGGCCATCGCCGAGCGCTTTGAGGCCTTGGCCGCCGACGGCATCGAAGGCGAGAAGGGAGGCCATACCGAGGAGGCCCTCGCGGCGGCAGACCTCGCTGTCTTAAGCCCGGGCGTTCCCTTGGACGCCGCGCCGGTCCGCTGGGCCCGTGCGCGCGGGATCGAGGTCGCCAGCGAAATAGAATTGGCGGCCTCGGTGTGTCGGGCGCCGATCATCGCCGTGACGGGGACCAACGGCAAGACGACCACCACGACCCTGATCGGTCTCGTGGTGCGCGCGTGGGGCCGCCGGGCGCACATCCTGGGCAACATCGGTTCGCCGTTTTCTCTTTGCGCCGATCAGATCGAACCCGAAGACTTCGTGTGCCTTGAGGTGAGCTCTTTTCAGCTGGAGACGATCCGGAGGTTCAGGCCCCGCGTGGCCGTTGTCCTCAATCTGACGCCGGACCATCTGGACCGTTATCCCGACATGGCGGCGTACCTTGAGGCGAAGAAGCGCATCACCATGAATCAGGGGGCCGAGGATTGGCTCGTTTTGAATCACGGCGAGAAGCGCCTGCGTCCTCTCACCGGTGCCACGCGGGCGCGCGTCGTTTTTTTTAATAAGGGACCGCAAGGGGCGCGGCTTGACGAGAACCAGATGGCGGTGCGGACGGTGGCGGGTTGCCTGGGCATCCCGCAGGAAAAATGCGACGAGGTCTTCGCCGCCTTCACGGGCGTCGAGCACCGTTTGGAGTTCGTGCGCACACTCGACGGTATCGACTTCATCAACGACTCCAAGGCCACCAATATCGATTCGACGGCGTGGGCGCTTAAGAACGTGCGCCGGCCTGTGGTCCTGATCGTCGGCGGCCGCGACAAGGGCAGCGACTTCGGTCGCATCGCGCCCCTGGTGCGCGCCAAGGCAAAGGCCGCCGTCGTCGTCGGGGAGGCCGCCGAGCGCATCGCAGCCGCGTGGCAGGGCGTCCTGCCCATCCGCCGCGCCGCCGCCTTTGACGAGGCGGTCACGGTCGCCTTTGGTCAGGCCCGCGCGGGCGAATGCGTCTTGTTGTCGCCGATGTGCAAGAGCTTTGACATGTTCACGGACTACGAGCACCGCGGCCGCGTCTTCAAGGAGCTCGTGGCGCAGCTGAAGTAACGGACCCGCATCCGGATGGGGTCTCTATGTGGCGGACGAAGTTTTTCGCCGTCGGCTACGGTTTAGGACTCGTTCGTCTGGCGACATACATCTTCGCCGCCGAACTCGTCCTAAAACCTTGCCGACGCTTGCCGAAAAACTTCTGATTGTCCGCCACATAGAGCCCCCCTCCGGACGCAGCTCGGGAAATCATCATGCGACGATTACGGATCTCCATTTTTGTCACGACGTTCATCCTGATCTGTATCGGCGTCGTGATGATCTACAGCGCAAGCTGTGTCACGGCGTGGCAGAGCTCGGGTGAGAGCACGCAGCTGTTGCGCAAGCAGGCGCTCTTTGTCCTCTTCGGGTCCCTCGCGATGTTCGGCGTGATGGCGATGGACTACCGCGCGCTCAAGAAGGTCGCCAAGCCGCTGTTCCTCCTTTCGCTGCTGCCGCTGGTCGTCGTCCTCCTGCCGGGGGTCGCGCATGAGGCGGGCGGGGCCAAGAGGTGGCTGAGCCTGGGCGGCTTCAACTTTCAGCCGTCGGAGTTCATCAAGGTCGCGCTCGTCATCTACCTGGCGGATTTTATCACCCGGCGGGCGCCGTACCTGAAAGACTTCTGGAAGGGGTTTGTTCCGCCGATGACGGTGCTGGGCGCATCGGTCCTGCTGATCCTGCTCCAGCCGGACCTGGGGACCGCCGTTTCGCTCGTGGTCCTGACCTTCGCGATGCTCTTCGTGGCGGGCTGCCGGATGCGGCACATCTTGTACAGTATCCTGGCGGCGCTGCCGGCATTGTATTTTTTGATCTTCAGCGTCCCGTATCGGCGGGCCCGGATCATGATCTTTCTGAACCCCTGGCTCGATCCCAAGGGCAGCGGTTTCCAGATCATCCAGTCGCAGATCGCCCTGGGGACGGGAGGCTGGTGGGGTGTGGGCCTGGGGCAGGGCAGGCAGAAGCTTTTTTACCTGCCGGCGGCGCACACCGATTTTATCTTTTCGATCATCGGCGAGGAGCTGGGGCTCCTGGGCACGGGATGCGTGATCTTACTCTTTGTCTATCTCATCATCAGCATGGCCCGCGTCGCGTGGCAGGTCCGTGATCCCTTCGGCAAGATGATCTGTGTCGGCGTCCTGGTCCTCATCGCCTTTTCCTCGGCGATCAATATCGGTGTCTCGATGGGCGCGCTGCCCACGAAGGGGCTGCCGCTTCCCTTTATCAGCTACGGCGGATCGTCGCTCATCTTTCACATGATCGCCGTGGGGTTGTTGTTGAACGTTTCGCGGGCCGAGGAGACGGTCTTGTGAAGACGCCGGGTTCAAGACCCATCGTGGTCGTGGCCGGCGGCAGCGGCGGCCACATCTTTGCGGCCGTCAGCTTCTGCCAGGAGTTCGTCGGGCGCCGGGGCGTCGCGGTGGACATCACCTTCGTGACCCAAGAAGGCAAGGAGGCGTTGACCGCTCAACTGCCGTCTTCGTGCGCGGTCGTCCCCGTTGAGGTCGACAGGAGCTTTGGGGGCGCGGCCCGGCTCTTCAAGGAGGCCCGGCGGCTGCTGGGTCGCCTTCGGCCGGCGTGGGTGGTTGGTTTCGGCGGATTCATGACCGTGCCGTTTGTCGCGGCCGCCAAGATGCGCGGGTGCCGGGTGATGATCCATGAGCAGAACGCCGTTGCCGGTCGGGCCAACCGACTCCTGGCGTTCGTTGCGGATACGATGGCCGTGACCTTTGAGGCGACGCGCCGGCACGCGGCGCCGGTCCTGCGCCGGAAGATCGTGGTGACAAGATTTCCCTTGAGACAGGGCCTGAAGGTCCTCGATGCGGATGCCGCGCGCCGGTCATTTGGTTTCGATGAGACGCGTTCTACACTTTTGGTATTAGGGGGCAGTCAGGGCGCCCAGAGACTCAACGAGTGCGTCCCCGAGGCCTTGGGAAAGAGCGGTATCGCGGACCGCGTTCAGGTCATCCATCTGTGCGGCCGCGGTGACCCGCAGGCGTTGACACAGCGCTACGGACATTGGCGCGTCCCAAGCCGCGTCGTGAAGTTTTTGAACGAGATGGAGCGCGCGTACAGCGCCGCGGACCTCGTCGTCAGCCGCGCGGGCAGCGGCGTCCTCCATGAGCTGCTTTATTTCGGCGTGCCGAGCATCCTGATCCCGTACCCCCACGCGGGCGGCCATCAGGTCGCCAACGCCCGGGCGCTGGCGATGCAGGGGGCGGCCTTGATGCTGGAGGAGGGGCGCCTGGAGGCCGGCGCGCTGGGGCCGCTGCTGAGGATCCTTATTACCGACGGGATGCGGCGAAGGGTCATGGCAACGGCGGCGCGCCGGATGTACGCCCAGGGGGCGGCGTTGAGCCCGGTGGAGCTTGTGTCATGAGGGTGTGGATGCTTGCGTTTCTCATCGTCTTTTGCCTGGCGCCGGCGGCGCGGGGTGCGGTGGAGTTTGAGGAGACCAAGAGCCGTCACTTCATCGTTTATCACGAAGAAGGGGTGGGTAGGGATTTCGTGGAGGCGACCATCGAATTCGCCGAGAGGTATTATGGAGAGTTGACCGAGAAACTCGGCTTCGTCCGGTACGACTACTGGACGTGGGACGACCGGGCCAAGATCTATATCTACGCCGACCAGGGGTCTTATATGGAGGATACCGGTCAGCCGGCGTGGTCCGGGGGCCTGGCGGCGTATCACGAGAAGACCATCCGGGTCTTTCCGCGCGGCGCCGGGTTCTTCGACGCGCTCCTGCCGCATGAGCTCGGCCATATCGTCTTTCATGAAGTCATCGGCAGCCATGTCGTGCCCACGTGGTTGGATGAGGGGGTGGCCTGCTATTTGGAGCCGGCCCGCCGCTTCGGTTCGCAGAAGATGGCCCTCGATGCCATCGAGGACGGCACGTTCATCCCGCTCAAGGAACTCCACGAGATGGATCCCCGCGAGCTGGCGGATGACGACCAGGTCGAGCTCTTTTACGCCGAGTCGGTGAGCCTGCTTACCTTCATCGTCGAGACATTCGGCATCGACCGCTTTAACGCGGTATGCGACAAGATCAAGGAGGGCCGGACGTTTGAAAGGGCCGTCAAGTCTTGTCTTTTCGGCGTCCAGGACCTCGAGGACCTGGCCCGGATGTGGGAGGATTCGTTGAAGAAGAAGGACAGCCCCACGCGCCGGACCATGCTATGACATCCCTTCCTTTTCGCCGCATCCATTTTGTCGGCATCGGCGGCATCGGCGTCAGCGGCGTGGCCCGGCTGGCGATGAAGGCCGGCGTGCGGGTCTCGGGCTCGGACGTGAAGGAGTCCGCCGTGACGCGCCGTCTGGCCGCCGGCGGCGCCTCGGTCGTCATCGGCCACCGCGCAGAGAACATCGAGGGCGCGGACCTCGTCGTCTATTCCTCCGCCATCAAGGCGGATAACCCCGAGCTGGTCGCCGCGCGCACCCGGCGCATCCCCATCAAGAAAAGGGCCGAATTCCTGTGCGACCTGATGGCCGCCAAGACCGTCATCTCGGTGGCCGG
The DNA here is from genome assembly GCA_964622605.1 of uncultured Planctomycetia bacterium. Taxonomy (GTDB): domain Bacteria; phylum Omnitrophota; class Gorgyraeia; order Velamenicoccales; family Velamenicoccaceae; genus CAZCSY01. The sequence continues at coordinate 153,297 of CAZUQR010000001.1, forward strand.
CGCCCACGGCAAGACCACGACATCGTCCCTGGCGGCCACGCTTCTTTCGGCAGCGGGCCTGTGTCCGACGGTTGCGGTCGGCGGCATCCTGCGTGCGGACCAGGATAACGTGCGCTGCGGAGAGAGTCCCTTCTTCGTGGCCGAGGCCGATGAGAGCGACGGCACGTTCCTGTGCTACACGCCGACGTATTCGCTCGTGACGAACATCGATCACGAGCACCTGGATTATTACAAGACGTACGACAACCTCCTGCATGCCTTTTCGGCCTTCATGAAGCAGACGGCGCCGGCAGGGTGCGTCATCGCCTGCCGCGACGACGCGGCGCTCCATGAATTGGCGGCGCACAACGCCCCGCGCCTCGTGACGTACGGATTTTCAAAAGAGGCCGACCTTTCTATCGGGCGCTACGCCGCGGTCGAGCGGTCCATCCGTTTTACCTGCGCGTATCGCGGCAAGCCGCTGGGGAGCTTCGGCGTGTCCCTGTGCGGCCGGCACAATGCCCTCAACGCCTCGGCGGTGATCGCGCTGGGCCTGGAGCTGGGGCTGGAGCCCGACGTGATCCGAGGTGCCCTGGCGTCTTTTCAGGGCGTCGAGCGGCGCTTCCAGATCCGCCATGAGGACAAAGACCTCATGATCGTGGACGACTATGGGCATCATCCCACGGAGATCGCCGCGACCCTCGAGGGCGCCCGGGCGTGCGCGCGCAAGCGTCTTGTCGTGGTCTTTCAACCGCACCGCTATACCCGGACGCAGGCTTTGATGGATTCCTTCGCGCGCTGTTTTGCGTTGTGCGACCGTCTTCTCGTGACGGACATCTACGCGGCGAGCGAAGACCCCATCGAGGGCGTGACCGCCGAGAACCTCGTCGAGCGCATCAGGGAGAAGACGCCGTGTCCCGTCACGTACGTGTCCCGCGAAGGCCTCCTGGAGCGGGTCCGGGCGACGGTCCGGCCCGGGGACCTCGTCGTGTTCCTGGGGGCGGGGGATATCACAAAGGCCAGCGATGAGTTTGCGCACCTCTTTAAGGAATAAGGTCCGTCACAACGTGGCCCTGGCCGGCCGGAATTACTTCAGGATCGGCGGCCGGGCGCGGTGGTGGTTGGAGCCGGCCAGCGTGCGGGCGCTGGGCGCCTTCCTGCGCGAACGCGACAAGAGTGTGGACCTTTTCGTCCTCGGCGCGGGCAGCAACGTCTTGTTCGACGATGCCACGATCCGCAAGGTCTTCGTCTGCCTCCAGGCGCCGGCCTTTGCCAAGATCTGCGTCCGGGGCCGGCGGGTCACGGTGGGTGCCGGCGTGCGCATCGGCCGTCTCATCTCGGTCCTCTCAAAGTTCGATCTGGGCGGTCACGAATTTCTGGCAGGGATACCCGGAACGATCGGCGGCGCCCTCGTGATGAACGCCGGGGCGCGCCGTTGTCAGGACGACCCCCGGACCTACCGCGAGATGCGGGACGTCGTGGTGTCCGTGGATACGCTGGACCGCTCGGGCCGTTTTTGCACCCTGCGGCGCGAAGAGATCGACTTCGGCTATCGGCAGACGTCGCTGGCCCCGATGATCGTCACCGGCGCGACGCTCGCGTTGCGTCCGGCCCGCCGGCGCCGCGTCACGCGGGAGATCGGCCGCATCCTGGGCTGGCGCTTCGTCCACCAGGACTGGCTCTTTCCGAGCGCCGGGAGCTTTTTCAAGAATCCGCCCGGAGACGCGGCCGCCCGCCTGATCGACGGCTGCGGCCTCAAGGGGCTTGCGGTGGGCGCCGCGCAGGTGAGCCCGCGCCACGCCAACTTCATCATCAATACGGGCCACGCGCGCTTCACCGATGTGACAAAGCTCGTGGAAATCATCCAGGAAAGAGTGTATAATCATTTTCGTGTTCGATTGGAGCCCGAGGTGATGATTGTGCGCGCAACCTAAAAGAGTCGGCGTGGTGATGGGCGGTTTGTCGTCGGAGCGCGACATCTCGCTCAAGAGCGGCCGGGCCGTCTTGAACGCCCTGAAAGATGCCGGATGGCAGGCGTTGTCCCTCGAGGTCCTCGAGGAGACGCAAGAGGAGATCCAGCGTCTCGTGCGTGAGGCCGCCGTCGACGTCGTCTTCGTGGCGATGCACGGCGGGTTCGGAGAAGACGGCCGCCTCCAGAAGATCCTGGAAGACATGCGCGTGCCGTTTACCGGTCCGGCCCGGGAGGCGAGCCGTCTGGCCATGGACAAGGTCGCGTCCCGCCGGATCTTTGAAGGGGCGGGCCTGCGCGTCCCGCGCACCCGCGTCATCCGGCGCGGATACCGGATGATGTCCTTGTTGCACGGATTGCGGTATCCCGTCGTCATCAAGCCCGCGGCCCAGGGATCGAGCATCGGCGTCTCGTTCGTGTCTCATTGGAAGGAGTTGTCCTGCGCCGTCCTCAAGGCGCTTCGTTATGACGACACCGTCCTGGTCGAGGAGTTTATCGAAGGCCGGGAGATCACGGTCTCCGTCCTGGACGGCACGGCCCTGCCGATCGTAGCCATCATCCCCAAAAAGGATTTTTTTGACTTTCAGGCCAAGTACGAGAAGGGGATGACCGAATACGTCGTCCCGGCCCCCCTGGAGGCCCAGGTCACCGAGCGCGCCCGGCAGGACGCGGTCACGGCGTATCACGCCCTGGGCTGCCGGCACCTCGCCCGCGCGGACATGATCCTGAACGAAGAAGGGCGGGCCGTGATCCTCGAGGTCAACACCGTTCCGGGCCTCACCGAGACGAGCCTCCTTCCGAAGGCGGCCCGGGCCGCGGGATTGGAGTTTGCGTCGTTGTGCACGAAGATCGTCGAGCTGGCCTTGAATTCTTAGGGTCCTTGAGACCGGGTCTCTCGCCCGGCCCGTGCCTCGGCCGGGGACCGGTCTCGAGAATAAGCAAGTGATCCTTTACGGGACAGCAGGCGCAGGTAAAGGAGATACATGGCCCGATACAGACACAAGAGGAGATGGAAAGGCGGACCCGTCTTCTTACTCGTTATCTTACCTTTATTGGCCCTGGCGCTGTCAGGCCTTGCCCTTTACAAGGGGATCCGCTATTATCTGACGTCCTCGGAATACTTTTGCGTCCGCGAGGTCACGGCCCTGGGCGTCGCGGACCATCGTTACGTCCAGATGATCCGTGACGAGCTGATCGGCGCGAATATCTTCAAGGTGGACGTCGTGCGGCTCGCCCAGCGTATCCGCCGCAAGTTCCCGACGTTTTATGAGGTGCGCGTGCGGCGCATCCTGCCTTCGGAGCTGCGCATCGTCGCCGATGAGCGTGTCCCCGTGGCCGTGGTGAAGAAGGAACGCTATTACCTTTTTGATGCCGAGGGCGTGGCGCTCTCCGTCGTCGCCTCTCCCGAGGCCGTTCGCCTGCCCCTGGTGGAGGGGGGGATCGACCGTCTCCCAAAGATCCAGAGCGGCTTTCGTTACGGGCAAGCGGACCTGCGCAAGGCCCTGAGCCTGGCCGGGGCCATCGAGCGTCAGGGCACGAGCCTCGTCCGGCACATGCCGGAGGCAGGACAGCGCGTGAGCAAGATCGTCGTCGGCCCCGGCGGACGGCTTTCGTTTTATCTGGGTGACGACCTGGAGGTGAAGGTGCGGGACCGTCGCTTCGACGAGCAGCTGGACCTTCTGCCGGCGATCATCAAGGACCTCGGACCGGACATCGGTGAGGTGGCGTATCTGGATTTGAGGCCGAGGGAGCCCGTCGTGGGCATGAAATCGGGGGGCAGGAGAGGCCGATGAAGAACAGGTGGAGGCCGCGACTCGCCGGCCCCGGATATGTCTTCGCGCTGGATATCGGATCAAAGAAGGTGGCGCTCGCCGCAGCCAGGACAGCGGCGGCTGACCCCGACGCGGAGTTCCTCATCGAGACAGCCCCCGTCAAGGGGATCTTTAAAGGGGTGGTCAATGACCTGGCCGCCCTATCTGACGTCGTCGCAGAGGTGGTGGGGCGCATGGAGGCTCAGACGGGACACAAGGTCCTCCAGGCCTCTGTGAGTATCAACGGTAACTATATCGCCTCACGCCGGAGTCACGTCGCCATGGCCCTCTCCGAGCGGGGGACGCGTTCCATCACGCGCCGCGATCTGGCGTATCTGTCCGACCAGGCGCGGTTGCTGGGGACGGAGCTGGATGAGGTCCTGATCCACGAGATCTCTCAGGGATATTCGATCGACCGCCACCCCAGGACACATCATCCTTTGGGGTTGTACGGACGGCGCCTGGAGACCGAGGTGCTGGTGGTGACGGCGCCATATGCTCACATCAGCAACGTGGTGAAGGCGGTGGAGCGCGTCGGCGTGGACGTGGCCGAGGTGCGCGCGGCGAGCCTGGCGGCGGCCGAGGCCGTCCTGAACCAGGAAGAGAAGGAGCGCGGCGTCGTGCTGATAGATATCGGCGACACGCTCACGGGCGTCGTCGTCTTCCAGGAGGGCAAGGCGTGTTCTGTGCGCGTTCTGCCCTTCGGGGGCCGCAACCTCGGGGAGATCATCGCGAATTATTGTCACGTGACGATGGAGGTGGCCGAGACCATTGCCCGGGAGGCGCTCGAGATCGACGCCGAGCCGCAGGAGTCCGACGCGGTCATGATCCGCGCCGAGGGGATGTTCCGGCCCGTCTCCAAGAGAGACCTCGTCGGAGTCGTGGTCTCGGAGATGGATAAGTTCGTGTCGCTTCTCCACGACGCCGTGGCCGAGCCCCGCGCCTTGACGCGTCCCGGCATGTCGGTCGTCGTGACCGGCGGCCTGAGCCTGGTCCAAGGCCTGCTCGAAAAGCTGGAGCAGGACCTCTCGCTGTCGGTGCGCCTGGGCGTGCCGCGGGGGATGGCGCACGTGCCGGTCTCCCGGTCCATTACCTGCGCCGCCGCCGCGGGCCTGGTGGGGCGCTGCCGTTCGGCCGCCGGCGGACAGGCGCCTTTTCTCCTTCAGGAGTCAAGGAATAAAGTGGCCCGCCTGGTCGACTCCATCAAGAATCTTTATCAGGACTATTTTTGACAAGGTTGGGACGTGATCCGCAATAATTTTATCTCTTGCCGCGAGCGGATCGCCCGGGCGGCCGAGCATAGCGGTCGTGACCCGGCGGGCGTGGCGCTGGTGGCTGTGACCAAAGGGGTGGATGCCGCGCGCATCGAGGAGGCGATCCTGGCCGGGGTGGGGCAGATCGGCGAAAACCGTCTCCAGGAAGCCCTTTCGAAATATGAACGGCTCCGCCGTTTCGCCCAGGAACACGGCACGGTGCTGGGCTGGCACCTTGTCGGACACCTCCAGACCAACAAGGCCCGGGAGGCGGTCCGTTTGTTTGACGTGATCCACTCCGTGGACAGCCTGCGCGTGGCCGAGGCGATCGAACGACACGCGGCCCGGAGGAATAAGGTGCAGGAGGTCATGCTCGAGGTGAACGTCTCGGGCGAGAGCTCCAAGTACGGCTTGCGTGTCCCCGAGGTGGCAGAGGTGCTGTCTGTGATAGGGACACGGTCTCACATCCGCGTCACCGGCCTGATGACGGTCGCGCCTTTTGTGGATGACACAGAGCGCGTCCGGCCCGTTTTTCGACGTCTCCGGGAGCTTCGGGACGAACTCAACGGTCATCGGCAGGCGCAGCTCAGGCTTCGGGAACTATCGATGGGCATGACGGATGACTTCGAGGTGGCGGTCGAGGAAGGCGCCACCTGCGTGCGGCTGGGACGGGTCCTCTTCGGAGAAAGAACATGAGCGGTAAAGACGTCACCATCGGGATCGTCGGCTGCGGCAACATGGGCGCGGCGTTCACGTCCTCTATTTCGCGCCACCTGCCTCAATGGGGTATCATCCTTTATGACATCGACACGGCCAGGCAGGAAGGGGTCGTGCGTCGCCTCGGCGGCCGCGGTGCGTCTTCGCTCGAGGATCTGATCGAGGCGAGCGCCGTCGTTCTCATTGCCGTCAAGCCTCAGGATATCGATCCGGTCCTCGCGGCGGCGCGGGGCCGGCCCCGGAAACTCGTCATCTCCATCGCCGCCGGCATCCCTTTGACCTATCTCGAAAGGGCCTTGGCCGGAGGCGCGGTCGTGCGGGCGATGCCGAATCTCAACGCCCTGATCGGCCGCAGCGTGACGGCTCTCTCTTTTGGTCCGTCCGTGAGCGCCCCCCATCAGGCGCTCGCCAAAATGGTCCTTGAGGCCGTGGGTGCGGTCGTCGTGGTTCCGGACGGGCAGATGAATGCCGTGACGGCTGTCTCGGGCAGCGGTCCGGCCTTCGTCGCCTACCTGAAAGATGTCGTGCCGGCTGACGAGATTGCGCGGGTCATGATCAAGGCGGCACAGGAGCTTGGTATCGAGAAAGGGACGGCCCAACGCCTGGCCCACGCGACGGTGTCGGGGACGCTGGCTATCTTGTCGGTCAACTTTGACGCGCCGACGCTCATCAAGCGCGTCTCCTCCAAGGGCGGCACCACGGAAGCGGGCATGGACCTTTTGGAAAATGAGGGCAAGACGCCTCAGGCCCTGATAGCGGCGATCCATGCGGCGTGCCGCCGGGCCGGGGAGCTATCGAAGGAGCATTGACATGGCGAAGGTCGGGATCATAGGGGGCAGCGGTATTTATAAGATGGAAGGGATCAGGGATCTCAAGGAGGTCGCCCTCAAGACGCCCTTCGGGGAATCCTCCGACGTCTTTCGCACGGGCACGCTTGAGGGCGCGGAGGTGGTCTTTCTGCCGCGCCACGGCTCCCGGCACACCCTGTCTCCGTCCGAGATCAATTACCGGGCGAACGTCTTTGGGATGAAGATGCTGGGCGTAGCAGCTCTCATTTCGGTCTCCGCCTGCGGTTCCCTGAAGAAAGAGCTCAAGCCCCTGGATTTTGTCCTGCCGGACCAGTTCGTGGACAGGACGAACAGCGGCCGCGTGATGACGTTTTATCGCGGCGGCGTCGTCGCGCACGTGGGTCTCGCGGACCCCGTCTGCGCGCGCCTTTCGGGCATCGTCTACGAGACCGCAAAGGGGATGGGGCTGTCGGTCCACCGGGGCGGCACGTACCTGAACATGGAAGGGCCGGCGTTCTCGACCCGCGCGGAGTCCAACCTCTACCGTTCCTGGGGTATGGACATCATCGGGATGACGAACATGGCAGAGGCCCGCCTGGCCCGTGAGGCCGAGATGTGCTACGTCACCATCGCCGCCGTGACGGATTACGACTGCTGGTACGAATCCGAGGAGTCGGTGACCGTGGAGATGATCATCGCCAACCTGACGAAGAACGCCGAGAACTCAAAAAAATTGCTCAAGGCGGTCGTCCGGAAGGTCGCCGACGTCCCTGCGTGTGCGTGCCGCGACGCGCTTAAATACGCCATCATCACGCCGAAGGACGCGATCCCGGAGAAGCTGAAGAAAGACTTAGCACCCCTGATCGGCAAGTACCTCGGCACCTGACGGCGTGCCTGTTTGTTTGGCTGGACGGGGCTTTTTCCTCCGTCAGACGAAGTTTTTCGCTCATCGGCGCGGTTTGAAACGCGCTGCTCGGCGACATAACGCTTCGCCTGCGCACGCGTTCCAAATCCTTGCCGACATCTGCCGAAAAACTTCTGGTTGTCTGCCGGGGGAGAAAGCCCCGCCCAGCCGATCGAAGAGCCGGCGGGGGGACCGAGGCGGGGCAGGATATAGCGGGGGACGTGACCCCTTCCCTCGCGGGGCATGTGGACGGCCGAAAGCGGCCACGGTTCGCTGCCCCTGGATATCCCGCGAGAGCGAAGGCCGGACACACTGAGCGAAGTCCGGCCTCGGTGGGGTCGGACGAGCATACCCGCGAGGGAAGGGGTCGCGTCTCCCACATGGGTGGAATGCCTCGGACAGGCCCCGCCAGCCGTTGATCACGCTATGGATTACAAGAAGACGCTGAACTTACCCAAGACCGACTTTCCGATGAAGGCGGACCTCGCCCGGCGCGAGCCGGCGACGCTGGCCGCCTGGCAGGAGATGGACCTTTACGGCCTGATGCGCCGGAAGGCGCAGGGCCGGCCGAAGTTCGTCCTGCACGACGGGCCGCCGTACGCCAACGGCCGGATCCACATCGGCCACGTCCTCAACAAGACGCTCAAGGACATCGTGGTGCGCTATCGGTTTTTAAAAGGCCACGACACGCCGTACATCCCGGGCTGGGACTGCCACGGCCTGCCGGTTGAGCACGCCCTCTTCAAGGAGTTGCACAAGACCAAGGACCAGGTGGACCGCGTCGCCTTCCGCAAGATGGCGCATGATTACGCCATGAAGTACGTCGGCATCCAGCGGGAGGATTTCAGGCGTCTGGGCATCGTCAGCGACTGGGAGCATCCGTATCTGACCCTCGGTCACGGTTATGAAAAGGTCCTCCTTGAGGCGTTCGCGACGCTCGTCGAAAAAGGGTACGTGGCGCGGGGCCTCAAGCCCGTGAACTGGTGTTACACGTGCGAGACGGCCCTGGCGGAGGCGGAGGTCGAGTACGCGGACCACGCATCGGATTCCGTCTTCGTGAAGTTCGCCCTCAAAGCGGATGCGCACGCCGCCGCCCTCGGCTTAAAGGAAGGGTCGTTTCTCCTGATCTGGACCACGACGCCGTGGACCCTGCTCGCGAACGTTGCGGTCGCGCTGCATCCGGACCTCACGTACGTCTGTGTCCAGAAGGCGGGGGTCTCCATTATATTAGGTAAGGACCTTTTTGAGGCGGGCCTGAAGGAGAAGCTGGGCTGGGGCGCTGCCAAGGTCAGCCGTTCTTTCAAGGGGGCCCAGCTCGAAGGCCTGACGTATGAGCATCCGTTCGGATTGCGCGAAGGCAAGGTGGTCCTGGCGGATTATGTCTCCAAAGGGGAAGGGTCGGGTTGCGTGCACACGGCCCCCGGCCACGGCCAGGAAGACTTTTTGACCGGCAAAAAATACGATCTCCCGGTCATCGTTCCCGTCGACGGGCGGGGCCGGTTTGACGACACCGTGCCGCACTGGGCGGGTGAGCACGTCTTTGAGGCCAACGAGGGCATCATCGAGAAGTTGCGCCATGATGGGTTACTGCTGGCTGCCGAAAAAGTCACGCATTCGTATCCGCACTGCTGGCGCTGCAAGAGCCCGATCATCTTCCGGGCGACCCACCAGTGGTTCCTCAAGATCGACCATGAGGGGTTGCGTCAGAAGCTTCTTGACCGTATTGAAAAGGACGTGACCTGGATACCCGCTTCGGGACGCGAGCGGATCGCGGCCATGGTGGCCCTGCGGCCGGATTGGTGTTTGTCGCGCCAGCGCTATTGGGGTGTCCCTATCCCGGCCCTCGTCTGTCGGGCCTGTGGACAACATACGTTGGACGGTCGTGTCATCCGCCGGCTGGCCGAGCGCGCGGCCGACGAAGGGACGGACGCGTGGTTCCAGGTGCCGATAAAAGATTTCATCCCGTCGGGGCTCCGCTGCGCGTGCGGCGCCGCGGATTTTGACCGCTCGACCGACATCCTGGACGTCTGGTTCGATTCAGGCGTCAGCCATCAGGCGGTGCTCAAAGGCCAGGAGGACCTGAAGTTTCCGGCAGACCTGTACCTGGAGGGTTCGGACCAGCACCGCGGATGGTTCCAGGCGTCGCTCATCTCCTCCGTCGCGATCGACGGCCGGGCGCCGTACAAGGCCGTCCTGACGCACGGCTTTGTCGTGGACGGGGAGGGTCGCAAGATGTCCAAATCCCTGGGCAACGTCATCGCCCCCCAGGAGGTGATCAAGGAGTCCGGCGCCGATATCCTGCGCCTGTGGGTGATGGCCAGCGACTACAACGAGGACGTGCGTCTCTCCAAAGACATCCTGAAGAACTGCGCCGACGCCTACCGCAAGATCCGCAATACCGCCCGTTTCCTGTTAAGTAACCTGTATGACTTTGATCCAAAGACGGATCGGTTGGCATGGACGGATCTTTCAGATATCGACCGTTGGGCACTTTATAAGCTTGGCCATCTTCAGGCTGACGTTACGAAGGCCTATGACGCCTATAAGTTCTATATTGTTTTTCAAAAAATTTACAGCTTCTGCAATGAAGATATGTCTTCGCTCTACCTGGACATCCTGAAGGACAGACTGTATACGGCCGGCAAGAAATCGAAGCTGCGACGCTCTGCTCAAACCGCCCTTTACGAGATCTTGATGCGACTCGTTAAGTTCTTGGCTCCCGTCGTGCCTTTTACGGCCGAAGAGATCTATCGTTGTGCACCCCGCGCACAAGAAGATGATTTTGAAAGCGTGCACCTGTCTTTCTGGCCCAGGCTCAATCAGGATTCGGAAGATATCAATGTAAACATCGCCAAACAAATGGATCCTAAGGGAACGATAGATCTCGATAAGATCCTTAGCCTGCGACCGGCGATCCTCAAGGCCCTGGAAGACAAGCGCGCCGCGGGCGCGATCGGCAGTTCGCTCGAGGCGTGCGTGCACCTGTCGTTAAAGGAAGCCGTGCTCTACCGTCACTTCGAGCGGCACAAGCAGGACCTGCGGTCTATCTTTATCGTCTCCGCGATGGATGTGGTTCTAGAGGAGGGCCTCGATGAGCCGTTTGCCCTCAAGGTGGAGCGGGCGGCCGGCACGAAGTGCGCGCGCTGCTGGAATTATGCCCGGGACGTCGGCGCCGATGGCGTCCATCCGGGCATCTGCGGCCGCTGTGTCGCCGCCGTCGGCGAGCAGGAGTGACGGCGATGCCTTGTTGAAAAAGCGTTGACGGATGACCCGCGTCCTCCGGAGCCGCAACGGGCGCGCGCAAAAAAAGTATTTGCATGCAGCCGCGTTTGCGGTTATAATTTGGCACTTGAATTTGATTGGCATCACCGGACCCTGGTCCATCAAGGAGGAGTGACGCGTGAAGGCACGCAGGCTGACGAAGAAGGATACGCAGGTCTATAAGAAGCTGCTCCTGGAGAAGCGCGAGGAGATCATCGTTGACATCGCGCATATCTCCGAGGAGACCTTGAAGAAGTCCCAGAAAGACGCGTCGGGCGACAACTCGGGATACGCCTTTCATATGGCGGATGTGGCCACGGATACCTATGACAGGGAGTTTTCCCTGGGACTCGCTTCCAAAGAGCGCATGGTCCTGCAGGAGATCAACCATGCGCTGCTCAAGATCGACGAAGGAAAGTTCGGCGTCTGCGAGGAGTGCAAGAGGCCGATCACGAAGGTCCGCTTGAAGGCCGTACCGTACGCCATGCTCTGTCTGAAGTGCCAGGAGAAGAAGGAAAAGACACTTTAGGCAGGGCGCTCCCGAATAGAGTGTCTTTGATCACCGTATTCCTCACCGCAGGCGGCATTTTGGCGCTGGACCGGCTGACCAAGCATCTGGCCGAGACGACGCTCGCCCCGGGCGTCTCCGTTCCCGTCTTTGGAAATATCTTTCACCTGACGCTCGTCCATAATCGCGGCGCGGCATTCGGGCTCTTACCGGATGCCGCGGTTTTTTTTATCGCCGTGGCCTGCGTTTCTATCGTGGCGATCACCGTTGCGTTCTGGCGGCCGCATCTCTTTGAACGCCTCTTTGGTCTGCGCGTGACGGAGTACCGCGTGGGCACCGCCTTCGCCCTGATCCTGGGAGGGGCGCTGGGGAACATGATCGACCGCCTGCGCCACGGCCATGTCATCGACTTTCTCGACTTCCGGGTCTGGCCGGTCTTCAACTTCGCGGATACGGCGATCACCTGCGGCGGGATCCTGATCGTCATCGCGCTGATCCGAGAGATGAGGTGCAAAGATGGCCCCGATACTCTTTAAGTGTCCCCTTTTTACGATCTATACGTATGGCGTCTTCTTGGCGCTCGCCTTCCTGATCAGCGTACCCCTATGGGTGCGCGAGGCAGGGCGCCGGGGCCTGGACGCGGAACGGGTCACCACCCTCGCCGTCATCCTCCTGGCCGCCGGGGTCGCAGGGGCGAGGCTCTTCTACGTCTTTTTGAACTGGCGGGATTTTGTCGGTGAAGGACTGGAGTTCATCCGGTTGCACCACGGCGGGCTGGTCTGGTTCGGCGGCCTGACGGGCGCCGTGGCCGCGCTCATCCTTTATGCCCGGCGCCAGCGCTGGTCCGTGAACGTCTTGCTCGACAGCATCGCGCCGTTTGCCGCGCTCGGCCAGGCCGTGGGCCGCATCGGGTGTTTCTTCAACGGTTGCTGCTACGGTTTCCCCTTTGAAGGAGGGCTTTATTTCAGGACGCACGGCATGCGGCTGTTTCCGTCGCAACTCCTCGATTCAGCGACGCTTTTGATCGTGTCGCTCTTCTTGATACGCCTCCAGCGGCGCGACACGACAGGGCAGGGGCGTATCGCTGCCTGGTACCTCGTCGCGGCCGGCCTGCAGCGGTTTCTCATGGAGTTCGTCCGGGCAGACCCCAGGCCGTACTACTTTTCCTTGAGCGTCTTTCAATGGATGGCGCTCGTCGTGATGGGGATCGGGGCCGCCTGGTTGGGGATCTTACGATGCCGCAGACGAGCTGCGTAGTCGAGGCGTCGGGGCAGGGCAGGCGGCTCGACGTCTTCGTCAAGGAGCGCGAGCCCGATTTTTCGCGCACCCTCATCCAGGGCCTCATCGCGGACGGGAAGGTCTGGGTGAACGGCAAGGCCGCCAAGGCCCATTATCGGCTGAGGCAGGGTGACTGCGTCTCGTGGATGCCCCCTACGCCGCCGGCGACCGAGCTCGTCGCCGAAGATATCCCGCTCGACATCCTCCATGAAGACGAGGCGGTGTGCGTCATCGACAAGCCCGCCGGTCTCGTCGTTCATCCCGGCGCCGGCCACCGTGCGCACACGTTGGTCCACGCCCTCCTGCATCACATTCCCTCCTTATCGCGATTGAGCAAAGACCGCCCCGGCATCGTCCACCGTCTGGACAAGGAGACCTCCGGCGTGATGGTGGTGGCTAAGACCAACGCCGCGCACATGCACCTGGCCCGTCAATTCAAGGACCACACGATCGAGCGCCGCTACGTCGCATTGGTGGACGGGGAGGTGGCCTTTGACGAGGGCGTGATCGACATCCCGATCCGCCGGCACAAGACGGACCGCAAGCGGATGACCGTCGGCTTCAGCGACGACGCCAAAGAGGCCCGCACCCTCTACAGGGTGATGAAACGGTTCGGGTCGTTCACGGCGGTGGCGCTCTCGCCACAGACGGGCCGCACACATCAGCTGCGCGTTCACCTGGCGCATCTGGGACACCCGGTCCTGGGTGATCCCGTTTACGGCAAAAAGAAGAACTTTTCGCGCCTGGCTCTGCACGCCCAGGAATTGGGCTTCACGCATCCCGTGACGGGCGAGATGTTGCGTTTTTCTTCGCCGCTTCCGGCAGAGATAAAGGACGCTCTCCAAACAGGTGCCAAGGCGGCGCCTCGCAAACGGACGACTTCGTGATATAATGGAGGCGTCATGAGACCCGTCGTCATCACGCCGTGCAGGTCCCTGAAAGGGAGCGTGCGTCTTCCCGGTGATAAATCCATCTGTCACCGCGCTGCGATGTGTGCGGCGCTGGCAGGGGGTAGGACACGCATCACGAACTTTCTCTTTTGCGATGATTGCCGGGCCACCTTGCGCGCGCTCGGCATGATGGGCGTGCGGATCGCGGCCGACCCCGCGCGGGCCCGCGTGACCGTTGAGGCCTCGCGCCCCCTGCGTGCGCCCAAAAAAGATCTATACATGCGGGAGTCCGGGACGAGCGCCCGCATCCTGATGGGGCTGTTGAGCGCACAGCCGTTCCCATCGCGTCTGGACGCGGCAGCTTCTTTGCTGCGGCGGCCGATGGGCCGGGTGATGGACCCGTTGCGGCGCATGGGAGCGGCCTTGGAAGGACGGCGCGGGCCGGCGGGAGGCGAATTTTTGCCGGTCGCCATCTTCCCGTCGCAGCTCAAGGGCATCGCCTGGAGACAGAAGGTCGCCAGTGCCCAGGTGAAGTCGGCGATCCTCCTGGCGGGGCTCACGGCCCGCGGCGCCACGCGCGTCACGGAGCCTGTCGTGAGCCGTGACCACACCGAGCGGATGCTCAAGCTTTTTCGCGCGAAGATCCGCCGGGAAGCGGACGGGGTGCGTCTGGAGCCTTCGCGCCTCACGTCACCGGGAGACCTCGCCGTGCCCGGCGATTTTTCGAGCGCCGCCTTTTTTATCGTGGCCGGCCTCCTGGCCCCGCAGGCCCGCGTGCTGATCAGGGGGGTCAACCTGAATCCCACCCGCATCGGATTGCTGTGGGTCCTCAAGCGCATGGGGGCGAGGATACGCGTCTTCAATAAGCGCTCCGGTTTTGAGCCGGTCGCGGACCTGGAGGTGTCTTCGAGCCGGCTGCGCGCCACCGTGATCGAGCCGCGCGAGATCGCGACCATGATCGACGAGTTGCCCATCCTGTTGGTCGCGGCAGCCCGAGCAGAGGGCAGGAGCGTCATAAAGGGAGTTGGGGAATTGCGCGTGAAAGAGACGGACAGGATAGAGTCGATGCAGTCGAATTTGTCTAAACTTGGTGTCAGGATTAAAGTTAAAGCTTTAATGAAAAGAGAGGACATCTTGATTTCCGGCGTCCGGGCGTTTCCGGGTGCATCCTTCAGGAGTTTTGGCGACCACCGCACGGCCATGAGCCTCTTCGTGGCGGGGCTGGTGGCCAAGGGGGCAAGCCGCCTCGATGACACGGCGTGCATCAGCAAGTCCTTTCCCCGCTTTCTCTCATCGATGAATCATCTCGTTGTCAAATAAGCGCTTTGGGTCCTGTTAAAAAGCAATATTATATTGACACCGCAGGCCTTGTTTGATATAGTTATGTCAAATTTCACCCACCCTTCACACAGGCGCTCAATCCTATGAATAAGCTCCTTTCCAAGGTTTTAGGCACCGTCTCAGCGCTTTTTTCCAACGATATGGGCATTGACCTGGGCACCGCCACGACCCTCGTGTATGTCAAGGGTGAGGGGATCGTTCTGTGCGAGCCTTCGGTGGTGGCCTTGAAAAGGGGCGTGACCGTCAACCGGGTCCTCGCGGTGGGCGATGAGGCCAAGAACATGCTCGGCCGCACGCCGGGGAATATCCTGGCGATCCGGCCCATGAAGGACGGCGTCATCGCGGACTTCGACATCACGGAGGCGATGCTGCGCTATTTTATCAAGAAGGTGCACCGCCGCCGCGTCCTGGTGAGCCCGCGCATGATCATCGCCGTCCCCTCCGGGATCACGGAGGTGGAGCGCCGGGCCGTGAAGGATTCGGCGATGCGCGCGGGCGCGCGCGAGGTCCATCTGGTCGAGGAGCCCCTGGCCGCGGCCATCGGCGTGGGCCTGCCGATCCAGGAGCCGGCGGGCAACATGATCGTGGACGTCGGCGGCGGCACGACGGAGGTCGCCGTCATCTCGCTGTCCGGCATCGTCTTCTCGAAGTCGATCCGCATCGCGGGCGACGAGATCGATATGGCCATCGTGGAATATCTCAAGAAGAATTATAATCTGATGATTGGTGAGCGCACCGCCGAGAACATCAAGATCAAGATCGGTTCGGCCTACCCCCTGGAAGAGGAGTTGAGCATGGAGGTGCGGGGACGCGACCTGGTGGCGGGTCTGCCCAAGACCGTGACCATCACGTCCGAAGAGATCCGCGACGCGATCGCCGAACCGGTCCGGGCGATCATCGACTCCACCAAGATCGCCCTCGAGAGGACGCCGCCCGAGTTGGCCGCGGATCTGATCGACCGCGGCATCGTGATGGCGGGCGGCGGTGCCCAGCTGAAGGGGCTCGACAGGATCATTGCCGAAGAGACGGGCCTGCCGGTGCACATTGCCGAGGACGCGGTGACGGCCGTGGCCCGCGGGACGGGCAAGGTGCTGGAACTCGACAGCAAGTACCTGCGCGATGTCTCGGTCGTCATGAAGACCGAAGGCATCTAGCGATGCATCCGACTGGGCGCCGTGTTTCTCCCCAAACAAAAGCTCATCAAGATATCCGTCTTCGTCTGTGCCCTTCTGTTGATCGTCTTCCTCGCCTATCGTAACGCCACCTATTATCTGCGCGCGAGCGTGACGGACACCGTCAGCTTTCCGTTGACGCTGGTGCGCGCCGTCACGCACGAGGTGCGCGCGGCCTTCCTTTTTCATCCGAGTTACTGGAACCGCCTGCGCCTGGAGCGCGAGAACGCGGCGCTCAAACAGAACATGCTGCGCGCCGAGGAGGCGGTCGCCGAGAACGCGCGGCTCAGGGAGCTCCTGGGTCTTAAGGAAGGCGCCCCCTACGTCTCGGTGGCCGCGAACGTCATCGGCAAGGAGTTTCATGCGCTGCGGCCGTATCTCATCCTCGGCAAAGGCCGCGCCTCGGACGTGCGGCCGTACGACCCTGTCGTGACGCCGGGCGGGCTGGCCGGCAAGGTCCTTGAGGTCGGGCAGTTCTCTTCGAAGGCCATGCTGATCCAGGACCCGGATCTCGC
The DNA here is from genome assembly GCA_964622605.1 of uncultured Planctomycetia bacterium. GTDB lineage: Bacteria > Omnitrophota > Gorgyraeia > Velamenicoccales > Velamenicoccaceae > CAZCSY01. Next base: position 169,683 of record CAZUQR010000001.1, read on the forward strand.
CGTGCCCGCGATGAACCGGCGCACGCGCGAACAGGGTCTCGTCTCGGGGACGCTGGACGGCCGCTGCAAGATGCGTTTTCTGGACCGTGACTCCGACACGCGCGAGAGAGACCTCATCGTGACGAGCGGCCTGAACAGGACTTACCCCGCGGGGATCCTGATCGGCGTCGTGCGCTTCGTCGGTACGGAATCCTCGGGGCTGGGGATGTTCGCGTATCTGGATCCGGCGGTCTCACCCGGGGCGCTCGAAGAGGTCCTCATCGTGATTTCAGGCCATGACGGTGCTCAAGAATAGATTTCTCTGGCCCTTTTTTCTTCTCGCGGCGCAGGTCGTCGTGGATCAGCTGACCGGCGCCTCGGTCTCTTTTTTTGATCCGCTCCTGGCGGCGGTCGTGCTCTACGCGTACTTTCACAACTACGACGTGCGCGACAACGTCCTCTTTGCGGCGCTGTGCGGTGTGGTCAAAGACGTTTTGGGCCTGGACGTCTTCGGCCTCTACGCCGTATCCTTCGTGCTGGTGAGCCTGGGCGTCGTCTACGGGACGCGTTTTTTGAACAGGCAGCAGGACATCTTCGTCTTTCCTATCGTGTTCCTGGCGGTCTTTGTCCAGCGCCTCGGCGTGGGGATGGGCCGCCTTGTCTTTTTTGACGCGGGCCCGCGGGGGTCTGTCGTCGCCTTCTTCCTGCGCGTGGGCCTGACGGCCGCCGGCACGCTCGTCGCGGCCTTTGCCCTGTACCGCCTTTCACGACAATGCGACTTGGGACTTACCGAATCCTCGTCCTCCTGATGCTGACGGCGGCGGCCCTGGGTCTTGTCATGATCCAGGGAGTGCGCGGTCCGCGTTACTTTGACCTGAGCCAGCGTAACGCCATCCGTCTGATCCCCCAGGAGCCCTACCGCGGCCGGATCTATGACCGGGAAGGCCGGTTGATGGCGGATAACGTCCTGTCGTTCGACGTCGTCATCATCCCCCAGGAACTCGGTGACCGTGGGCGGACCTTTACGGACTTAGGGGTGCTTCTGGAGATGACGCCGGAGGAGGTGGCCTTTGCGTACAAGAGAGGCTACCTTAATCCGTTCACGCCGGTCCCCATCGCCGTTGGGGTCGGCAAAGAGAAGGCGATCGCGGTCGCTGAACAGGAGCTGGACCTGCCGGGCGTCGCCGTGCACCTGAACGCCAAACGTTTTTATCCGCACCGGGAGGTGACGGCGCACGTTTTGGGGTACCTGAGCGAGATCGACCGGGAACGGATCACGCGCCTCAAGCCCTACGGCTACGGCCTCAAGGACAAGGTCGGGGTGAGCGGCCTGGAAGAGGCGCTCGATATCTTCATGCGCGGGGAAAAGGGCGGAGAGCAGATCGAGGTCGACAGCCTCGGCCGCAAGGTGCGGCTGATCAGCTACCGTCCGTCAGAGCTGGGTAAGGACGTGACGACGACGATAGACCTCGAGCTCCAGCAGCTGGCCTACGCGGCCATGCGGTCGTACAGCGGCGCCTTTGTCGTGATGGACGTCAAGACGGGCGAGGTCCTCGTCTTGTGCAGCAGGCCGGCCTACGACCCCAACGTCTTTATCGAGAGGTCGGACAAAAAGAGACTCAACGCCTACCTGGCGTCGGTCGAGGCCCCGCTCATGAACCGGGCGACCGCCGGCGCCTTTGCGCCCGGCTCGGTCTTCAAGGTCGTGACCGCCGCCGCGGCGCTCAGGGCCCGCGAGTTCCCCGTCTCGATGAGCTTCGTGTGCCGGGGCCGCCTCAAGATCGGCGACCGGTACTTCCGGTGCTGGTCCACGCACGGCGCCCAGGATTTCTTTCAGGCCATGGCGCACTCCTGCGACGTCTATTTTTACCACTTGGGTTTTCGCGCCAACCCGGACGGCATGAGCCGCATGGCGCACGAATTCGGTCTCGGGGAGCCGACGGGGATCGAGGTGGGGCAGGAGGCGGCGGGGTTCATCCCCAGCCGCGTGTGGAAGAACCTGACTCGGCTTGAAAACTGGTATGACGGTGACACCGCGAACTTCGCCATCGGCCAGGGTTTTGTCCTGGTCACGCCGCTGCAGGTGGCGCGTCTCATGGCGGCCCTCGCCAACGGCGGGTTGCTGCCGCCGCCGCACCTGACGAAGACGATCGGCGGGGAGCCGGTGGTCCTGCGGCCGGCAAAAAAGATAAACGTGGATCCAGATGACCTCGCGATGATCAAAAAGGCACTGCGCTATCCGGTTGCACTTTCAAGCGGCACGGCGCATGACTTGGAGATCCCGGGCCTCGACATCTGCGCCAAGACCGGCACGGCCCAGGTGACCGGAAAGCCCTCTCACGCCTGGGCGGCGGGGTTCTTTCCGGCCGACGATCCGAAATATTCCTTCTGCGTCTTTCTGGAGCACGGCGAGACGAGCCACGAGGCCTGCAAAGTGGCCCGCGCCGTCTTTGAAGAGGCGAAGGAGAGGGGGCGGTGGCGATGAGACACCGGCCGCAGATCGTCTTATTGTCGGTGCTCGTGCTCATCCTGGCGGCGGGGCTGCTGTGTCTGTACAGCAGCTGCCACCAGAAGGGTGACTTTATCCGCCAGGAGGCTTTTGTCAAGCAGGTGATGTGGGTGGCCATCGGCCTTTGCGGTATGTTCCTGATGAGCCGCCTGGATTATCGGCGCCTGAACTTTTTCATGGCGCCGCTGTATCTCGTCGCATTGATCAGCCTGTTGTTCGTTCTCGTCTCCGGACGGATCATCATGGGCGCGCAGCGATGGATCACGCTGGGCGGCGTCTCGTTCCAGCCTTCGGAGCTGGGCAAGTTCGTGCTCATCCTCGTCCTGGCGCGGTATTACAGTTCCAAGACGATCCTCGGCGTCCACGCCGACGCGCACGCGGCCGATTTCCTCAAGGCGTGCGTGATCCCGCTGGGCCTGACGCTCCTGCCGACGCTCCTGGTCATGGCCCAGCCCGACCTGGGCACGGCCATCGCGTATCTGTTCATCTTTTTCTCCTGCGCGTTCCTGGCACAGGTCCGTCTCTCCTATCTCACGGGGCTCTTTGCGGCGGGCCTGGCGGGCCTGCCCGTCTTCTGGCACTTTCTTAAGGCTTACCAGAGATTACGTCTCCTTGTCTTTCTGGACCCGAGCAGTGATCCGCTGGGCGCCGGCTACACCGTGATCCAGTCGAAGATCGCCATCGGCTCGGGACGGCTGCTGGGCAAGGGCTTCATGAGCGGCACCCAGGGCCAGCTGAATTTTCTGGCCGAGCGTCACACCGACTTTATCTTTTCCGTCTGGGCCGAGGAGTGGGGCCTCGCGGGCAGCGTCGTCCTGATCCTGCTCTATGGCGCATTGATCTTTTCGGTCCTGCGCGTCGCCGAGACCGCCAAGGACATGTACGGCCGGATGCTCGCCTGCGGCGTGGCGTCGGTGCTCTTCTTTCACGCCGCGGTCAACATCATGATGAACGCCGGGATGTGCCCGGTCGTCGGGCTGCCGCTGCCGTTCTTCAGCTACGGCGGCACCTCGCTCCTCTTCAACCTGCTGGCGCTGGGCGTCGTCCTCAACATCGCCAAGCAGGAGTGAGCCCCGCGGCCGGCGCGACCATTCTTTCTCTCGGCGCCTGGGGTCGTTCTGGTCCCCCGCGCCCCCATTTGGGAACCCTCCCGTGGTTCCCCCCGGCCCCGCAAGAGCCGGGGTCCCCCCTCCGCTACGGGGGTCTGCGAACGACCCCAGGCACCTCGAGGGGTAATGGTCGCGCCGTCCGCCTGAGCCAAGCATGATCCTTTTTCGCAACCGAGTTGTGACACGACTTGCGACGAGATTGAAGAGGTTACAAAGTGAAAATTTGTAGATTTATATCGCCTACTGATGTTAGTCGAGATTTCGGAGAGCAAAGCTCTTTTTGCTTAACAAATTATGATTACTTTAAAAGCATAGAGAAGAATTCCTCAATAGGTGATGATAAAGAAGGAATTATTGATGCGGAGAAAGAGGGAAGATGGGTTTGTGCGACAAGAGTCAAAGCGCTGCTGTCTTGTTGGACAATTCTTGAAAATGGGAAAATTTCTGAGGAAAATTGGGATATTTTTCCGGAAAAACGGGGGATTGCTGTTATATCTTCTACCGAAAAAATGAAGGCATTCTTCGAGAGATCGCTGGCGGCATGCCTTCAAAAGGAGTGGTTTTATTTTGAAGAAAGGCAAATTAAATATTACCCTGAAGGGGAAGGACCGGGTGAAAGTTTTTCTGCTCAAAGAAATGGCGTAAGAGCATATTTCTATAAACGCAACTGTTTTATAAACCAGCGGGAATACAGGTTTGCTTTCCGGCTCCCCCAAAAATATAGCTTCTTGAAACTTTTGGTATTTTATGTTGAACCTTCCAAGTATATTGAAGAAATAGTTCTCTATCCGCGCCTGGAGAAAGCAGAGCGTCAACAAATTACTAAGCGATTGCTTGATGCTGAAATCATTAGTAAAGTGGCTAACCTCTAGTTTTGCACCTGTAAGTGTTCGAGATGTCATTTCAACCAGAGTCGGTGGGTGGCCGAGGCGGGGCGGCCCATCCGCGCGCAGCGGAAGGGGTCCCACGGGGGGATGGGTGGAGCGAGCACGGATGGGGCGACCGCCGAGGACAGGCCCGGTCGCCCTGATAGTATGGTCGTGAGGGAACGCGAGGGAATATGAGCAACACCATAACCTTGGATAAAGAGCTGCTGTTGTCGGTCTCCAAGCCCGGGCGGTATATCGGCCGCGAGGTCGGCTCGGTCACGAAGGATTGGGCGGCGGCGGACGTGCGGGTGTGTCTGTGTTTTCCCGACACGTATGAGATCGGGATGAGCCACCTGGGAATACGGCTCTTGTATGACCTCGTCAACAGACGCGGGGATTACCTCGCCGAGCGTGTCTTTGCGCCGTGGCTCGACATGGAGGCGGCGATGCGGGAGCGCGGCCTGCCGCTCTGGTCGCTGGAGACGCGCCATGCCGTCAGGGACTTCGACGTCCTCGGTTTTTCTTTATCCTTCGAACTCTGTTATACCAATGTCCTGAACGTCCTCGATTTGAGCGGGATACCTCTGAGGGCGAGCGAACGCGATGCGTCTTTCCCCCTGGTCATCGCCGGAGGCGGGAGCGCGTTGAACCCGGAGCCGATGGCGGCGTTCGTGGACGCCTTTGTCATCGGTGAAGGCGAGGAGGTCTTTCTGGAGGTCCTGGATGCCGTGAAAGCGGCGAAAAGGCAGGGGTGGAAGAGATCGAGGCTCCTGGAGCACCTTTCAACGCTTTCGGGCGTCTATGTCCCTTCGCTTTATGAAGTCGATGAGGACGGCCGGCGCCGGGCGCTTTTTGATAAAGCGCCGGCGTGCATCGCCAAGCGCGTCGTGCAGGACCCGGCGGCCGTCTGGCAGGACCATCACTGGATCGTCCCCTATATCCAGATCGTCCACGACCGCATCGGGATGGAGATCATGCGCGGGTGTCCCCGGCGGTGCCGTTTCTGTCAGGGGCGCGTCTGTTTTTATCCTTTGCGCCTCGTCCCGGAAGACGTCATCGTCAAGACGGTGCGGCGCCTATGCCGCGAGACCGGGTATGAGGAAGTCTCTCTTTTGTCGCTGTCGTCTTCAGACTATCCGCGCTTTGAAGAGTTGGTGGCCGGGCTCTCAAGGGAGCTGGGCGCCAACGGTATCAGCATCTCGTTACCGTCCGTGCGGCCGCGCCGTATTGTCGGAGGGCTCTCGGAGATATTCGCCTCCTTCAAGAAGACGACGCTGACCTTTGCGCCGGAGGCGGGCAGCTCCCGGCTCAGGGATCTTTTGTGCAAGGATTTTGACGAGGAGGAGTTTTTTGACGTGGTCCGTCAGGCCTTCGCGGCCGGATACCGGCAGCTCAAGCTATACTTCATGATAGGGCTGCCGACGGAAACGCGGGAGGACGTCGAGGCCATCGCGGACCTGTGCTGCCGTATTTCCGAGGAGAGGAAGCGGACCGGCAAGGGGCCGGCCCACCTGAACGTCAGCGTGGCGAACTTTGTCCCCAAGCCCCACACGCCTTTGGAGCGTTCGGCCACGGTCTCCCTCGAGACGCTGGAGGCCAAGCAGGCGCATCTGCGAAAGAGGCTTGCACGGTTCCGGGGACGCATCCAGTTGAAGTTTCACCAGCCCGGGATGAGCACGGCGGAGGCCTTCCTTGCCCGGGGCGACCGCCGGGTGGCTGCGGCCATCGAGGGGGCGTGGCGGCGGGGCGCCCGTTTCGATGCCTGGACGGAACACTTCCGCTTTGATTTGTGGGAGGCCGCCTGGCAGGAGAACGGCCTGCGGCCGGAGGCGTACCTTTCTGCCAAGCCGCTGCAGACTCTTCTTCCGTGGTCGTTCGTGGAGACGGGCGCATCGTTGCCGGAGGATATCCCCGTCGAGATACCCCGTCGGTAACGCCGATGGGGGGGCGAAAGGCATTGACGCTGCGGGAATTCTATGTTACCTTAATTTAGTCAATAAGTTAAGGTGTGATCGGGCAAAAAAGGAAACCGCCGGCCATGATGAGCCTGCTGGGCAAGCTTTCAATGGGATCGCGGTCGCTGCGGCCGCAGCTCGTGGTGGCCTTTGCCCTCATGTCGGTCCTGCCGATCCTGTTGCTCTTGAGCTTTGTCTTCCCGAGTTTTCTGTCGCCGGAGGCCAAACCGGTCGTCATGGCGCTCGTCGTGCTCTTTGCCATAGTGGGTTTTTTCCTGATGAAGAAGGTGATCGACTCCGTCATCACCATCAGTCAGGGCGTGCGTTCCCTGGCCAGCGGCGAGGTCACGACCGAGATCTCCTGTCCGCGCCACGATGAGCTCGGGGAGCTGAGCAGCAGCCTCAACCAGCTCGCCGAACACATCAAGAGCAATATGGACGAGCTCAAGATCTACGGCGAACGGACGCGCAACATCAACACCCAGATCAACAGGCAGCTCGTCGCGCTGAGCGGTCTCTTGGAGATCAGCAATCTGATCACCCAGGGGGGGGACCTGGAGGAGGTCTTCGGCGCGGCGATCACGAAGGTGGCGCTTTTTGCAAACGGCGAGTTCGCCTTTCTGATGATGAAGACCGCCGATGCCTATGAGATGAGCGGCCAGTACGGCTTGAAGGGTCATATCCTGACGTCCCTGAAGTTGTCTTCGAACGCCTACCTGTTGGATCGTCTCTTGCAGGAGCCGCGGACGGTCCGGACACGGGGCGGGGCGTCGCCGGGAACGGACGACGATCTCCTAAAGCTGTTGGATGCGATGCATCTTTTGACGTATCCCATCTCTGTCAGCGGCCAGCCCAAAGGTTTCGTGGCCCTCGGCAACCGCAGGGAGAGCGTACCGTTCGGCGAGGAGGAGATGGAACTCATCGGGGTCTTTGCCAAACAGATCTCCCTGGCCGTTGAAAATAAATTCCTTTCTTCTAAAATAAAAGAGATCGAGATCCGCGACGGCGCCTCCGGCCTTTACAATAAACGCTATCTGGTCCAGCGGTTGGATGAGGAGATCCTTCGGTCCATCTCCAACCAGCGGCCGTGCGCGTTCATCGTCTTCCAGGTGACGAATTGGCAGGACCTCCTGGAGGCGGTCGGCACCCAGAACGCCGGCGCGTGGACGCGTAAGATCGCCCAGACCCTGAAGGGCGAGGCGCGCTCCTTTGACTGCATCGGCCGCCTCGCCGAGGACATCTACGGCATCATCGTGCCGGAGAAGAACAAGCGCCAGGCCGAGCAGTCGGCCCGGCAGCTCCTGGAGAAGGTGAACGTGGCGCTGGCGACAGAGGGCTCGACGTGGCGACCCGCCTTCCGCTTCACCCTCGCGGAGAATCCCGTCGACGGGGCGGACGCCGCAGGCCTCCTGCAGAAGGTGGGAGAGCTCATCAAGGTCTAAGGAGGGATAAAGGCATCTATGGCGTCTTTCAAGCGTGTGACGACCAAACAACTCGGCGAGTTGCTCATTGAGCGCAAGGTCATCGCGGCCGAGCATCTCCAGAAGGCGCTGGACTTTCAGAAGGTCAACGGCGGCCTCATCGGCGAGATCCTCGTCCAGCTCGGGTTCGCGCGCGAAGAAGACATCGCCCAGGTCCTGACGGCCCAGTACGGCTTTCCGTACCTGCCCCTGGGTAATTACGACATCGACCCCGAGACCGCCCAGGCGATCCCGCAGCACGTGGCGCGGCAGTACTGCCTGATCCCGATCGACAAGATCGGCAACAACCTGACCGTCGCGATGTCCAATCCGCTCAACGCCCAGGCGATCGAAGACGTGGAGATGATCACCAAATGCGTCGTGCAGGCCTTCGTCAGCACGACGACCGATATCCGCAAGGCGATCGAACGCTGTTATCCCGCAAAGTAGCTTTTCCTTGATCCACGCGCACGCGTATGGGATCCCTCAGAGAACGCCTCCAAGAAATCCTCATTAAAAACAAGCTGATCACCGCCGACGACCTCAAGCTGGCCCTCCAGGTCCAGAAGGAGCACGGCGGCAGGCTCAGCGACGTCCTCGTCAAGCTGAACCTGGTCGGCGAGAAGGACCTCCTGCTGGCCCTGAGCGAGGGCCTGGGCTTCCCGCCCATCTCGCTGTCGCGTTTCAAGATCGACGACGAAGTGCTCAAGCTCGTGCCGCGGGACATGGCTAAGCATTATCAGATCATCCCCGTCGCCAAGATGGGACGCGCCCTGACCGTCGCGATGGCCGACCCCTTGAACATCTTTGCCATCGACGACGTCAAGAGCCTGACGGGCTTCGAGATCAACCCCATCATCGCCTCCCAGAAGGAGATCAACCAGACGATCGAGCAGTATTACGACGAGCCCGCCACCCAGGTGATCGACGAGATCATCAAGGAGGTCTCGGAGATCGACATCGAGGTCGTCAAGGCGACGCAGGAGGCGGGCCCCGACACGCAGGAGCTGGTCAGGCTCACGCGCGAGGTGCCCGTCATCAAGATCACGAACCTCATCATCGAGCAGGCGATCGAGATGGGCGCGAGCGACATCCTGATCGAGCCCTTTGAGCGCACGATGCGCGTGCGGCTGCGTATCGACGGGTTGCTGCGCGAGATCGAGTCGCCGCCGCTGAAGTTCCACGCGCCCATCGTCTCGCGCATCAAGGTCGTCTCGGAGCTGGACATCGCCGAGCACCGCCTGCCGCAGGACGGCCGCTTCAAGATCAAGATGACGGACCGTTTCGTCGATTTCCGCGTCTCGGTCCTGCCGACCTTTTACGGCGAGAAGGTCGCGCTGCGTATCCTCGACAAGAGCACGGCGACGCTCGATATCGACCGGCTGGGATTCGACAACCAGACGTTGGCGACGGTCAAGGCGTCCAGCGACCGCCCCCACGGGATGATCATCGCGTGCGGCCCGACGGGCTCAGGCAAGACGACGACCCTGTATTCCATCCTTAAGTACGTCGACAGCCCCGAGGACAACATCGTTACCGTCGAGGACCCCGTCGAGTATCAACTCGATGGGATCAATCAGGTCTCGATACGCCCCGAGATCGGTCTGTCCTTTGCCAGCTGCCTGCGTTCGATCCTGCGCCAGGACCCGGACGTGATCATGGTCGGGGAGATCCGCGACTTCGAGACGGTGGATATCGCCATCAAGAGCGCGTTGACGGGGCACATGGTGCTGACCACCCTGCACACGACGACCGCCGCGGGCTCCATCATCCGCCTGGTCAACATGGGCGTGGAGCCGTTCCTGATCACCTCGTCCGTCATCTGCGTGGTGAACCAGCGCCTGGTGCGCAAGGTCTGCGAGGCCTGCAAGGAGAGCCATCCCTTGAGCGACACGGTGATCGAGACGCTGGGGTTGACGAAGAAGGGCAGGGAGCCGATCCTGGCGTATCGCGGCAAGGGGTGCAAGCGTTGTTTGAATATGGGATATAGCGGCCGTGTCGTCATCGGCGAGGTCATCGTGCTGACGCCGACGATCAAGGAGCTCATCCTGAACCGCGCCCAGGAGTACGAGGTCAAGGCCGCCTCGCGGCTGGAGGGGATGAAGTCCCTGCGCGAGAACGGCGTCGCGAAGGTATTGGAGGGCGTCACGTCGCTGGAGGAGATCCTGCGCGTCACCGCCCCCGACGAGCCGCTGGACAAAAAGAAAAAAGAAAAGTAGGGACACGACAGCGTTGCGGACATGGCGATCCTGAAGAAAAAACTCACGGACGTGCTCCTGGAGACGCGCCTCATCTCGCCGCAGGACATGGAGAGGGCGCTCAAGTTGCACGCCGAGCGGGGCGGCAACCTGAAGGACATCCTCCTCCGGGAGGGGCTTGTCAAGGAGAAGGACCTGATGGCGGCCCTCTCCAAGGCGCTCTTTATCCCGTATCTGGAGCTTGCCAAGTACAGGGTGGACCCGAAGGTCGTCGAGCTCCTGCCGGAGAAGATCGCCCGCCAGTATAAGGTCGTCGTGCTCTCGCGCATCGGTAACGTCCTGACCGTCGCCATGAGCGACCCGATGAACATCTTCGCGATCGACGACCTGCGCATGCTCACGGGCCACGACATCGATATCGTCCTGGCCAGCGAAAAGGAGATCGTCAAGGTCCTGGATAAGTTCTTCGGCGGCCCGACGTCGGCCGACGACATGCAGAGCGTCCTGGAGGACGATCAGGCTGGCGAGGGCGTGGAGGTCGTCAAGGTGGAGGGGGCGCTGGAATTGGGCAGCGTCCTGGAGGAGAGCGCCAAGGCCCCCATCGTCAAGATCTGCGACCTGATGATCACGGAGGCCCTGAAGCGGCGGGCCTCCGACATCCACATCGAGCCCTTGGAGCGGGAACTGCGCGTGCGCTACCGCATCGACGGCCACCTCTTCGACGTCTTCAAGCTGCCCAAGAAGAACCAGAACGCGATCCTGGCGCGCCTCAAGATCATCTCGGGGCTCGACATCACCGAGGCGCGCCTGCCCCAGGACGGCCGCTTCAAGGTGAAGCTGCGCGACCGTGAGATCGACTTCCGCGTCTCGGCGCTGCCCACGAGCTTCGGACAGAAGTTCGTGCTGAGGACCCTCGACCGGTCGAAGCTGTCGTCGGGTCTGGATGCGTTGGGTCTGTCGCCCGAGCCGCTGCGCCTCTTCAACGAGGCGGTCGGCAAGCCCTACGGGATGGTGCTGGTGACCGGCCCGACGGGCTGCGGCAAATCCACGACGCTGTATTCGATCCTCAACAGGCTCAACACGCCGGAACGCAACGTCGTCACGATCGAGGACCCCGTCGAGTATCAGCTCGAGGGGATCACGCAGATCTCGGCCAAGCCCGAGATCGGTCTGACCTTTGCCGTCGGCCTGCGCTCGGTCCTGCGCCAGAGCCCGGACATCGTCATGGTCGGCGAGATCCGTGACTCCGAGACCGCCGACATCGCCGTCAAGGCCTCTCTGACGGGACAGCTCGTTCTGTCGACGCTCCACACCAATGACGCGACGGGCGCGATCACGCGTCTGATCGACATGGGCATCGAGCCCTTCCTGGTGGCCTCCAGCCTCATCGCTACCTCGGCCAAGCGTCTGTGCCGCATGATCTGCCCGAGCTGCCGCGAGGCGATCGACATCCCGAAGGAGACGTGGAAGAAGCTGGGCATCGAGCGCGTCCTCAAGAGCGGCCAGAAGCCCCAGTTCGCCAAAGGCCGGGGCTGCGCCCAATGCAATCAGGTCGGCTACTATGAGCGCGTCGGCATCCACGAGGTCTTGTTGATCGACGACGCCATCCGCGACATGATCATCAAGCGCTCCTCGACGGACCAGATCAAGGATTTCGCCATGCGCGAGCGCGGGATGCTGACCCTGCGGGACGACGCGATGCTCAAGGTGGTCGAAGGGGTGACGACGATCGAGGAGGCCCTGCGCGCCACGAGCGAGGAATGACTTTATTTCGGACGCCAACGGCGTTATAATAGGAGTGTTATGAACGTTCCTGTGAATACCATACTGATCATCGACCGCGACGAGGCCGTCTGCGCCCACCTGCGGGACGTCCTGGGCGTGCGTGGTTTCGAGGTGACAACGGCCTGCACGGGGGGCTCTGGCCTGGACCTCTTCATGCGTTTGGTGCCGGCGATGGTGATGCTCGATCTGGCGATCCAGGACCTGGACATCCGCTACATGATCCGCGAGATGAGACGCATCGACGAGCAGACGGTCGTCGTCTTGATGGGGTATCCCGACGAGGTGAACCTCGTCGATGAGACGCAGTCGGCCCGGGCGACCGACTTTTTGGAGAAGCCCCTGAGGACGGAGAAGGTGATCTTCAAGGCCCGGCAGCTCCTCGACGTCCGGGAGACCCTGAGCACCCGGCTGGGATCCCTAGAGAAGATGGAAGAGAATGTGGTGCATCTGCAAAAGCAGCACCTGCTTCTTGCCCGGCGGATGGAAGAGACCCTGGGCAATCTCGCGCGCCTCGGCGGGGATTTCCGGGAGACGTACCTGAGGTCGCTCAGGTCGATGGCGCGCGCCCTGGACAGCCGCCACCGTTATACCTATTCGCACTGCGATAACGTGGCCCGTTGCGCCGAGCTGATCGGTCGGCGCATGGGCGTTGAGGCGGCGTACCTGGATGACATGCGTGAGGCCTGTTTCTTGCATGACCTGGGAAAGATGGGGCTTCCGGCGACGGTCCTCACGAAACCCGGCACCCTTTCGCCCGAAGAGACCGCCGAGATGCGGCTGCATCCCGTCCGGGGGGCCCAGATACTGGAGCCCTTGAGCTTCATGCCCCACGTCATCTCGTTTGTCCGTCACCACCATGAGCGCTGGGATGGAAAGGGTTATCCCGACGGTTTGTCGGGAGAGCGCATTCCGCTGGGTGCCCGTATCATAGCGGTCGCCGACAGCTATGATGCCATGGTCTCACCCAGGTCCTACCGGCGCGCGGGCTTGAGCCTGGGGGAGACGAAAGAGGAGTTCGCGCGCCACAGCGGGTCTCAGTTTGACCCGAAGATCGTCAACGCTTTTCTCAAATCTCTCGAAGACCTCTGATAAGGGGGCGTATGTCGCTTTTCGGTTATGTCGCCAAGGACAGCCAGGGCCTGAAACTTTCGGGCATACTCGAGGCAGGGGATCAGCACGAGGCGATCAGCGTCTTGCACAAGAAGGGCCTGATCGTCATCTCGGTCCGCGAAGAGAAGGCCAAGAAGGTTGCAGAGAAGGGGGTCAAGCTCGACGATCTCGTCATCTTTTCCCGGCAGTTGGCCACCATGGTCGAGAGCGGCATCACCCTCGTCCAGGCCCTCCATATTTTGAGCGAGCAATCGGAGAACAAGACGCTCGCCGGCGTGACCCTGAACATCAAGGAGGCCATCGAAGGCGGCTCGAGCCTGCACGAGGCGATGGCCCGCCACCCGAAGATCTTCTCGCACCTTTACATCAACATGGTGAAGGCGGGCGAGACGTCGGGCCTCCTGGATGAGATCCTCGACCGGTTGTCGACGTACCTGGAGAAGACCGCGGCCCTGCAGCGCAAGGTGAAGTCGTCGCTCGTCTATCCCGTCGTGGTCATCACCATGGCCATCATCATCACGCTCGTCCTCCTGATCAAGGTCGTGCCGACCTTTGAAGGCATCTTTGCGACGCTGGGCGGGACCCTGCCGCTGCCGACGCAGATCCTGATCGGGATATCCAATACGTTGCGGCGCTTGTTCCTTGTGATAGTCATCCTGTTCGTGTTCGTCGTCTTCCTCTTCAAGAAGTTTATCGATACGCCCAAGGGGCGCTACTGGTTCGATCGCCGGACCCTACGCCTGCCGATCTTCGGGCCGTTGATGCGCAAGGTCGTCGTCGCCAAGTTCTCGCGGACATTGGCGACCCTCGTCAAGAGCGGTGTGCCTATCCTCAATGCCCTGGAGATCGTCGGCAAGACCTCCGACAACCTCGTGGTCGAGGAGGCGGTCAACAGGGCCCGGGACTCGATCCGCGAGGGCGAGCCCATCTCCGAGCCCCTGGCCAAGAGCGGTGTCTTTCCGCCCATGGTCGTGCGCATGATTTCCGTGGGAGAGCAGACGGGCCAGCTGGAGCACATGCTCAACAAGATCGCCGACTTCTATGACGAGCAGGTCGACGCCTCGGTCAGCGGCCTGACCTCCATGATCGAGCCCCTCGTCATCGGCTTTTTGGGCATCATCATCGGCGGTATCGTCATCGCCCTCTTCATGCCCATCTTCAAGATCACCGAGCTCATCCGCTAGTTCTTCTCGTCTTGCCCCCGCTGACATGTTCATTGGACGGATCCCCGGACGGATCCCCTTCTGCCTGACGGGAGAGGAGGAACATCCGGCCGCCCCCCTTGAAAGCTGGCAAATACATGTTACACTTATGATAGAGAAAACCGTGTAAGTCGATCAAGGTAAACCACGGCGGGTAACCGTCACCCTGGCAGGGGTTCGAAAGAGTGGGGCACAAAGCTACAGGGCCTAATCGTCTGTATTTTACGTAGGGCAGCCAGTTGCCGATAGAACAGAGTGCCTACCTCTTTTTGCCTTTACAAGGGGGTAGGCTTTTTATCTTTCTGTCATGCAAAGGGTTCTTGACAGGGGAAGGAGGTGGTGATATAATTTTTCCACAATTTGGTCGCTTTGCGCCGACGACGAAATAATGAGGTATTGTTGTCCGTCTTCTTGGTTTTAGGGCGCAAGGCAATCTAAGCCAGGAAAGGAGGTAAGAATCATGCGCTCTAGGAGAAAAGGTTTTACGCTCGTTGAAATCATGATCGTTGTGGCCATCATCGTTCTCTTGGCGGCCATCGCAATCCCGAACCTGTTGCGTGCCCGCCTGAACGCGAACGAGGCGACGGCGATCGCGACGATGAGGACCTTCAGCACGGCCATGGAGAGTTACCGTGCGGCCCAGACGCCGCCGACGTATCCGAGTGCCCTGACGAACCTCAACGGCAGCAATCCGCCGTACATCGACAACGTACTGGCAAGCGGGAACAAGTCGGGTTACTTCTTTACGTTGAGCGCCGGCGCCAACACGTACACCGTCGTTGCGACACCGCAGGCGGTTAACGTGACGGGGAGCCGGAACTTCTTCGTGGATTCGTCTGGTGTTGTTCGCGTCGGCACCTCGACTGCAGGCACACCGATCGAGTAACGTCGTTTTTCTGTGGGGATCCAAAAGAGCGGCCTCGAAAAAGGCCGCTCTTTTTTCTCATCCCGGATAGCATATGCGGATATTTGAATATTTTTCGGCAAAGGAAAAAAAGGCCGTTGCCGCCGTCTTTGCCGTCTTTCTCCTGGCTGTCTTTTTGGCTTACGGCAGTGTCCTTGGGGGCGCCTTCATCTGGGATGACAAGACCCTCATTGAGGATAATGCCCTGATAACCGGTCCGTTTTCCTGGGGTCGTGTCTTCGGCGCGGAGCTCTACGAGGGAGGGCGCGCCAACTATTATCGTCCGCTCCTGACCTTGTCCTTGGTCCTCAACGGCATCTTCAGTCGGCGCGATCCCTTCGGTTATCATCTGGGCAATCTCCTGCTTCACTTTTTCGTCGGTTGCCTGGCGTATCTTTTTTTGCGCCGGTTGACGGGCCGCTCCTTTTTGTCGTTTGCCGCCGTCTTGATCTTTCTGGTCCATCCCGTCCACGGCCAGGTCGTCTCTTATATCTCGGGCCGCGCAGATTCTCTGGTCGCTCTATTTATCTTCCTGTCTTTGCTGCTCTACGCGCGGCCGGGCGCTGCTGCGCGCGCGGGCAGTGTCTTGTGTTTCATCCTTTGCCTGCTGGCTAAAGAATCGGCGATCATCTTTCCCGTCGTGCTGGCGGGGTGGGAGGCGTGTGTCGCGCCGGCACCGAAAGGTCGTCTCCGGAGGCTGATGCCTTTTTTTGCCGCCGGCGCAGGTTACGCGGTCCTCCGGATGACGGCGTGGAATTTTGCCGTCGGCCACCCGATCCTGTCCAAGGCGGGATTTGCCGTTTTTGAGATAGGGCCGTTGGCGCGTCTCTTTCTTTTCGGCAAGAGCCTTTTGATCTATCTGGGTTCTTTTTTCATGCCGGTCGGCCTGCACATGGAGCGCCTGCTCCTGCACGAGACTGTCGGTCCGGCGTCCTGGCTCGGTGTCGGCCTGGCAACGGCGGTGATCGTCCTGTCCTCTTTCGTTCTCCGGAAAGGGGTTTCGTCCCGTCGGTGGGCCCTGTTTTTTGTCTTTTGGTTCTTCGTCTGGCTCCTGCCCCAGTCGGCGTTCGTCTTCCCCAAGATCATGGCTGAGCACTTTCTTTATCTGCCGGCTCTCGCGCTGTGTTTTTTCCTGGCTTCTTTGTTAGACCGCCTGAGGCATAAGGGCGTGCAGGGGGTTCTCCTTGCTTCAACGTGTCTTGCCTTGGGTCTGTTGAGCTGGGAAAACAACAGGAACTGGATGAGCGAAGGAGCGTTCTTTGAGCACACGGTCCGTTATGCGCCCCGCAGCATCCGTGCACGGGACAGCCTGGCAGCCCTCTATTTGGAAAGCGGCCGCTTTGACGAGGCACACAGACACTACCGGGCCATCCTGGTCCTCGACCAGGAGGCGCCGGCCAGGTCGATGCTCCGGGCCGCGGTGTATTATAACCTGGGCCTCATCTACGAAAGGACGGGAAAGATCCCGGAGGCGCTCGGCGCCTACGGGGATGCCCTTATCCTGAAGCCCGACATGGTCGAGGCGTGCAATAATGCGGGTCTCCTGCTGCAACGGATGGGCCGCTTCGGGGAAGCGGAGGCGCTGTTCAAAAGGGCGATGGCCGCACAGGACGATTATTGCCCTGCCTACAACAACCTCGCGCAACTTTATGCGGGCCTTGAGAGGATGGAGGAGGCACAGGAGCTGTGGCGGACGGCCCTGTCTGTCTGCCCTGACTACGAAATTGCCAGGAGGAACCTGGAAATCGCCGAGAAGCTTAAAGACCCTGCGAGAAAATGATTGACTTTCTGCCCCGTTATATAAGATAATACTTTTAAATAAGTTAGGAATGAAAAGGGTGAGCGGGTAGTGTCATCCTCAAGCCGGCGGAAAGCGGAATGATGCACAAGAAGATCGACACGCAGGTCGTGAAGGGTCTGGTGAAGGACTCGACCGTCGCCGTGAAGGATATCTTCACGCGCTCCATGACCCAGGCCACGGGGCCCAAGGGGTCCGTGGGCGTCGACATCGGCAGCTACGCGGTCAAGGCGGTGCGGCTGGAATCCTCCAAAGAGGGCTACAAGCTCCTGGGCTTCGGGATCGAGAAGGTGTCAGGCAACAATTATCTCGATGCCTTGAGCAAGTCTCTGGCCAAGGTCGGGGCGGCGCCGGACCAGTCGGCCGCCATCGCGGTGAGCGGTCAAGGCGTCGTCTCGCGCTATATCGAACTGCCCCTGATGAATACGAACGACCTTGAGTCCTCGATGCGCTTCGAGATCGAGAAGTACGTGCCTTTCGCCTTGGCGGAGGTCGCGACCGATTACACGATCGTTCAGGAGCTCAAGGATAAGGCCAAGATGTCGATCTTGATCGTGGCCGCGAAGAATGACCTGGTGCAGAAGAAGACGGACCTGGCCCGGCAGGTGAACCTGAACCTCCGGGCCATTGATCTGGATTGTTTGGCCCTGGCCAACTTTTATACCGAGTTCTGCAGCCCCAAGAAGACGGGTTGCATCGGTCTCGTCAATCTCGGCAAGACCACCGCCAATATGAACGTCCTCGTCGACGGCTTCCCGTATCTGAGCCGCGACATCTTCGTCGGGGGGGACGATATCACGAAGAAGATGTGCGAGGCCCTGGAGGTGGACTACGCCGAGGCCGAGAATCTCAAGCACGATCCCGGCACGCGCCAGAAGGAACTCTACGCGGTGTGGGACCCGGTCCTCAACAACCTGGCGGCGGAGATCCGTGTCTCACTCGATTACTTTGAGGCCCGGATGAACAGGACCGTCGAGCAGGTGGTGATCACGGGCGGGACCAGCCGCCTGGCGGGCCTCAGGGATTATCTCTGCCAGCTCCTGGGCGTGGAGGTCCGGGCGACGGATTTCCTCGACAGGCTGCCGTGCGCCGAGGCCGTGGACCGACGCGCCCTGAAGGCGGAGGCGGACCTCCTGGCGGTCGCCATGGGGCTGGCCCTGCGATAACGATGATCCTTATCAATCTCCTACCCAAAAGTCTGCGCCGCACCGAGCGAAAGATCGTCCTCCCCTACAAGGCGTACGTGCTGATGGGGGCGGTCGTCTTTCTGGTGCTGCACATCGCCCTCTTGCTTGCGGCCGGCCTCAAGCAGATCCACGTGGTGAGCCTGCGGCACAACTGGGAACACCTGGCGCCGCAGTCCAAGGAGTTCCTGGCCCGGCGCAATGAGATCCAGGCCGCGGCCTCGGAGATCGTCACCCTGAAGACGTTTTTGGACCGGCCGTTCAGTCTGACGGAGATGCTCTCGGTTTTGGCGGGCGCCATGCCGTCGGGGCTGTGGCTGGACCGCCTGGCGCTGTCATCCGAGAACATCGTGATCCAGGGGAGCGTCGTCTCGCTGAGCCAGAACGAGATGACGATCATCGGCAGGTTCCTTCAGGAGATCAGGGGCCACAAGACGTTTTCCGCGGCATTCGAGAAGATCGAACTCAATTCCGTCCAGCGGCGCACCGTTAAGAGTTATGACGTGGTGGACTTCGTGCTGGTGGCCAACAGGAAGAAGGCCTCATGACCTCCATGGACATGAAGACCCTCAAGACGCAGGCGCTGGCGTTGCTGGAGAGGCCGCAGGCCTTTTTGATGATTGTCGGAGTGGTGCTGCTCCTGGACGCGGCGTTTATCGTGCGTTGGCAGGTCGTCTCGCTGGGGAGGATGTTCAAGGAGGCGCATAAGCTCAAGGGCGACATCGTGGCGACTTACGGTGAGAGCAAGGAGACCGAGGGCCAGAAGAAGCAGCTCAAGGATTACCTCACCCAGCGGGAGCAGTTGAATAACATGATCATCGGACCGCAGGATCTGCCCAAGGTCCTGGAGTCCATCTCAAAATTCGCCGATATCGCGTCCGTGCGCCTCCTGCGCATCCAGCCGGTGGACCCCGGCAGGCCCGGCGCAGGGGGATCGGATAAGTTCGCGCGCCAGGGGATCTCGATCACGGCGAAGAGCGGCTACCATCAATTGGGCCGTTTCGTCGGTCTTCTTGAGAGCGCCCCGGTTTTTGTAGACTTTAAAAACCTTGAGGTGAAAGGCGATCAGGCCGAACCGGAACGTCAACACTTGACGATTTTGCTTGAAGTTTTTAGGCACACAGATTAGAATGAAGACAAATCGAACGATGTGTCGGGTGCTCGTTTTGGTGTTGGCGGGTCTGGCCGGTTTCCTGTGGGCCAGCGGCGCCGGGGCCCAGGACGAGAAAGACAAATACCTTTATAAGGCGCAGGGCAAGCGGGATCCCTTCCGGCCGCTGATCACGCCCGCCGGCTATCTCATCAATCTGGAAGCGGAGAGCGATGCGGCGCTCCGCCTGGAAGGGATCATGTTCGACCCCCGGGGGGATTCGATCGCGATCATCAACGGCGAACTGTTGCGTGTCGGAGAGTCTCTCGGTGAGTCCGTCGTGGTAGCCATCGAAGCCGAGAAGGTTACGGTGATGCGCGATAATGAGACATTAGAGTTGGTGTTGGGAAGGGAGGATTAATGAAGAGGGGGCTGGCGCACAGGATTTTTTGGGTTTTTGTCTTAGTGTCCGTGGCGTCTGTGATGGCGCGGCCGTCTGTTTGGGCCCAAGGGTCTGCGGTCGAAGGGATGGCGGCCGAAGGGACGCCGGTGCCCGAGGTCCCGGGGCAGACACATGAGATCCCTGCCGAGGCGCCGGAGGAAGAGGCTGCTGTGGGCCCGTCTTCCGAGGAAGAGACCATCACCCTGGATTTCAAAGAGGCGGATATCCGCGACGTGCTCAAGGTCATCGCTTACAAGAGCGGGGTAAATATTGTAGCGAGTCCGGAGGTCGCGGGGACCGTCAACGTCCGTATCACGGAGGTGCCGTGGGAACGGGCCCTGGATGTCATCCTGAGGTCGTACGGGTACGCGTATGACAGGCAGGAGAACATCATCATGGTGGCGCCCTTGGAGAAGCTGACGGAGCAGCGCAAGATGGAGCAGGACATGGCCCAGGTGCAGCCGACAGAGACGCACATCGTCAACCTGCGCTATATCGACGCCGGAGACGCCAAGAAGGCGATCGAGCCCCAGCTGTCGCCGCGCGGCCGCGTGACGATCCTCGAGATCACGGGGCAGGCTGGCTGGGGGTTCGGCGGGGCGTTCTCCGAGAAGCGCACCCGCACCGGCCAGACGACGGGCCGTTCGCGCACCCTGATCGTCTCGGATATCCCGCCGGTCCTGGATAAGATCCGGGAGGTCCTGGCGGACATCGACGTCAAGCCCAAGCAGGTCCTGATCGAGACGCGCATCGTCGAGATCAGCCACGACAGGTTGAAGGATATCGGCTTTGACTACGCCACGGGCGGTGCCGGATCGGCCTCCAGCACCGCGGTGACGACCGACTCGATAACGAAGGAGCTCCTGGCGGGGGCCCATATCTTCGGCGGCTCCGGGGTGACGCCGTCGGCCTATGCGCCCAAGGCGACGGCCATCTCGCTGGCCAACACGGGCCTGAACATCGTCTTCCAGAAGATCAGCGGCACGCGTTTTGAGATCATCATGCACGCGTTGGAAGAGAACGTGGCGACGAACGTCCTGTCGGCGCCCCGCATCCTGACATTGGACAATCAGGAGGCGACGATCCTGGTAGGCGAGCAGTTCCCCATCGTGTCGACGACCAAGAGCAGCGACACATCGACGACGGTCGACGTGTCCCTTGATTCGTACATCGACATCGGCATCCAGCTCAACGTGGTGCCGCAGGTGAGCGGGGTGAACCGCGATTACATCAACATGATCATCCATCCCGCGGTGACCTCCGAGGGGACCCTGATCGAGAACAGGTACCCGCGCATCACCACGCGTGAGACGCAGACGCAGGTCCTCATGCGGTCGGGCGAGACGATCATGATCGGCGGCCTGATCAAGGACGTGAAGAACGAGAGCACTCAGGGCGTCCCGTTCCTGCGCAAAATACCCTTCCTCGGGAAGATGTTTTTTGAGCGCACGACCGTCGATACGGAAAAGATCGAGCTCGTCATCTTCATCTCGGCGCACGTCGTCGACGATAAAGGGTTGACCTCGGATCAACTTGAGATTCTTGAGCAGAATCTTGGGCTGCGCAGCGTTTCCAGGTAGGCCGGACGCGCCGAAAACGAAAGAAAAGGCAGGATTGATGACACCCCGCACATCAATGGTGCGGGGTTGTCTTTTGGGGCCCTATGAATTTCCGCTACGCCTTTGAGTTGACGAAGACCAAAGAGATGGCGTTTTTGTCCCATCTGGACGTGATGCGCCTGTTGGCGCGGGCCGCCCGCCGGGCCGGTATCCCCTTGGCCCTGACGCAGGGTTTCAGCCCGCGTCCGCGCCTGCGCCTGAAGCGGGCCGTGAAGCTCGGGGTGCCTTTCGAGGCCGAACCGGGCGAAATGCTTCTCAAGGATTTGGTGGCGCCGCAGGAACTGGCCGAGCGGTTCCGAACGGTGCTGCCCGAAGGGATCTCGGTCGAGAATATAGAGCTCATGGAGCAAGCATGAATGGAGGTATTTTGTGAGGAAGAAGAAAGAGATATTGATCAACTATGAACAGCAGGAGCGCCGCGTGGCGATCCTGGAAGAGGGACGTCTGTCGAACTACTTCGTCGAGCGTCTCACGGACCGGACGGTCTTGGGCAACATCTACAGGGGCAAGGTGGAGAACGTCGTGCCCTCCGTCGGGGCCGCGTTCGTGAACATCGGCGCCGAGAAGAACGGATTCTTGTATCTGAACGATTCCATCCACCAGGTCCTGGAAGAGGATATCGACGAAGACGGCGGCGCCTCGGCCTCGGGAAAGCGCGGGGCGCCCATGGCCCTCAAGGCGGGTCAAGAGCTGATCGTCCAGGTGACCAAGGAGCCCTTCGGCACGAAGGGCGCGCGCCTGACGACCCACATAAGCCTGCCCGGCAGGTATTGTGTCCTGATGCCGTACGAGCGCCACTTCGGCATCTCCAAGCGCATCGACGACGACAAGGAGCGGCGCCGCCTGCGGGAGATCCTTAAAGAACTCAAGGTCCCCAACCAAACGGGGATGATCGTGCGTACGGTCGCAGAAGGCGCGACGTTGAAAGAGCTCCAGCGGGACCTGGCGCTCCTCTTGCACCTCTGGGAGAGCATCGAGAAGGCCGCCAAGCGCCGCGAGGCGCCGTTTCTGATCTACGAAGACTATGACCTGGTCCTGCGGATGCTGCGGGACTACTACAACGACGAGATCGGCAACATCTGGATCGACTCCAAGGAGGAGTTCAAGCGTGTCCTGCGTTTCATCAAGTCCTACATGAGCCGCCTGTCGCAGACCGTCCGGCTCTACCGCGAGAAGGAGCCGTTGTTCGAAAAGAAGGGCATCGAGGAAGAGATCGAGCGCCTGTATTCGAACAAGGTCTTCCTGAAGAGCGGCGCCTACATCGTCATCGAGCCGACCGAAGGGTTGACGGTCATCGACGTGAACTCCGGCAAGTTCCGGCGCCGGAACATCTCACAGGAACAGATGGCCTTCTCCGTCAATAGCGAGTCGGCGCGCGAGATCGCCCGGCAGCTGCGGCTGCGCGACGTCGGCGGCATCGTCGTGATCGACTACATCGACATGATGGAGGAGCGGCACCGCCGGGAGCTGATCCATGTTTTCCGGGGGGCGCTCTCTTCGGACCGCGCCAAGACCGACGTCGTGGGGATCTCGAAGCTGGGCCTCGTCCAGATGACGCGCGAGCGCACCCATCGGACGCTGGAGAGCATCGCCTATCAGGACTGTCCGCTCTGCCAGGGGAAGGGAAAGGTCAAGTCGCCGTTCTCCATCGCGCTCAACGCCATCCGCGACCTCAAGAACTATCTGGCCCACCACCGGACCCGTCGCGTGGTGGTGGAGGTCCATCCCGATGTGGCCGCGAGCCTCAACGGTCAGCACTTCAAGGGATTGCGTAACGTCTCGCGTCGCTTTGGCGCGCGGGTGGACATCCATACGAACAAGGAGCTGCACCCCGAAAAGATCAACATCAGGTCTTAAGGCAAGCCCTTGGGCAGCCCAAAGGGGCCGGCATTGACTCGGGGGCCGGGGTGTGTTATATTTATGGGCTGTTTGCGGCGCCGGACATATTTAAGGTAAAGACGGACCTAAAAAGGAGCTCCCCTATGTACGCCATCATTCAGACCGGCGGGAAACAAGAGAAGGTGAAGGTCGGCGACGCCATCACCGTCGAACGCATCGACAAGAAGAAGGACGTGACGTTCAACCACGTCCTTCTGGTGGCGGACAAGGATAAGGTGAGCGTGGGCGATCCCTTTGTCAAGGGGGCCAAGGTGGGGGCGACGATCCTCGAGCAGACGCGCGGGCCCAAGGTCATCGCCTTTAAGGCCCGCCGCCGCAAGAGTTCCCGGCGCACGCACGGCCACCGCCAGGCGCTGACGCGGGTCAAGATCACCGAAATCGAGTATTGAGGACCCCGGTGCCCGTGAGACAAAAGTGCCGGGAGCCTTTTTGTCGGAAAAAGTGAGCCAATTGCCCAGGGACATTTCGTCTTGAGCTGCGACGCAGGTTTTTTATGTTCATTGATACGGCGAAGATCAGAGTGAAGGCGGGGGCCGGCGGCAACGGGTGCAACAGCTTTTTCCGCGATAACCGGGTTGAGCACGGCAAGGCCAACGGCGGGGACGGAGGCAGCGGCGGCAACGTGATCCTGCGTGCCGACAAGGACATCTACACGCTCCTGGATTTTCAGTTCCGTCGTCACTTCAAGGCGGTCAGCGGCCGGCACGGCTCCAGCAACGACAAGGTCGGTGCGCGCGGGCAAGATTGCCTGATCCGTGTGCCCGTGGGGACGCTCGTCACGGAGGGGGGGACGGGGTGTTTCCTGCGGGACATGGGCACGCACGGCCTGGAGGTGATCGTCGCGCGCGGCGGGGAGGGCGGCAAGGGCAATTGCCGCAACCGCGAGGCGACGCCGGGTGAGGCCGGCGAGGAGCGGGAGCTCGTCCTCGACCTGAAGCTGATCGCGGACGTGGGGCTCATCGGCTATCCGAACGCCGGCAAGTCCACGCTGATATCGAAGATCTCGAACGCCACGCCGAAGATCGCGAACTATCCTTTCACGACGCGCGCACCGCAGCTGGGCGTGGTGCGGCGTCCCGACGACGATACGGAGTTCATCGTCGCGGACATCCCGGGCCTGATCGCCGGCGCGCACGAGGGGCGGGGCCTCGGCGACCGCTTCCTGAAGCACGTCGAGCGCACGCAGGTGCTGGTGCACCTGGTGGACATGGCGGGCGTGGACGGCCGTGACCCGATCGAGGATTACGACGTCATCAACAAGGAATTGGAGTCGTTTTCAAGGGTTCTTGCCGAAAAGAAGCAGATCCTGGTGGCCAACAAGATGGACCTGGAGGCCGCCGGAGACAACCTCAAGCGCTTCCGCGAGATGGTGAAGCGCCGCATTTTTGAGATATCGGCCCTTGAGGGTAAGGGCCTGGAGGCCTTGCTTGAAGAAATCACGGAGTGTCTCACAGAAGATCGTCGTTAAGGTCGGCTCGAGCGTCTTGACCGGCGGCGGCGTTGACCTCGTCCCGCAGAATCTCGCGCGCGTGGTGTCTCACGTGGCGTCTTTCAGGGAAAAGGGGGATCAGGTTATCCTGGTGACGAGCGGCGCCATCGCCTGCGGGTTGTCGGTATTGGGTTTCAAGAAGAGGCCGACGGCCCTGGCGGAGCTCCAGGCTGCTGCCGCTGCTGGACAAAATATTTTGATGCAGGAGTATTTCGAGGAGTTTTCAGAACATGGTTTGAAGTGTGCCCAGGTTTTGCTGACACGGGGAGACCTCACGGATCGCAAGCGTTATCTGAACGCGCGCAATACCATCAACACGCTTTTGAAGCACGGTCTGGTGCCGGTCGTCAACGAGAACGATGCGGTCTCGGTCGAGGAGATCAAATTCGGAGACAACGATACGCTCGCGGCGCGCCTGGCGGTCGCGGTAGAGGCGGACGGTCTGTGGATCATGTCGGATATTGACGGGCTCTATAAAGATTTTGATGCGAAGACGGGCCTGGGAAAGAATTTGATCGAAGAGGTCAACATGATCACGCCGGAGATCATAAAGATGGCCGGCGGGACGGACAAGACCTCCTGCGTGGGTGGCATGTCGACAAAGATCCAGGCGGCGCACATTGCTACGAGCGGCAATATTCCCGTGTGCCTGAGCGCGATGCCTTCGATGGGTGTGCGGATTGACTTTGGCGCATCCGTTTATGAGGGGTTTGTGAACACGCATTTTCAAGCGACCGGCTCTGCGGGGAGCGCAAAAAAACACTGGATCGCGTTCGAGGCCGCGGCCAAGGGCCGGATCGTCGTCGATGACGGCGCCCGAAATGCCCTGACCCAGCGGCCCTGCAGTCTCTTGGCGCCGGGCGTCATGGCCTGCGAGGGCGTCTTCAAGG
Source organism: uncultured Planctomycetia bacterium (assembly GCA_964622605.1). Lineage (GTDB taxonomy): Bacteria > Omnitrophota > Gorgyraeia > Velamenicoccales > Velamenicoccaceae > CAZCSY01. Next base: position 195,174 of record CAZUQR010000001.1, read on the forward strand.
CAGGGGATATCGTCGAGGTGGTCGATAAGGCCGGTGCGGTCTTTGCCAAGGGCAAGGCCAATCTGTCGTCCAAGGAGATCGCGGAAGGCGCGGGCAAGAAGATCAAAAAAGAGGTGATCCACCGGGATCACCTGGTCATCCTGGGATAGGGACACGCTCCGGATAGGGACACGCTTTTCATGAAGAAAAAGAGATCCTCACGCACGAAGCTTGAAGTGGAATTGAGGTGTCTGGCCGAGAAGGCGAAGGCCGCCACGCACCGCCTCGCCGCCCTGGACGCCGAGAAGAAGGACGCGGTGCTGCGCGACATGGCAGAGGTCCTGGAGGAGGGCGCCTCCGCCATCCTCCTGGCCAATAAAAAGGACCTCGTGGCTGCCCGCCAGAAGCGCCTCGCCGAGGCCTTTATCGAGCGTCTGACCTTGACGCCCAAGAGGGTCGAGGAGATGGCGTCGTCGCTGAGGGGCATCGCGGACCTCCGCGATCCGGTCGGGGAGGTCATCAAGAATTGGAGCCGTCCCAATGGCCTGGCCCTCAGCAAGGTCCGAACGCCGATCGGCGTCGTCCTCATCATCTACGAGTCTCGGCCGAACGTGACCTCGGACTGCGTGGGCCTCTGTTTTAAATCGGGCAACGTCGTCATCCTGCGCGGCGGCAGCGACGCACTTCATTCGAACGCCGTCATCTTCAGACGGCTCGCGTCCGTGGTGCGGCGCCACGGCCTGCCGGCCGAGGTCATCAATCTCGTTGCCGTGACGGACCGCCGGGCCGTCGATGTCCTGTTGACGCTGGACGATTCCATCGATCTCGTGATGCCGCGCGGCGGGGAGTCGCTGATCCGCCAGGTGCGCGACAAGTCGAAGATCCCGGTGATCAAGCATTACAAGGGGATCTGCCATATTTACGTGGACGAAGACGCGGACCTGGCACAGGCCGAGCGCATCGTGCTCAATGCCAAGGTCCAGCGGCCTGGCGTCTGCAACGCCGTCGAGACGCTCCTCGTGCACGAAGGGGTGGCGAGGGATTTTCTGCCGAAGATGATCCGGGCGCTCCGGGACGCCGGCGTCGCCGTGCGCGGGTGCGCCAAGACCCGCAAGTTCGCCCAGGGGGTCGCGGCCGCGACCGAAGAGGACTGGCGCACGGAGTATCTGGACCTCATTCTTTCGGTGAAGGTCGTCAAGGACGTGGAGGAGGCGATCCGCCACATCAACCACTACGGTTCGCACCACAGCGATGCGATCGTCACGCGCGACGACGCCCGGACACAGAGGTTCTTAAAAGAGGTCGACTCCGCCTGCGTCTACGTAAACGCCTCCACGCGTTTTACCGACGGGTATCAGTTCGGCATGGGGGCGGAGATCGGCATCTCGACCGACCGGCTGCATGCCCGCGGCCCGATGGGCCTCGAGGAGTTGACGACATACAAGTACGTCATCCGCGGCACCGGCCAGATCCGCGAGTGATAGGGGATGCGGCGGGGGACCGAGGCGGGCGGCCCATCCGCGCGCAGCGGAAGGGGCGCTGGCGCGACGAGTAAGGAGCGCCGTTTAGCGCTCACCGCCTGAGAGGGTGAGGCGGCCCGGGGCGCACCAAGCGCCCACGCCCAACCTAAGGTGTCGAGCAGAAAAGGCTCCCGCGGGGGATGGGGCGCTGGTCGGCCGAATAAGGCCGACCGGGTAGCGCGACGGCTCAAGATGTGAGGCCGGCCGGGGCCGCGGAAGCGGCCACACCGAGCTGGGATGACGAGCGATGCACGCGAATGGGGCGATCGCCTCGGCCAGGGCCCGCTGGATCAATGCCGTGGGGTTGTGTCAACATGTCGAAGACGATGAAGATAGGCATACTTGGGGGGACGTTTGATCCGATCCACTACGGCCACCTGATCCTGGGCGAGCAGGTCCGGGGTCAGCTCGAGCTCGATAAGGTGATCTTTGTCCCGACGTATCAGCCGCCGCACAAGGACGGCCGCCGGATCCTCGATGCGCGGCACCGCCTGAGGATGGCGCGGTTGGCCGTGCGCGGCAATCCCCGCTTCACGGTCTCCGACATCGAGATACGCCGGCGCGGCAAGTCCTACACGGTGGACACGCTGCGGGCGATCAAGAGATGTTACCGCGGGGCGAGGCTCTTTTTTATCTGCGGCTCGGACCTCGTCAGCGAGATACCGACGTGGAAGAAGGTCGACGAGATCTATCGCCTGGCCCGGTTCGTCTTGGCCAAGCGGCCCGGATATGGACGTCGTCTCACGGGCCGCCGTTTCCTGAAGATCCACGTGGCCCAGGTGGACATCTCCTCCTCGTCGCTGCGACGCCTCGTGCACAGGGACAGATCCATTCAGTATCTGACGCCGGACAGCGTCGTGCGCTACATCCAGAGACATCGTCTCTATAGGTGAAGACATGAAGATCAAGGTCGGTCCGTCTCTTTTGGCGTGTGATTTTATGAATCTCGAGGCGGAGGTCCGGCGCGCCCAGGCAGCGGGCGCCGACTTCCTGCACGTCGACGTCATGGACGGGCACTTCGTCCCCAACATCACGATCGGCCCGGGCGTGGTGGCGGCCATCCGCAAGAAGACCACGCTGCCGATTCACGCCCACCTGATGATCGAGAATCCGGACGAATACATCGCGGCCTTTGCGGCCGCGGGTGCGGATATCATCAGCTTCCACATGGAGGCCCTGGGCAAGGTCAGGAATGTCCGCACGAAGAAGGCGGTGTCTTTGATCAAGGCGATCAACCGGCTCTCCCGCCGGCCCGCCTTGGCGATAAATCCCGCGACCCCCCTTGATGTCGCGACGGGCGTTCTGGATAAAGTCGACTGGGTCTTGGTCATGAGCGTGAATCCTGGTTTCGGCGGACAGGAGTTCATGCCGGGGGTCCTGTCCAAGATCTTCGAGCTGCGCAAGATATTTGACGGCGACATCGAGGTCGACGGCGGGATCAACGATAAGACGGCCGCCGAGGTCGTGCGCAAGGGGGCCAACGTCTTGGCCGCCGGCACGCACCTCTTCGCGGCACCGGACATGAAGGCGGCGATAAGGAGGCTGAAGAATGTCGTGTAGCGGTCGAGCGCACAAGACAAAGATCAGGTTCGGCACCGACGGGTGGCGCGCGGTGACCGGTGACGATTTCACGTTCGCCAACGTCAGGCGGGTGGCCCAGGCCACGGCCGATTATTGCCGGAGGGATTTGGTCCGGGGACGCCGCCCCCGGGTGTGCGTGGGTTACGATACGCGCTTCATGTCCGACAAGTTCGCCCGTATCGCGGCCCGGGTCCTGGCCGCCAACAACATCGAGGTGATCGTTTCGGACCGCGCGGTCCCCACGCCCGCCCTGAGCTTTGCGGTGAAAAGCCGCAACCTCGACCTCGGCATCATGATCACGGCGAGTCACAACCCGCCGGAGTTCAACGGCTACAAGATCAAGAACAAGGAAGGCGGGGCAGCGGACGGGAAGGTGACGCGCCGCGTCGAGGCCCTCATCGACGCCTCGCCCGTCAAGAGCCTCTCTTTGACCCAGGCCGTCTCAAAAGGCCGGGCACGGGTCGTCGACATCGCCAAGGACTACGTCAGGTTCCTGCGTTCTTACATCGACCCCAGGGTCTTCAAGAAGGCGCGGTTCCGGGTCCTGATGGATGTCATGCACGGCAGCGGCAACAGCTATATCGCCGACGTGCTCAAGGGCACGGGCATTCGCCTCGAGCTGATGCGTGCCGAGGCCAACCCCAACTTCTGCGGCCGCGGCCCGGAGCCGGTCGAGGAGAACGTCCAGGGCATCATCCGGCGCATGAAGACCGGGCGTTATGACATCGGCCTGATCCTGGACGGTGACGCCGACCGCATCGCGGCGGTCAGCTCGGACGGCGCCTACATCCCCCCGCAAAAGATCCTGGGCCTGCTGGCCCTGCATCTCCACCAGGACCGCAAGTGGTCCGGCGACATCGTGACGACCATCGCCGGCACGACCATGCTCGAGCACATCGCCGAGGACCTGGGGCTCAAGCTGCACGAGACCCCCGTGGGCTTCAAGTACATCTCGAACCTCATGGAGACGCAGGACATCCTCGTCGGCGGCGAGGAGGCCGGGGGGATGGGCCTCAAGAACTATATCCCGGAACGCGACGGCACGCTGGCGGGGCTCATGCTCGTCGAGATGATGAGCCGGCGCAAGAAGAAGATCGGCCGCATCCTCGCCGATATGGAAAAGAGGTACGGCCGCTATTATTACCTGCGCAGCGACCTCAAGCTCAGATCCAAGAGATACACGCTCGACCAGGAAAGGCTCAGGGTCTCCTCGCTCTTGGGTCGCAAGGTCGTCACGGTCAAGGATTACGACGGCCTGAAGCTGGTCTGTGACGATGAGAGCTGGCTCATGTTCCGCGCCTCGGGCACCGAGCCCAAGATGCGTATCTACGCCGAAGCCAAGTCTCTCAGGAAGGCCAAGGATTTGATCCGGCTCGGCAACGCCCTCGTCAAGCGTACGATCCGGTACGCCTGACCCTTCGCCGTAGACCCCGCCGCGGGGTTTGGCTCAGGATTGTCGTGCGCGGCGACAAATTCCAGACATCACGAGAATGCCCGCGGGGGGGTCCATGATCTACTGGGTCAGCAAAAGCTTCTGTTATATCGTGCTGTGTCTGTTCTTTCGTCTGCGCGTCCAGGGCCGCGAACACATACCGCGCCGGGGCGGCTTTATCCTCGCCGGCAATCACGTGAGCTATCTGGATCCGGTGGTCTTTGGTTCGGCGTGTCCCCGTTCCCTGTATCACATGGCGCGGGATACCCTCTTTCGTCAGCCTGTCTTCGGGTGGTTCCTGCGAAGGGTTCACACCTTCCCCTTGAAGCGCCGTGCCGCGGACTTTGAGGCCATCCGTAAAGGGCTGAGGTATCTGGCTGCCGGGGAAGGCCTCCTCATCTTTCCGGAAGGGACGCGCCAGGTGGGCGGCCGGGTAGGAGGGGCCTTTGCCGGGGTCGGTTTTTTGGCGCGCAAGGCCAATGTCCCCGTCGTGCCGGCGTATGTTTCGGGGACACGAAGCGCCCTGCCGAAAGGGACCAGGAAGATCCACCCGGTCCCCATCCGGCTCGTTTACGGCGCGCCGATCCCTCCTCCGGCGGGCGAGGAAATATCGGATGTCGATCACTCCCGGAGGGTGATGGAGGCGATCCTCGCCCTCAAGCCGGACGCATGACGTAACTTAAGAGTTGACAAAAGGATTATTTCGAGGATAATGAATTTCCTGTCTGAAAGGACGGGAGGCAAGCAGATCGCACCCTGCGCGGCGTATCTCATCGCGGGGATGCGAAAAATACCCGAAGAGGAGAAAGGTGGAACAACAGGTGATTCAGGAAAAGGAGAATGAAAAAGAGTTGACCCTGGCCGAGCTCTACAGCCAGAACTTCAAGGAGGTCAAAGAGGGCGAGGTCGTGACCGGCAAGGTGGTCAAGATCGGCGTCAAGGACATCTTGATCGACGTCGGCTACAAGTCCGAAGGGGTGGTGGCGCGCGAGGAGTTCATCGGCGCCAAGGACCTGGAGATCGGCAGCGAGGTCGAGGTCTACATCGACTCGATCGAGGATGACAACGGCCTGTTGATCCTGTCGCGCGACAAGGCCCGGCGCCTGCAGGGCTGGGACAAGATCAATCAGGGCTTTAACGAGGGAGACCTTGTCGACGGGATCGTGCGCAAGAAGGTCAAGGGCGGCTACATCGTCGACGTTTTCGGGCTGGAGGCGTTCCTGCCGGCGAGCCTGGCGATGTTCCGCCATGTCACCGAAAGGGACCTCCTGGGCGCTACCTATAAATTCAAGATCATCAAGATCAATCCGATCCGCCGCAGCCTCATCGTCTCGCGCAAAGAGGCGGTCGCCAAGGAGCGCGAGGACAGCAAGGCGCGCTTCTGGGAGGCCCACAAGATCGGGGACGCCGTCTCGGGGGTCGTCAAGAACATCACGGACTTCGGCGCGTTCATCGACCTGGGAGGGGTGGACGGTCTCCTGCATATCACGGACATGAGCTGGTCGCGCATCGCGCACCCGTCCGAGATGGTGGCGGTCCGCGACAAGATCGAGGTCACCATCCTGAACATGAACAAGGAGACGTCGAAGATCTCCCTGGGCCTCAAGCAGCGCACGGCCGATCCCTGGACGGATGTCCAGGAGAAGTTCCCGGTCACGACGAAGGTCAAGGGCAAGGTCGTCAACATCGTTCCTTACGGCGTGTTCGTGGAGCTCGACAAGGGGATCGAGGGCCTGATCCACGTCTCGGAGATCTCCTGGCAGAAGCGCAACATCAATCCCCAGGACATGTTTGCCGTGGGGGACATGGTCGAGGTCCAGATCCTCAATATCGACAAGGACAGCCGCCGCATCTCGCTGAGCATCAAGCAACTGGAGGGCAACCCCTGGCTCGAGGCGGAGAACAAGTTCCCGGTCGGCAGCAAGGTCTCGGGGAAGGTGACGGGCTTCACGGACTTCGGTGCCTTCGTGGAGCTGGACGGCAGCCTCGACGGCATGATCCACGTCTCGGACATGTCGTGGACGCGCCGGGTCATGAACCCGCAGGAGATCCTGAAAAAAGGCCAGAAGGTCGAGGTGGTGGTCCTCTCCGTGGATCCCCAGGCCAAGAAGGTCTCGCTGGGCCTGAAGCAGGCCGGCGAGAACCCGTGGTCGCAGATCGCCGAAAAGTACCCCGTTGGGATGGAGTGCGAGGGGGACGCCGTTTCCAAGAACAACTACGGCGTCTTCGTGCGGCTGGCCGATGAGCTCGAGGGGCTGCTCTATATCAACGAGATCCCCAAAGAGGCGTTCGAAAAGGTCGCCATCGGCGACAGGATCAAGGTCAAGATCATCAAGGTCGATGTCGAGCAGATGCGCATCGGCCTGGGCAGCGTTTCGTAATACGAACAGACCGTTTCCGGGCGCGGATAGTCGCTTTTTGCACGCGGAGGAGCGCGAATACAGAATTCGCCGTTTTTCGCGTCGGATGCGCGATTATCCGCGTCTGCGTTTGGGCACGGTCCCGATTTTATGAAGATACCCCTGCAGGAACAACTCAAGATCATCCGGCGCGGCACCAGCGAGATCATCAGCGAGAAAGATCTCAAGGCGCGCCTCGAATGGTCCCTCAAGACCGGCTTCCCGTTGATCGTCAAGGCGGGGTTCGACCCGACGGCGCCCGATATCCATCTGGGACACACGGTCCTGTTGCGCAAGCTCCGGCATTTTCAGGAATGCGGGCACAAAGTGGTCTTTCTTATCGGCGATGCGACGGCCCTGGTGGGAGATCCTTCGGGGCAGTCTCAGATACGCAAGATGTTGACACGCGAAGAGGTCGACGCCAACGCCAGGACGTATGAAAAACAGGTCGCCAAGATACTTAAGATCGACGATAGCAAGCTTTTTGAACGGCTCCACAACAGTGAATGGTTCTTGACGAAGAATCCCAAAGGGCCGGCGCCGTTTGATTTTACAAAGTTTACGGAGCTGGCACAGAAGTACACCGTAGCGCGCCTGATTGAGCGCGATGATTTTCAGAAAAGGCTCAAGGAAAACAAGCCCATAAGCTTCCTCGAGCTTTTTTATCCGCTCATGCAGGGGTATGACTCCGTGAAGATCGGAGAACGGCCCCCTGAAAAACGCTGTGATGTGGAGATAGGGGGGACGGACCAAAAGTTCAATATGCTGGTGGGCAGGGACCTGCAGAAGGCGTATGGCCAGGCCCACCGGCAGGTCGTGATCACCATGCCGCTCCTGGAGGGGACCGACGGCGTCCAGAAGATGTCGAAATCCCTGAATAATTATATCGGCATAGACGAATCACCCAAGAGCATCTTTGCCAAGACCATGTCCATCAGCGATGAGCTGATGGTGAGGTATTACGAGCTGTTGACGGACGAGGACCTGGAGGGGGTAAAGAGGCTTCATCCCCGGGAAGCCAAGGTCCGCCTGGCGCAGGAGCTGGTGGCGACGTATCACGGCGCATCCGCCGCCCGCAAGGCCCGTCAGGAGTTCGAAGAGGTCTTTTCCCGGGACGGCATCCCCGAACAGATCCCCTCGGTCGATCTCGCCTGGGAAGGGGCACAGGCCCCTACGGCCTCTGGCGTAACTATCGCCCTGGTCAAGCAGGGCAAGCTCAGCCTGCATACGGGCAAAAATTCCGCCAACGAGGTCTTGCGGCAGTTCAGGCAGGGGGCGGTCCGGGTCGATGGTCAAAAGGTATCGGCCCAGACCCCGCTTAAATTCGGCGTCGGGTACCTGATCCAGGTGGCCAAGCGCACCTTCATACGGGTAAAAATTTCTCAAAATAAAACTTGACACCGATAGTTTTATTCGTATAATTAAGTGTTACAACTTCAGGCACTTCCGTTTCTTTCAGAAAAACGGGTGAAGACATTTTGAAGAACGCCGCACGAGAGTTGACAGGCTGATTCACAGCGATCAACGCGTTGGGGAAGACCCAGGCATCCCGCGTGATGCCTTTTTTGTTGTCCGGCGCGGCGGCGCCCTCTGATAAATTTTTAGTCCGCCCGAGCGGGGTGGGCTCTCGTTCTTTGACAAATAGCCAAGTACAAGAAGATGTATGATCCTCGGTGAGGATCATGCCCTTTTTTTTCGGAGAGTTTGATCCTGGCTCAGAGTGAACGCTGGCGGCGTGGATTAGGCATGCAAGTCGAGCGATCGTTGCTCCTTCATGCACTTTCGACGCAAGAAGAAAATGCACGAGGGTTTAACGATAGCGGCAAACGGGTGAGTAACACGTGAGTCATCTGCCCTTAAGACTGGAATAGCCCGGAGAAATCTGGGGTAATGACAGATGTGACCACGATCTCTGCGGAGATCGCGGTAAAAGACGGGGACCGTAAGGCCTGTCGCTTAGGGAGGAGCTCGCGGCCTATCAGCTTGTTGGTGAGGTAACGGCCCACCAAGGCTAAGACGGGTAGCTAGTCTGAGAGGATGTTTAGCCACACTGGGACTGAGACACTGCCCAGACTCCTACGGGAGGCTGCAGTCGAGAATCTTTAGCAATGGGGGAAACCCTGACTATGCGACGCCGCGTGAGGGATGAAGGTCTTAGGATTGTAAACCTCTTTCGACCGGAAAGAACACCCCGACGGTGAATATCCGCCGGGGCTGACGGTACCGGGAGAAGAAGCCACGGCCAACTCCGTGCCAGCAGCCGCGGTAATACGGAGGTGGCGAGCGTTACTCGGATTTATTGGGTGTAAAGGGCAGGTAGGCGGCCTGAAAAGTGGGGAGTGAAATCCACCGGCTCAATCGGTGAATGGCTTTCCAAACTTTCGGGCTTGAGTGTGGGAGAGGAGAATGGAACTCCTGGTGTAGAGGTGAAATTCGTAGATATCAGGAGGAACACCGTTGGCGAAGGCGATTCTCTGGACCACCACTGACGCTGAGCTGCGAAAGCTAGGGGAGAGAACAGGATTAGATACCCTGGTATTCCTAGCCGTAAACGATGAGTACTTGGTGTCTCGGGTAAAACCGAGGCGCCGAAGCTAACGCATTAAGTACTCCACCTGGGGACTACGGCCGCAAGGTTGAAACTCAAAGGAATTGACGGGGGCCCGCACAAGCGGTGGAACAT
>CAZUQR010000002.1:0-127798 GCA_964622605.1 uncultured Planctomycetia bacterium
CTTACACCCTTTACGGAAAGCTTGACACCTTAACATATCATCTGATTGTCTGACACAAAGAGGAAGCCCCTTGTGGCCAATCATGTTCTGGGCGTCGGGGGTCGCTCACAAGTCTCGTAATGTGTTCTGATTCCTTGACTTAAGCCGCAAAATTGTATAGACTAAGGGGAAAGGAGGGAGCATGAACATCAAACAGATCATCGTCCTCGCGGTGGCGCTTATCGGTATCCTCGCCGTGATATTCCTCATATCGCCTTACAAGATCCACTACATCGATTCGAAAAACTTCATCATCACCGAACAGTCAAGCCCTCTCTATGAACGCGCGCTGGGGGAGGTCCGGCGCCACTGGAACCGGATCCTGCCCATCAGCGGCGGCATCCTGCTCTCCAGCGGGATACTGTGTCTGTTGCTACGCAACAAACGGAGGTAAGAGATGTTCGCTGCCATCCTCGGTACCTTCAAGGAACAGGTCTATAAGACGCTCATCCTGTGCGTCAACTTCTTCGGGACGCTCAATATCTGGGTGACGCTGGGTTCGCTGGCCTGCCTCTATGCCATCTTTATGCGCTCCTGGGAGTTTCGCAAGATCGGATCGCTCTTCCTGACGTGGCTCCTCCTCCTGATCGCCTACGTGCGCCTCGACGCTTTTTTTGTGACGGCGCCCTTCAGCCCGGAAGGCATCGAGATGGCGCAGATGCTCCTGCGCGTCCTAAGCGGGATCCTCGCCGCCGTTATCTTCGTCTACCACGCAGCGGTCGCACAGTAGCATGTCCACAAATAAAAAGATACTCCTCGTCCTGGAAGATCAGCACCTCGACAAGATCCTCACCTACCTTCTCAAGGCCTGGGGTTATGAGGTCCTCCTGTGTCGGGACGCCCGCCAGGCGCTGGCGCTGGCCGCCGGCAAGCATCCGGACCTCATCCTCATCGACGCGCACCTGGAGTCCACCGACGGCCTCAAGCTCTGTAAGGACCTGAAGAACGACTTCATCACCGCCTACATCCCCATCGTCATCCTGATCGAGAAAAAACAGCTGCGCCGCAGCCTCCTGGATATCGAGCAGGGGGTCGACGACTTCCTGATCAAGCCGCCGGACCCTATAGACCTCGAGATCCGCATCGCGCTGTCCTTGAAGAGTGCCGACCATCAGTTCCACGCCAACGCCCTCACCAAGCTCCCCGGCAACCGCTCCATCGAAAAGCACGCGCGCCAACTCCTCGACCGCCAGGAGGCCTTTTCCTTCGTCTACTGCGACATCAACAATTTCAAGTCGTTCAACGACAAGTACGGCTATATCGCGGGCGACCGGGCCATCCTCCAGACGGCAAAGATCCTCGTCTCGAGCATCAAGAGACTCGGTAACCCCGAGGACTTCGTGGGGCATGTCGGCGGAGACGACTTCGTCTATATCTCGGCTCCTGAAAAGACCGAGGCCATCGCCCGGGAGTGCATCAGCGAATTCGACCGCCTCATGCCGTTCCACTACGCGGCCGAGGACCGGCACAGCGGCTTTATCCGTGTGCGCGACCGCAGGGGCCAGATGCGGTCCACCCCCTTGATGGGCCTGTCCGTCGCCATCGTCAATTGTCCGGCACTGCCGGCCCATTCCATCCACGACCTGATCGCAACGGCCTTCGAGATCAAAAAATTCCTCAAAATTCATCCCAACAGCAATTACCTGGTCAACCGCCGCACGGATGATAAAGGCATCGAGCAGCGCCAGGCCTTGGACGAGGCGTACGAAGAAGAATTGAAGGCACACCGCCCTGTTCCCCGGCGCCGCTTGCCCATCGGTCAACGAATGCTCGCCACCCGCCTCATCAACGAGGAACAGCTCAACGAGGTCCTCGCGCACCACTGGCAGAGCGGCCAGCGCCTGGGCGAGGCCGCCGTGACCCTGGGATTTGCCACGCACGCCGAGATCGACCATCTGTTGGAACAACCGCGGGTGCCTGTTCACCGCTCGCGGCTTTCGTGAAATGTGCACCCCGGCCCGCGGGAAGACGATAGGCGCCGAGCGGGGGGGGATCTACGGGAAGATAAAGGGAGGCGAACCATGAAACGCTGTCAGAAGTGCCGCGTGCCGCTCGAGGGGAGGGTGGCGGCCGTCTTAAAAAAGATCATGAAGATCACAACCTCAAAAGAGGATCCTGATTTCTGCAATAAGTGCCGGCCGGCGCCCAGGCAGGACGGTTACGTCTGCCAGATCTGCAACCGCGCCGTGGGCGAGGCCCACGCCCTCGCCCACGTCAAGGCCGAAGAGTATCTGTTGGGCCTCATCAAAAAAGACCATCCGGAATGGAAGGAATCGGACAACGCCTGTCCTGAATGCATCGCCTACTACCGGAAGCTGATCAAAGAGACGAATATCTGATCATCACGTCCCCATCGTGAAGAGGACTCTTTTCATTTCGGTCATTGTTGCGTTGGCAGCGGCAGGGATCGCCGCCGGGGGGAGTGTGCCTGCCGCGCAGGCGAAGATCAAGATCTTCACCGTCTACGCCGACGCGGACGACCCTTCCAGCGGCCATTTTGTGCCCTCGGGCTGGATAGGAGACCATCAGGACGTCTCCCTGACGAGCGACCACGCACGCAACCCCCATTCGGGAACAACCTGCATCAAGGTCGTCTACCGCCGCGATCCTGCGGCGCGCCACGGGTGGGCCGGCATCGTGTGGCAGCATCCGGAGAACAACTGGGGCGAATGCAAGGGGGCCGGCATCGACCTGTCGGCCACGTCGCGGCTGACCTTCTGGGCGCGCGGCGAACGGGGAGGGGAACGCGTCGAAGAGTTCAAGGTCGGCGGCACGAAGGGACCCTACCCGGACTCAGGCGAGGCCAAGATCGGCCCCGTGGTCCTGGCGGCCGAGTGGGCCCCCTACACCATCGACCTGACGGGAAAAGATCTGACGCACATCATCGGCGGCTTTGCCTGGTCCGCCAACCTGACGGGCAACCCCGATGGGTGCATCTTTTATCTGGACGATATCCGTTTTGAATAACCACGACGCATGTACGATATCTTTCTTGGCGGCCTTCAGGGGCTGACCGAATTTTTCCCCGTCAGCAGCTCCGGCCACCTGGGCCTGGCCCATCGCCTCCTGGGCGTGGACACGGACGTCCTCGCGCGCACGGTCCTGTTTCACATCGGCACGCTCCTGGCCTGCGGCACCTTCTTCTTTAAGGACATCGGCGCTTATCTGCGTCAACGGCGCATGCTGGGCTATATCCTCATCGTGACGCTCATCACGGCCGGGTTCGGCATCCTCTTTAAAAAGATCATCGAACCGCTCTTTGGATCACCCGTCGGGATCGGCGCCCTTCTCCTCGTCAACGGGATCCTGCTCCTCGCGACGCGTTGGGCCGGGCCGGGCCGGCGCCGCATCGGCCTTCTTGAGAGCGTCGTCATGGGCCTCGTGCAGGGCATCGCGATCCTGCCCGGCATCTCACGCTCGGGGATAACGATCACGGCCCTCTTGCTGCGCGGCTGCGACCGCCAGGAGGCCTTCCGGTTTTCCTTTATCGCCTCACTGCCGGCCGTGGCGGCCGCCTTTATTTTTGAAGAGACGATCGCAGGCAACAGTCACCTCCTCAAAGACCCGTCGATCTATCTGGGGGTGGCGAGCGCCTACCTCATGGGCCTGACGGCCCTGTATGTTCTCAAGGGTCTTGTTATGCTGAAAAGGTTTTATCTCTTCGGTTTCTACTCTCTGGCGGTGGGCGCCCTGGCTCTCCTGGCCCTACGATAATGCTGCCCAAGAACATCGCCCAACTCAACAATCTTCCCGAGATCCTGGAGCGGGGCGTTGCGGAGTATCCGCGGCGCACGGCCCTCGTCTTCGGCTCCCTGCGCGTTACCTATGAGACGGTCTGGGAGAAGGCGCGCCGCATCGCCCGCTACCTCGAGGAGGCCGCCGGCCTCAAACCGGCAGACCGCGTCGCGGTCCTCGCCGACAATGCCCCTGAGTTCGTCTACGCCTACTTCGGGATCCTCCTGGCGCGGGGGATCGTCGTGCCCATCAACCACATGTTCAAGCGCGACGAGATCAAATACATCCTCGAAGACTCCGGCAGCCGGTGTCTGTTGACCACCCCCGTTTACCAGAACACGTGCGAAGAGCTGTGCGTCATGGTCGAGACCCTCGCGTCCGTCTCCTGCATCCACCGCGCGCTCCAGCAAGGGCCAGGATCACAGGCACCGACGCCTCTCTCCCGAAGGCCGCCCCGTTTCGAAGAGATGGCTGTCTATCTGTACACCTCGGGCACGACCGGCCAGCCCAAGGCCGCCATGCTCACGCACGGCAACCTCCTGTCCAACGTCGCCTCATCGGCCCAGGCCATCCGCGTCACGCCCCACGATAGCATCATCTGTTTTCTGCCGCTCTTCCACTCCTTCGCGGCAACGGTCTGCATGCTCATGCCGCTCGCCTGCGGCGCCAAGACCGTCATCATGAAATCCCCCCGGCCGATGCGCAAGCTCCTGCGGGCCCTGCGCAAAAACAGGGTGACCATCTTCGTGGGGATCCCGTCGGTGTTCAACATCATAAAGGACATCAAGCTGCCCGGCCGCTTGCCCCGGTGGCTCCTGCGTCTCCTCAACCCCGTGCGCCTGGCCATCTCCGGCGCCGCGGCCCTGCCGGTCGAGGTCTTCAAGAAGTTCGAGGCGCGCTTCGGCATTCCGCTCCTGGAAGGATACGGACTCACCGAGGCCTCTCCGGTGGTCTCCCTGAACCCCTTGAACGGCCCGCGCAAGGCCGGCTCCATCGGCCTGCCGATCCCCGACGTGGAGGTCAAGATCATCGACCCCGCCGGGGCGACGTGCCCCGTCGGCATCGTCGGTGAACTCTGTGTCAGGGGACCGAACGTCATGAAGGGTTACTACCGGAGGACCGAGGACAACCAGGCCGTGCTCAGGGACGGCTGGCTCCTGACAGGAGACATGGCCCGGCGCGACGCCGAAGGCTACCTCAGCATCATGGGCAGAAAAAAGGAGATGGTCAACGTCCGGGGCCTGAACGTCTATCCGCGCGAGATCGAGGAGGTCCTCTACCGGAACCCCCACATCAAGGAGGCGGCGGTCATCGGGATCCAGGACCCCCATAAAGGAGAGGTGCCCAAAGGCTACGTGGTCCTGCGCACGGCAGGTTCGCTGACCGAGCACGCTATCAGCGCCTACCTGAAAGAGCACCTGGCCGCCTACAAGATCCCCCGGCGCATCGTCATCCGCGAGGCGCTGCCCAAGAACGCGTCGGGAAAGATCCTCAAGCGCCTGCTCGTTGAAGAGAACCTTGAAAGTGAAAGACGATTGACATCGGAAAAAAGACTCCCCATAATGAAGGACTGAGACACACCATCCGCCTGAGACACCATGGACGAACTGAAGAGCCGTTACTACCTGCGTTCGCGACGAAAGCATAAATTCCAGCGCTTTGCCCGAAAGACCCTGCAGATGGGATTCTGGGTGCTCGTGGGAGAATATATGCTCCTGCGCGTCATCGGGGTGTCGCTGTCGAGCGTCTATGAACGCCGCCCCTTCATCGATTATTCGGCCGTGCCCCAGCAGATCTTCAACCTGGCCGTCAGCGAAAAGCCGATCCTGCGCGTGGCCCGCACCTATGACACGATGACGAAAATGAAGATCTCTTCGTTCGACAACATCATGGACAAACAGTTCCAGGCCCAGGTCAAGGGGACGCGGCCGGACTTCCGGACGCTGGACCTGCAGGATAAAGAAGGGGCGCAGATCGGCCTCAAGATCAAATTCTAAAAGATGCGCATCGAATGGCTGGGCCACTCGGCCTTCCTGTTAACGTCGGTGAGCGGCACGAGGATCCTCACCGATCCCTATAGATCGGGCGCCTTCGGGGGCGCGGTCCGATACCGTCCGATCGCCGAGGCCTGCGACGTCGTCACCGTCAGCCACGGCCATGCGGACCACGACGACACGAAGACCCTGCCGGGATCACCGACGGTGCTCAAGGGAGGGGAAGCCGCGAACGTCAAGGACGCACGCATCACGAGCCTGGCGTCCTTCCACGACGATCAGCGGGGCCGGCTGCGCGGCGAAAACTGGATATTTGTCTATGAGGTCGAAGGGATGCGGCTGGCGCATCTGGGAGATCTGGGCGCCGAACCGGACCCGCAGGCCCTCGATGTCCTGAAAGACATCGACGTCCTCATGGTCCCCGTCGGCGGGACGTTCACCTTCGATGCCGTCCAGGCGCTCGCCCTGATAAAAAAGATCGGCCCGCGCCTGAGCCTGCCGATGCACTTCAAGACGCCGCGGCTCGGTTTCGACATCGCCAGCCTTGAGCCCTTGAGCCGCCTGGCGCCCGAGACACAGGTCCTCAAAGAGACGTCGCTGAGCTTTTCGAAAGAGACGGTGCCGTCGGGCATTATCGCCCTGACGCCCTCCCATTAACGGCAAAGAAAGGAGAAAGACGTGATGAAAGACTTCCAGTCTTATGCCCGCAAGGAGATCAAGAAATTCCTGCCGCAGGCCCAGAAGAGCATGGCCCAGCTGAACAAAGAGACGCAGAGATTGATGGAGAAGACGGAAAAGAACCTTCTCCAGACCTACGCGAAGACCAAGAGGGCGACCGAGGCCCTCATCTTCAAGGCCCGGCGCGAAAAGCTCTACTACGAGCTCGGCAGGGCGGTCCTTTCGGTCCTCACCGCCGAGCAGCTCAACCATAAGCGCATCGCGCCGACGGTCAAAGAGATCAAGAAGATCAACCGCAAGGTCGGCTCCAAGGCATGAGGCCGCACGCCGACCTCACGCGGCGCCAGGCCGCCATCCTGAGGTTCATCCAGGGGCGCGTCGTCGCCGAAGGGCGGCCGCCGACCCTGCGCGAGATCGGCCGCCACTTCGGCTTCAGGTCGACGGGCACGACGCGCGACCACCTCAAGAGCCTGGCCAACAAGGGATACCTCAAGCTCCACAGACGGCAATCCCGGTCGATGGAGCTGACACGGCCGCTTGTCTTGCGCATCCCGATCCTGGGCCGGATCATGGCGGGGATGCCCGACCTGGCCTTCGAAGAGACGCAGGGCTTCCTTCAACTCGACGAGCTCCTGCCCACCGCGGAGCGGGAGGTCTTCGGACTCCGGATCGCCGGAGACAGCATGAGCGAGAAGGGGATCCACGAGGGGGACGTCGCGATCGTCACGAAGCAGAGGAGCGCCCTTGCGGGCGATATCGTCGCGGCGCTGATCGACAACGAAGCCACCATCAAGATATTAAAAAAAGACGGCTCGGGGTTTTACCTCGCAGCCGCCAATCCACGCTATAAACCGATCCGCAGGCCTTTCACCATCCTCGGCAAGGTCGCGGCGGTCCTCAAACGTTTTTAAGACCTTTTCTCTTTCGCCCTCTTTTTCAGGACCAGCCCGCTGCGGTCCCGCAAGAGATAAATAAACAACAACCCCAGGGGACCCAACGCCCCCAGCGCCCCGAGGATACGCCCGTAGCCCTTGCCGCGGCCGTACATATAGGCGCCGCACCCCGTCAGGACATAGCCCCCCAGATAGAGCAATCGGCTGAAGAAGACCAGGTCCTTCTCATCCAGGCCCCCCAAGAAATAAGCCAACCCCAGGAAGGCCAGGCCGCCCCAGGCGCACAGCCGCGTCTGCAACTTGTATTCCTTTAACATAGCAACATTGTAGCAAATACCTTGCAGCCAGGCAACATCTCACCGCCCTGCAGGGCGGTGAGATGTTGCCTGGCTGCAAGCCTTGCTTGCCAAAGAAAGACTTTTTAAGTACAATCAACTCATGGACATCGTGATGATCGTCATAGCGGTCGTCTTCGCCGGTCTGGTCATCGTCGGCGGGATGCACCTGCTCCAGGAGACATCGCCGGACGGCCAAAAGAAGAAACCCGCCGGGAAGGCGGCCGCGGCGCCCAAGCGGGACGCAAAGACCGACTTCATCGCGATCCTCCAAAAGAAGGTCGCCGTGACCGAAGAGAAGCTGAGAAACCTGGAGGGGGAGTTCCAGGCCCAGCGCCTGGAGCTCTCGCGCGCGAAGGAGCGGGAGAAGGAGCTCGAAGAGGAGAAGTCCTCGACGGCCTTCGACGCCCAACAATACAAGAAGTTCCAGAAGGAACACGCGCTCCTCAAGGAAGAACTCAACAAAAAAGAACGCCTGCTGGAAGAGGAGATCTCCCGGAGGCGCCTGGAGACGACGCAGCTCGCCAACGTCCAGACGGAGCTTGACGCCCTCAAAAAACACCTGACACAGACCCAGGACGCCTTCCGCAAGACGCAGGCGCTTTATGAGCACACCGTGGCCGATCTCAGGGAGGCCCGCTCCGAATTAGAAAAACAGAAGAAAGCGGCCCAGGAGGTCTCCGGACACAAGACGCAAGGGGGCTGGGTCGCGCGCGAAGAGTTTGACAAGGTCGAACACGAGCTTGAGGAAAAGGAAAAGTTCATCAAAAAACTCCTGGCCCTGCAACAGCAACCGCCGTCTCAGGGGGAAGGACAGGCATGACACACGGATATCGTCGTCACACAAGCCTCTTCCTTCTCGCCGTCCTGTTAGGCGTCCCGGCCGGAAGCCTGGGTGCCGTGGAAAGTGCCCAGGAAGCGCCCGGGGACAAGATAGTCGTCCCGGTCAAGACGTGGCACGAGGGACGCGACTGGCGCCATGATCCGGCGTGGCAGGACGAAGAGGTCCATCTCGAGGCGGACCTCGATCAAGACGGCGAGGACGAAGTCGTCATCGGCTATGTCGGCTATTACAGACCGCCGGCAGAGCGGAAAGAGGGCCCGCGGATGTTTGAGATACCCAAGAAGGAGATCCCGATCATCGAGAACCGCATCTTTTACAAGATCTACGACAAGGACGCCGGTGGTCACTGGGAGTGCGTGCGCACGCTCACGGGCCTGGAGCGTCCCGGCGAGGTCCATGCCGTCCCGCTCGATCGCGGCGAGGCGCCGGGGCTCCTGATCATCTCGCCGGGAGGAGAGACCTACAGGGACATCAGCCTCTACCAATGGCGGGAAGGGGGCTACCGCCTGCTGGACACCCTGGGCCTCTCACAGCCGTTTTCCATCGGCGAGAGCCCCGTCTTCCACATCAAGATCCCCGGCGAGCAGACCATCGTCTTCTGGGACCCCGAAAAAAAGAAAATGCTCAAACGCTCCCTCCATGACCCCGACATGAAAATCTTTTGGCAATAGAGGAACGTTTAAGGTATAATACACCCTTGACAGAGTTGGACTCAATAACCCCAGACCGAGGTTCCCATGGACAAATCCCTGAATATCCTCCTGGTGGACAACGAAGCGGAGTTCCTGGAAGCCATCACGTATTGGCTTGAGACCAAGGAGCACCGCGTCCAGACGAGCTACAGCGGCGAAGAGGCCATCGAACGGATCAAGAAGGAATCTTTCGACATCCTCTTTCTTGACATCCACATGCCGGAAGGCCTGGACGGTATGGAGACGTTGCGCCGTATCCGCGCCTTCAACAAAAACATCCCCATCATCATGGTCACGGGCTACCCGAAAGAAGAAAGGATGGAGGAGGCCATCAAGCTGGGCGTCTCCGGATTCTTTCCCAAGACCGGGAGCTTCGAGGACCTCGGCCGCATCCTGAAAGCCGCGCTGCGGACACATAAAGACCTTCATTAGTGGAACCCAGCGGGCGACATCCTGAGCGACCCCGCCGGAGGCGGGGGAGTCGAAGGGTCGCTTTCCCGCGACATCCGACCTTTTGAAAGGAGCCTCACCATGAAGACCCCGGCGATACTCGTCACCTGCCTGTGTGTCATCCTGATCGGCGGTTGCGCCACCTACGATGCGGCCCGCCTCGACGACCTTGACTCCCGCCTGGCACGGCTGGAAACGAAAGGCACACCGACGCCGGAAGCGACGGCCGAGGACACCTCCGCCGAGGGGACCGCTCGAGACATCGCCTCAGCCGCCGGGGGAAAGACCCTCGCGCCCGAGGTGATCATCCCCGAGACGCCCACCAAGAAGGACATCCAGATCTCGCTCAAAAATGCCGGCTATTACGACGGGAAGGTCGACGGCAAACTCGGTCCCAAGACGAAAGCGGCCATCGAGGCCTTTCAGGACGCCAACAACCTGGTCGCCGACGGAAAGGCCGGCGTGAACACGTGGAGCAAGCTGAGGGCCTTTTACACACCGCCCTCCGAAGAATAAAACGACCCCTTAAACCGGTGGAGCAAAGACCATGAAAAGAAAACCTGTCCTGAGGTGCGCAAGCGTCATTGTATTGGTGAATCTCTTCGTCTTGTCTTGTGTCGCGGCCCGGGCCGCGGCGGCCGACAAGGAAGTCCGGCGCGAGAGAGAGATCGAAGAAATGCAGAAGCGGTTCGATTGGTGGCCGACGGACGCCAAGCCCGCGCCGGTCAAGGACACGACCAGCGGCGGATACTGGTGGTGGCCGGTCGAACCCGGCTCTACCGGCCCGGCGTCGTTATGGGGCAACAGGGGATATGTCTACGTCTGGAAGGTCATCTACGATTACAAGGCCGACGAGCTGGGGCCCCCCAAGGCCGGGGAGGAGCGCGCGGCCCTCATCATCAAGAAAATCATCCGCAACGTGAAGGTGTATTTTGACTTTGACAGCGCCGCGGTCCGACCGGATACCGAGAAGATCCTTCGCGAGGCCGTCGCGACGCTCAAGAGAAACCCCGAGACCGACATCCTCGTCACGGGCAACTGCGACACGCGCGGCTCCGAGGCCTATAACGAGAAGCTCGGCCGCCGGCGCGCCGAGGCGGTCCGGCAGTTCATGCTGGACAATAAGATCGACGCCGAGCGCGTGCGCATCGTCAGCCGCGGCAAGCTCGACGCCGTGGCGCCGGTCTCCGACCTCATCGGCATGCAGAAAGACCGCAACGCCCAGTTCATGATCGCCGACGTCGAAGAGGTCATGATCCCGTACGCCGGCGACGGCACGGAGCTCATCGAAAAGGCCGGCGATGAGAAGATGCTCATCCTCAAGGAAGAGGTGACGGGCGAGATCAAGGTCGACACCAAAGAGTACACGGTCAAAAAGGACGACACCCTCTGGAAGATCGCCGCCAAGGAGCTCGGCGGCGGCCACCGCTGGAAGTACATCTACGAGCTTAATAAAGAGAAGATCAAAAACCCCGATAAGCTGAAGGTCGGCACGCACCTGGATCTTCCGGTCGAATAAACGCTCATGACGCTGGCACAGCGCCTCTGGAATTTCACCCAAAAAGGGATCACCCGCCAGGTCACGGAGAAAGATCAGCCCCATCCCTTCTTTGTCGAGGGCCGCATCGTCCTGCTGCTGACGACGCGGTGCAACTTCTCCTGCCAACACTGCCTGCGCGCCCTCGAAGACCCCAAAGACCTGCCCTTGGACGTCGCCACGAAGACCCTCGAGGGAGCCCGAAAATACAACTACCGCTTCGTCTCCCTCACCGGCGGAGAACCTTTCCTGTATCCTGACCTGGAGGCGCTGATCGAGCGCGCCACCGCCCTGGGCTACCGCCTGGCCCTTGTCACCAACGGTTACAACCTCCTGGAACACGCCAGGCTCCTGTGCCGCTTCAAGAAATATATTCACTTCCTCGTCTTCAGCCTGGAGAGTCACCTTCCCGAAGAACACGACCGCATCCGGCGCAAGGGCTCCTTCGACCGCCTGATGGCCGACTTCGCCTTCTGCCGCAAAGAGAGGATCCCGTTCCGCACGCAGACGACCGTCAGCACGCGCAACATCGATCAGTTGCTGGACATCGGTCTCCTGGCCAAAAGGAAGGCAGCGGCGGACCTGGCCTTCACCACCATGCTCCCGTGTCCGCGGACAGACGAAAATAAGTTAGTGCTCGATCTCCGGCAACGCCGGGAACTCTTTTATGGCCTGTTTGCGCTGGGGCGCATCCTCAGGATGCGTATCATCATCTCCGGGGACATTCGCGGGAACACCAACCTCAAGATCTGCCACCCCATGGAAATGAGAGAGACGGCCGTCGACGCCGAAGGCCGTCTGATCCAATGCTGCGAACTGGGCAACTTCGACCACCCTGAGATCCGCCGCCAGGCCATCGTGGCCGATCTCAAGGAAGAGTCCTTTGATGCCGCCATGAAGAAACTCTCCCTGCGCATCCACCATCTCATCGCGGCCCGGATCGCGGACTACGAAAAGAGCGCGGGCCGCAACGAAAGCCCCGACTTCAACAGCTGCTTTTACTGTATCCGCAAAATTCTCGAAAGCCCGGACGCGGTCTCCTGAGCGCTCCGGAAGACTTCTTTGTCATGCGCATGGTGCCGTTACCCGTAAAAATTATCTTCCTGATCCTCGTCCTCACGGGCCTGGCGGCGACGCCGGCCTGTGGTCATGCTGAGGAAACAGTCGCAGAGACGGCCGAGGAGACGCTGTCCCCCCAAGAAATGATCCCCTGGGTCGAAGAAAGGGGCGGGCACTTCATCATCTATACCGAATACGAGACCATGCGGGTGCGCGACATCATGCGCGAGGCAGAAAGATATTACAGCACCATCGCGGAGCGGCTGAAGTTCCCCCGTCACGACGACTTCTGGATGTGGGATGACCGCGTCAAGATCTACCTGTACGCCGATAAGGCCACGTACCTCGAAGAGACGAAAGAACCGGAGTGGTCCCTGGGGATAGCCGACTACACCGCCCGGGCGATATACAGCTATCTGGACAGTCCCCGCTTCACGACCTCCGTCCTGCCGCACGAGATCGCGCACCTCATCTTTCGCGACTTCTACAAAAAAGAATGGGAAGGGGCCACGCCGCCCTACTGGCTGGACGAAGGCGTGGCGCAGTGGTCGGAAGACAAAGAGACGCAAGATCAAATCAAAAAACTTGCGCGTGACCTCCTGAAGACCGAAGGCCTCCTGCCGCTCGCGGACATCCTGCTTTTGAACCTCGACTTCGTCAAGAAAAACCCCGACCGGCTGCACTTTCGCCTCGTGCACACCATGAAAGACCGCTACAGCGTCGTCATCATGAGCCCGGACGTCCTCACCAATAACTTTTATATTCAGGCCGGTTCCCTGGTCGGCTATCTGATAGAGACCTTCGGCGCGCGCCGTTTTGCCAACTTCTGCCGACAGATAAGCCAGGAGAGGGCGATCAGCAACGCCCTGCGCTCCGCCTACCACAAACACTTCCAGTCGCTCAAGGACCTCGAAAACGGATGGCGCGCCTATCTCTTAAAGGAGTGATCCTGCCCGGGAGACGGCACCTGTATCCGTATCTGGGACGCCTCTATCCTGTGAACACGCGGCCGTCCCGGTCCGCCCCGCTGACATGGTCGGCGCAGGAAGGTTTCAGCACGACGGTGACGGAACGGCATGCCCTCCGGCATCTGCTGAAACAGTGGTACACCCATCGCGCGCATGAAGTCCTCCCCGGCCGCGTCGACCACTTTGCCTCCCTGATGGACCTCTTTCCCAAAAAGGTGCGCATCAGCGGCGCGCGCCGTCGCTGGGGATCCTGCAGCGGCAAGGACACGCTCAGCTTCTCCTGGCGCACCGTGACCCTGCCGGCCGCCCTCGTGGATTACATCGTCGTCCACGAACTGGCCCACCTCAAAGTGAGGAATCACGGCCCGTCCTTCTGGCGTCTCGTCGCCGCCTTCATGCCCGACCATAAGGCCCACCGCACCTGGCTGCGCAAAAACACCCGCACCTTCCTGCTTTAGTCTTCTAGAGCCTGCAGCCGGAGGGGGGTCTGTCTCCCGGAAGACAATCAGAAATTTTTCGGCAGACGTCGGCAAGGATTTGGGAAGCGTGCGCAGGCGAGGCTTTATGTCGCCGAGCAGCGCGTCCCAAGCCGTAGCCGATGAGCGAAAAACTTCGTCTGACGGGAGACAGACCCCCCTCCGGCCCCGGTCACGAAACTTGATAGCCACACAAATGTGTGGTATCATGAGGCCGTGTTCAACCATCAGGCCCGCTGGGACCGGGAGCTGCCCCAGGACAACAACGACCTGGGGCCGGCCATCTGTGCCACCTGCGAGATCGAGAAGGGGGGCGTGCGCCCCCTGTCTTTTGTCTGGCGTCAGCGGTCCTTCGACGTCCAACGCGTCAACTTCCGATGGAAGGACAAACGGGGCAGGGAGGAGCTGTGGTTTTTCAGCGTCAACACCCCCCGCGGCACCTATGAGATCGCCTTTTCTTGCCAACGGCTCTCCTGGCACCTCATCCGGCTCATCAGCCCCTGAAACATTTGCGTGCAACAGTTGACGCTAGAGCCGTCGCGTCCTATACTACCCTTAAGGACAACACAACCCCAAAAAGAAAGCAGGCACAGACAATGAAAAAAATCCTCATCATTATCGGCATTGCCGTTTTCGGGCTTATCGCCCTGACGTTCGCCAAGGACCAGATCCTGCGTACGATAATCGCCACAACCACCACGGCCGTCACCGGCGCCCCCACCAAGATCAAAACTTTCTCGCTGTCATGGACAAAACATTCCGTGCTCATCGAGAACTTCAGGATGTACAACCCCAAGGGTTTCCCGAAAGAGGTCTTTGTGGACATCCCCAAGATCGAGGCGGACCTGGATGTCGGCGGGCTCCTGAAGAGAAAGCTGCATCTGGAAAAGGTGACGCTCGACCTCAATGAGATCATCATCATCAAAAACGAGGAAGGCCTGCTCAACGTCGACGCCTTAAAAGTGACCCAGGCGCAGGAGGGGGCCGGGGAGAAAAAAGGGACCCCCAAAAAGAAGGCCGGCCGGATCCCGATGCAGATCGACGAACTCAACCTCAACCTCGGCCGCGTCATTTACAAGGATTACACGAAGGGCACCCCCCCGAAGGTCGACGTCTACGAGCTCAGCATCAAAAACAAACAATACAGGAACATTGCGAGCGCCCAACAATTGGCCGTTATCATCATGAGCGAACCTTTGAAACATACCGCGATCCAGGGAAGCAAGATCTTCGCGGCGCAGGCGATCCTGGGGGTCGGTTTTCTGCCGGCCGGCGTGGCCGTCACCCTTGCCGGCAAAAACAGCGCCCAAGAGACCTTCGAACGGCCTTATGACACGGTCTACGACAAGACCCTGGCGACCCTCCAGGGCTTGACCGACCGGGCCACGATCAAGGATGAAAACAAGGAGACGGGGGTCATCGCGGCGCTGGTCGATAAGAATAACGTCGTCCTGAAGATCGAGAAGGTCACGGATAGATCGACGCAGATCACCGTTTCGGCGCGACGGCTGTTCTTGCCCAAACCGGAGGTCGCTCAAGGCGTGCTCTATCAAATTGCACAAAAATTAAAATGAAACCCCCTCAAACCTTCGCTCGTAGGACGAAATCCCTCCGTGTCCGTCATCGTTTATGGCCGACGGGTGGGATAACCCCTGACTCTCATGCGGACTATCAGTTTTGAAAAACTGCTGCAAAAGAGCATCGATCGCACGATCCTGATCCTCTTCAAGCCGTTCAACCTCAAGAAGTGGATGTTCCTGGTCTCGATCGCCTACCTGGCCGGGGCGATGGGGGGCGGCGGCAACGTGGGGGGAGGGGGCGGCAGCTCGCGGACAAAAGACTCCGAGGCCTGGGCGCAAGAGACGTCCCTCGCCGCCGAGGGACAGAGCCGACCCGACGATGAGATGTTCGAATCGTTAAAAGGAGAGGTCTTATCGCGCGCCGCCGAGGACCCGGACGATTACGAGGAGTACATCTCCGTTGCCCCCAATAAGGCCGTTCCCCCTGAAAAGGAGTCGGCTCGCGAGGCGCAGGCGCTCTGGCAGGGCTTCAAGGGATTCGTGGGCACGCCGCTGGGCGCGACCATCGTCACCTGCCTCGTCCTTGCGGTCATCGGCATCCTCCTGGTCTTCACGTGGCTCGGCGCCCGTTTCCGGTTTATCTGGTTTGAGTCCATCGTGAAGAACGACGCCTCCCTCAAGGCGCCGTTCTTCAAGTACGCCCCGCAGGCCGACTCGCTCTTCGGCTTTTTTGTCGTGATGTCTCTCGCGGGCCTGTCGTCCCTGGGTCTCCTCGCGTGGTGGGGCTATAGCGCCGTCGCGGCCACCGGCATCCTGCGCGGCCGGGAGCCCGGCGTCTGGGCGGTGGTCGGCGCGCTGGCCCCTGCCGTTCTCGTCTTTGTCCTGCTCATCGTCCTCCTTGTCCTTTTAGCCCTCTTCATCGATCACTTCGTCGTCCCGATCATGGCCCTCGACGGTTGCGGCTTCAAGACCGGTTGGCAAAAATTCACGGCCGTGCTCCGCAGGAACACAAAGGACTTCGCTCTGTTGTGTCTGCTCATGCTGGGCCTTTCCATCGCCACGTCCATCATCCTCCTCATCGTTGCGTGGCTCCTTCTGCTGGCCGGCCTGCTTGCCGGAGGCCTCGTCTTCGGCCTCCTGTACCTCCTGACGGTCGCGCTCCTCAAGCTCAAGATCCTCTTTGCGATCATCGCTATCCTCATCGGCGTCCCGCTGGGCCTGGCCGCTATCCTTGTCTTGATGTCCATTCCGCTTCCGGTCGCCGTCTTCTACCGCTGCTTTTCGCTGTACTTCTTCTCCAGCCTCAACAGCGGCTACACGCCGCTGCCGCTCGAAGAGATGCCCCCGGCGGCCCCGGTGCCTCCGGCGCCGCCGCAGACGGCCTGAGAGACCGATCTCTCTCCCTTGAAATCGGCGTGCGGTAAAGGTAAAATCTGCGTATGACTCCGAAAACCAAGATCATCTGTACCCTTGGCCCGGCCACCGACTCCGTGACCATCCTGCGTCATATGATGCGTTCCGGGATGGACGTCGTTCGCCTGAACTTTTCCCACGGCTCGCACAAAGACCACGCCGGCCGCATCGCCGCCGTCCGGCAGCTGAACCGAAAGTACCACCGCCATATCCGCATCCTCCAGGACCTGGAGGGCTACCGCATCCGCATCGCAACACTCAACGCGCCGGTCCCGCTCAAAAAGAAACAGACGCTCCTGTTGTCCAATCGCCGGGAGGCCGCAAGCGGCGTCATCCCCTTTGACTACGAGGGCGCCCTCACGGACATCAGGAAAGACAGCCTGATCTACATCGACGACGGCCAGATAGCGCTGCGCGTCAAGGAGGTCACCCGCCGCTGCCTGAAGACCGAGGTCATCACCGCCGGCATCCTCCGGCAGCACAAGGGCATCAACATCCCCGGCGTCAGGCTCGCCTTCAAGGACCTGACCGCCAAGGACACAAGGGACATCGCCTTCGGCGTCGGCCACCGCGTGGACTTCATCGCGCAGTCCTTTGTCCGCAACGCCGGGGACATCCTTTGTGTCCGCCAGGCCCTGGGCGACTTTGAAAAAAAATGCAAGGTCATCGCCAAGATCGAGAACGAAGAGGGCATCCGCAATATCGACGCCATCCTCGACGCCGCGGACGGCATCATGATCGCCCGGGGAGACCTGGGCGTCTCCATGCCGATCTATGAGGTGCCGGTCTGGCAGAAACGCATCATCAAGAAATGCAAGCAGCGCCGCCGGTTCGTCATCACCGCCACCCAGATGCTCGAAAGCATGACCGAACACCTGCGGCCCACGCGCGCCGAGGTCAGTGACGTGGCCAACGCCATCCTCGACGGCTCCGACTACGTGATGCTCTCCGGTGAGACCGCGACCGGCCTGTATCCGGTCCAGACGGTCGAGATGATGAACCAGATTATTAAGTTTACAGAAAACGCACACTTGGTAAAATAGGGAGGAGGACAAGGCCATGCTTTTGGGCATCATCTTCATCCTGGCCGGCATCCTGATAGCGGTCTATCCGCCGTTTCTGGCGCTGATCGTCGCCTCGATCCTCATCGTGACGGGGGCGGCGCTGGTCTATCTGGGTTTTCACTACCGGCGGATGGCAAGATCCTTCGAGGATCCGTTCCTCAACTTTTTCTTCAGGCTCTAAAAGACACACGAGGCCTCCGGACGCCATGACACGCGGATACGCTCCCAAGACGATCCCGGCACCCCTTTTGATAGCGGTGGGCCTGGCTTTCTTCGTCCTCCTGATGTACCTGATCCTTTTCCTCGTCTCGAAAAAGACAAGGCCCTACGAAAACGGGGAAGCGGTCTTCACCGAAGGGCTCCTTCCGTATTACGGGGTGCCGTCGGCGACCCAGCCGGCCCCGCAGGCCTCCCGGCAGTGGGGACAGACCAGTGTCCGGAAGGAAAAGGAGTTCCGGCAGGACGCCTACGAGGCTCTTCAGAGGCAGGAGTTCGACACGGAAAAAGAGATAGAGAAGATAGAACAAAACAAGGACTTTCGTAAGATACAGCGCTTGGTGTATTGAACCGTGGCGCCGCGGCCCGGACCGGGCCGGTGTTCCCAAGGACGCTTGCAGCCAAAGCGCGCCCCTGCTACAATAATGCTATGAAGATACGGCTTTTCAGGATCAAGAACCGCCGGGGCTACGCGGCGATCTGCGACAGCCACCTGACAGAGGGCGAGACGCCGGCTGTGGCGCGCGCCCGTATGGCCAAGGCCCTGAAGCGCAAGAAAAAGAGAATCTAAAGACCCCGCCTCTTTGTCCGTCCCGCGCACAAAGACGCACGAAACCACACACGGATCCAAAGGAGAACCTTATGTCCGGCCTGTTCGGTGTTGTCTCGAAGGAAGAAAACGGCACGCAGACCCTTTTCTATGGAACGGATTACCACTCGCATCTGGGGACCGAATACGGGGGGCTGGCCGTCCGAGGGGAGGGCCGCTTCCACCACAAGATCCACAATATCAGCCAGAGCCAGTTCAAGTCGAAGTTCTTTGAGGATGTCCCGCAGATGGCGGGCCGCATGGGGATCGGGGCGGTCAGCGATGCCGATGAACAACCCCTCTTCACGCGTTCAAGGTTCGGGGAGTTCTTTATCGTCACGGCCGGCCTCATCGAAAACAAGGAGACGCTCACGCAGGAACTCCTGCAGGAAGGCCATTCCTTCAGCGAACCGAGTCACAACGGCATCAACACCACGGAGCTCATCGCCAAGCTCATCACCCTGGGCGAGGACCTCATCGACGGCATCGAGAAGATGTTCGACCGGATCGACGGCTCCTGTTCGCTCTTGATCCTCACCAGGGAAGGCGTCTACGCCGCGCGGGACAGGCGCGGTTACACGCCCCTCGTCCTGGGTAAGCGCGACGGGATGTGGGCGGTCACCAGCGAGACGTGCGCCTTCACCAACCTTGGCTTCAGCCTGATCAAATTCCTGCGTCCGGGAGAGATCATCCTCCTGAATGAACAGGAGGGACTCGTCAGCCGCACGCCGGGCTCCGACGACAATCAGATCTGCGCCTTCCTGTGGATCTACACGGGTTTCCCGGCCTCGAGCTATGAGGGCATCGGCGTCGAGCTCGTGCGCGAGCGCTGCGGCCGCGCCCTGGCGCGCCAGGACAAGGACATCGAGGCGGACGTGGTCAGCGGCGTGCCGGACTCCGGGGTAGGACACGCCATCGGCTATGCGATGGAATCCAAAAAGCCCTACCGAAGACCCCTCGTCAAATACACCCCCGGCTACGGCCGCAGCTACACGCCGCCCTCCCAGGAAACCCGCGACCTCGTGGCCAGGATGAAACTCATCCCCATCCGCTCCATCATCGAGGACAACCGCCTGGTCGTCTGCGAAGACTCGATCGTGCGCGGCACCCAGCTCAAGAACTTCGCCATCAAAAAGCTCTGGGACTGCGGGGCCAAAGAGGTGCACGTGCGGCCGGCCTGCCCGCCCTTGATGTTCCCGTGTCGCTTCTGCCTGTCCACGCGCTCGACGCAGGAGCTCGCGGCGCGGCGCGCCATCCGCGCCCTCGAAGGCCGTGACATCGAAGACGCGAGCGCCTACTGTGATGCGACGACGCAAAAACACAAAGAGATGGTGGAGTGGATCGCGCGCGACCTGGAGGTGACGACGCTGCGCTATCTGACGATCGACGACATGGTGCGCGCCATCGGCCTGCCAAAGGAAAAACTCTGCCTCTACTGCTGGACCGGGGAGTGCCCCCAGACAGAAAGCAATTCAAGGAAGAGCGCGCAACAAGCAAAAAACCCCGTCAGATCGGATAAGGCCTGATCAAGGAAAAACAGGGCTACATCCTCTCTGATGAAGAAGGCTGGGACCTCTCCGGCGCGACCGAGGCCAGCGCCAAGCGCTACGACGACGACATCAGGCTCTGCGTCGCCAAAGAAGATAGACAAGCTTAACCCGTAACTCCACCTCTCTATTCAGTTATATTCAGTCGGCCAAGAGCGACGCGTGAGCGAAAATTATTGATTAGCCGTTGACAAACAATGCATTAATGGGACAATAGCAACATGAGCTTTAATTCGCCGGAAGACATTTTCAGGCAGGCCAAAGAGATCATCAACGTAGGCGCAGGGAAGAAGGAGGCGCCGTCCTTCTTCGTCCTGGGCGGGATGGTGCTCTTCGTCCTCACCCTGATCTTCTCGAGCGTCTACTCGGTCAACCCGGACGAGGTAGGCATCATCCGCCGCTTCGGCAAGTATACCGCCACCACCAAGCCGGGCCTCCATTGGAAACTCCCCTTTAATATCGATAAGCTCAACAAGGTCAAGGTCACCTACGTCTATAAAGAAGAGTTCGGCTTCCGGACCCTGTCGGCCGGGGTCAACACGCGCTACGCAAAAAACAACTTTCTGGACGAATCCTCCATGCTGACGGGCGACCTCAATGTCATCATCGTGGAGTGGATCGTCCAGTACAAGATCAAGGACCCCACCAAGCTCCTGTTCAATATCCGCAACCCGCGCAAGACGATCCGGGACCTGAGCGAGTCCGTGATGCGCCAGGTCGTAGGTGATTACTCCGTCAGTGAGGTCCTGACGACCCGGCGCCTGGAGATCAACCAGGATGTCCAGGAAAAACTGCAGGAGATCCTCGACAGCTACGAGAGCGGTATCGACGTCCTGACGCTCAAGCTCCAGGACGTCAACCCGCCGGACCAGGTCAAGCGGTCCTTTAACGAGGTCAACGAAGCCAAGCAAGAAAAAGACAAAATGATCAACCAGGCCTGGGAGGCCTACAACAAGGTCATCCCGCGGGCCAAGGGTGAAGCAGAAAAGACGATCTCGGAGGCGGAAGGTTATGCCTTAAAGCGCATCAATACGGCGCAGGGAGAGGCCAACCGCTTTACGGCGACATGGAAGGCCTACAAAGAGGCCAAAGAAGTCACGCGTAAACGCCTGTATCTGGAAACACTCACCGACATCCTGCCGCGCGCCGCCAGGGTCTATATCTTTGATCCAAAGGAGAGGGGCATCCTTCCCCTTCTGCAGTTGGAAAAGGGCGAATAATGAAGTTCAGCGTGTTATTTACGATTATCGGGGTGTTCGTCGCGCTGGCGATCCTGGGGATGATGACCGGGGCGCTCTATATCGTCGACGAGACCCAACAGGTCATCATCACGCAGTTCGGCCAACCGATCGGTGATCCGATCAAGGATGCCGGACTGCGCATCAAGCTGCCCTTTATCCAGGTCGCCAACTATTTCGACAAGCGGCTGCTGGCTTGGGACGGCGACCCCAATCAGATCCCCACTAAAGACAAAAAGTACATCTTCGTCGATACCACGGCCCGCTGGAAGATCGTCGATCCGCTGAAGTTCATGCAGTCTGTCCGCAGCGAGATGGAGGCGCACGCGCGCCTGGACGATATCATCGACTCCGCTACGCGCGACCATATCACGAGCCACAACCTGGTCGAGGCGGTGCGCAACTCTAACCGCCTCCTGGAGGCGAGTTCGGAAGGCGAGATGGAAGAGGGTGAAGACATCATGACCACCGAGGCCGTCGAGTCCATCGATGTCGGCCGGGTGGCCCTGTCGCGCGGTATCCTGAAACAGGCCAGCCGCATCATCCCGCAGTACGGCATCGAGCTCGTAGACGTCAGGATCAAGCGGATCAACTATGTAGAGGACGTGCGTATCAAGGTCTACGACCGCATGATCTCGGAACGCAAGAGGGCGGCCGAGCAGTACCGCTCGGAAGGGCAAGGCAAAAAGGCGGGGATCGAAGGCCAGATGGCCAAAGAACTCCAAGAGATACAATCTCTCGCTAAAAAAGAGGCGCTGACTATCGTGGGCGAGGCCGACGCAAAGGCCACGACCATCTACGCCCAGGCCTACAACCAGGATCCGGAATTCTACTCTTTCCTGAAGACCCTTGAGGCCTACCGCCAGACCACGAACGATCGAACGACCCTGGTCCTGACGACCGACAGCGACTACTACACCTACCTGCAGGGCATCGAAAAAGCCCAATAATCCTGGTATTTCGATAGACAAGAGGGAGAGGCAAAAGCCTCTCCCTCTTTTTTGCCGATAGGCAAAGCGGCCCATGTCTTATATAATAAAACAGGACTTAGAGGGAACTTTTCGGGCTTTTGTGCTGTCTAAACGGTTGAAGACATAGCCATGCTCGATATCACGCGTGCAACAATAGAGCAAGCGGCAGGGGGCGACATCGGGGCCTTTGAGGAGATCTACAAGAAGACCTCCGGCTTCGTCTATAACGTCGCCTGGCGGGTGACCGGCAAAAGGGAAGACGCCGAAGAGGTCGCGCAAAACGTCTTTGTGACCGTTTACAAAAAGCTGGGTGACTTTCGTTTTGAGGCGTCGCTTAAGACCTGGCTCTACCGCATAACGGTGAATCTGTCGTTGAATTATGCAAAAAAGGCGGCCCGGGAACGCAACGCGACGGTCTCTTACGACGATGCGCGGACGCATGCGGCCGAAGACATCGAACGCGCCGTCGTGCCCGCACAAGAGCCGGCTGACTTCCAGCTCCTTGAAGAGATGCTCCAGAGCCTTAACCCGGACCAAAGGGCCTGCATCGTTCTGCGCGGCATCGAAGGGTTGAGCTACCGGGAGATCGCCCGGACCCTGAACGTCAACATCAACACGGTCCGCACGAGGATCAAGAGGGGCCGGCAAGTCCTGCTGGCCCTGAAAAACAAAAAGGCAATCCAAGGGGTGTCGCCATGAACTGTAAAGAGATCCAGGACCTGATCCTGACGGATTACGCAGACAACGAGGTCACCGGTGCCGTCCGACGGCAGGTCCAGGAACACATCGCCGTATGCCCGGCCTGCCGCACCCTCGAGGCGTCTGTGTGCGACGCGGCCCTGCGGCCCCTTCAGGAGGCGCCGAAGGCCGAGGTGCCCCCGCATCTCTGGTGGCAAATAAAATCAGCGGTCCAGACACGGCAAGAGCGGCGTGCCGGTGTGCCGGTCCTTGAAAGGATCAGACATCTGCTCGCCATGCCCAGGCCCGCTTTTGCTTTCTCGACGGTCGTGGTCCTCCTGGCCTTCGGACTCCTTTTCGTGCGCCCCTATTTCTCCGGCGGCACCGAACGCCGGCAGCTGGCGGAACTTGCCATCGAGGACCAGATCGACTACTTTGCCTATGGCAACGGGTGGGGCGATGACGATGCCCTGGATGCGGGTATCGAAGAGATTTTTTCATAGCAGGGAACTTTTGTCCCCCCCCGGCCGTGTCTAACCGGGTAGAGACGATGATCTCCGGAAAGGAGCAGGTGCCATGAACAACACGAGGAAAGTTTTGAAAAGGGCCTTGCCGGCCGTGCTGCTCGCAGTCGTTTTGGGCAGCGCAACGGTCCTGGCCCAACCCTTCGGGGGGCCGCCGGAGGAAGAAGGCATGCCGACCCAGAAAGAAAAAGGCATGCCGGCCATGAAGGGGGAATACGCCGAGCGCATCAAGGTCCTTATCAAAGAGGCTATGGCCAAAGAGCTGGGGCTGACGGAGGAACAACAGGCCCAACTCGCGGAAATGCGCAAAGCTAACCAGGCCGCGGGCAAAGAATTGATGGCGTCCCTGAAAACGGCCCAGTCCCGCCTGAGGGAGACGTTGGGCCAATACGACGCCGACCCGGCGACGATCGAGGGTCTTGCGGCCAAGGTCAAGGCCATCCAGGCGCAGTTCGTCGATCATCGTATCGCTTCCGTCACGCAGACAAAACAGATCCTGACCGCCGAACAGTTTGCCAAGATCCAGGAAAAGGCAAAAGAGAGAGGCAGGGCCTTCAAAGAGAAACGCGCAGGCGGACACCCAACACACGGTAAGTTCAAAGGCCCCGGCGGCCCCTGGGGCGGCGGTGATGCCCCCGGCTGCGACGTCCCCGGCGATGACGCCCCTGAAGGAGTCGAATAAGACGCGCTGAGCATCGGGAGGAAGCAATGAAAAACGCTGTTACCACGCTCATCATCCTGGGCATACCCCTGTTCCTGGCCCCCGCGGCCCGGGCGGATTACGCCTTCAGCATCACCTACGGTTCCCCGAGTGTGCCCAAGGCCCATAACGCCTGCACCCATAATCCGGGCCTCGGGATCACGTGCGGGCCCAGCCGCAGGACCATCCGCTTTCCGCACCCGTGGGGGCACACGCGCCGGTACCGCGATACGACGCGCGTCGTTTACGTGACGACGGGCCCGCGGGAACAGACGGTCGTGCGGAAGGTGCCGGCGGACAACCGCGAGAAGCTCGGCATCTCGGACATCATCATCCTGAGCAAGGCCGGGGTGCGCGATGATATCATCATCGAGAAGATCCAGAGGACCGGCTCTGTCTTTGACTTGTCGGTCGAAGAAATCGAAGCCCTGCGCAAGGAGACAGTGAGCAGCCGGGTCATTAATTATATGCTCGACACCTCCAGATAAGCACGCAGGGGAGAAAAGAGGGAGGGGGGAGCAGGTTAACCTCCCTCTCTTTTTTGCCTTGTAGACCACACAAATGTGTGGTATATTCCATGTTGGGCTGCGGCGGTCGCCCCATTCGCGTGCATCGCTCGTCATCCAGGCTCGGCGTGGCCGCTTCCGCGGCCCCGGCCGGCCTCACATCTTGAGCCGTCGCGCTAAACGGCGCTCCTTACTCGTCGCGCCAGCGCCCCATCCCCCCGTGGGAGCCTTTTCTGCTCGACACCTTAGGTTGGGCGTGGGCGCTTGGCGCGCACCGGGCCGCCCCACATCTCAGGCGGTGCGCGCTAACCGGTCGGCCTTATGCGGCCGACCAGCGCCCCTTCCGCTGCGCGCGGATGGGCCGCCCCGCCTCGGTCCCTCTTGAGCGGCCGCGCCAAACGGTCGGACTTATTCGTCGGACCAGCGCCAAAACCGCGCCGATGAGCGGAAAACTTCGTCTGACGATAGAGACCCCTCATCTGGCCACAAGACGGGGCAATCTCCATGCTATTGCATATTGATATGGACGCGTTTTTCGCGTCCGTGGAACAACAGGTCAACCCGGCCCTGAAGGGCCGGCCGGTCATCGTGGGCTCCCGGGACAAGAAGTACCGGACCGTGGTGGCTGCGGCCTCCTATGAGGCCAAGGCCTATGGGATCGACTCCGGCATGCCCACCTGGGAGGCCTTCAAGCTCTGCCCGCACGCCGCGTTCGTGGCCTGCGACTCGGCCCGGTACACCTATGTCTCGCGGGAGATCTTTGGGCTTTTGGAACCCTTTAGTCCGGATATCCGGCACACCACGATCGATGAGTTCGACCTGGCGGTGGATGGCCTGGAGCCCCATTTTGGGTCGTTTTTGAACCTGGGCCAGATAATCAAAGACCGCATCAAAGAGGCCTTTGGCCTGAACTGCACCATAGGCATCGCACCCACCTGGATCCTGGCCAAACTGGCCTGCAAACTCAACAAGCCGGACGGCCTGTTTTGGGTGACGGAGGCCAACCTGGATGGGGTCATAAAAGGGGTGCCTGTTTCGAAAGTCTGCGGCATCGGCCCGGCCCTGACCCGGTACCTGGGAAGCCTTGGGATCACAACCTGCGACCGGCTCAAAGAGACCCCTGAAAACGTCCTGGTGGACAACTTAGGCCGGGCGGTCGGCCACTGGCTCTTTGAGGCCCTCAGGACCCGGGAGAATCTGACCTTCCAAAAGGGCCATGTCGAGCCCCGGGAATCTCCCAAATCCGTAGGCCATTCCTACACCTTACCCAGAGATACCGGTGACCCGAAAATCATCCTGTCGTGGCTACGGATGCTCTGTGAAATGGTCGCAGAACGCACCCGGAAATACGGCCTTTCAGGCCGCACCACCGGCCTGTGGCTGAGTTTCAAAAATGAGTCTTTTTTCAGGCAAAAGACCCACCCGATAACCACCCATGACGGCTGGGAGATATTCAGCCGCGCCAGGGCCATCTACGGCCCAAAAAAGGCCCATTTCAGGGCTATCCGGGCCCTTGGGGTCCACCTCACGGGCCTTGAAAAAGACCAGACCCCTCCCTTGCTACCCGGCCCAAAAAAGAGGGAGGACCTCCTGGGCGCGATGGACCAGATCAATGCCCGTTTTGGAGACTGGACCCTCTATCCGGCCGCCATCCAAACCATCGGACCCTCCAGACCCCCGTCCAACCATCAAAACCCCCCACCCAGGTAAACTTAGACAACCATAAGTAAGGTCTTTTGGCAAAAAAGCACCCCCGGTAAAATCCAGTAAAACAAAAGGGCGTTATCAACAGCAAAATCCACAATTCTCGCAACCCCTTAAAATCACGCTTGGGTGCGCCAATCCTTCCTGAACACACAAGTTAACATAAGAACTATTATAACTACTAGTGCGACATCCATAAGAAGTAAAAAAACTGCTTCGTTTTTAAGCAGTTTCTATCCTTATTCTCGGATAATTACATGTTACCCTGACAAGCTTGGAGTATTCTTAGCTCTTCCCAACAGGTATATCTTAATTTGTTCTATTTTTTCTTCGCTAGGCTTTGCGCTTCCTTTGATCCACCTCTGGATGGTTCTGGGACTAACATTAAGAAAATTGGCCAGATCTTTTGTCAAATAATCGCTATACTTGTAAAAATCATGTAATTTTCTCCATTCCTCAAGCTCTTTCAGCATATTCAGTACTCCTCTTAAGGCCTTCGATAAATTTATTATATTTTCGTTCCATAAATGGAATATTTGGCTGATTATTATATAAAATATTGAATAATTTTTCGCTATCTTTATGCCCATATTTAATCGTATAACAGAAACCATTTTTTGTCTTTTGCGCATAAATATTTCTTTTTGGGAGACCTAACTTCTGAAGGCACATTTCAAGTCCTGTTATGAAATCTCTTGAACCACTGCAAAATTTTGTGTTTATGGGATACTTTAAGGCGTCTTCTCCAAAAAATACTGACCCATCGCCATCGAAAACCCCTCTTATAAAATCAGCTGTATAAGTCTCAGGTATGGGGGGAAATTTAACCGTTAAGCTCTTCCTGGGGCCTATCCCTAATTTGACCAAATCGTTGACTAACCTTTCTCTTGCAAAACGAAAGTGATATAATCCGGGCTGATGTTTAGAGGAGGTTATCGGATGGTCGGATTTCATGGCTATTTTGACTTTTTCTAATACCTCCCTGTCATTCATGCTAAGCGAGATCGTGCCTAGATCAGTAACACATCCATCAGTAATAATCAAACCTAAAACATAAGCCATTTCTGTAGACCAGCTACTAAAGAATCTCTCATTTATTTGAAAATATTGCTGCGGGACCTTACCTTGTTTTTGAGCTTCTAACCTTGCCAGAGGTTTAGAACGTGGTTCTATGCGCAACTTCCTGAGTCTTTTATATATAGCAACTCTTGACACTCCATATAAGATAGCTATATCCTCAAGGGACTTTTTCTGCCCCCAATACAACCCAAACAGGATTTCTTCGTTTAAATTAGCAAGTTTGGCCATACTAAGACGTTAGGGAGGATTAAGCGGAGCTCTAGAGCTCTAGATGTAGGTATTTATCAACTTGATGAGCTCCAGGGCATCGTAGGGCTTTATGAGGTAATCCGTGGCCCCGGCATCCATCAGTTTCATCATCGATGAGGTCTCCCGCGCCACGGTCGAAACGATCACGGGCAGCTCCCCGAACCTCAGGTCCTTGCGGATCATCTGGAGCAGCTTCTCCCCGCCCATTTTCGGCATGGCCAGGTCAAGGACCACAAGATCCAGGGGCTGGGCCTTGATGATCTCCCAGGCCTCCTCCCCATCCCGGGCTATGGCGACCTTGAACTCCTTCTGCCGTTCCAGCCTGGATTTCAGCGAAAAGAGGACGTCCTCTTCGTCATCGACAATGAGAATTTTCCTCATTCACACCACACTTTTGAGTGGTCTATTATCTGCGTCGTCCGCCACGACCGCCACCACCGCCGTCGTCGCCGCCACCGCCGCCCCGGTTACCGCCCTTGCCGGGCTTGCCAGGGTTCCGAGCGTCCTAAGAACCTTTTTTACCCGCTTTGTCCCCTATTACCCCACGGCCGCGGTCACGCTTGTTTTCGCACCGGTCGGCGATATCCTCGCGCCGGTCCCGCTTATCTTCGACGGCGGTCCACGCGGTCCTCGCGCCTGTCCCGCTTATCTTCGCGCCTGTCCCATTTATCCTCGCGCCGGTCGCGAACGTCCTCTTTTCTGTCACGCAGGTCCTCGGCCCTATCCCACTTGTCTTCCGCCCGGTCGCGTCTGTCTTCGGCCTTATCCCGCTTCCAGGCCTCGGAGCCAACGGGATAATTATGGGTGGCATCCCAGCGGTCCTCGCGCCGGTCAGCTATATCCTCGCGCCGGTCAACTATATCCTCGCGGCGGTCGGCAACGTCCTCGCGCCGGTCACGCTTGTCCTCGCGCCGGTCCCGCCGGTCTTCGCGGCGGTCAACAATATCCTCGCGACGGTCGCGCCGGTCTTCCAGCCGATCCCGCAGCCGTGGGGTGACGCGCGGCGGAGGCGGCTGATATCCGCCCTCACCGGCCAAAGGAGCATATCCCTCTCCCTGACCCTCTTCTGGTGGCGGCGGCAACGGCGGCTTGGGCGGACGCGGTCCGCGGGGACCTTCCCCCATCCTCCCCTGTCTGACCTGTTGCGCGTTTCCGGTCACCTCTTGACGCGCAGCTCTTAACGCCTCCTGGTCCTGCTGTTTCTGAGCGACGTTCGCCTGGTGCATGGCATGCAGCTGTTCGCGCAGCCGGGCCGCCGTCTCCTTATCGCCCGCCTGCATGGCCTCGTGGATCTGATCGCGCAGGCCCTTCTCCGCCTGGATGGCCGCCTGGGCGTTCTCGCGGATCCCTGCCTTCGTCTCCTGAAGCGCCTCTTTATCGGCCTGCATCTCTGCGCGCCAATCCGTCTGTTCCCCGGTGTCCTCTTCCTGGGCGCGGACGATACCGGGTGCCATCAATAAAAAGACCGCCAAAACAACGACCGCTCTTCTCATGCCTCCCCCTTGCCTGCGCTAACCTTCCCGTAAAGGATAACTTTCCTGTGACGGGAGCCCGGACCTTCTCCGGGCACCTGCCGGATAAAAAGGTCTGGTCTCGAAGTTCCACTTACCAACAATGACTCTATTGTACAAAAAAGCGGTCAAAAGGAAAAGGAATTTTGTGGAGCGACCGGACGTCGATCCTGTCAGACGTCGGCCCGGACGGTCGGCTTGTGACGGACCTTCAGGGCCAGGTCGTCGAAGATGGCGTAGAGACAAGGTATCACGATGAGGGTCAGGCCGGTGGCGAAGAAAAGCCCCCAGGCGATGGCCAGGGCCATGGGCTTTAAGAAGGGGTCACTGCCGCCGATGCCGTAGGCGACCGTGCTCAGGCCCGCGATCGTCGTGATGGTGGTCAAGAGGACAGGCCGCAGCCTGATCCGGCCCGCCTCCAGGATGGACCGGCGGCGCTCCACCCCCTTGCGTCGCAGGTTATTGATGAAGTCCACGAAGACGATGGAGTCGTTGACGACGACGCCGGTCAGGCCGACGATCCCCAAGATGGCGAAGAAACTGATCGGCTCGCCATGCAGGAGAAACGCGATGACGACACCGATCATGCCGAAGGGGATCGTCGTCATGACGATGAACGGCTGGACGAGCGAGTTGAACTGCGTGGCCAGGATCAAGAAGATCAATAAGAAAGCGATGCCGAACGCCACGAGCAGGCTGTGTAAGGATTTCATGGTCTCCTCCTGCTCTCCGCCGAAACGCAAGGAGTATCCGGGATGTTCCTGAGAGATCCCTTTGAACTTCTCCGCCAGGAGTTCATTGGCCCTGGTGGACGTGATGTTCTTGTTGTCCACCTCGCCGTTGACCGAGACGTAACGCTTGCCGTCCAAGTGGGTGATCGACTTGAGCCCCTGGTACTTTTCGATCCGGGCGATCTTGTTGAGCGGGACGAGGTCGCCGTACGTATTGGCGATGACAAGGTTCTTGAAGATACGCAGGGTATCCCTCTCCTCTTTGGGCAGACGCACGAGGACCTCGATCTCGTCTTCGGCCTTGGTGGGCTTGATGGTGGTGGCGATGCCGCCGTCCACGGCCGTGCGCAGGGAGGCCGCGACCTGCTGCATCGTCAGGAAGGCCTGGGCGGCCCTCTGCGCGTCCACGACCACATGGAACTCCTCGATGCCCATCTTGTAGCTGTCCGAGACATCGGCGACACCCTTCAGCGACTTCAAATAAGTCGCCATCTCGTCCTTGATCGCGTTGATGGTCGCGTACTCTTCCCCGCGGATACGCACGTCGATGGCGCTGCCCACCGGCGGCCCTTCTCTATGCTTCCTGAAATACAACTTATCGAGACCCGGTATCTCCTTATGGAGCTCTTCGAGGCCGGGTCTCAGACCTTCGATGATATCATCGGCGCTCTTCCTGCGGCCTTGACTTGGGGTGAGGTACACCGTGATCTGGGCGACGTTCGAACCGCTCTGCGCCGAAGGGTCAAACCCCCTTTCTTCCGACATGCCGCCCACCGTCGTCTCGTAGGTATCCAGATACTCCCGCGGGATCCGGGCCACGAACGTCTCGACCGGCGCCACCATCTCTTTCATCTTTTCAAGAGATACGCCCGCCGGCGCCTCGGCCCGCACGAAAAACTGTTCCACCCCGCGGCCGCTGAAGAGGATAAAAGGCATGAAAAATCTCGCGATGATGACGCAGACGATGAACAAGAGGACGATCCCCCCCAGTACCTTATAGCGGTGTTCCAGGGCCCTGTTGAGGAGCCCTAGATAACCGTTCAACACCCGTCGGTACCACGGTTTTTCGCTGCGGCCGCCGTTGCCGGTCTCCCTGTGGATCGGCTTGCAGAAGGCCGCCAGGTGGCTCGGCAGGATCACGAAGGCCTCGATGACGGACGCGCCGAGCGCAATGATCACCACCGACGGCACCGCCTTCATGAACCGGCCCAGGAGGCCGGTCATGAACAACAACGGGCTGAACGCGGCGATCGTCGTCAGGACCGTGGAGGTCACCGGCGCGATGACCTCGCTCGCCCCCTTGACGGCCGCCTCGCGCGGCGGCATCCCCTCCTCGATGTGCCGATAGACGTTCTCGGAGATGATGATCCCGTCATCGACCAGCATCCCCAAGACCACGATGAGGCCGAACATCGAAACCATATTGATACTCATCCCCAGAAGGTTCATGGCGTAGAAGGTCGTCAACAGCGCGATGGGAATACCCAGCGACGTCATGATCGCGGGGATCGGATGTAAAAAGAGAAACAGCGTCGCAACGACAAAGATCACGGCGATGAAGCCGTTGTTCTTCAGGACGTTGAGCCGGCGCTCGATGTAATAGGACAGGTCGTAAAAGGTGGCGGTCTTGATCTCGGCGGGCGCCTTCTTCTTGAAATTGCCGATCACCCGATGGACCCGGCTCACGATCTTGATGGCGTCGCCCGTCTCGCGCTTGATCACGACCAGCGTGATCGCCCGCGTCCCCTCGACCCGCGAGGTCTCGGTCTCGTCTTCAAAGGCGTGGCGCACGAACGCGACATCCTTGATCCTGAGGGCGTTGCCGGCGTCATTGGCGCGGATGATGGTTGTGCCGATCTCCTCGGCCGTCCGGAATTCGCCGGAGGTCCTGACCATGAACTCCTCGCCCGAAGAACGGATCTTGCCGGCCGGGACGGTGACGTTCTGCCGGCGCAGCGCCGCCATCATCTCGTCGAACGAAACGTGGGCATCCTTCATCTTGGCCAGACTCGGCTCGACCCAGAACTGCTCGTCGCGCCACCCCTGGCGCTTGACCGAAGCCACGCCGTCCACATCCTCGAGATCCTCCTTCAACTCATCCGCCCAGTGTCGAAGCGTAAACTCATCCACCCGGCCGCTCACCGCCGCCTTAATGATAGGGATCATCTTCGAATTGATCTCGGTGACAAGAGGCTTGTCCTGCACCCCCTCCGGAAGGTCCACGATGCGGTCCACGGCTTTCTGGATATCGTCGACGATCTTATCCTTGTCCGCCGCGTCGTCGTTCATCTCCAGGAAGATGAGAGAACTGCCCTCGGTGGACGACGAATAGATGTCTTTGATGTTGTCCACCTCGCGCAGCTCTTTTTCAAGGGGCGTCGTCACCAACTTTTCCACCTCTTCGGGGCTGGCCCCGCGGTAAAAGGTCGCAACCGTCACCTTGTCAAACGAGACCTCCGGAAAGGCCTCGCGCCGCAGCTGGAACATGGAGACGAGCCCCGCGACGACGAGAAAGACCGACAAGAGGTTCACGAAGAGCGCGTGCTTGACGGAAAAGTCGACCAGCCTCATAAGATATCCTTCCAATAAGCATCCAGGAGGGCGCCTTGCGCCACCCGCAGGTCGATCAGGCTCACCCGGTAATCATACAGGGCACGCACGTGGTTCAGGCGCGCCTGCAAGACGTCCTCCTGATAACGGATGATCACGTCGCTGTCCGAGCGGCCCAGGCGGAAGCGCTTCTCCTCTGCCTCAAGTTTCCTGGTCTGGAGCTCGGCCACCCTCTCCCCTGTCAGGACCTCACCGACGCGCACCTTGACCTGCATGACGAGGTCGTTGATCTCGGTGAAGATCTTTCTCTCCGTCACCTTGAGCTCCAAAAGCGACTTGGCCTGCTCGATCTTGGCGGTGCTGAGTTCCGCCTTGGCCTTGCGGTTTTCAAGGGGCACCGTCAGCGTCACGCCGACATACATCTGCGGGTTGTCTTCCTTCGGGATCCCTTCCCAGGCCTTTTCGTAGGCGCTGTTGAGGCCGTTGCGGGCAAACGAGGCCTCCAGGTCGATCTCCGGCCACAGGCTGTTCGACTTCACCACCACTTCGAGCTTCCTCTTGTCGACCGTGTTCCTGGCCTTCTTGTAATCCCGCCGGTCCCTGATGGCCTGTCTCAGTGCCTCGTCGAGGTCGACCTTTGCGCTCACCAGCGTGATCCTGTCCGACGGCGTGATCTGGACCTGCCGGCCGTCCTGGTTCAAGAGGAAGAGCAGGTGGTTGCGCGCGGCATGCACCGCGTCGACGGCCGCCAGGAGATCGTTCTGCCGCTGGATCACGTTCGCCTGGGCCCCGTAATA
This sequence comes from uncultured Planctomycetia bacterium, assembly GCA_964622605.1. GTDB lineage: Bacteria > Omnitrophota > Gorgyraeia > Velamenicoccales > Velamenicoccaceae > CAZCSY01. The sequence goes on from CAZUQR010000002.1 coordinate 33,289, forward strand.
ATCCGGGTCTTCGATCAGGCCGAAGACGCGCTTCTTCTCATAGACCTCCAAAAGCTCCTGGGCCCTGGCGAGCATCTTGCGCTTGATGGCGAGCTCTTCATTCAGATAGGCGAGCTTCCAGTAGGCCTTCTGGACATCGGCGAGCGCCTCCTCGATGCGGTCGAGCGACGTCCAGTCCGAGTTCTCGATGTCCAATCTCGTGATCTTGATGTTCGTGCGGTCGATGAGGCCGAAAAAGTTCTTGCCCAGGGACTGGTTGAGCGTGATCGTGGCGACCGCCTGGTGGGCGGAGTTGATGCTGACAGAAGACGAGTTCGTGAACGCGCGGCTATGGTCCAGGTCCAGGCTCACGGTGGTGCCGGTGGGAAAAAGCTTGGAGAACCCGATCCCGTAGGTCGTATCGATCGACTTTGTGCCCGCCAGCGCGCTCGCCTTCTTGAACTGGTCATCCTTGTAACTGGCCTGGGCCGTAAAATAGGTATCGAAGATGGAGAGCGCCGCGGGCAGGTCGTTGCGCTTGGCGTAGGCGTCGAAGCGGGCGATCTGGACGTCCAGGCTGTTCTCCAGGGCGAGAGTGGTCACCTCATCCAGAGACAACGCCACCACGTCCGGCGCCCAGGGGCCAAGAGACACCCCCTCCTCGGCCCGCACGGGGACCAGGCACAGCATCCCTGACACCAAAAAAACGGCCAGGATGTTAAGAACGACCCTGCTTGGTGATGCCATCGTGCACCTTCTTGAGTATCTTCTTGAGTATCTTGAGGTAAGACGCCCGTTCTCTTGCGGAGAGGCGTCCAAAGAGCTCACCGATCATGCGGCCGCGGTCCGAACGCAGGGTCCGCACGATCTTCTTGCCCTTGGGCGTGACGGCGATGCGGATCACCCGCCGGTCCTTGGGGTCATAGCGCCGGACGACCATCCCCAGCATGTGCATCCGCTCAACGATCCCCGTTGCCGCCGGCGTGGAGACTCGCAGCTCGGCGGCGATGCCGCTCATCTTGAGCGGCCCCCGGTTCACGATGGAATCCAGGACCAGAAATTGCGGGACCGTGATGTGGCCGCGCATGACCGCGTCCGCCTGAAGCGTGTGCATCTGGCGGATCAAAACCGGCATGATCACCATCATCTCCTCTACGAACGACTTGGTCGCTATCCCCGCCATCATTAACCTCCTGAATAATACTACAGTTTAATAATTAATATCATTAACTATTTACTAAAATAAGTATACAGGTCAATCGGGGAGTTGTCAAGAGGAATCCTTGCAAGACGGGAAAGGTGCCGGAGGAAACGCCGTGGTGCCGGGCGAGACGCCCTGGTGCCGGAGGAAACGCCGTGGTGCCGGGCGAGACGCCCTGGTGCCGGAGGAAACGCCGTGGTGCCGGGCGAGACGCCGAGGGACGGACTAGACGCCGTAGTACTTTTTGATGGTCTGGCGCACGTCGTTGTCCCCGGCCAAAAACACCTTCAGGCGGTTGAACCCGAGGTAGGAACGGATCTCCTCTGTGGCCCGGCCGTTCAAAGGGTCGGCGGTCGCCAGGAAGAGCTGGTCGCCCTCCGACTTCAAGGGCATGAAGCCGCAGGCCGCGGCGAAGTTGCCGGGCACGACGTTCAGGACAGACGGGTCGATGGGGCAGTCCCGGAGGAGCAGGAAGGGAACCCCGATCTGAAGCGAGAGGATGGAAAAGACCCTCTCTTCGGACGCCAGGCCCATGCGCACGAGCGTCGCGCACAGGAAGTCCCTGTTCTTCTTCTGCTCCTCAAGGCCGCGGCTCAGATCGTCCTTGTTGATGAGCCCGTCTTTGACCAGCAATTGACCGATATACGAATCGTTGTTCTGGAGTGCCATCATCATATCTCCCCTCTGCGGTAGAGTGCCAGTGCGGCCCGCACGACCCTTGGATGAAATTGTGACCCGCTGCAGCGCTCCAATTCCATGGCGGCCTGATCGCGCGTCATGGCCCGGCGGTACGGCCGGTCCGTGGTCATGGCGTCGTAGGCATCCGCCACGCCGATGATCGCGGCGATGAGCGGGATCTCTTCCCCTTTCAACCCCTCCGGATATCCCTTTCCGTCAAAGCGTTCGTGGTGATACTTGACGCCCTCAAGCGACGTGTCCAGGTCCTTGATCGGCTCCAGGATCATCGCGCCGATCAGGGAGTGCTCGTTGATCTTCAGCCGTTCCTCCGGCGTCAGGGTGCCGTTCTTGTTCAGGATCTGTTCCGGGACGCCTATTTTGCCGATGTCGTGCAGGAGGCTGGCGATATGCAGCCGCTCCAGGAACTTCGGATCCCAGTGCTCGAGGTCCTGCTCCATCATCCGGCGCGCGATGGCGATGCTGTACTGCGTGACACGGGCCGTATGGCCCCGGGTGTAGTGGTCTTTGGCGTCTATAGCCGCCGACAGGGCCCGGGTCGTCTCAAAGAAGAGACGCCGGTTGCGCTCGATCTCAAGCTGCAGGTCCTCGAAGAGGAACGCGTTTTTCAGGGCCATCGCCACGTCGCTGGCGAGGGCCACGAAGAAATCGATCTCCTCGCGCTTGAAGGCCTTGCGGTTCTTCTTTTCACCCATGAGCAGGACGCCCAAAAGGGTGTCCTGGTGATAACACGGGATCGTGACGACCGCCTCGAAGCTCTTCATCTGGAACTTCACGGCCAGGAGGAGCTTCTCCACCTCTTCCAGGCCCACCCAGAGACTCCTGTCCTTCAACAGCGAATTGATGCGGCTCATCAGGAGGCCGCCGGTGTGGACGAGCGAGGCGTGCGAACGGTCCGCAAAAAACTGAATGATCGGAGAAGACGCATCCAACCGCACCAGGCCGGCCGGGATCTTGGAGCCGACCTTGCCGCCCGTGATCGTCACGATATAGCTGTCCCGGGAGCGTTCGTAGAGCAGGATGCCGGCGTGCTGGACGCGCACCTTGCGGATGATGGTCCGCAGGATCAGTCGGATGAGCGTCTGGGGCTTGTGGACAAGGATCATGTTCCTTGCCGCACGCTCCAGCTCTTTCTTGTAGTTGACTCTCATATCCGCAACGGGTTTGTAGATCCCCCCGCGCATGCGCGGAGAACTCAAAGCGGTTATTAGAATCTTTTGCGGTAGAACAGGCGCACGATGTGCTGCGTGTCCAAGACCGCGAGGGCACCTCCAAAAGGATCGTAGGTCGTCGTCCCCACCGGTGTCAGACCGCCGACGCCAAACATGAAGATCAATTCCGCAGACGGGTCCACGTTGACCCGCGTCTCAAAAAAGATGTTGTGGTGGCCGTGGTAGATCTCCTGGCCCGTCGCGTTGAGCTCGAGCATGTCGATCCAGCGGGCGTAGGTATACTTGAAGAAGAAGGCGAGCCTGCGTAGCGGCCGGTACGCCGCCTCCAGGCCCACGTGGTTCATGTTGTCATCGATCTGCCCGGCCTTCCTGTTAGCATTATACGCGAAATCCAGGTAAAATTCCAAATCTTCCCACGGCCGGTAGCTGAAGCCGTATTTCAGTATGTCAAGGTACTCATACGGCGGCAGGTCAAAGCCCGTCTGGCTGTAGAGAAAGGGGATGGGCTCCCGGTAGACCTTGCCGTCCTCGACCAGGGTCGTGAAGCTGGAGCTGTTGAAGAGGCCCCGGGGGTAGTTGTCGGTGGCGGCCGTCGAATCGTTCGTGCGCTCCCAGACGCTGTGGAAGGAGAAGAACTTGTTGAAGTCGTACTCAAAACCAAGCGAGAGCGTGGCGAGCGACGGGTCCTCCCCGCCCTGGATGGCCGTGTTGACGAGGGGCTTGCCGGTCGTGGTATCGAAGATGAAGGGGTCGAGGCCCGCCGTCGTCACCGGCAGGTCGTGCCGGATGCCCAGGAACTTCGTGCGCAGCCTGTCGTTCACCGGATACGCCAGCTCCAGGCGGGCCACGTTCTCGATGAAGCCGCCGGCAACCGCATCGTGCACGTTGCGGATATCGACGAGGCCCTCGAGCAGCCGCTCCAGGACAAGAAGGCTCCCTTCTGCCCGCAGGCCGATCACGTCCCGGCCCGTGTCGATGCCGTTGCCGATGCCGAAGACCTCGATGTCCTCGAACCGCAGGGGGCTGGATACGCCTGTGTAGAGATACAGCGGGTGCTTGCGGAAGGAGATGTGGCGCGACCAGAACTCGTCGTCGCGCGTCTGGCGGTAGGTCGACAGGGACGGGTCGAACCCGTCCTCCATGCGCACGAGGTTGAAGCGCCACTTAAGGAAACCCTCTTCCTCCCCCTGGCGCCGGACGGCAAAGTAGTCCTGTTCAAAGAGCTCCTCCTGCGGCAGACGGCCGAGCCACGAGAAGAGGTACGCGTTACCGCGCCGGCGCGACACGAAGGTATCGTTGGAGCGGTCAAAATACGAGTCCGAATACGCGACCTCGGCCGTCAACTTGTTGCCGACAACGGGCTCAAAGGCGGAATCGAACGCCACCACGTTGTTCAGGCCGTCCAGCACGTCTTCGTTGTAGCCGAAGTGGCCGGTGTGCGTGAAGCCTATGCTCAGGTTGTAGGCCAGGTCATACGTCGCGCGCACGGCCTCGGCATACGTCTCGAAGTCTCCGTAATCGCCCCAGAGGTTCTTCGGCGAGGCGACCGAGGCGTCGACCTTCAGGTCCGCGTCGTCATAGGCGAAGCGGAACCCGCGCAGGGCCGTCAGCCGCAGGCCGTCTGAGTCGCGCGTGAAGAAGGCGAGCGCATCGTCCCAGTACCCTTTTGCAAAGTCATCCGGGACAGCGCCCGTGTTGAGGTTGCCCGGCCGCCACTCGGCAAGCCACGGGCTCTCCTCCCACCAGGTGTGGTTGTCGGAGAGCCTCAGGGGATCGTCCGTGCCCATGGCCTGGTCCTGATACGCCACGGGATAGACGCGCAGATAATACGGCGCGTTATCATAATCAATCCAAAGCTCGCGCAGGGGCAGGAACTCCCACTGGATCTTCTGGGAGGGAATATTGAAGATATTGAGGAAGGTGGTCGTCGCGGACGTAGCCGTCGTGCGGCCGCCCGCGACCTTGATCTCCGGCAGGGCCATCGCATCGCCATTGGAGAGGGTCGGGACGATCTCGTTGATGGTCTTGCCCGTATTGGACCAGTACTTGAGCTCGAACTCCGCGCTGTCCCCGCCGGCCCCGGTCAGCGTAAAGGTCCGGGTCTTGCCGGTGAAGCTCCAGGGGTCTACCGTGATGTTGGCGTGCGCCTTGAAGTGATCAAGCCCCGCCTCAGCCAGGTTTTTCGTGTCCACGTCCAGGCGTATCCGGCTGTAGACGCCCGGGTCATAGGTATTGTGCTTGGCCTCGCCGAAGAGGATGCGGTAGTTCTTTTCGTTCAGGTCGGCGTTGGCGTCTCTCCAGACAACCTCAGGACCTTTGGAGCGCACGCCCATCGCCACCTGGTACACGCCGCTCACGCCCACGTAATCGCCGATGCCGGGACCGACCTCCGCCTCGACCTTGCCCCCGCCCTGATAGGAAGCCTCACGCTGAGGCAGGCCCGCAAAGGACGGCTCGCGGCCAGCCGGGGCTTCAAAAAATCCAGGACCTTGTGTCTCCCCCCTGCCCAAGGACGCTTCCGCCTCGTCCAGGGCGACCGCGACGAGCTCCCCACGGCTCATTCCAAACTCTTGCTTGATCTTCTCGATATAGACCCGTGCCTCGGCATGTCGGGGATCGACAAGAAGACACTTGTTGAACTCAAGGAGGGCGTCGTCGTAACAGCCCTGGTTGTAATAGTTGAGGCCGATCGAAAAGAGAAACTCCGAAGACGGCGTCGACCAGGCCATCCCCGGAGGCACGAAAAACGTGAAAATGAGGACAAGACAGAAGGTTTTCTTGAGATTCACAACGGCAGGCACCTACTTATTCATCAACCTCTGCAGCACTTCCTTTTCCAGTTCCTCCAGGATCAGTGGCTTGTGGATACAGGCCTCGGCATGAAGGGGCTTCAGGCTATCAAGGATCTCCTGGTCCTCCACGCCGGTCACCATGATCACGGCCATGCTGTTGCCGGACTCGCGCATACGCTTCAACGTCTCGACACCGTCTATGCCGGTCATGCGCACGTCCAGGAGCATCAGATCGGCCCGTTGCCCCTGCAATAGCTCCAAGGCCTCTTCCCCGCTCTCGGCCGTGAGCACATCTATCTTCCTCCGTTTGAAGAAATTCTTCAGGTATTCCCGGACGTCCAGCTCATCATCAACGATCATCAAACGCGCCATAACCCCTCCCCCCACAGGTTCTAACCCGCCGCATATCCCTTTAACCGAGACCTCGCCCCACATAGGTTCGACACACACCTGCTTGAGACCTAATTTCACACAAACTCACCCAAAAATTACAACAAAACTCGTCCTCCCCCAAAACAAAAATTGTGGGAATATATTACCACAATTTTTGTTTAAGTCAATATTTTTATAAGGTTACAACTCTAATTAAAACTTTTTAAAACATTTTCGAAACCGCCTCCTGTCAACCGATTTATAAGAGCAGCGAGTTCCTGAAGCCGCAACTCCTTCTCAAAGTGCTCCTTCCCCTCCCAGCCCCCCATGGTCCTTTCGACCTGGAGCCGCCGCCGCTCAAAGTAAAGCCGCGTCACCTCCGCCAGTATGTCATTTCGCAACTGGACCATGAGCTTCGAACGCGTATCAATGGATGTCTGATGTTCATTATAGATCAAATCGCCCAACTCCCATTCCAGCGACACCCCCCAGTCGCGCGGCCCCACGGCAAAAGATCCGGACGACGAACCGTAAACCGTTTTGTCGTACCCCATGGAGAAATCAGGTAAAAAGGCCCTGATGCTGGCCCTGCGCCGCCAGTCCCTAATCTTTTCGTTGCTCACCTCCGCGTATTCGATTGCCATTCGCTGAACCTCCTCTATGGTCGGTTCGTTCCTGAAGGCCGCAGCGCGAATGTCTGCTGCGGCCATGCCGGCGATTCCTGTCCGCATCAGAGGATCAAAAACATAAATACCTGTCCTGCTCGCATAAACCACATCGGTCCCAAAACCAGTCATGGACCGGCCCTCAAAGACAGGGGCCAGCTGAACCCAATCTTCGCCTTTCCAGACATAGAGCCCGGAGCGTGTCAGACACAGCAATTCTTGCAAGACCGGGTGGATGATGATGTCCCGCACCGAGGCGTAGTCCAGACCGCTCAACGGCAAGGTCCGCCACGTTCTGCCGGCGTCTTGGCTGTGGAAGATGCCAAAGGTCGTGGCAAGACACAATCTTTCCGGTTCTCCCTCCAGGCCCGCTATGACCACGATCGTCCTTTTGTCCTCCGAAGCGTCCTCGTCCTCCGCTGAAGAGGCATCCGACTCATATGCGGGGCTCGCCGCATCAAAGACCTTCTCCCACGACCGTCCCCTGACGGCACTCCGGTAGCCCCCGTCCTGCGCCGCGGCATACCGATAAACCCCATCCTGCGACGCCGCATAGACGACTGATCCCACACCGAGAAGCCGCGCCGGAAGCGACTCATCGAACGGAACCGGTAGCCGGACCCACTCTGCTTCAGCCGGCTGCTGAGAAAACACTCCGGCCCGAGTCGTGACGATGAGAGCGCCGTCTGCGAGCCGTACAACGTCAAAGCACGCCCGCTCATCCGAATCGCTGCGGCTGAACAAGCACCTCGCCTTCAATGAATAGACATTGACGGCAAATAACCCCCTGTCCGTCGCCGCCAGGACCTCCGGTTGCAAAACGCCTGGCCGGATCGCGTTGACTCGACAATTTTCATGGGGCATTCCACGTACGCGACGAAAAGAAACATGCCCCTTCACGTCTTTCGCAAAAAGGCCATCCTCTGTCCCGACAAACAACGCATCCGAATCCATCTGCGAAAAGGCGATCACCGTGAGCTCGCGGCCGTCCAGACCGCGGGTATCCAGGCACTCCTGGGCATAGACTATCCCTGCAGACGCCGCAACGAGCGCGACGCCAAGTAACACCATCCTCCTCATATCCGACTTCCTTTCTTACGTATTACCCCTTCTTACGTATTACCCCTTTGTTGCGCATTACCCCATTCTTGCGTATTACCCTTTTGTTATCTATTTTCCAGTCTTGCTCACCTATTTTTTATCTCGAAGAGTCTCTGTCTAAGCTCTTCGAGTTCATCCACGATCTTCTCAAACTCCGCGTAGTCGCGTGCGACCGGCGGCGTGCTGAAGTGCTTCTGAAGGCGGCGGCGCAGCAACTCGCGGCGCCTCGTTAACTGTTCCAGTTCGTCTTTGTGTATTTGCATGAGAACCATCTTGCCCTCCTTCCCGTAAGACTCAAAGTGAGACTCAAAGGCCAGACCTTTCGGTCTCACCTTTCGGTCTCACATTCCTCAAGACTCAAAGACCTGGTTTCTCAATCTCACTTTTCGACCAGACCGATCTGTCCGGCTTTCTATCTTGCTTTCCGTGTCATTTTTCCGACTTTAGAGGTCTGCCCCTTCTGTCTCGCCTTCCGCTTCCACCAGGGACGCCTCATAGGCCCCAAGGACCGTTTCGGTGATCTGGTCCTTGACGGCCGGCGACAGGACCCGGACCGTCTCATACCACTTTTCGTCCTTGCCCTTCTGCCGCGGCATCGTAACGAAGAGCCCCTTCTGGCCGTTCATCACCCGAAGCCCCTTGACCAACAGCGAATCATTGACCTCGATATCTACGAAGGCCTTGAGGTTCTTATCGGGATCATCAAACCTGTTCATCCTGTTCACCTTAATATCCAACATGCCTTCCTCCTTAAATTTTCACTTTTGAATACAATATTATTCCACTATTGGAATACTCCAGACAAAAAAATATATGAACACCTCCTCCCACCCCTATTTTTTAACCTTGAAGGTTTGCATTACAGATTCCGATTCACGCCGTCAAAGATCGCCTCTGGGGAAACTTCAAAACATCATCAACATATTCTCTACAAAGCCGGCAACCCAAAGATAGTCCTTTTGTAGAATCTTTCTGCAAGTTTTAAGATTTCAACCGCTTCTGTTTGTCTGAATTCTCTGCTCTCGTAAGCGATAAGGTTCTTTTTAACGATTATCCTTTTAAAAATGTTGGCCTCGCGGCCCTCAACATCCGGCGGTAAGCGCAGAAGCAGATCCACCGCCTGCATATGATCCTCACCCGCCGACCTTATCCCCAAATGAAAGGTCAGCAGAGCATCGCAGCAAGATATGGCACAATGGACAGCGTTTAAACCTACTGCTGTCCAGTTTCCCGTATCGCCGGCCTTAAGCATGATCTCGTAGAAGTCCTTTGCCTTCTTAAGAAAGACCTTGTAGTCGTTCTTTTCCACATTGATGATCTTTGATTTTTTAGCTGTCATAGTAAACGTTCCAACCTATCTCCGTAGATAAGATTATGGTGTTTCAGGATGTTTTTGACGACAGCAAGTCCTTTCTTATACTTGGCCTTAAATTCAGATCGGGTATTTACATACGGCGAAAGGGTATTGCCGAATTCTTTGGCTATTCTTTGGTTAAGTTTCTCGAACAAGCGTTCCGCAACGGCCCTGGCCGAGACATTCTCCACAATGACAACAAGGTCTATATCGCTTGTGGACCGCTCCCGGCGGACATTGACGCTGCCGAACAGGGCAACGCTTGTTATATCCTTTTTCGCCCCAGAGGATAAGACATTGCGCTTAATCAAGTTTATGATCGTATCGCGGATCTTATCCTCTTTTTCAAATAAGGGCTTAAGAAGGTTTGACACCAAAAAAGAATTCTCTCTGAGGCTATAGACGTGGGTTTTGCCCATATTGCGTAACGCCAGCACTCCTTCTGCCTGCAAAGCTCTTAATGCCGTATGCGCAGCTGCCGGAGTCACCCCTATCTCCTTGGCTATCTGGCTGCCATTCCAATCTGCGCCTGTTTTACAGAAGAACCGCAGTATCCTTGTCTTTACCTCGGTGTTTAAAATACCATCTAACGGTTTTGTGAACTTCATTATTCCCCCGACCTCCCCAATCGTTTAGTTGACTAAAAACATCTTTAGTAAACTAAACAAAGGATATCACCTGTAAGAAATTATGTCAAGGGCGCTAGGCATGGCCGAGCCCAGGTGGTCGGCGTGGATATAGCGCAGGGTACTCTCCTGCGTTGCCGCATCCGTCCGGACACTGCATATCCTCTGAGAACCCGCGAAGATATACGTCTCGTGGCCTTGAGGTCGCCGTCCTTGATAGCTATCTCAAAGAGCGAGCCGAAGAAAATATACGCTATCCCTATTTTTCCTGGGAAACACTCGCATGTTTCTCGTCGTTCCTTCTCACCAAGGCAGTGTTCATTGTTAAATGGGTTCTTACACCGCAATCAATGCAAAACCACTCATCATTAACTTTTTCCCATTTTGTATCTTCGATAATGTCAATTGTTCCAAAGGAATTTGATCGCTCAGTAAAAGCAATTTTTACCATCGCTACAGATATTTTATTTATACTATCAATGATTTTAAACTTGAGAAGATTCCATCCATTATTGTCTTCACGCATATACTTGCAATAAGTTTCTATTGGTACCGAATCTTGAAAATATTCCGGTCTATATCTATAGGTTCTTTCCCAGTCCTCATTTTTCTCTAATTCGTAATAGGCGGTGATTCTTTCTTTCAGAGATTGTGAAATTCGATTTTCTCCTTCGGAGAAATTTTTCCCACTCCGACAACCGAAGATTATTAGAAAAATAAATACTAAAAAATAATATCTATGTATTAAAATGCTGCGAAATCTATAGAAAAGTTTCTTATGGGTTTTCACTGATATCCAAAGGTCCCCAATTATATTCCGTTACTCGCTTATAGTCCTGATAAAGAATAAGTATCCGAAAATCTGTTCTTACACGAATATTTGGTCCAGTGCTCTTATTTAGTAGTACGTAGGGTGTAGGAACTTGGACATAGTTATAAGTCTTGTTTTCATCTATAAAGCGAACATGAAACTGAGTTGGATCCCCAAAGATATAATCTGGAATCCAATATTCGGCCGTCCACGTTTCTATCATTCGAGATATGACTGTTTTAGTTTGTGGATCTACTCTAGCAGCTATTTCAGCTGATTTGCTGAGTTGGGCTCTCGTGCCTCCTTCGGCATATGCCTTATCAAGCGTTTCTTGCAGGTTCGATATTTTTCTCTGCTGTTCCTGTTTCTCGGCTTCGGTCGGAGACTTTCGGTCCATGGATCTGGCTATTGTCGAGACCGCACACGAGATCCCTGCACTTGCAGCGCCTCTCCAGGCGCCTTCGCCGAATTCACCTCCCAGTATGGATGAAGAAAGACCTCCCACCGCGGCGCCAGCAGCAGCCGATCCCAGAAAACCGAGCAACAAATTGTCGCCGGCCCACGTACCGACACCATAGCCTATGGCACCACCAAGACCGCCTATCAGGGCACCTATGCCTGCATTCCCGCCGGTTATTCCTGCGCTGGCCGCCCCTGATAGAGCCCCTGCGCCGGCATATACTGAAGCAGTTGCGAAGCCGACCTCCCAGCCTGCCGTTATCATGCCGGCTCCGGCAAATAATGCCCCACCTAAAGCACCCGTAAGAGCGCCTAACCCGATGTCGCCGCCCGTAGCGGCTGAAGAGGCAGCGCCTATGATGGCACCAATAACCACAAACCAGAACCAGTGCCCGGTGGGATCGACCAGGTTCAGGGGGTTGTTGCGGCAGTAGGAGTAGCGGTTGAGGGATTGGGGATCGTAGGGGGACTGGACGAGGGTGTCCGCCGTCAGGAAACTCCCCAAGACAGGATCGTAGTACCGCGCCGAGTAGAAGTAGAACCCCGTCTCATCGAGCTCCTTGCCCGTGAACTTGTGGCGGACCAGGTCTGTCCCCTCGTTGCGGGCGAGGGTGCCGTAGGGGGTGTACTCGTAGTGCGCGGCCTGTAATCCGGCCTCATCCGTCACCGCGTTGGCCGAGCCAAGGTGGTCGCTGTGGATGTAGCGCAGGGTGCTCTCCTGCGTCGCCGCATCCGTCCGGACACTACATATCCTCTGAGAACCGGCGAAGACGTGCCGGATCGTGACCTCAGAGCCGGGGGTTGCGGAATCGGTAGTTATCTCAAAGAGCGAGCCGATGTAGAGCGTCTCTGCGGTGCCTGAGCCGGCTGTTGTCGTCTTCTTCACCCGGCCGCCGTCGCCGTCGTAGACAAAGGCAGTCGTGGAGCCGGCTGTCGTTACGCCCATTATACGATTCTCAGCGTCGTAGGTGAAAGTCTTATTTTTGCCGCTCACCCTGTTGCCGTTGGCGTCATATTGATACGCGTAGCCCCCCGCCGAGGTCACGGCGTGCGGCCCGGCAGCCACCCCATAGCCCATCACGCCCACGTCGGACTTATAGGTCATGTTGCCTATCGAGTCATACATGTAGGTGAACGTGGCGTAGCCTCCGGAAGGGCTGGGCACATTCTCTGCGCGGGTCAGGCGGTCCAAGCTGTCATAGGTAAACGTCCGGATGTTGCTCCTGAGGTTGTCCGTCAGGGTCGTGATGTTACCGTTATGATCAAAGAGATAATTCAAATCCTGCAGGGGTCCTCCGTGCCCCTGGCTGAAGATACGGCTCAAGCGCGTATCCTGGCCGTAGCTATAATCCGTGGCGGTCCCGTTACCGAAAGAAATGTGTTTCATCTGGCCCTGGGCGTTATACGTCAGGCCGGAGGCATAAGAGACACCCCCCTGCGCAGCGACTGACTCAAGGAACCCCGAATGCGGGTCGTAGCCGTACTCCACCACGGCGCCGTCCGGATACGTCAGGGCCGTGAGCCGATCCAGGTCGTCGTAGGCGCGCTCAACCATATGGGCCACCCCATCCACGGTCTTGATGGACTTAATCTCCCGGCCAAGCTCATCATAGAAGAAATCCGTCGTGCCTGACGCGTCGGTCACCCGGGAGAGCCGGCCCTTGCTATTCGCCCTGGCGGGGTCGTCATATGTATAGGCGACAGCGATGCCGCTGCCTTCTTTCGCAGTAAGCCGGTTAAGATCGTCGTAGACAAAATCAAACGTCTGCCCCTTAGCGTCCCTCTGTTCGATGAGGTTGCCGACGTTGTCATACTCATACTCCCACACGCCCATGTCAGGGTCGTCCATCTTCACCTTGCGGCCAAGGGTGTCGTACCACATCTGCGCTACGTTACCCTGGTCGTCCGTCAATTTGACAAGATTATCCTGGATGTCATACTCATACGCCGTCGCGTTCACGCCGCCCGGCCCGAACTCCTTGACCTGCACGACGTTGCCGCGCACGTCCTTGCGCGCGCCCTTGCGGTGCCCCATAGGGTCCATCGTCTCCGCGTAGAGAGGCTCGAGGTAGCTTATGTGGCTGGTGGCATCATGCAGGCTGCCCGGGAAGTCCTGGGTCGTCTCGGTCACGCGGCCGCGCAGGTCATACCCATAGCGCACGTACGTGATCTCCGAAGGCGCCGTGCCCGCGTAGTGCGCGCCGGCCTCGCTCTCCACGAGCCCCCGCGCGTTATAGAAGGCCTCGGTGACGACGTCACGGGCGTCCTGTCCGTCCTCGCCCGAAGCAACGCTGCGGTACTTACGGCCCAGGCCGTCCACGTATTGGGTCGCACTCAAGCCCAGCTGTGTCTTCGTAACCGTGTTGAAGTCCGGATAGACGTATGAGGTAACGACCCGGTCGAAGGCATTGCGCACCTCTGTCACACGGCCCAGAGAATCATAGGCCGTCGTGGATGTGCGGTCGTTGGGGTCTGTCGCCGAGACGACTGCGCCGAAACGGGGGTCGTAAACGTAAGAAACGCTGTGCCCCAGGGCATTGGTGATGCGCTCAGGATAGGTATAAAAGGTAGTCTCGTATTCAGTCGTAATGGCGCGCTCAAAGGGGTCGTAGGTAACGATATTGTTACCGAAGGAATCATAGACGTGGCTGACCGTCACGGGCTCGGATCCCGTCTGAAAGGGATGCGTCCCCCAGACTGTCTCCTGTGTCAGGTTGCCGCGCTCATCATAGGCATACTCTGTCCGCGTGACGACGTTGGCCTGGTCATCCTCCAGGGTCGTTTCGATAGGCCGGTTAAAGCCTTCCGTGTAGGCAGGGGCGTATTGCGCGCGCGTCGTGCGCTCGTCCCCCGCAACCGACACGTCCCCTTCCGCCATCACCTGTATCACATTGCCGATATTGTCATAGCTCATCGCCTGCCGGACGCTCAGAGAGGTCTCGTTTTCTTCCCAGACCGTCGTCTCGGTCTGGACGAACATCGGAAAACCCAAGACGTTTGTCTCGGGGCCGGACTTCCTGACCTCATAGGTATTGATCGTTTCGCTGATCTTGCGCTCATTGCCGTCATAGGCGGTCAGCTTCTTGACCTGCCCCTTCAAGGCGCCGTCTTCTTCGGGCCGTCCCTGGTAATACTCCGTCTGGGAGTAATTCCCGGTCACGGGGTCCGTCACCTGCACCCGGCCGAAGCCGCGGAATTCGCGCGCTGCGGAATCATAGTACCCCTCGCTGAACGAAAAGGACTGCTCATACGTCTCCTGGGGCTGGCCCACGGGGAGCGTATCGACGACCCGTATGGCCGAAGCCACCGTGACCGGGAACGGCAGCTCCGGGTTATCCTGGGCGGCGGCGTAGGTATAATCCACCTCTGTATAGCCGCCGATGCCGTTATCGACGCGGTCCATCAGGTCCACGGGTTGGGCGATGGTCAAAAGGGTCGACCACCGGTCAATGCCGTTCTCCTGAAAATTAAAGGCGAGGAGGTCCGCCGCCCCGTCGCCGTTCAAATCCGCCGCCGAGACAAACTCATCGTCCGGCGTGCCGTAGTAACCCAACCACTGGCCTTTCTGCGCGAAACCCTCCCCGGTCGAAACGGCATGGACACACGTCTGCGCCGGCTTACTCCAATACATCACATCCGTCATCCCGTCCCGGTTCGTGTCGCAGAGGACCGGCTCCTGGTTGTTCGCAAAACCGGATATCCAATCGCCGGTATCGACGAACACCCTACCATTGGAAGCCGCGACCTTGAAAGAACCGGATGCCTTCAGGAAAAGACACAGGTCCGTCAGCCCGTCACCGTTAAAATCTCCGGAATACGGCTTGTAGCCGGTGGCCATGCCGGTGGCCCAGACCTGGTCCGCTCCGAGACCGGTCGCCGAACCCAGCGCCACGCGGACTTCGCCCGTGTTCTCGTTATACAGGGCCAGATCCGCATAGCGGTCGGCGTTGAAGTTCCCGATGGAGGGACTCCAGGCGCCTGATGCCTCCGCAAAGTCAAACCATACCTGCGGCGAACCGAAGCCCGACCCCGTGGACTTTGCGACGCGCAACTCTCCGGTCGCGACACTATAGACAGCCGCATCGGCCTTGGCGTCCCCGTCATAGTCGCCGGTCAGATACCGCTCATCCTGTGAGGTGGTCCCGAACCCCGTCGTCCAATCCGAAGCGCTATGGAAGACGCCTTTATCCGATAGGCAGACCTCCCAAGTCCCGTCGGCCGTGTTGAGCTGGCCCAGATCCACCAGGGCGTCGCCGTTAAAATCACCGGAAATGGGCCGGATCAGATTATGGCCTATATTCGGGTCCACGACATCCACCCCGGCCATCATCACCGTCTCCAGACCCAGGCTATCCGTGACGACGGCGGAGATGTTATGGTCGCCGGCATTTTCAAAGGAGGTCTGGAGAGAATAAACGCTGCCGTAATCGCCCGATGCGATGGTGACGTCGTCTTTCTTGATGACAAAGGTCATCGGGTGGCCGTCCGGGTCGCTCGCTTCCAGCGTGACGGTAACGGACTCCTGGGGCGCAAGCGTGTAGGCGCTCAGGGTCATCGTCGCCTCGGGCGCGGCGTTACCTTCTAAGACATGGATGACGGCCGTGCCGGGCGTCGTATCGATGCCGTCGGATACCGTCACCGTCGCCTCATACGTTCCGGCGGAACCGGAACCCGTCAGCCACGTCCCGTCCGTCGCCAGGGGCGCCGAATAATAAAAGGTCAGAGCGTCTGCGTCCGGGTCTGAAGCGATAGGGCTCACGACGACCTTTTGACCTTCCGTGACCGTGGTCTCGGGTATCGCCTGAAGGACAGGCGGCCTGTTCACGTTGGAAACGTTGATGCCCACGTCCTGGCTCACGCTCAGGCCCGTGGCATCGGTCACGGTAACGATAACGATATAGGAGCCCGCGTCGTTATAATCCGTTTGCCAGGAGCCCTCTTCATCGAACGGCGCGCTGAAACTGAACGTAATGGCATCGCCGTCCAGATCGGTCGCCGAGGGCGTGATGCTCACGAGTTCATTCTCGCTGACGGTGACATCCGGGATATGGTCCATCACCGGAGCGTTCGCCTGCCCCAGAACCTGAAGGGTGACGTCGTTGCTGACCAGAAAGTTCGAGCTTGAATCCCAGGCGGTGAAACGCACCTGTTCGGTGCCGGACCACTCTGCCGGCTGGGAAAGACTCACCGCGTGGGTGACGGGGTCAATGGCAACATCGATCTCTTCAAAGCCGATGGCCGTGTACGACAAGACCAGGCTGTCTGGGCTCAGGAAATAATCATCGAGGTCAAAGGCGGTCGAAAGGGATTCATTACAGGACCACGAGAAGTTCGGTATGACCTGACTTTGGACCGGAGGCCGATAGGTCAGCATCGCCGCGTAGCCGGCGTTCAGGGTCATGCTGGCGCCGGTGACCTTGCCTACCACCGGTTCGGCCAACACATCCTGGTCCATGCGGCTCAGGGCGGCTTCGCGAACGCCGCCCCCAACACTTAAAACACAGGGCTGGAGCGTAAAGGACGCGCTCTGCGCCTGAAACGCAAGGGCGTCCCGGATGGGCGAACAGACCACCAGATGGAAAACGGCAAGGATACACGCAATCGTTTTTTTGACCATGATGACCTCGACTTCCTTACTCATTCAAACATTCAAACACCGCGTTACCTGACGATTTTAGCCCTCTGCCTCTCCAGTTTTTCTATCCGCTCGGCGGCTTCTTTTAACGCGGCGTGCAGATAGCCGACATATGCCAGGAGATCGATCCCGGCCTTATTGCCCTGTTCGTCGAAATATAAGATCTCTTCGGGTATGTTGGAGTCATCGATGAGAATGCCCACCCTCTCTTGGGCAAATTTAGGCATCTTCGCTTTGGTCGCCTGGATCTGTTTCCTCTTGAGATCCAGCTGTTTGGTCGTCGGTTCGGTAAGCTCAAAATACCTGCCATCTTTCTCTATCACCCCCGTCTTTAAGATCGAATCGCCTGGGGCCTTTTTCATTCGTTTTCTGATACGGGCCTCTTTTGCGCTGATCTCTTCCGAATTGGGCCCCAGGGCCTGCTTGACCTCGTCTTCGTCGACCACCGGCCGACGCTTGAACTTATGGATGGCTATCTGTTTTAACTCATCCAGCTTGCCCCCTTTGACCTCCCCCATGTCTTCTTTGGCTTTTCTGTCGCATGGATGGACCAGCCAGCTATCGGCGATAGGGTCCGTGGCCGACCCCTGCTTGACGGTCAGGATATTGCTCGGCGTCGATGTCCCGATCCCTACGTTGCCCGTTGTCGTCACGACGAATTTCCCTGCGGCGCTGTTCGTAAGTATCTGGAAATTCATGTTGTTCACCGTCCCGATGTATCCGGCGCTCGAATCAGAGTATGTTGCTACAACCGAATATCCGGTTTGCGCAAACCCCCAGCCGCCCGTCTGTATGGTGAAAGGATACAATGGATTCGTAGTCCATATCCCCGCCTGGCCGGTGCCCGGGAAGACATTGTCCGCACCCCTGACACCTTCTGCCTTGATCGCATAGCCGGCCGCCGTTATCCTCTGGCGCGGCGCCATAACCTCGCTGTCGACCTTGATCTCGAGAAAATACGGATCGTCAAAGGAGAGGTTCAGATCTGCGACGCCGCCCAAAAAGACACTAAAGAGCCCCCGGTCGACGACGACACCCGCGTGCGTCTCCTGCCAAAGGAGGTTGCCGGCCGTTTCGGCGTCATAGATGCGGAAGGTCAATTCGTGCGCCCCTTCCACCGGCACACCGGCGCTGTCCGTCACCTTACCCTGGTAACTGATGATCCTGGGGATGGCGGCAAACGCAGACGCACAAGACCACAAAACGACCAACAAGACACCTGCTCCCACTGCCCTTCTCATGAAACACCTCCGGTTCTTGAAACCTCGTGTCTAGGTTTGAGTTTTTATTGACCCGATGAGCAATACGACATCTGTTGCGCCGGAAAGCACAGGCCGTCAGCGGCGCACTGCTGGAAAGATGCCAACAGGGATCGATCGGTATCCGCGCTCAGGCCATACGTCAGATAGGTGTGCCAGACGATTTCTCCGTTCGTGCTGGCGACGATCTCTTTAAGGCGCTTGGCGGTGGCTATCCTTGCCCCGCTCAAATAGCTCACCGGGACATCCGGCCGCGGCTCCAGGACAAAATCCACCGTATGCCGGGGCGGCGTGCCCACGACGTCGTTGCCCGTATACTCGATGTGGCTCAAATAGGACCTTCCCTCATCTTTGACATATGAATAGGCGATGGTATTGCCGTTGGTGTCCCGCGACTTCGTCAGATACCACGCGAAGGTCCCCAAAGGCGAGGTCTCTTTCGCCTCGCTCGTGCCGCCCAGCTCGAGCGCACTGCCATCCTTGGCGACGATGCGCCAGGTATCATTAGCTTCCTTATAAAACCTCACGAAGGCCGACTCGATCTTCGCCTGGTAAAGGTTATCCGCCAGCCAAACCAGATCGGTCGCGCCGGCGTCGGATACGAAGATAAAGGTATCCTGGGCATCATCGAAAGCAGGCGCCCCCTCTTTTGCCGAGCGCATAATAGAACAGGAGCCAAGGGTATAACCCACCCCGATCCAGGAGTTGGGATTCTGGGATTTATAGCTTAAGGCCAGGGCGGGCTGCATCCCCTTGCGGCCCGGAGGGATGGCTGCGGGCAAGGCGTGGCTGAAGGCGCCTGTCAACATATCCGGAAGGGGGATCCTGACGCCCCCTCCCAGGGGAGTCTCTTGCGGCGTCAGGTTCTTGAGCGCCGCGTACACGGAAAAATGGGTAATGCTGGCTGTAACAGAGTAAGCATCCACACCGACAACGCCCTGTATCCCCGTGCCCGTATACGACCCTGTCGCGCCATCGTAAAGATAGATCTCAACGGCCGTGCCGGGAACATCCGCCTTTTCGAGCCGGAACGTTAAAAGGGCGGGGATCCGGAAGGTCAATCTATGGGGAAGACATTCGACGGCGGTCAATAACTGTGTCCCCTGCGGCAAGGTCGGGGCCTCCGGGTCCAGGGAGACAAGACGCAGAGTAATCCTTACGAATCTACGCAGGGCGCGCGGCGGGACCTCCAATGTTGCGCTCCCATCTTCAGAAACAACGACCCCTCCTCTCCATCCGACCACGGTCGAGGCAAAAAGAGTAAATTCAAAAGTGAACAACGACAGGACCACGACCAACACCGACAACCCTGCATTCCCATTCAACAGGCCTTTTAAAAACCTTTTTCTTTCCATCTCGTCCCCTTTTTCTATCCCTCTTGTCCGCTGTCTCTGTCTATCACGTCCGCTGTTTCCATCCATCTCATCTCATCCTGCCACCTCGCCCTATCCTGACATCTCGACTTCCCCTGCTTGTTCCAGTTTTGAGTATAACATATGTTCCATTTCTGTCAACAAGAAATTTCATAAACGGAACAAGGGCGCGCCGGCCGCCTCTGCCTCCGTAAAAGCCCCGACGACAACATTAATTTTCCCCTTGACTTCTTGTTCCAGTTATGATAATATTTTTGTAACCAAACCTGCAAAAAAAGGAGAAGCAGCGATGAAATTGGGGGAAAAGTTAAAGGTCCTGAGGAAGGAAAAAGGGCTGACGCTGGATAAGCTGGCGGATATCTCCGATGTCGCCAAGGCCACGCTCAGCCGCATCGAAAACGGCGTGACCACCGGCAACCTCAACACGCATTTCAAGATATGCGAGGCGCTACGGGTCAATATCGGGGAGCTCTACAAGGGGCTCGAGGGACAGGAAGAAAAGATCAGCACCTTTGACAGCGCGAAGATGGCGGGGGCCCAGGTCTTCCATTACGACGAAAAGGTCTCTTCCATCATCTTGACGAAACAATCCGGAAAGAAACGTATGCTGCCCCAGCTGCTCATGGTCGAAGCCGGCCGCCACACGGCCACAGAAGAGAATCCGCCCGGCACGGATAAGTTTATCTTCTGTCTGGAAGGCGAGGTCCAGGTCAAAGTCGGAGAAAAGGCGTTCTCGCTCAAGAAGAACGCCAGCACCTACTTCGACGCCTCCCTTCCCCATTCACTTAAGAACGCCGGAAATAAGAGCGCCAAGATGATCGTGGTCGTCAGCCCGGTCGCGCTCTAGGTCAAAAGGAGGAAACGATGAACCCACGAAAGAAAATCCTGATTTGTGACGACGAAGAAGGCATCCGGGAATCCCTCAACCTGATCCTCAAGGACCATCACAATCTTCACTTCGCGAAGAACGGCCCCGAGTGCCGGGAGGCGCTCGCAAAGGACCCCAACTTCGATATCGTCCTCATGGACATCAAGATGCCAAAACAAAGCGGGATCGACGTCACCCGCGACATCAAATCCCGCCATCCGCATATTAAGGTAATAATAGTCACCGGCTACGCCAGCGCCGAGATCGCCCAGGAGGCCATCGCCGCCGGCGCCGACGACTACATCGCCAAACCCTTCGAGTCAAAAGACATCATAAAACGGGTCGGCTAATACCCGCCACATCCCATGTTTTACTTCAACCCCTACGCCATCCCACCTCTCGTTGCCGCGCTTGTAATTTTCTTTCTTGGAGCCTATGTCTGGTCCAAAAACATTCGCTCGCTAACAAATCTTTCTTGGTTTCTAGTCTGCTTCGCCATGTTCATTTGGTTGACGGCAGATTCTTTTATATATTCCACTAATAATTCGGGTTTGGCTATCTTTTTTTCAAAAATTATCTATGTAGGCGTCACTTTGATCCCAATCGCAAATATAATCTTTTCATTCCGAATTTCAAAAATTCGGATTCATCACCCCCTATTATTAATCTTAGTTTTCTTTTATATCCTTGCCATATACTTTACATTTTTCTCAAGACAAATTATTGACGGTCTACACCAATACCCTTGGGGCTTTTATCCAAAAGCCGGCTCATGGCACTGGCTTTACCTTATATTATGGGGCTTTACTTTCTTTCTTGCACCGATGGTAATTCGAAGACGAGCGCTCTCGCTTCCTCGGAAAAGCGAAGAAAGACAACGACTCGATTATGCTTTCTATGCTTTTCTCGCAGGAGGAGTAATCGGTCCATTTGATTTTCTGCAAAAATATGGAATTGCATTTTATCCATTTGGATATTTTGCCGTCCCTCTCATTGTGGCTTTTATTGCTCTGGCTATACAAAAACACAATTTGATGGAAATAAGCTTTGTTATCAAACGGGGTATCGTCTATTCCTGTGTTATAGGAATTCTTACTGGTGCGTACCTACTTCTTGTAGTCCTCATCGAGCTACTTTTCCGAGGTTTTATCGGCTACAGATCAATTTTTATAAGCCTGCTGCTAACCTTTATCATCGCTTTCCTTTTCAACCCCCTGCGTAACCGCATCCAGGCCCTGATTGACCACCTCTTCTTAGGCAAAACCCCCGAAGAAATCGCCCAGGAGAACAAACTCTTACGGCATGAGGTCGAGCGCTCCGAACGCCTGAAGGCCGCCAGCACCCTGGCTCTGGGCTTGGCCCATGAGATCAAGAACCCGCTCACGACCATCAAGACCTTCTCCGAGTATCTGCCCGAACGCAGCAAAGATGAGGCATTCATCAAGAAGTTCTCAAAGATGATCCCGGCCGAGGTCGAAAGAATCAACAATATCGTCCATCGGCTCTTAGATTTCTCAAAACCAGCCCCTCCGAGCTTCCAGGAGACCAACATTCACTCTCTCATCAAGGACATTCTGGAGTTCTTGAGCAATGACTTCCTAAAACACCACATCCGCGTCCATGAGTCCTATGAAGACACCAACCTCACGTTGCGCATCGACCCGGGCCAGATCAAGCAGGTTCTCTTGAACCTCCTCCTCAACGCCATTGAGGCCATGCCCAAAGGTGGCAATCTCACCATCAAAACCCAAAAGACCCCCACGGACGCCTTTGAGATTACGATCACGGATGATGGCTGCGGAATACCCCCCCAACACATGAAAAACCTCTTCACCCCCTTCTTCTCAACTAAAGAAGGTGGCTCAGGCCTGGGACTTTCCATCTGCCATCAGATCATCAAGAACCACGGCGGGACGATCGAGGTGGGGAGCAAGGAAGGCAAGGGGACGGAAATCAGAATCAAGTTCTCCTTAAGCAAAAATCAAGTTTGACGCGGACCGGCAAGTGGAAGAATTATCGTAAATTGCGTTCCGGACTGGTAGGTCGAATCCATCGATAGCTTTCCGTTGTGAGCCGCGACGATTTTTTCAATAACATAAAGGCCCAAACCTGTACCCTTTCTAGCCGTAGCCTTAGTAGTGAAAAAAGGCGTAAATAGGTTTTTCTTATCTTTATCTTTGACTCCCATCCCGTTATCTGAAACAACTACCCCAAGAAGGCCATCATCCAAAAAAACAGACACTTTGATTTTTCCCCTATATCCCTCCTCTTTCAATAACATCTGCCTTTCTTTTATAGCATCATAGGCATTATCGACCATATTGAAAAAGACTTCCTGAAGCTGCGTCAAATTACCATACAATTTGGGCAGTCCATCAGGGATATTTCTAACGAAATCAAACTCTTTTAACTTAATCTTATATTGAACCATATCAATGGCACCTGTGATAACGTCACGAATATCAACAGGCTCAAATCCCGCCTCGCCCGGGCGAGAGTACTTGAGCAAACCTTTAACCACCTCTCCCCCCTGCAATACATTAGCTTGAATCCGCTCAAGTCCACTCTTCACATCATTAATGGCGTTCACAACTCTCTGATTGCAATGAGAAGCATCAAGCGTCTTTAGAATATCAAGCGAATCACCAGAAATCAAAGACAAAGCATGGAAACGGTTATTAATTTGGTGTGAAAGCCCATCAGCCATGGTTCCGATAGTTGCTAGCTTTTCTGCCTGGAAAAGTTGCTCATGGGTCTGCTTGATCTCGTCATAAAACTGAGCATTTTCAATGGCCAGGGCTGCCTGGTTAGCCAAAACGGAAAAAACCGCCAAATCATCTAAACTGTACGCCCTCTTCGATCGCTTTTCTCCCAAAATTATTAAACCAATTAACCTATTTTCGACAAAACTTGGAACAACTAAAACAGCTGATAAAGAGAAGATTTCATCTTTCAACAAGGAAAGCGAGTTATTTTCGGGATCTTCTTGACTTCGAATAATAATTTCATCTGCAACTAACGGCTCGGGCTTTTCTATTAGCCATGAAATCAGTGGAGAATGAACATCAAGGTCTGGCGAAGAACAAGCAAGCATTCCTCTTGAAGCCATCCGCACATAGGACTCTTTCTCAGAGCTCAAAAGATAAATTGAGGCGTGCTTGAGTTTTACTGCCTTTGTGACAACATGTACAATCATATTCAAAAGGCGTGATAAATCTTTAATCCTTATCATGCCACCAGAGGCTCCCTTGAGGATATTTTGATAACCTCGTTGCTCTCTGAGTAATCTATCCTCTGCTTTTTTATCAAAGTAGAGATAGAGAAAAGGACCCACGGTTGCCAAAAAGGTACTAAGTCCCAGCGGCAAAAACCACCAGTTGGGCCCAAAATAGCCTTCAAAACTTGGTTTTCCTAACATCGCAGTCAAAAAAGGGATACCCAAAACCATAGAATAAACAGCAACGAAAATTCCCGCTCTAGTAATGGCGACACTTAAATCTAAAAGTCGATACTTTAAAACTGCATAAGCAATAATCGAACTATATAAGATTATTCCCAAATTACCAAATGGATAAATGTTTGTAAAACCAGGAAGAAAGTTTGTAATTCCTCCACTGAATCCTACAATTAAACCAAAAAACAAATAACGGATTTGCAATCTACGAAAACTTGTAGATTTCTGGTACTGAAGAAAAAGAATTACTTGAGAAAAAACA
This sequence comes from uncultured Planctomycetia bacterium, assembly GCA_964622605.1. GTDB lineage: Bacteria > Omnitrophota > Gorgyraeia > Velamenicoccales > Velamenicoccaceae > CAZCSY01. The sequence goes on from CAZUQR010000002.1 coordinate 57,368, forward strand.
ACAAGCCCAATCCATGAAATTAAAAATATTAGATATTCACGCCCTAAGATTGGGTAATAAAATTGCGCAAAGCGATATTCAATACCGGTAAAAAAATTAGAGGAAGGCAGCAGAAAAATAAACAATAAAGCTAGAAAATATGAAAAAAGCAAAACGACCCTGCGCCTAAGTCCACAAAACAGTAGTGTACCGTGAAGCAAAAAAACAGGAATTGTAATGACTCCGAGATGCGAAAAGCGCCACCAAAACATAGACTCAAAAGGATTTAACGCTCTGCCCGCCAAAAAACCACCCATACCCCAAATAGCAACTGATAAATTATATATTCCCCAAATCCGATGCAGTCTATTTTTTCCAAATAATAAAAATAAAAAAGACAATGAAAAAGAAGTAACAGTCAGCAGAAAAGTTGAAGCAGTAAAAAAATTAATATTCAAGCCCATTTGGTTGACAATTAATAATTATTTATCTTTAACATTCGCCAAAAGAATCGCGGCGTCGTAACCAGCAAAAGCTGAAGAAGTTTTTAAAGCATATCGTATATGCTTATTTTCTAATTTAAAGGGAAATTTTAAAGAAATCTTTTTATTTAATTTCTTGCAATTCAAGAGAGGGAGAACGGTTGAATTCCGTAAAGAAAGAATGAGCATTATCGTTTCGACCATTCCGCTTGCGCCCAAACAATGACCAATAAAAGGCTTAAAAGCTGAAAAAAGAATATTATTAAGTTCCTTTTTAAACACTTCCGAAAAGGCATTCGCTTCATATAAATCAAAAATTCCTGCCCCCACACCATGAGGGACAATAAGATCAATTTCGCTGCGCTTAATACCTGTCCGATGCAATAACTCTCTTAACATATTTTGATAGTACCGTTTCCCTACCGCAGGTAGTGTTACTTTCCACCCCTCAAAGCTAAACAAACCCCCCAAATACTCACAATAAAGCTTTGCTTTCCTTTTTAAAGCATGAGTATAATCCTCAAGGACAATTGCTCCTCCGCCCTCACCAAAAACAAAACCATCAGCATCTTCAGAAAACGGCTTAATAATCCCGTCTTTTGCGTACATTTGCTTCTTTTTAAACCACAGATATTTATAAACGTCGGGTCTATCGACAACAGAAACAATAACAGCCGAACACTTGCCGCTCTGTATTAGCTGGCTGCCAAGATCAATTGCATAAAGTCCAGAAGAACAAGCATTGTTAATGAAAAAACTAGTACCATGAAGCGAAAAAACACTTCCAACATGAAACAAATACATAAAAGTTTGTAAATCGAAAACATCCTTGTAACATTTAGTATATACTTTTTGAAAGAAATTTTTTTTGCTAAAATTTCTTTTTTTTAAGAGATCATAAGAAACATTAAAAGCTTTTTCGGCAAAAATATTTAATCCTGGATTCTCATGGGCAAGTACTAACCCGATATCGTTATATTGAGCATCATAAGTAATTCGCGAATCGTCTAAAGACAATTTAACTGAAGCTAAGAAATAATCTAAATCAAGATCCCTCGCTCCCCCTCGCCAAACATTAATACGCTTAAGAATATTATCATTGATATTAAAACGATTAATGTTAAACTCGCGAATTCGATGCGCAAAAAATCGTTCCCAAAGCTCTCCATCCACCGAACATCGCTCTTCTGTAATACAAATATTCTGTTCCAAAATATTGTTCCACAAATCATCAATATTTAATCCCATTGAAGTTACTGGACCGATGCCAGTTACGACAATTTGCTTTTTCTTAGCCAAAGTACACGTTTTCATAAAAAAATTAATAGCTGCTCATTACTATACAGGCATTATTGCCGCCAAAAGCACAAGAATTATTCAAAACAATTCGTGCTTTGCGAATTTTCCGATAAACGTTTGGAACACAATCTATATCGCATTCAGGATCAACAGTTGAAAAATTAATGGTTGGGGGCACAGATTTTTTTTTAAGAACCATCGAGCAAACGATACTCTCCGATGCAGAAGCAGCGCCCATTGTATGCCCAAGCATAGATTTAATTGAGCTGATGTGGATCTCAGATAATTGCTTTTTAAAAACTTTCTTTAAAGCAAAACATTCAGCGCGATCATTTTGTGGAGTTCCAGTTCCATGAGCGCTAATATAATCAATATTTACGACATTAACTTTTGATACATCAATTGCTTTTCGTATACATTCTGCAACTCCCTCCACTGATGGTTGAGTCATGTGGTAAGCGTCGCAACTCAAGCCATAACCCAAGATTTCACTATAAATATGCGCCTTTCGTTTAAGTGCATGATTTAATTCTTCGATGACCAAGATAGCGGCTCCTTCTCCCAGCATCATTCCTTTTCTATTTTTATCGAATGGTTGACATAAATTGGGAGCCATGGCCAGCAACCGATTAAAGCCAGTAAAAGCTACTCGAGAGAAAGCATCAACGCCGCCACTGAGAAATATTTCAGCCTTGCCGGTTTTGATCAAATCAAAACCGTATCCTATGGCGTAATTTGCTGAAGAACAGGCGGTTGGCATAACAGCATTAAAACCTGACAAGCCAAAATAATTGGCGACATTTACGGATAGATTGTTGCTCATATAAGCAGAGATGAGATTTTGTGTAAGATTGTCTGGGCCGTCTTCCACCCACCTCTTATCCAATTCTTCAAGAATCTGAGATTCCCCCATGGTCGTCCCTAAAATTACACCGGCCCGATGAATGCCTTGTTTCCTCAATTTTGAGTCTTCAAGGGCCATTTTGGTTGCCGCTATGGCCATTTGGGAGGCGCGGCCGAGGTGCTTGAGCTTGCGGCGGTCGATGAAGTCCTCGGGGTGGAAGTTTTTGACCTCGCCCCCTTTGTGGACGGGGTAGGCGGAAGTATCGAAGGACTCGATCTCGGAGATGCCGGACTTGCCGGCGATGAGGTTTTTCCAGAACTCTTCAACGCCGATGCCGATTGACGAAACGACCCCAAGGCCGGTGACGACGACGCGGCGCTTGGGGTCGCGGTTTCTTTTCTTAATGGTCATTAAGTTTTTGCGTCTTGGCTTCCGAAAGACAGTTCACACTCGGCCACTTTCTTATCTCCGACAAAAAGCTCTGCCTTCTCCATCCCCATTTTTGACATCAGTTTAATAGGAACTACTTTAATCCGGATCTGGTCACCGGGGATGACAGGAGCGTAGAAACGGGCCTTAACAGAGACCAAAAAAAGTAATTTGTCGTTCGGGAATTTTTGGCGGTAGAGGATGATGCCGGCCTGGGCCATGGCCTCGATCAGGAGGACGCCGGGCATGATCTTTTGGTCGGGGAAGTGGCCGGGAAAGAAGGGCTCGTTGGCTGTGACGTTCTTGATGGCGACGACCTTTTCGGGGCTCGCCTCGAGGACGCGGTCGATCATCAGGAAGGGAAAACGCTGGGGGATGAGCTTTTTGATCTCCTCAATCTCTAAGGATCTCAGCTGCTTGCTCATTTCTTCCTGGCCGCCTTTGCCATGGCGATGATACGGTTCACGGTCGTCATCTCCTTAAGCTTCTCTTCGGGGATCACGATGCGGTACTTCTTCTCAAGCGCGGCGAGGATCTCGAGTGCCATCATCGAGTCCGCCCCGACCTCCTGGATCAAGTGGGCGTCCAGAGGGATCTGCTTCTTCTCCTTCTCGACCACCATCGAAACGATATCCAGGATCTCCTCTTGCATTTTATCAGGCATCGCGCAAAAGCCTCCCTCAATCTCTACCAGCTCGTGTGCAAGCCGCCGTCGACTTTGATGACTTGGCCTGTCAGATAATTGGATCTCTCGTTCAATAGGAATGCCACTACCGCAGCGACCTCTTCGGGCTTGCCAAAGCGGCCCTTCGGGATGGCCGCCGTGAATTTTGCCTTGAGGTCCTCTTTGAGCGAGGCGGTCATGTCCGTCTCGATATAGCCGGGCGCCACACAGTTGACGCGGATGCCGTAGCCGGCCACCTCTTTGGCCAGGGCCTTGGTCAGACCGATGATGCCGGCCTTGGACGCCGCATAGTTCGCCTGCCGGCTCGTGCCGCTGATACCGCTGACCGAAGAGATATTGACGATATTGCCGCTCTTCTGCTTCAAGAAGGTCACGATGGCGGAGCGCGCCATGTTGAAATATCCGGTCAGGTTCGTATCGATGACCTCCTGCCATTCCGAGGGCTCCATCATCATGAAGGCCCTGTCGCGCGTGATGCCGGCGTTGTTGACCAGAAAGTCCAGGCCGCCGAATAACTCTTTGACCTTATCGACAAACTCCCGGCACGTCTCGTAATGGCGGACGTCGCCCTTAAAGCTCAGGCCCTCGCTGCCGGCTGCCTTTAGTTCCTTAAGGAGCGACTGAGCCATGTCATCGCTCTTGGCATAGATGAAGGCGACCCGTGCCCCCTCCTTGACCAACCGCAGGGCCACGGCCCGGCCGATGCCGCGGCTCGCGCCGGTGACGATGCCCACCTTGCCTTTTAATTCCTGATTTTCCACAAGTCCTCAAATATTACCCGTCAAGGCTTCGTCTTTTCAACGGGTTAGCGACGGGCGTAGGCGAAACTTTTTCGTCTGGTCAAGGCGAAACCTTTTCGCCTGGCGAAGCCTCATGGCCGCGAAAGCACGACGCAGTTGTACGCGCCGCTGGGGCCGAAACAACTGACGAGGACGTTTTTCACCTTCGCCCGGCGCGCCTTGTTCGGCACGTAATCGAGGTCGCAGGCCGGGTCCGCCTCTTCGTAGTTCAGCGTCCCCGGGATGAACCCCTCCTCGATGATCCCGGCCCCGGCGGCTAACTGCATCGCACCCGAGGCGCTAAAGGTCTCACCGCAATGCGATTTGATGGCGCTCACGGGGATCTTCTTCGCCGATGCGCCAAAGACGTCCTTTATCGCCTCCGTCTCTATTAAATCCGCCTCTTTTGTCGAGTTCGCGTTGGCCAGGATGCAATCGATGTCAGCGGGCTTCAGCCCCGCGTCTTTTATCGCCTCCCGCAGGGCCTTGCGCAGACCCGTGCCGAGACGATGATACTTGTTCAGGCGGTACGGGTGAAAGCTGTAACCGATCGACTTGATCTCCGCGTAGATATGTGCCCCGCGCGCCTTGGCATCCTTGTAATCTTCGATCAGGAACATTCCCGCCCCCTCGCCGAAGACGATGCCGTTGCGCCGCCGGTCAAAGGGACACAGGACCTCTTCGGTCCCCTCTTTCGCGCCAGCCAGAAAATTCAACTTATAAAAGCCCAGGTACGTCTGCAGGCACAGTTCTTCGACTCCGCCGACGAGGATGGCCTTGGCCCGGTCCCACTCTAAAAAGTCGCGCGCGTATTTGAGGGCATCCAGGCTCGACGTGAAACCCGTCGCGATGGTCGTGTTGAACCCCTTGATGACGAACCGGATGGATATCTGGCTCGCCGGAGAATTGATGACCGTGTTGGGAAAGAGCGCCGGGTTCACGTAGCGCGGCCCCTCGATCAGGGCCGTCTTGTCGAACTCGCTGATGCTCCAGATGCTTCCCAGGGTCGTGCCCAGGACGACGCCCACGTCATTGGTGTTGGCTTCCGTGACCTGAAAGCCGGCGTCATCAAGCGCCAGCTTTGCCGCCACGTTGACCAGCTTGGTGGTGCGGTCCAAAAGACGCAGGCCTTTGGGGCCCAAAAACGGCACGGGGTCAAAATCCTTGATCTCCCCGGCCTTTTTGGTACGCATCTTGCTCGTGTCAAAGAGCGAAACGTCCTTGATGCCGCTACGGCCTTCTTTCAAGGCCTGCCAGAAATCCTTCTTCCCGATGCCGTTCGAGGCCAAGATGCCGATGCCGGTTATGACGATACGCTTGGCCATAGATGCCTTACTTGCGGCGACGCTGCATCTCCTCTTGTATTATCCAAGTTTCTATCGAGCTGCGCCGGAAACGCCAGTCCCGGCCCACCTTAAACGCAGGCAGACGCCCCTCGCGCGCAAGCTTATGGACGGTAAGGAGGTGCAGGTCAAGATACGCTGCAACCTCCTTAGCCGCCATAATCTCCTTCGCTCCGGACCCCCCGTTGGCGGTTATCTCTTCAAGCTTTCTCATAGTTACGCTAGTTAATTATAATTTAATTCGTAACTTTAGTTTTGTCAACAGGTTATTTCGTGTGCAGGCGCCCATAAAGCAAAAAATCAGGCGTGCGCCTGATTTTATGCTCCCCCAACTATCCAATCTTTCATGCCCGGGTCATCCACCCGCGCTTATCTGCCTGTCGTCCCCGGCCCTATCTTCGTTTCATCCGCCCGCGCGCATATCCGTCTCATCGCCCAGGCTTATCTCCCTGTCGTTCGCCCGCGTTTTATCTGGCCCGTCATCCGGTCGCGTTTATCTCCCTGTCGTCATCGTCGCCATCCGTCACCGTATCCTCTTCGATGGTCGCCAGCACGTCGCCGGGGCGGGCCACATCCCCTTCGTGCGCCGTAATCTCGACCAGGGTCCCCGAGCAGGGTGCCGGCACGTTAAAGGTGGCCTTGTCCGTCGCGACCTCGACCAGGTCGCTGCCCTCCGTCACGGCCGCACCCCTCTCAAAATACCAGTAGGAGATCGTTGCCTTCGTGATGTTCTCGCCCAGATCGGGCAGATAGACGTGGATCATGGAGTCGGTCTCCCGTCGGTCTGAAAAAAGATTTCCCGAAAACTTTCGACCAGGCACTCTTTGACCTCTTGCACCGGAAGGTCTTCGTCCCGGAAGAACGAAGCGATCGCCGCCATCCGTCCATCGCCCCCGCAGGCCCGGATCGTCTCAAAGGGCGCCATGTCCGTCGCGACGTTCAGGGCCAGGCCGTGATACGTCACCCAGTTTTTGACGCCGATACCGATCGAAGCGACCTTGTAGGGACCGACCCAGACGCCGGTGAGACCTTCCTTGCGGTAGGCATTTAATCCGAAACGGCCTCTCAAGGCATTAATAACACATAACTCCAGTTGCCGCAAGTAAAAGTGCAGGTCTCTGCCGCGGCGCCGAAGGTCGAGGATCGGATAAAAGACGATCTGGCCCGGGCCGTGATACGTCACGTCGCCGCCGCGGTCCGCCGGATAGACGCCTATCCCCAGCGCACGCAACTCATCGAAAGATACGAGAAAATTCTCCTGCAGGGTCCGGCGGCCGTAGGTGACGACGGGCGGATGCTCGCAGATGATCAAGGTCTCGGTGCCCCAGCCGCTGATCACCTCGGCGACAATCTTCTTTTGAAGGGCGAGTGCTTCCTCGTAGTCGAGGGGTCCGACATCGAGGATCCGGGACGCCGCGTAGGACAGGATACGATTTTCAGAAAGACCTGGCAACTTCACCGACCACCTCCGATATGCTGGGATGCGCAAAGACCGTGCGGGCAAGGTCCTTGACGCTCAATCCGTTTTTGAGAACAAGTGAAAAGATATTGACGAGTTCCGAGGCGTGCACGCCGATGACGTGCGCGCCCAGGATCCTGCCGGACTTTGTCTCGGCGATCACCTTGAGGAACCCCTGTGTCTCCTCCAGGACGTGGGCCATCCCGACGGAAAGAAACGGAACCGTGCGCACCGTGACGTCGGCGCCGAACTTCTTCGCCTCTTCTTCGGTCAGGCCCACGGCGCCGATCTCAGGGTCCGTGAAGACGCTCACCGGGACCGTCGCGTAATCGCGCTTCTTTGTCTCACCGAAGATGTTTTCGGCGGCGAGCTCCCCTTCGTAGGCCGCGACGTGGGCAAGCATGTAGCCGCCGATACAATCGCCCGCGGCATAGATGTTCGGGGTCGCGGTGCACAGCTGCCGGTCCACGCCGACGCACCCCTTCTCTATTTTGATCTTGACCTTATCCGACCAGAGGTCTTCTGTCACGGCCTGCCTTCCTGCCGCGACGAGCACCTTGTCATAGGCCTCCACGTCAAAAGACTCGGCCCCCTTACCCAGAGAGATCGCGATCCCCGCCTTGCTCATCGACCGGTGCAGGGCGCGGATGATCTCGGCGTCAAAGCCGGTCAAAAGCTGCGGCAGGGCCTCGGCGACCGCCACCTCGCATCCCATGCGGTTCAAGAAATACGCGAACTCACACCCGAGCACGCCCCCGCCCGCCACGAGCCAACGCCTGGGCAGCTCGGAGAGCTCAAAGACATCGTCGCTCGAAATGACCTTCTCGTGGGCAAACGGCAGCCGGGCGAGCTCCCTGGGCCGGGACCCCGTCGCAATCAGGATCGATGCGGCGGCAACGCTCTCCTTGCCGTCGACGGCAACGGTCTTCGGGTCCTCGATGCGGGCGCGGCCCTGCAGGAACGTGATCTTGTGCTGCCTTAAAAGAAACTCCATCCCCTGGCGCAGGCGTGCCACGGTCGCCTGACGTTTCTCCTGTATCTGAGAAAAGGGCAGCCCCTTCCTGGATTGGACGACAAAGACCTTGGCGGGGATGCAGCCGCGGTTCAGGCACGTGCCGCCCAGCTCCCGGCTGTCGATGAGACAGACGGACTTCTTGAGGCGGGCTGCGGCAAGCGCCGCGCTAAAACCTGCCCAGCCGGCCCCGATAACGCATAGATCGTATCTCATGGCACTTTAGGAAGACAGGGGGAGTAAACGGACCGATTCCTGGATGGATTTTGCCGACGCCTCGAGCGCCTCGCGCTCCTCGGCCGTCAAAGAAAGCTCAATGACCTTTTCGATGCCGTGCGGCCCGATCACGGCCGGCACGCCGATGGCGACGTCCCGGAGTCCGTACTCGCCGTCGAGACAGACGCTGACGGGGATCTCCCTTTTTTCGCGCCTGAGGATCGTTCCAACGATCTCAAGGAGGGCCGCCGAAGGCGCGTAATAGGCGCTGCCGGCGCCGTAGAGCGAGACGATCTCGGCCCCGCGCTGGCGCGTGCGCTTGGCGAGCTTTTCGACCTCGGCCTCGCCGAGCGTCTCGATGATCTTCTTGCCGCGCACGCTCGCCAGGCGCCCCAGGGGCAACATCGTCTCCCCGTGGCTGCCGATGACCTGTGCCTTCACCTCCTGCGGGCTGACGAACATCTGGCGGGCGATCAGAGTGATGAAACGGGACGTATCGAGGCTGGCGCCCATCCCGAAGATGCGTTGGCGCGAGAAACCCGTCTTCTTGAAGGCGAAGTACGTCATGACGTCAAGGGGATTGCTCGCGATGATGACGATCGCCCCCTGCCCGAACTGCGTGATCCCCGAACAGACGCTCTCCATGATGGCGGCGTTCTTGCTCAAGAGGTCCTCACGCGTCATCCCCGTCTTGCGGGGCAGGCCCGCGGTCACGACGACGATGTCCGACCCCTCCATCATGCTGAAGTCTCTTGAGGCCTCGATGCGGTTGTTGACGCCCAGGAGCGCCTGGGCGTCCTGGAAGTCCTCGGCCTTGGCGCGCGCCAGGCTCTCGACGATGTCAATGAGGGCCACCCGGGCCAGGCCGCTCTCGTAGATCCGCATCGCGGTCGTGCCGCCGACGTGGCCCGCCCCTATGACCGTTACCTTGTTGTTCATGGAACACCACTATTGGGGCGCATCTGTATCACCCGACTCAGATGTGCCGATCCAGTGACATCCCGGTGAGCCCCGGTGAACACGGGGCGAAGCCGGGACGACATTCATTGTTTGAGGCGCGCGATGATCGCATCGGCCATCGCGCTGGTGGAGGCGGCGGTCGGGTCGTTCCTGTCCGCCTTCAGGTCGTAGGTGACGTGGCGCCCCTCTTTGATCACGTCTATTACGGCCGCCTCGAGGCGGTCGCCCGCCTTTTCTTCGCCGATATGGCGCAGCATCATGATACCGGAGCGGATCGTGGCCGTGGGATTCACCTTGTTCTGGCCCGCGTACTTGGGGGCCGAGCCGTGGACCGGCTCAAAGAGCGCTATCCCGTCACCGATGTTGGCGCCCGGCGCCACGCCCAGGCCGCCGACGAGCCCCGCGCACAGGTCCGAGATGATGTCGCCATAGAGGTTCGGCAGGACGAGCACGTCGAAGTTGTGCGGCCGTAAGACCAGCTGCATGCTCAGGTTGTCCACGATCGCGTCGCTGAAATCGAGACGCCCCTCGTACTCCGCGGCCACCTGGCGGGCGACGGCCAAAAAGAGCCCGTCGGTATACTTCATGATATTGGCCTTGTGCACGGCCGTCACCTTCTTGCGGCCGTTCTTAAGCGCGTACTCAAAGGCAAAGCGCACCACGCGCTCGCTCGCACGGCGCGAGATGGGCTTGATGGAAATGCCGGAATCCGGACGGACCTGCTTTTGCGGGTTGAGCCGGTTGACGGTCCCGATCACCTCGGCGGCGGCCGGTGACCCCTCCTCGAATTCGATGCCGATATAAAGGTCCTCGCTGTTCTCGCGCACGATCACGAGGTCCACGTTCTCATACGGCGCGCGCACGCCGGGGATGGACTTCGCCGGGCGCAGGCACGCGAAGAGGTCCAGGTCGTGGCGCAGCTGGACATTGACGGAGCGGAAGCCGCTGCCCACCGGCGTCACGATAGGCCCCTTGATCGCCACCTTGTTTTTCCTGATGGAGGCGAGGATGCCCTCCGGCAGCGGCGTGCCGAACTTCTTGATCCCGTGCGCACCGGCCTCGAACTCCTCCCAGGCGACGGCCACGCCCGTCGCCTCGACACAGCGCCGCATCGCCAGCGTCACCTCGGGACCGATACCGTCGCCGGGGATAAGGGTAACGGTATGCTTCTTCATAGCCTGATGCCCCCGTGTTTTTTAAAGTGCGCCACCACCCCGCCGTCGGCCAGGAGCCGGCGCATGACGGACGGAAGCGGCAGTATCTGGATCTCGCTCTTGCGGGTCGCGTTCTTCAAGAGCCCCTTTTCAAGGTCGATCTCGAGCGCATCGGCCTCATTGATATTCTTCGTCTCGGCCTCGATGAGCGGCAGGCCGATGTTGATGGCGTTGCGGAAAAAGATGCGCGCGAAGCTCTTGGCCACCACGCCGATGATCCCCGCCTCCTTGATGACGAGCGGCGCCTGCTCGCGGGAGGAACCCATGCCGAAGTTCTTGCCCGCCACCAAAAGCGAGGCCCCTGGTTTGAGCCGGGCAACAAGGGTCGGGTCGATGTCCTCCATGAGGTGCCGGGCGAGCTCCTTCATGTCCGTGATGGAAAACTTGTAGCGGCCGGAGATGATGTAATCCGTGTTGATGTCGTCGCCGACCTTATAGGAACGCCCTTTGAGGATCATAGGTTCTTGAACTCCTCGACGTGCTTGGCCTTGGCCAGGGCCGTCTCATACGTGATGACGCCGGCCCTGTAAAGCTCTTTCAAGGATTTATCCATGGTGCGCATGCCGTACTGCTGGCCCGTCTGGATCAGGGTCGGGATCTGCTCTATTTCCTGTTCGCGCACGAGGTTGCGGATGGCCGGGGTGCCTATCATGATCTCGGTGCAGACGATGCGGCCCACGCCGCTGGAACGCGGCAAGAGGAGCTGGGAGACGACGCCCTGAAGGCAGTCCGCCAGCTGCAGCTTGACCTGTTGCTGCTGGTACGGCGGGAAGACGTCGATGATGCGTTCGACGGTCTGCGGGGCGTCCGGCGTGTGCAGCGTCGCCAGGACCAGGTGGCCGGTCTCGGCCGCCGTCAGGGCCGTCGAGATCGTCTCGAGGTCGCGCATCTCGCCGACGAAGATGACGTCGGGGTCCTGGCGCAGGGCGTGGCGCAGCGCCTCGGCGAACGACTTGGTATCGGAGAAGAGCTCGCGCTGCTTGATGATACTGCGCTTGTTCTTGTGCAGGAACTCGATCGGGTCCTCGATCGAGACGATCATCTCCTGGCGCTCGGTGTTGATCAGGTCGATCATCGCCGCCATGGAGGTGGTCTTGCCCACGCCCGTCGGGCCGGTGACGAGCACCAGGCCGTTGGGCTTGCGCGCCAGGTCCGAAACGATGGGCGGCAGGGACAGGTCCTGGATCTTGGGGATCTCGAGCGGGATACGCCGGAACGCTGCCTCGACGCTGCCGCGCTGGATGTGGACGTTGACGCGGAAGCGGTCCATCCCCTGCATGGCGACCGAGAGGTCCAGCTCCCAGGACGCCTCGAACTTCTCCTTCTGCTCGTTGGTCAGGACGCTGTAGATCAGCCTCTTGGAGTCCTCGCGGGTCAGCCTCGGCAGGTCCGTCATGGTCAGGCGGCCGTCGATGCGCAGGATGGGCGGCATGCCTTCCGTCAGGTGCAGGTCGGAGGCCTTTTTGTCGATCGTCAAGACCAGCAATTCTCTGAGTTCCATCTCAAACCCCCTTAGTAGTAGCAATAGGTACGACCGGCCAAAAAGGAGACTATTTCAAATACTTCCTCGGGTCCGTGATCCTGCCGTCCAGGGCCGAGGCGACGACCGTGGCGGGAGACGCCAGGTAGATGGACGCCTCCGGCTGGCCCATGCGGCCCTTGAAGTTTCGGTTGGCCGTCGAGATGACCGTCTCGCCCGCCGACGGGACGCCGTTGTGCGTGCCGACGCACGGACCGCACCCCGGCGTCACGACGCTGGCGCCGGCCTCGATGAGCGTCGCGATGATCCCGCGCTTGACGGCCAACAGATAAATGTCACGGGAGGCCGGCGCCACGATGAAACGCACGTCCGGGTGGATCCGGCGGCCGCGCAACATGCGCGCGGCGATGAACAAATCTTCATAACGTCCGTTCGTGCACGTCCCGAGGAGCGCCTCCTGGACCGGCTGACCGGCGGCCTCTTCGACCGAGGCATTGTTGTCAACGGCGTGCGGCCGGGCCACCTGCGGCACCAGCGCCGAGACGTCGTATTCCCTGACCATGCAATACGACGCGTCCTTGTCGGCGCGCTCGGGATTGGCCTTGCGCTTCTTGCTGCGGCCCAGGACCCACGTCAACGTCGTCTTGTCCGGCGGGATGAGACTGAACTTGGCGCCCATCTCGACGCCCATATTGCAGATGGTAAAGCGCGCGTCCATGCTCATGACGTCCAGGGGCTTGCCGTAAAACTCCATGGACTTGTAGGTCGCGCCGTCCGCTTTGAGGTCCCCGATGACGTGCAGGATGATGTCTTTGGAATAGACGCCCCGCGGCAGGGCCCCTTTCAGGACGATCTTGATCGACTCGGGCACCTTGAACCAGTTCTTGCCGCCGGCCAGGGTGACGGCCAGGTCCGTCGAGCCCACGCCCGTCGCCAGGGCCCCGAGGGCCCCGTAGGTGCATGTATGCGAGTCCGCGCCCAGGACGAGGTCGCCGGGCAGGACGTGTCCCTGCTCCGGGATCACCTGGTGGCAGACCCCGCAGCCGATGTCATAAAGACGAAGCCCATACTCCCTTGCAAAATCACGCAGCTCTTTATGGACGGCAGAGACGCCCATGTTCGGCGAGGGCACGCTGTGGTCGAGGACGATGGCAAACTTTCCCCGGTCAAAGGCCTGCCGGACGCCCAGGGCCCGGAAGCGGTCCGCGATGATCTTGCTCGTGCCGTCCTGGCCAAAGCAGAAATCCACGGGGGCAACGCAAAAGTCCCCGGCGCGCAGGTCCTGCCCGGCGTGCTGGCTCAATATCTTCTCGGCTATCGTCTTTCCCATTTCAACTCGTTATTTTTTCCGACGCCATACACTTTCCCGAACAACTTCAAAACTGTTTCCAAGACTAGAGCCAGGATTCGATCCGGTCCATGCCTTTTTTGATCGTCTCCATGCCGGTGGCAAAGCTCAGGCGCACGTGCGTGTCCAGCCCGAACGGCGCGCCCGGGATCACGGCGACGTGCTTCTCCTCCAAGAGCCGCTTGGCGAACGTGAAAGAATCCAGGCCCGTCTTCGAGATGTCCAGAAAGATATAAAAGGCGCCCTCGGGCAGCTTGTAGCCGAGCTTGCCCTTTAGGGCGTCCAGGCGACCGACGATATAATCCCGGCGCTCCTGGAAGGTCTTCTTGATCCCGGCAAAGAAATCCTCCCCCAGCGTGAACGCGGCCAGGGCCCCCTTCTGGGCAAAAGAGGTCGGGTTGGACGTCGAGTGGTCCTGGATGTTCGCGATCGCCTTGGCGACGGCAGGGTCCGCCGCCAGATACCCCAGGCGCCAGCCCGTCATCGCGAAGGACTTGGAAAAACCGTTGACCGTGACGGTCCGCTTCTTCATCTCTTCGGAGAGGCTCGCGATGGAGACATGCGCGATCCCGTCGAAGATGATCTTCTCGTAGATCTCGTCGCTGATGCAGGTGATGTCGTGTGTCACGCAGAAGTCCGCCAGGGCCTTGAGCTCCTCCTTGCGATAGACGACCCCGCACGGATTCGACGGGCTGTTCAGGATCAAGACCTTTGTCTTGGGGGAGACCGCTTTTTTGAGGAGGGACGCATTCACTTTGAAGTCGTCGGCCGCCCGCGTGACGACGGGGACCGGCCGGCCGCCGGCGAGCTTGACCATCTCAGGGTAGCTCACCCAGTATGGCACGGGGATCAAGACCTCGTCACCCGCGTCGACCAAAACCTGCAGGGCATTGTACAGCGAGTGCTTGGCCCCGCAGGAGACGATGACGCAGGAGACCTCCACCTCCAGGCCGTTGTCGGCCTTGAATTTTTTGACGATCGCTTCTTTGAGTTCGGGGATGCCGGTGGTCGGGGTGTAGCGGGTGAAGCCGCTCTTGATCGCCTCGATCGCGGCCGCCTTGATCACCTGGGGGGTATCAAAGTCCGGTTCGCCCGCGCCGAAGGGCACGACGTCGACGCCCTCCCTGATCATCCGCTTGGCGGCGGCCGTGATCTGCAGGGTCGCGGACGGACTGACTTCCTTGGCTCGACGCGATAAGGCCATGGGAAAGATGCCTGTCAGGTTATTCCGACTTCTTCTTAAAAAGCTTGCCGAGGCCGCCCTGGGACTTCTTGGGCTTCTTCGACTCATCGGTCGCCCCGGGGGAGGCCACGTCTGGGGGTGCCTGCTCGACGTCCTGATCTTTGTCGGCCTGAAGCGCGGCCCGCACGCGTTGTGCGGTGCGCTTCTTCTCTTCCTGCTTGTCCTTCGGCACCGCCGCCGGCAGGGCCTCTTTTTGGGAGGAGAGCTCCAGGACCACGAGCTGGGCGTTGTCTCCGCGGCGCCGCTTGTACGGGATGATGCGGGTGTAGCCGCCGTTGTGCTCGGTGAACATCGGCGCCACCTCATTAAAGAGACGGCTGACCAGCCGGTGGTCGTTCAGATAGACGTAGGCCCGGCGCCGGGCCGCGAGAGAATCCGCGTGCTTGCCCATCGTGATAAGGCGCTCCACCAACTGACGGGCCAACTTGGCCCGCACCTGCGTCGTGACGATGCGCTCATGCAGGAGCACGGCGCGCGCCAGCGAACGGATCGTCGCCTCATAATAGGTGCTGAACCGCGAAAGCTTCTGTGTCTTGTGTCTATGCCTCATGGTTTGCCTTTAGGTATGATGGAAATTCCTTTGCCGTAAAAGGAATTTCCATCATCCAAAAATCAGTCTAAGCGTCTACTTCTCCAGTTTGAGTTTTTTGTCGTCGATCGGCATGCCGAGCGTCAGCGCCATCGCCACGATGAGCTCCTTGACCTCGGTCAGCGACTTCTTGCCGAAGTTGCGCAGGCCCAAGAGCTCGCTCTCGGACTTGCGCACGAGGTCCGCGATCGACTTGATGTTCGCCTCGCGCAGGCAGTTGGAGCTGCGCACGGAAAGCTCCAACTCCGAGATCGACATGCGCAGCTTCTCGTACATCTGCTGCTCTTCCGGGCTCATCAGGTCCTCTTCCTCGATCTCCTCGGGGATCTCGCCGAGGTTCATGAAGACGTCCAGGTGGCCGCGCAGGATATTGGCGGCATACAGCATCGCCTCCTTGGGGTCGATGCTGCCGTTGGTATGGACCTCGATGATCAGGCGGTCGTAATCGGTCTTCTGCCCCACGCGGGTGTTCTCGACCTGGTAGGTGACGCGCTTGACCGGCGAAAAGGAGGAGTCCACGACGATCGATCCGATCGGCTGGTCGTCCTTCTTGTTCTGCTCGGTCGTCACGAAACCGCGGCCCCGGCCGACCTCCATATCCACGTGGAACTTCGTGTCCTTGTTCAACGTGGCGATGTGCAGGTCGGGGTTGAGGACCTCTACGGTGCCGTCGGTGATGATGTCGCGGCCCGTCACCTCCCCGGCCTTGTCCTTCTTGATGGTGATGGTCTTGGCGGCACGGGAGTGGCTGCTCAGGATGAGACTCTTGATGTTCAGGATGATGTCCGTCACGTCCTCCTGGACGCCCTCGATCGTGCCGAACTCGTGGAGCACGCCGTCTATTTTGACGGACGTCACCGCGCTGCCTTCGATCGAGGACAAAAGCATGCGACGCAGGGAGTTGCCCAGCGTGACCCCGAAGCCGCGCTCGAAGGGCTCGGCCACGAACCGGGCGTATGTCGGCGTGTGCGACTCCTCATCTATCTCCAAGAATCTCGGCAACTGAAAATCTTTCCACTTGATTCCCATTCTGCTGGCCTCCTTGCATTGCCCCCACTGGTTTCGAGGTCGAAGCGCCTCACAAAGCTTACTTCGAATAGAGTTCGACGATCAGCTGTTCCTGGATCGGCATCTGGATGTCTTCGCGCTCGGGCAGCCGCGTGACCTTGCCCTTGAGGTTCGCCGCGTCCACCTCCAGCCACGCCGGGGTGCCGCGGTCCTTGCTGATCTCAAAGTTTCGGCGGACCATCTTCTTGGTGCCCTCGCGGCCCCGGATCTCGATGGTGTCGCCCTGGTGGACCGAATAGGAAGGGATGTTCACCCGGCTGCCGTTGACGATGACGGCGCCGTGGCGCACGATCTGGCGCGCCTGCGTATGCGAGAGCGCGAACATCAGACGGAAAAGCACGTTGTCCAGGCGCCGCTCCAACTGCTGCAGCAGGACCTTACCGGTGACCCCCTTGGAGCGGGAGGCGATGGCAAAGTAACGACGGAACTGACGCTCCAGCACCCCGTAGATCCTCTTGACCTTCTGCTTTTCGCGCAGCTGCAGGCCGTAGTTGGACATCTTGGGCGCCCGCGCGTGGCCGTGCTGTCCCGGCGGGAACTCGCGCCGCGCCACGGCGCACTTGTCCGTGTAGCAGCGCGTGCCCTTCAAAAAAAGCTTCATCGTCTCGCGACGACACAAACGACAGCTGGGACCTATATAGCGCGCCATGCCTATACCCGCCTTCTCTTTGCCGGACGGCAGCCGTTGTGTGGAACGGGTGTCACGTCCTTGATCAGTTTTATCGTCAGGCCGGCGGCCGCGATGGCGCGGATCGCCGATTCCCGGCCCGAGCCGGGCCCGTTGACGTACACATCGACCTCCGAGAGCCCCGCCTCTTTGGCCTTCTTGGCCGCATCGCCCGCGGCCACCTGGGCCGCGAAGGGCGTGGACTTCTTGGAACCCTTGAAGCCCACGACGCCCGGCGTGGACCAGGAGATGACGTTCCCCTGTCGGTCCGCGATCGTAATAATGGTGTTGTTGAAGCTTGCCAGGATATGGGCGATCCCGGACGTCGACGTCAAGATCTTCTTGGATTTTCTCTTTCCCCTTGGCTTGGCCATTCTCTCTATACTCCTTAAATTGATGAGCGCCCGACTACTTCTTGACGGGCGCCGCGGCCGCCGGCGCCGCTTTTGCCCTGATGATCCCGACGTTGCGGCGCGGGCCCTTGCGCGTGCGCGAGTTCGTGCGCGTCCTCTGTCCGCGCGCGGGCAAGGACTTTTTGTGGCGCATGCCGCGGTACGAACCGATATCCATCAGGCGCTTGATGTTCTGGGATATCTCGCGCCGCAGGTCCCCCTCGACGCGATACCCCTTCTGGATGACCGACGTGATCCGGGAGACCTCTTCTTCGCTGAGCTCCTTGGCGCGCCGGGACGGCTCGATACCCGCCTCCTTAAGGATGTCCGCCGACCGCTTCTCGCCCACGCCGTACAGATAACGCAGCGAAACGTCGATGCGCTTTTCCTTCGGCAGATCCACACCCATGATTCTCGGCATCTTGTCTCCGATCTTCCTAAAAACTCCTTTTTAAAAACCCCGCTCGCAAACACAGAATCGAGACGGGATCCCGGACGCTACCCCTGCCTCTGCTTGTGCTTGGGGTTCGTGCAGATGACGCGCACCGTCCCCTTGCGTTTGATGATCTTGCAGTTACCGCAGATCCTTCTGACCGATGATTTGACCTTCATGGGGCGTCCTTTTATTTGCAGCGATACGTGATGCGGCCGCGCGACAGGTCGTACGGCGACAACTCCACCTTCACGCGGTCCCCCGGCAGGATGCGGATGAAGTGCATCCGGATCTTGCCGGAGACGTGGGCGAGGATCTTGTGGCCGTTCTCCAACTCCACGCGGAACATGGCGTTGGGCAGCGACTCCGTGATCACGCCCTCGACTTCGATCGCTTCTTCTTTTGCCATAATTATCCCGTCAGGACCCTGGCCCCCTTGGCCGTGACCGCGACCGTGTGCTCAAAGTGGGCGGAGGCCCCGCCGTCTTTCGTCACCGCGGTCCAGCCGTCGTTCAGCACGACGACCTCGGGACCGCCGGCGTTGATCATGGGCTCGACCGCGAGCACCATCCCTTGCTCCAGGACCGGACCCGGGTCCTTCGTCACGAAGTTCGGGATCTGCGGCGCCTCGTGGAGCGCCTTGCCGATGCCGTGCCCCACGAAATCGCGCACGACGGAAAAACCGTTGGACTCGGCGTGCCCCTGGACGGCCTGGGCGATGCACGAGAGCTTCTTGCCCGGCCCCAGCGTCCGGATGGCCTTTTCGAGACAGCCCCGCGTCACGTCGAGGAGCCGCTTCCTGCCGGCGTCCACCGTCCCGACCGTAAAGGTCTTGGCCATGTCCGAAAAGTATCCCTGGCCCTCGATGCCGACGTCGATGCTGACGATATCGCCTTCCCGCAGCGCCCGGTTGCCGGGGATGCCGTGGACGACCTCTTCGTTCAGGCTGACACAGATGCTGGCCGGGTAGCCGCGATACCCCTTGAACGCGGAGCGCACGCCGCTGGCCTGCATCAGGCGCGCGGCCCGCGCGTCCAGGTCACGGGTCAAGATACCCACAGCGACCATCGTCTCCAAGTCATCCATCAGCCGGGCCAACACCTTGCCCAACCCGGCCATCACATCCAACTCTTCTGGGGTCTTGCGAGGAATCACGCGCTCCCCCTTCGCACTTCATCCAACCTGCCGGTCCTTACGAAAAAGCCAAAATCTTCTTGATGACGGCAAAGACCTCTGGGGCGTCGCAGTCGCCGGAGACGTCCTCGAGCCGGCCCTGACGGCGGTAATAATCCAGGACGCTCTGGGACTCCTTAAAGTAGACGTTCAGGCGGTTGCGCACCGTCACCTCGTTGTCGTCCGGCCGCTGAAAGAGCTCCACCGCGCATTGGTCGCACAGCATGTCCTTCTTGGGCGGCATGTTCGACAAGTGATAGTTTATGCCGCACTGGGGACAGACGCGTCGTCCGGTCAAACGCTGCAGGACCGTCCCTTCGGAGGTCTTGAGATAGATAGCCCGGTCGATCCCGCCGGATAAGATCCCGTCCAAGGCCTTGGCCTGTGCCGCGGTGCGCGGGAAGCCGTCCAGGATGAACCCTTTTTCGACGTCCGGCTCCCCCAGCCGCTTCTTGACCATCTCGGTCACGAGCGTGTCCGGCACGAGCCTGCCGGCCTCCATGTATCCCTTGGCCTCCTGCCCGAGCGGTGTGGCGCCCTTCACCTCGCGGCGCAGGATGTCACCGGTCGAGATGTGGGACAGACGAAGCTCTTGGGCCATAATCTTCGCCTGCGTCCCCTTGCCGGCGCCCGGAGGACCCAAGAGGATGATCTTCATCTACCGGCGCCCCTTTATCCGGGTGGACTTCAGGAATCCGTCGTAGTTGCGCATCAACAGGTGCGACTCGATCTGCTTGACCGTATCGAGCATGACGCCCACCACGATCAGGAGGCCCGTGCCGCCGAAGAACGACGCGACCAGATACGGGATCTTGAGCCACGACATGATCAGATCCGGAAAGATCGCGATGAATGCCATGAAGATGGCGCCGGCCAGCGTGATGCGCGTCATCACGTAATCCAGGTACTCGGCCGTCGGCCGGCCCGGACGGATGCCCGGGGTGAACCCGCCGTACTTCTTCATGTTCTCGGCGATCTCGATCGGATTGAAGACGATCGCCGTGTAGAAGTAACAGAAGAAGATGATCAGGAACGAATAGACCATGGTGTAGAGCCAGTGCCCGCGTGTGAGGCTGCTGGCGAAGTTCCTGAAGGCCTCGCTCGGGATGAACCCCGCGATCGTCGCCGGAAAGAGGATGATCGACTGCGCAAAGATGATCGCGATGATACCCGACTGGTCGATCTTGAGCGGGATATAGGTGCTCTGTCCGCCGTAGACCTTGCGGCCCACCACGCGGCGCGCATACTGGACCGGGATGCGCCGCTGGGACTGGATCACCATCGTGACCGCCAGGATCACCGCCCCCAGGAGCACCGTCATGATCAAAAAGATGTAGGGCTCCAGGATCCTCTTGGACGGCGCATACGGCGAAAAGAGGACCCACAACTGATAGAGGGCCGACGGGATGCGCGACAGGATCCCCGCGCAGATGACGAGCGATATGCCGTTGCCGATGCCCCGCTCCTGGATCTGCTCGCCCAGCCACATGATAAAGATAGTGCCGGTCGTCAGCGTCAGCATCGTGAGGACACGGAAGCCCGCGCCCGGGACAGTGATGATATCCAGCCCCTCGCTGCGGCCGAGGTTCTGCACCCAGATGGCCACGAAGTACGACTGGATCAACGCCAGGGCCACCGTGCCGTAGCGCGTGTACTGGTTGATCTTCTGGTGCCCCGCGCGGCCCTCCTTGGCGAGCTTCTCGAGCGCCGGGACCACGGCCGTCAACAGCTGCATGATGATGGAACACGAGATGTAGGGCATGATCCCCAGCGCGAAGATCGTCATGCGGCTCATCGCGCCGCCGGAGAACATGTTCATGATGCCAAAGAGCGCGCCCCCTTCGCCGGCGGTGATGCGCTTGAAGAGCTCGCCCAGCGCCGCCCCGTCGATGCCGGGGGTCGGGACATAACAGCCCACGCGGTAGACGGCCAGGAGCGCGAGGGCCACGCAGATCCTCTTCTTGAGGTCCGGTATCTTGAAGGCGTTAAGAAAAGGCCCAAACATATTTTATTTCGTGATGATCTCGACGGTCCCGGCGGCTTCCTGGACCTTCTTGACGGCCGACTCGGTCGCGCGGTGGACGCGCACGCTCAGGGCCTTCTTGAGGTCGCCGTCGCCCAAAAGCTTCACCTGGCCTTCCTTGTCCTTGATCAACCCTTCCTCGAAGAGCGTGACCGGCGAGACGACCGCCCCCTTGGAAAAACGGTTGAGGTCCTTCACGTTGACGATCTGAAACGGGTACGCCGAACGGCTCCGGAAGCCGCGCTTGGGCAGGCGCCGGAAGAGCATCATCTGGCCGCCCTCGAAGCCCGGACGAAAATCCCGGCCCGCGCGCGAACCCTGACCCTTGTGGCCGCGTCCGGAGGTCTTTCCGCGCCCCGTCCCCACGCCCCGGCCGAGGATCCGTTTCCTCTTGTGGGCGCCCTTGGGCGCGCCGATATCAGTTATGCGCATCGTCTTGTCCTTCGGCCGCCCCGGCGGCGGCGACGGGCTCACGCCGCAGACGGAAGGTCTCCAGGTCCCGGCTCAGCTGCTCCAGGCCTTCGAGCGTCGCCTTGATGACGTTCATGGCGTTGTTCGACGTCAGGCACTTCGTCAGGATATCCTTGATGCCCGCGGCCTCGCAGACCGCGCGCACGGGGCCGGAGGCGATGATCCCCGTCCCCTCGACGGCCGGCTTTAAGAGCACGCGCGCCGAGCCGTACATCCCCATCACGTCGTGCGGGATGGTCGTCCCGTGCAACGGGACCGGCATCATCTTCTTCTTGGCCTGGGCGATGCCCTTGCGGATGGCGTCGGCGACCTCGTTGGCCTTGCCCAGAGACATCCCGACGCGGCCGCGGGTATTGCCCACCACGACCAACGCGCTGAAGGAAAGCTTCTTGCCCCCCTTGGTCACCTTCGAGACACGGCTGATCTTGACGACCTTCTCAATCGCTTCCTTGGATTCACTGATCGAAATCGGCTGCACCATAGCTAAAACTCCAATCCGCCTTTCCGGGCCGCCTCGGCGAACGCCTTGATGCGGCCGTGATAATCATACCCGCCCCGGTCAAAGACCACGCGGGTGATGTGGCTTGCCTTGGCCTTCCGGGCGACGACCTCCCCCAGGAGCGCCGCGGCCTTCGCGTTGCCGCCGTAGGCCGTCACTTGACGAAAATCCTTATCCACCGTCGAGGCGCTCACCAGGGTCCTGCCCTGGGCGTCATCGATGACCTGGACAAAAAGGTTCTTGAGGCTGCGACGCAGGTTGAGGCGCGGCCGCTCGGCCGTCCCCTTCACGTGCCGGCGCAGGCGCAGGTGCCGGCGCTGGCGTCCCGTCAGCTTTGTCGTCATGAGCGCTTTCTTCATAAAGGCCTGCCTTGTTCTTTTAAGTCTACTTCGTGACCGCCTTACCGACCTTACGACGCACCCGCTCGTCCACGTAACGGATGCCCTTACCTTTATAAGGCTCCGGCGGGCAGGTGTCGCGGATCTCGGCCGCCACCTGGCCCACGCGGGCCTTGTCGGTGCCCGAGATGGTGATGAAGACCTGCCTGCTGGCGTCGATCTTGACGTCATCGGGGATCGGATACTCGACCGGATGCGAAAATCCGACGTTCAGCTTCAAGGTCTTTCCCTGGGCCTGGGCCTTGTACCCCACCCCTTCGATCTTGAGGGTCTTGGAAAAGCCCTCGGAGACGCCCCTGATCATGTTCATGACCAGGGCGCGGCTGGTCCCGTGCAGGGCCCGTGACACCTTCAGGTCGTTGGCGCGGGTAAAGACGACCTCGTCCTCCTTGTGCGCACACCGGATGCTGTGCGGCAGCGTGAACGACAGCTTGCCCTTGGAACCCTCCACGAGGACGGTTGCGTCCTGGACCGTCACCTTGACGCCGCTGGGGATCTTGATGGGTTTTTTACCTATACGCGACATAGCCTTTACCAGACATAGCACATCACCTCGCCGCCGATCTTCGCCTCGCGGGCCTTCGTGTCCGTCATCAGGCCCCGCGACGTCGAAAGGATCGCCGTGCCCCGGCCGCGCAGGACGCGCGGGATCTCCCGCGCCCCCTTATAGACGCGCAGCCCCGGACGCGAGACCCTCCTCAGATTGATGATCACCGGCTTCTTGCGGACATATCTTAAATAGACGCGCAGGACACCCTGCTTGTTATCCTTGATCACGCGGAAGTTGTCGATAAACCCCTCTTCCTTCAGGAGGGCCGCCATGGCCGTCAACAGCTTGGAGTTCGGCATGTCGACCTTCTCGTGCCTGGCGCGCGAGGCGTTGCGCACCAGCGTCAGCATGTTCGCAATAGGATCGTTAAGGCTCATGGTTTACCCTCGCTTACCTTCCTGCCATAGGTCCCGTGACGCCTGTCTTGTCGCGGCACGGGATAAATCACCCCCGCTTGCCCTCTCGCACCTTCCCGCGAGCCGGGGCGGGGCGTTCCCTACCAACTGGCTTTCTTCACCCCGGGGATCTCACCTTTTGAGGCCAGCTCCCGGAAACAGATGCGGCACAGCTGAAAGCGCCGGTAGTAGCCGCCCGAACGGCCGCAGAGCCGGCAACGGGTCGTCTTACGGCTTGAGAACTTGGGTTTCCTCTTCCAGCGGTTGATTTGCGATGTCTTGGCCACGGCGTCCTTTCACTAGATCTTTTCTGTCCGGAACGGCAATCCCATGAGCCGCAGGAATTCGTAAGACTCCTTCGCGGAACGCGCATCGATGACAAAGGTGATGTCCATGCCCTGGACGCGGGTGATCTTGTCGACGTCTATCTCCGGAAAGACCGCCTGCTCGTTCACGCCCATGCTGTAGTTGCCGTTCTTGTCGAACGCGTCGGGATTCAAGCCGCGGAAGTCGCGGATACGCGGCAGGGCCACGCTCACCAGGCGGTCCATGAACTCGTACATGGGAGCCCGGCGCAGGGTCACGTAGCAGCCGACAGGGACCCCGCTGCGGATCTTGAAGTTGGCGATGGCCTTCTTGGCGCGGGTGATCACGGGCCTGTGTCCCGTGATGAGACCCAACTCCTCCATCGCCTTATCGAGGATCTTGTGGTCGGCCAGGGCCTCGCCCACGCCCATGTTGACGACGATCTTCTTGAGCCTCGGCGCCTGGAGCACGTTCTTGTAGTTAAAGAGACGCACCAGCTCCGGCACGACCTCGTTCTTGTATTTTTCCTGCAGTCTTGTCGGCATGATCAAAACGTCTCGTTGCACTTCTTGCACAGACGCGCCTTGCTGTTGTCTTCGAGTCTCTTGAAGCCGACCCGCGCCGCGGCGTTGCAGGACTTGCAGACCACCATGACGTTGCCCGCCGCGATCGGCCGCTCCGTCTTCACGCGGCCCTCGTGCTGCTGCTCCTGGTTTGTCCGGCGGCGGTGCTTGACGACGAAATTGATCCCTTCGATCAGGACCTTGTTCTCCTTCGGCAGGACGCGCAGGACCTTGCCGCGCTTGCCGCGGTCCTTGCCGGCCGTCACCACCACGGTATCGTCTTTGAGGATCTTGAACATCTATATCACCTCGGGAGCCAGGGACACGATCTTCATGAAGTTCTTCTCGCGCAGCTCGCGCGCCACCGGACCGAAGACGCGCGTCCCGCGCGGGTTGGAGTCCTTGTCGATCATGACGCAGGCGTTGGAGTCGAACCTGAGGTACGTCCCGTCCACGCGGCGCAGCGGCGCCTTCATACGCACGACCACGGCCTTGGCGACCTCGCCCTTCTTGACCGTCGCTTCGGGCGACGAAGACTTGATGTTCACGGTGATGATATCGCCGATCGTCGCGTCCATCTTGCCCTTGCGGCCGATGACGCCGATGCACGAGGCGACCTTGGCGCCCGTGTTGTCGGCAACGGTCAACAGCGTCCTCCTATAGATCATCGACGGCCTCCGCGGTCTTGGCCCTGGCGATGATCTCGGTCAGGCGCCAGCGCTTGTCCTTGGACAGCGGCCGCGTCTCCACGATGCGGACCCTGTCGCCGATATGCGCCTGGTTCTTCTCGTCGTGCGCCTTGAAGCGCTGCTTGCTGCGGATGATCTTGGGGTACCGCTTGTGGCGAACGAGACGCGCCACCTGGACGACGATGGTCTTTTGCATCTTGTCGCTGATCACGGTCCCGATGAACTCTTTACGATGTCGGATCGGTGTCTCTTGTGTCATGGCCTATCCCTTGTTGCCGGACGCCGCCCTCTCGGTCAACAGCGTCCGGATACGGGCAATGGTGCGGCGCAGCTCCTTGAAGCGGTGCGGCTTGTCCGCCTGCCCGATGGTCTTGAGATACTGCAACTTGCCCAGCTCCTCCTTGCAGGAGGCGAGCTTCACGGACAGATCTTCCTCGCTCAGGTCCCTTAATTCTTTGGTCTTCATCCTCTCGTCCTAGATGTGCCCAGACCGCGAGACGAACTTGGTCCTCAGGGGCAGCTTGAACGCCGCCAGCCGCAGGGCCTGGCGCGCCAGGGCCTCCGGGATGCCGCCCAGCTCAAAGAGGACCGCCCCGCGGCGCACCGGCGCCACCCAACAGGCGATGTCCCCCTTGCCTTTTCCCATGCGGGTCTCGGCGGGCTTCTTCGTTATCGACTTATGCGGGAATATCCGGATGTACACCTTGCCGGCGCCGCGCAACCGGCGCGCGAGGAGCACGCGGATCGCCTCGATGTGGGTGTTCTTCACCACGCCGTTGGCCAGGGCCTTCAGGCCGAACTCGCCGAAGTTGAGCTCCGACCCCCTGACGGCGATGCCGCGGTTCTTGCCTCGCTGAAATTTTCTGAACTTGACCCTCCTGGGCATCAACGGCATGAAGACCTACTCCTTCGCCCGGGGCTTGTTCGGCTTGGGCCGTGCGTCCGCCTGGGGCTTGCCTGTCGCCTGTTTTTTTTCTTCCTGCTTGGCGCGCGCGTCTTCTTTGAGCTTCTCCAGCAGCGCGTCGCCCTTGTGCACCCAGACCTTCACGCCGATCTGGCCGTAGCGCGTGTGCGCCTCCGTAAAACCGTAGTCGATGTCCGCGCGGAACGTCTGGAGGGGGACGCTTCCCCACTTATACGACTGCTGGCGGGCGATCTCGGCCCCCCCGAGCCGGCCCGCGACCGCCACCTTGATGCCCTTGGCGCCGGCGTTGATGGCCTGGTCGATGGAACGCTTGATGGCGCGCCGGAAGGCCACGCGCTTTTCCAGCTGGAACGCGATGTTCTCGGCGATCAACTGGCTGTTCGTCGCCGGTCTCTTGATCTCCTCGATGTCGACGATGACTTCCTTGTCTTTCACGATGTCCCGCAGCTCGCCCGTCAGGCGGTCGATGTCCGCCCCGTGGCGGCCGATGATGACGCCCGGACGCGCGGAGTGGATGCGGACCTTCACCTTGCCGGCCACGCGGCTGATCACGGTCTTGGCCACCGCCGCCTGCTTGAGGCGCGTCTTGATGTGCTTGCGGATCCTGTAATCTTCCTCGACGAACAGGCCGAAGTCCTCGTGGCGCGCGAACCACCGCGAGTCCGGCTCCCTGATGAATCCCAATCGAACCGATATCGGATTGACCTTTTGACCCATGTTTTACCCTCACCTGGTTTCCCGTAAAACACCCCGGTGCGCTTCGACTCGCTCTCCCGCGAGCCGGGGTGAACAATGACCTATTTCTTCGCCGCCGCCTTCTTCGCCTTCGCGGGCCGATGCCGCAGGGAAATCTTGGGTCTCTTCTTCTCGGCCTTCTTCTCCTGGGTCTCGACCGGCGCCGCCCTGACGACCTCTTTACCCGTCGGCATGTCAAGCTCGATCTTGATGTGGCTGGTGCGCTTGAGGACCTGTGACGCCCGGCCGAAGGCCGCGGCGCGGAAGCGCTTCCAGCGCGGCCCGTCATCCGCCGTGATGCGCGCGACGACGAGAGACTCTGTGTCCAATCCCTTGTTCTTCGCGTTGGCGATGGCGGAGGCCAGCACCTTACCGATATAATGCGCCGCCCGCTTGTTGACGAACCGCAGGTAGCTCAGGGCCTCGCTCGCCCGCATGCCGCGGATGAGGTCGACGACCTGGCGGTATTTCTTGCCCGAGCCGCGGATAAACCGGAGTTCTGCTCTCGCTAACATATAGAAGGGTCCCTTAGGTCAGCTCGACGGCCTTCTTGGCCTTGACGCCGCCGTGCTTGCGGAAGAGGCGCGTCGGCGCGAACTCACCGAGTTTGTGGCCGACCATGTTCTCCGTCACGAAGATCGGCACGTGCTTGCGGCCGTCGTGGACCGCGATCGTGAAACCCACGAACTCCGGCGTGATCGTCGAGCGCCGCGACCAGGTCTTGATCGGCTGGCGCGACCCCGACTTGCGGGCGCGCTCGATCTTCTTCTGCAGGTGCTCATCGACAAACGGACCTTTTTTAATGGAACGTGCCATCACGCCTTCCTTCTCTTGACGATAAACTTGTCGGAATATCTCTTGGCGTGCCGGGTCTTCAATCCTTTGGTGATCTGACCCCACGGGGTCACCGGATGCGGGTTGCCCTGACCGGCCTTGCCCTCGCCGCCGCCGTGCGGGTGGTCTACGGGGTTCATGGCCACCCCCCGGACGGTCGGCCGCACGCCACACCAGCGCTTGCGGCCGGCCTTGCCGTACATCTTCGTCTCGTGCTCGACGTTGCCCATCTGGCCGATGGTAGCCAGACACTCCAGACGGATGAGACGCACCTCGCCGCTGGGCAGGCGCACGTGGGCGAAAGCACCCTCCTTCGCCGTGATCTGGGCCGCGTTGCCGGCGCTGCGCGCGATCTGGCCGCCGTGCCCCTTCATCAACTCCACGTTGTGGATGAACGTCCCCAGCGGGATGAACTGCAGGGGCATGGCGTTGCCGTTCTTGATCTCGAGCGTCCCACCGCGGGAACTGGCCACCTCCTCGCCGACCCGCAGGCCCAAAGGCGCGAGCATGTACCGCTTGTCTCCGTCGGCATAGCGCAGGAGCGCGATGCGGCAGGTCCGGTTCGGGTCGTACTCGATGGCCTCGACCAGGGCCGCGACGTCGAACTTGTTGCGGGCAAAATCGATGATGCGGTACTGCCGCTTATGGCCTCCTCCGATGTGGCGCGTCGTGATGCGGCCGCGGTTGTTGCGGCCTCCGGTCTTGCGTAACGGTTCGGTGAGGCGGCGCTCCGGACGGGCCTTCGTGATCTCCTGGAAATCGGAGATGGTCGCCCAGCGCGTGCCCGGGGTCGCCGGTTTATAATTTTTCGTACCCATGGTCTTCCTTACTTGAGCTCGATCTTCTGGCCTTCTTCCAGCCGCACGTACGCCTTCTTCCAATCGGGCTGCTTGCCGAGTTGCTTGCGCACCCGCCGCATCTTGCCCGGCACCACCATCGTGTTGACACGGTCCACCCGGACCTTATAGATGGACTCAACAGCCCTCTTGATGCCGATCTTGGTGGCCCGGGTAGCCACATAGAACTGATAGCACCCGTCCGCCTCGATGCGGCTGCCTTTTTCGGTCTGGATCAAAGTTTTGACGATATCGTAAGGGTTAAACATCTTTCAGGCGCTTTGTCAAATTTTTAAGGGAGTCCCGGGACATCAGAACGCGCTCGGCGTTGACCACATCCAGGGCGTTAAGAGAAACAGGATCGCTAAGAGATAATTTTTGGATATTTCCGGCGGCGCGCCGGATATTGTCCGTGATCGCGTCAATGACGCACAGGATCCTGAGCCCCTGCGCCTTGAAGGCCTTGAGGGTCTGGATGAACTCCTTGGTCTTGGGCGAGAGCACGTGGAACCGCTCCACCAGGGACAGGGTCCCCCACGCGATCTTGGCGTTCAGGCTCGACCGCAGGGCTTCCCTGCGGATCTTCTGGGGCACGCTGTAGCCGAAGTCCCGCGGGTGCGGCCCGAAGACCACGCCCCCGTGGCGCCACAAGGGCGAGCGAATCGAGCCGTGACGGGAGCGTCCCGTCCCCTTCTGACGCCAGGGCTTGCGGCCGCCGCCCGAGACCTCTTTGCGGGTCTTGGTCGACGCCGAACCCATGCGCTGGTTGGCCCGATACGCCGTGATGACCTGATAAAGGATGGCCTTGTTCACGGAGCCGTCGAAGACCTGGGGGTCGAGCTCGATCTCCTCGACCACCTTGGCCTGCATGTCAAACACCGGCAGGACGATGCGCTTCTTCTTTTCCATGCTACGCCTTCTCTTCTTGTTTCTTGTCTTCTTTGGGCGGCTTCTTGATCGCCCTGCGGATCTCCAGGAGCCCGTTCTTAGGCCCCGGGACCGCGCCCTTGACGACCAAAAGGTGATTGGCCGCATCCACCTTGAGGACCTTGAGGTTCTGCACGGTCACGCGGTCGTGGCCCATGTGGCCGGGCATGTTCTTGCCCTTCAATATGCGCGAGGGATCAGCGCTGGCACCGACAGAGCCGATCCGGCGGTGCGCCATCGAGCCGTGGCTCATGGGCGTGCCGTACCAACCCCAGCGCTTCATGCCGCCCTGAAAGCCCTTGCCGATAGAGGTTCCGATGACGTCGACGAAGTCGCCGTCCTTGAAGATGTCGAGCTTGATCTCCTCGCCCACCTTCCAGTCTCCCTTATCGGCTATCCTGAGCTCGCGGATTATGCGCTTTGCGGGAAGGTTGAGCTTTTTGAACTCCCCGCGCTGGGGCTTCTTGAGCTTGCCTTCCTTGACGTCGCCGAAACCGACCTTGACGTTCTTGGCGCCGACGCCCATGATGACGCACGGCCCCGCCTCGATCACGGTGACCGCGGCCACCTTGCCGTCCTCGCCGAAGACCTGCGTCATGCCGATCTTCCTGCCCAATATGCGTATCGTATTATCTAAAACACCCAAGGTCTGCCTGCTCTTTCCTCGGCTTGCCAAACGTCCCGGAGCGCCCCCTTAAGGACCTCCCCGCGATCCGGGATGAATCACCCCAGCTTGCCTTACTTCTGCCTGTGATGTCAAAGCACCGCTCGCGCCCTTGATGCTACCGGATCTCCACGTCCACGCCCGCCGGCAGGTTGAGTTTGCGAAGCGCGTCGATCGTCTTGGCCGTCGGCTCGTGGAGCTCGAGGAGCCGTTTGTGCGTCGCCAGGACGAACTGCTCGCGTGACTTCTTGTCGATGACGGAGGCGCGGTTGACCGTGTAGATCTCCTTCTTGGTCGGCAGCGGAATGGGGCCCGAGACGCGCGCCCCGCTGCGCTTGGCCGTCTCGACGATCTCTTTCGTCGATTGGTCCAAGAGCCGGTGATCGTAGGCCTTGAGTCGAATGCGTATCTTCTGTGTCATTGCGGTATCGCTTTGTTCCTGTTGCCCAACTTGCCCAACGGCGCTTACTCGACGACCTCGGAAACGACGCCGGCACCCACCGTGTGACCGCCTTCGCGGATCGCGAAGCGCAGCTCCTTCTCCATGGCGATCGGCACGATCAGCTCGGCCTCGAGCGA
Source organism: uncultured Planctomycetia bacterium (assembly GCA_964622605.1). GTDB lineage: Bacteria > Omnitrophota > Gorgyraeia > Velamenicoccales > Velamenicoccaceae > CAZCSY01. The sequence continues at coordinate 87,856 of CAZUQR010000002.1, forward strand.
CACGTTGTCGCCGGGCATGATCATCTCCGTGCCCTCGGGCAGCTTGATGGAGCCGGTCACGTCCGTCGTGCGGAAGTAGAACTGCGGACGGTAGCCGGTGAAGAACGGCGTGTGGCGGCCGCCCTCTTCCTTCGTCAGGATGTAGACCTGAGCCTTGAACTTCTTGTGCGGGGTGATGGAGCCCGGGGCAGCCAAGACCATGCCGCGCTCCAGAGACTCCTTGTCCACGCCGCGCAGGAGAAGCCCCACGTTGTCGCCCGCCTGCCCATCGTCCAAGAGCTTGCGGAACATCTCGACGCCGGTCACGACGGTCTTGCCGACCGCATCGCGCATGCCGACGATATCGACGGCCTCGCTGACCTTGATCTTGCCGCGCTCGATGCGCCCCGTGCCGACGGTGCCGCGGCCGGAGATCGTGAAGACATCCTCGACGGCCATCAGGAACGGCTTGTCGAGCTCGCGCTTGGGCATCGGGACGAACTCATCGACCGCCTTCATCAGCTCAAAGACCGGCGCGCACTTCGGACAGTCTTCCTTGGCGCAGGAACAGGCCATGGCCTCGGCGGCGCTGCCCTTGATGATGGGCGTCTTGTCGCCGGGGAAGTTGTACTTGTTCAGGAGGTCCCGGACCTCCATCTCGACCAAGTCGATCAACTCCTTGTCCTGGACCATGTCGGTCTTGTTCATGAATACCACGATGGCCGGCACGTTCACCTGGCGGGCCAGGAGGATGTGCTCGCGGGTCTGCGGCATCGGGCCGTCCGCGGCCGAGACGACCAGGATGGCCCCGTCCATCTGGGCGGCGCCGGTGATCATGTTCTTGATGTAGTCGGCGTGGCCCGGACAGTCGATGTGCGCGTAGTGGCGCGTCTGGGTCTGGTACTCGACGTGCGCGATGTTGATCGTAACGCCGCGCTCCTTCTCTTCGGGGGCGTTATCGATGGAGTCGTACGAACGCGCCTCGGCCAGACCCTTCTTGGCCAGGATCGTGGTGATCGCGGACGTCAGGGTCGTCTTGCCGTGGTCGACGTGACCGATCGTCCCGACGTTCACGTGCGGTTTCGTCCTCACAAACTTCTCTTTGGACATGAGTCCCCTCCCCTATTTTAACCCCAAGATCTTGTTGGCTATATCGTTAGGCACCTCTTGATAACAAAAGGGCTCCATTGTAAAAGAAGCGCGGCCTTGTGTCAAGGATCGTATAATATTAGCATAATCGAACACTTCTGCAAGCGGAACGTGGCCGCGCAAGACGCGCACGTTGCCGCGCTGCCCCATCGCGATGAGCTTGCCGCGGCGGGAATTGAAATCGCCGATGACCGTGCCCATGAACTCCTCGGGCACGACGATCTCCATGTCCATGATGGGCTCAAGCAAGAACGAAGCGCCCTTACGCAACCCCTCGGTGAAGGCCATCGAGGAGGCCATCTTGAAGGCGATCTCGGAGGAGTCCACCTCGTGATAGGAGCCGTCGATCAGCGTCACGGCGACGTCGGTCACCGGATAACTGCCCAGGACCCCGGACTTGGCGGCCATGACGACCCCCTCCTTGACGGCAGGCAGGTACTCGCGCGGGATGACCCCGCCCTTGAGCGTGTCCTCAAAGGTGATCCCCGTGCCCGGCATCTCCTGCGGCTGCATGATGATCACCACGTGGCCGTACTGGCCGCGGCCGCCGGTCTGCTGGATGAACTTGCCGGTGACGCTGAGCTTCTTGCGGATGGACTCGCGGTACGCCACCTGTGGACGGCCGACCTTGGCCTCGACGGAAAACTCGCGCAGGATGCGGTCCACGGCTATCTCCAGGTGCAGCTGGCCCATCCCCGAGATGATCGTCTGGGCGGTCTCCGTGTTGTAGCTCACCCTGAACGAGGGGTCCTCGTCCTGGAGCTTGCGCAGGGCCAGGGCCAGCTTCTCCTGGTCAACCTTGGACTTGGTCTCGATCGCCAGGTCCACGACCGGCTCGGGGAATTTGATCGCCTCGAGGATGATCGGCTCTTTTTCGGTGCACAGCGTGTCGCCGGTCATCGTGTCCTTCAGGCCCACCAGCGCCACGATGTCCCCGCAGGACGCCGCCTCGATCATCTCCTGCTTGTTGGCGTGCATCCGCACGATCTTGGAGACGCGTTCGTCCTCGCGCTTCGTCGCATTGTAGATGGTCTCCCCGGCGGCGACACGGCCCGAATAAATACGGACAAAATTCAGGCGACCGACATACGGGTCGCTCATGATCTTGAAACAGAAGGCACAGAAGGGCGCGTCTTCCGAGACCGCCCGCTCCTCGTATTCGCCGGTATCGGGGTCAAAGCCCTTGATGGCCGCGACGTCGGCCGGTGAAGGCAGGTAATCGCAGACGGCGTCGAGGACCAGCTGGATCCCCCTGTTCTTCAGGGAGGCGCCGCACAAGACGGGAACGAACCGGCTGGCCACCGTCGCCCGGCGGATCGCCGCCTTCAACTCCTCTTTAGAGACCGGCTTGTTGTGGATATAAAGGTCCATCAGGCGGTCGTCGGCCTCGGCGACCTTCTCGGCCAGCGCGTGGCGCGCCTCCCCCATCTTGCCCTTGTGCTCCTCGGGGACGGGGAGGATGTCGCGCTCCTGACCCTTCTCGTCCCTGGCCACGATGAAGACTTCTTCCACGATGTCGATGATGCCGGTAAAATTCTCCTCGGCGCCCACAGGCACCTGGATCGCCGCGGCGTTCGCGCCCAGTTTCTGGTGTATCTCGGCGAGGACGCTGTCGAAGCGGGCGCCGACGCGGTCCATCTTGTTCACGAAGGCCAGGCGCGGGACGTTGTACTTGTCCGCCTGGCGCCAGACCGTCTCGGACTGGGGTTGGACGCCGGCCACCGCGCAGAAGACCACGACCGCCCCGTCCAGGACCTTCAGGGACCGCTCCACCTCGACGGTGAAGTCCACGTGGCCCGGGGTATCGATGATGTTGATGTGCAGGTCGCGCCAGAAACAGGTCGTGCTCGCGGACGTGATCGTGATGCCGCGCTCCTGCTCCTGGACCATCCAGTCCATCGTCGCCGTCCCATCATGGACCTCACCGAGCTTGTAGATCTTCTTCGTGTAGAAGAGCATGCGCTCGGTCGTCGTCGTCTTGCCGGCGTCGATATGCGCGATGATCCCGATGTTGCGTATTTTTTCCAACCCTGTGGACTCAGTCATTGTGATCATGCATTCAGGTTCTTTCCCTTACCAACGGAAGTGTGCGAAGGCCTTGTTGGCCTCGGCCATCTTGTGCGTGTCGTCGCGTTTCTTGATCGCGGCCCCCTCGCCCCGGAAGCCCGCCATGATCTCCTCGGCCAGCCGCACCTCCATGGGCCTGCCCTTTTTGGCGCGCGAAAAATCCTTGAGCCAGCGCAGCGCCAACGACAGCCCGCGGTCGTGCGCCACCTCGATGGGGATCTGGTACGTCGCGCCCCCGACACGCCTGGGCTTGACCTCCAGACGCGGCCGGACGTTCTCCAGTGCCTTGTTGAAGACCTTGAGCGGGTCCTCCTCGTTCATCTTCTCCTTGATGATATCGAAGGCGCCGTAGACGATGCTCTCGGCCGTGGACTTCTTGCCCTTGACCATCAGGATGTTGATGAGCTTGGCCACGATCTTGCTGTTGTACTTGGGGTCCGGCAGGATCTGTCTCTTAACGGCTTGTCGGCGTCTCAATGTGCCACCCTTTCCTTTATACTATTTTTTCGCTTCCTTGGGCCGTTTCGCCCCGTACTTGGAGCGCGACCGCCTGCGGTTCGCCACCCCGGCGGTGTCCAGCGTCCCGCGCACGATGTGGTAGCGCACCCCGGGGAGGTCCTTGACGCGGCCGCCGCGCACGAGCACGATCGAGTGCTCCTGCAGGTTGTGCCCCTCGCCGGGGATGTAGCCGGTGACCTCGATGCCCGTCGTCAGGCGTACCCGAGCGATCTTGCGCAGGGCCGAATTGGGCTTCTTGGGCGTCATCGTCTTCACCTGCAGGCAGACGCCGCGGCGCTGCGGACAATTCCTCAAGGCGGGCGACTTGGACTTCTCCTTCTTGGGGTTCCGGTTACTGCGAATCAGCTGCTGGATTGTCGGCATGCACGGTCTCCTTATGTGCCTCGTCCGGAAGGACGCCCTCGGACCTCGTGATGGAAAACTCCCGATAGGCGGCCAGGCCCGTCCCCGCGGGGATCAGGTGCCCCACGATCACGTTCTCTTTCAAGCCAAAAAGCTCGTCCGACTTCCCGGAGGCGGCCGCGTCCGTCAGGACCTTCGTCGTCTCCTGGAAGCTCGCCGCGGAGATAAAGCTCTCCGTCGTCAGCGACGCCTTGGTGATCCCCAACAGGAGCGGTGTCGCCGAAGCGGGCTTGCCGCCCTTCTTGATCACGCGCTGGTTCTCCTTTTGGAAGCGCCAGCGGTCGACCTGCTGGCCGAAGAGGAACTCCGTATCGCCCGCGTCCTCGATCTTGACCTTCTTGAGCATCTGGCGGATGATCACCTCGATATGCTTGTCGTTTATCTTGACGCCCTGCAGACGGTAGACCTCCTGCACCTCGTTGACGAGATACTCCTGCAGGACCTTGTCCCCGCAGACGCGCAGGATGTCCTGGAGGACCACCGGGCCGTCGGTCAGTTGCTGGCCGGCCGTCACGCGGTCGCCGCGGTAGACGTTCGGGTGCTTGCCGTGCGGGATCGTGTACTCGCGCTTCATGCCCGTCGGCGAGGTGACGATGATCTGGCGCTGTCCCTTCTTATTCTCGCTGAACTCCACGAACCCGTCTATTTCCGAGATGATCGCGGGGTCCTTGGGCCGGCGCGCCTCGAAGAGCTCGGCCACGCGCGGCAGGCCTCCGGTGATGTCGCGGGTCTTGGCGACCACGCGGGGGATCTTCGCGATCAACTCGCCGCCGCCGACCCCCTGGCCGTCCTTGACCAGGATGTGGGCGCCGATAGGGACCGGATAGATGCCGACGACGTCGCCCTTCTCGTTCTCGTCCAGGATGATGATCTGCGGATGATAGTCCGCCTTATGCTCCACGATGACGCGCTCGGTGACGCCCGTCGTCGGATTCACCTCTTCGCGCGTCGTCAGGTTCTCCTTGATGTCCTCATAGCGCACGATCCCCGAGACCTCGGTCAGGATCGGCAATGTGTACGGGTCCCAGCGGACAAAGACCGCGCCCTTGTCCACGGTCGCGCCCTCGGCGACGTTGATGAGACTGCCCTGCGGCACGGCGTTACGCTCGAGCTCCCGGCCCTGCGGGTCGTTGAGGGAGACGGAGCCGTTGCGGTTCAGGACGACGAACTCCTTGCCCTTCTGGACGACGCGCAGGGTGTGGAAGGTGATGACGCCCCTGTTCTTCGCCTTCAGGAATGACTGCTCGACGATACGCGAGGCGGTGCCGCCGATGTGGAAGGTCCGCATCGTCAGCTGGGTGCCCGGCTCGCCGATAGACTGGGCCGCGATGATGCCCACGGCCGTCCCCAGCGCAACCAGGTCGTTGCGGGCCAGGTCCTTGCCGTAGCACTTGGCGCAGATGCCGCGCTCGGACTCGCACGTCAGGACTGAGCGGATGCGGATCTTCTCGATCCCCATGCGCTCGAGCATCTCGCCTTTCTCCCCGGTGATCATCTCACCCGAGGCGACGACGGCCTGGTCGGTGATGACGTCGACGATATTGTCCAGGGCCACGCGGCCGACGATGCGCTCCTTCAAGGACACCACGACCTCGTCGCCCTCGATGATGGAGGAAAGCGATATGCCGTTCAAGGTGCCACAGTCGTCTTCCGCGATGATAACCTCCTGGGCCACGTCCACGAGACGCCGCGTGAGGTAGCCCGCATCGGCGGTCTTCAAGGCCGTGTCGGCCAGCCCCTTGCGCGCGCCGTGCGTCGAGATAAAGTATTCCAAGACCGTCAGGCCCTCGCGGAAACTCGCGGTGATCGGGTTTTCGATGATCTCGCCCGACGGCTTGGCCATGAGGCCGCGCATCCCGGCGAGCTGGCGCACCTGGAGCCTGGAGCCGCGGGCGCCGGAGTCCGCCATCATGAAGATCGGGTTGAAGGAATCCATCTTCTTGAAGACGAGGTCCGAGACGCGGTCCGTCGTGTGCGTCCAGATGTCGATGATCCTGTTGTAGCGCTCGCCGTTGGTGATGATCCCCTTCTTGTACTGGTCCTCGACCTTGGCGACGTCGCGCTTGGCCTCGGCGATGTATTCCGTCTTCTCCGGCGGGATCTCGAGATCGCTGACGGAGATGGACACGCCCCCCAGCGTGGCGTATTCAAAGCCGAGCGCCTTGAGCCGATCGAGGAGCTTGATCGTCGTGTCGTGGCCGAAGCGCTTGTAGCACGCGGCGACGATCTGGCCGACGTTCATCTTGTTGAGCTCGCCGTTCACGAACCCGAACTCCTGAGGCAGGTGCTCGTTGAAGAGGACGCGCCCGACGGTCGTCTCGACGATCTTCGTCTCGTCCTTGAGCGCGCCCTCGCCCAGGTCGTAGAACGACCGGATGCGCACCTTGATCTTGGCGTGCAGGCCGACGGCGCCGTCGTCATAGGCGCACACGGCCTCCTTGCCGTCGGTGAAGATCTTGCCCTCGCCTTTATCCTTGTGTTTCATCTTCGAAAGGTAACACAACCCGAGGATGATGTCCTGCGTGGGTGTCGTGATCGGCCGTCCGTCCGCCGGCGAGAAGATGTTGTTGATGGAGAGCATCAAAAGGCGCGCCTCCATCTGGGCCTCGATGGACAAGGGCACGTGGACCGCCATCTGGTCGCCGTCGAAGTCGGCGTTGAAGGCGGTGCAGACCAAGGGGTGGATGCGGATCGCCTTGCCCTCGATCAGCACCGGCTCAAAGGCCTGGACGCTCAGACGGTGAAGGGTCGGGGCGCGGTTCAAGAGGACCGGATGGTCCTTGATGACCTCATCTAAGATGTCCCAGACCTCTATCTTGGCGCGCTCGACCATGCGCTTGGCGCTCTTGATCGTCGTGACGAAGCCGCGCTCTTTGAGTTTTTTGATGATAAAAGGTTCGAAGAGCTCCAGGGCCATGCGCTTGGGCAGACCGCACTGGTAGAGCTTGAGCTCCGGGCCCACCACGATGACCGAGCGACCGGAGTAATCCACGCGCTTGCCTAAGAGATTCTGGCGGAAGCGGCCCTGCTTGCCCTTGAGCATGTCGGAGAGTGACTTGAGCGGCCGGTTGTTGGACCCCAGGACCGGACGGCCGTGGCGGCCGTTGTCTAAAAGCGCGTCCACCGACTCCTGCAGCATGCGCTTCTCGTTGCGGATGATGATCTCCGGCGCGTTCAACTCCAAAAGTTTTTTAAGACGGTTGTTGCGGTTGATGACGCGGCGGTAGAGGTCGTTTAAGTCCGACGTGGCGAAACGGCCGCCGTCGAGCGGCACCAGGGGACGCAGGTCCGGCGGGATGACGGGCAGGATCTCGAGGATCATCCACTCCGGCTTGTTGGTGGACTTCTTGAAGTCCTCGACGATCTTGAGCGTCTTCAGGACCCGGCGCGCCTGGGTCCCTTCCTTCGTGCCCTCCAGCTGCTTGTGATATTTCCTCGACAGGCCGTCCAGGTCTATCTCCTTCAAGAGGTCCAGGACCGCCTCGGCGCCGATCTTCGCCTTGAAGGCGCTGCCGTACTTCTCCAGTAACTCCTGATGCTTTTCTTCCGTCAGGAGCTCACCCTTCTTGAGGCCCGTGTCGCCCGGGTCCACGACGATGTACTCCTCGTAGTAAATGATCTTTTCTAAGTCCCGCAGGCCGATGTCGAGCAACGCCGAGATGCGCGACGGCACGGCCTTGAAGAACCAGATGTGCGTCACCGGGGCGGCCAGCTCGATGTGCCCCATGCGCTCGCGGCGGACGCTCGAACGCGTCAGCTCGACGCCGCACCGGTCGCAGGTCACGTTGCGGAACTTGTTGCCCTTGTACTTGCCGCAGTTGCACTCCCAGTCCTTGACCGGACCGAAGATCTTCTCACAGAACAGACCGTCCTTCTCGGGCTTGAGCGTGCGGTAATTGATGGTCTCTGCCTTGCGCACCTCGCCCTTGGACCAGGAGCGGATGATCTGCGGCGAGGCGATATGGATCGAGATCAGGTCGAACTGGGAAACCTCTTCACCGGACTTCTGTGCCAAGGGGTCTTTTCTCATTTTTGTCTTTCCATCTTGACGTCAAGACCCAGCCCCTGGAGCTCCTTCAACAGGACATTGAAGGATTCGGGCGTGCCCGGCGTCAACTTCTGCTCGCCCTTGACGATCGCCTCGTAGATACGCGTGCGGCCCGCCACGTCGTCGCTCTTGACCGTCAGCATCTCCTGCAGCGAATACGCGGCACCGTACGCCTCCAGGGCCCAGACCTCCATCTCGCCGAAGCGCTGGCCGCCGAACTGCGCCTTGCCGCCCAGCGGCTGCTGGGTCACCAGCGAATACGGCCCGATGGAGCGGGCGTGGATCTTCTCGTCCACCAGGTGGATGAGCTTCATCATGTAGATATAGCCCACGGTGACCTTCTGGTCGAACTTCAGGCCCGTGTAGCCGTCGTAGACATTGACCTTGCCGTCTTCGGGGAGCCCGGCCTTTTTGAGCATCTCCTTGACCTCGAGCTCGGAGGCGCCGTCAAAGACCGGCGAGCTCGTGCGCAACCCCAGGATCTTGGCGGCCCAGCCCAGGTGCGTCTCCAGGATCTGGCCCACGTTCATGCGCGAGGGCACGCCCAGGGGATTGAGCACCAGTTCCATGGGGGTGCCGTCCTCAAGGAAGGGCATGTCCTCTTCGGGCAGGATCTTCGCGATGACCCCCTTGTTGCCGTGGCGGCCGGCCATCTTGTCGCCGACGGACAGGCGCCGCTTGGTGGCGACATACACGACGACCTTCTTGAGGACGCCCGGCGCCAGCTCGTCGCCGCGCTTGACCTTCTCGATCTCCTGCGCCTCTTCCTGCGCCAGCTCGCGGATCTGGTCGTCGAAGAACTTGGCCACGTGCTTGGCCTCTTCGTGCTCCTCCAGCTCCATGCCCAGGACCCGACTCTTGGCCACGCCGAGCATCGCGGCGATCTTGTTGATCTTCTCCTCCTGGACGTACTCGATCTCCTGCGTGTAGTAACTCTTGATCTCCTTGATCTGGGCCAGTTCTTTCTTCTTTTCTTCCTTGGACTTGCGGCCGCGCTCCTTGCGGGAAAAGACCTGGACGTCGATGATGACCCCTTCTATGCCCGGCGGCAGCGTCAGCGACGTGTCGCGCACGTCGCCGGCCTTCTCGCCGAAGATCGCGCGCAGGAGCCGCTCTTCGGGCGAAAGCTCCGACTCGGTCTTCGGGGTGACCTTGCCCACGAGGATGTCGCCGGCCTCGATCTCCGCGCCGATGCGCACGATACCGTTCTCATCCAGGTTCCTGAGCGCCTCTTCCGAGACGTTCGGGATGTCGCGCGTGATCTCTTCGTTGCCCAGCCGCGTCTCGCGCGCCTCCAGCTCAAACTCTTCGATATGGACGGACGTGTAAGCGTCCTCTTTGACCACCTTCTCGCTGACCAGGATCGCGTCCTCAAAGTTGAACCCTCTCCACGGCATGAACGCGACCAGGAGGTTGCGGCCCAGCGCCAACTCCCCGTCCTTGGTGCCGATGCCGTCGGCGATCACCTGGCCTTTCTTGACCTTCTCACCCAATTTGACGATGGGTTTCTGGTTGATGCAGGTGTTGGCGTTGGAGCGCTTGAACTTGCGCAGCCCATAGACGCGGCTGCCGACCGTGATGGAGGTGGCGTCGACCGCCTTCACCGTGCCGTCCTCCTCGGCGACGACGACCGCGCCCGAGTCGATGGCGGTCTTGGCTTCCATGTCTGTGCCGACGAGCGCCCGCTCGGTGTTCAGGAGCGGCACGGCCTGGCGCTGCATGTTGGAGCCCATCAGGGCGCGGTTCGCGTCATCATGCTCCAAAAAAGGAATGAGGGACGCCGCCAACGATACGAGCTGCTTGGGCGAGACGTCCATAAAGTCGATCTTCTTGGGCGGCAGCTTCGGGAAATCCCCCTGGAAACGGCACTGCGCCTCGCGGTCCTGAAAGTGGCCGCTGTCATCGAGCAGGCTGTTGGCCTGCGCGATGGAGCGGTTGAGCTCCGCATCGGCGGTGATGTAATCGATGTGCTTGGTCACCCGTCCCTCGTCCACGCGGCGGTAGGGCGTCTCGAGGTAGCCGAGACTGTTCATGCGCGCGAACGTCGTCAGGGAGGCGATGAGGCCGATGTTCGGGCCTTCCGGTGTCTCGATGGGGCAGATGCGTCCGTAGTGGGATTGGTGAATGTCGCGGACCTCAAAACCGGCACGCTCCCGCGACAGGCCCCCGGGGCCCAGGGCGCTCAGGCGGCGCTTGTGCGTCAATTCGGCGAGCGGATTGACCTGGTCCATGAACTGGGAGAGCTGGCTGCGGGCGAAGAAGTCGCGGATCTGGCTTGAAAAGAGCTTGGAGTTGATGAGGTGGTAGATCATGACCGCGTCGGCGTCGGATAAGATGGCCAGGCGCTCGCGGATGGAACGTTCCAGGCGCGCCAGGCCGATGCGGGCCTGGTTCTGGATCAGTTCGCCCACGCTCTTGACGCGGCGGTTGCCCAGATGGTCGATATCGTCGATCTCGCCCTCGCCTTTCTTAAGGGCCACCAGGTAATCAATGACGCGGATCACGGTCTGGGCATCGATGATACGCTTATCCAGGGGGGCGTTCATGCCGAGCTTGCGGTTCAAAATGAAACGGCCCGCGCGCGACAGGTCATAGCGCTTCGGGTCGTAAAAGAGGCGGTAGAAGAGGTCTTCGGCCGCTTCCGGGGTCACGGGTTCGGTCGGCCGCATCTTGCGGTAGAAGTCGATCAAGGCCTCTTCTTTGTTCTTCGTGAAGTCCTTCTTGAGGGTGTTGGTGACCTCCGCGATCTCCCGGTCGCCGAAGGCCCTGCGGATCTCTTCGTCGGTCGCAAAACCCATGATGCGCAGGATCTGCGTCGCGGGGAAGCTGCGGCGCCGGTCCACGTAGGCCAGGAGCACTTCGTTCAAGTCATACTTGAACTCAAGCCACGCCCCGCGGTACGGGATGATGCGGCCATAGAAGATCTTCTTGCCGGTCGGGTGCTGCTCGTCTTCGAAGCAGACACCGGGCGAGCGCTGCAGCTGGCTGACGACGACGCGCTCGTCGCCATTGATGATGAAGCTCGCCGTGGGCGTCATCAGCGGGATCTCCCCGAAGTAGACCTCCTGGACCTTGACGTCGTGGGGGGTGATGAGGCGCAGGTTGGCGCGCAGCGGCGAGGCATAGGTCATGCCGCGGCGGCGGCACTCTTCGATCGCGTACTTGGGCTTGCCCAGCGTGTAGCTGACGAACTCGAGCCGAAAGCGCTTGTCGAAGCTCTCGATGGGAAAGACCTCGCAAAAGGCCTCCTGCAGCCCCACGGGCTGACGCTCCTCCAGCCTGGCATCCCTCTGCAGAAACTCCCCGAAAGACAAAAGCTGGATGTCCAGCAGGTGCGGCATGGGGTAGATCTCTTTTAGCTTGGCAAAGCTCTTTGTCTTGCTCATGCGTTCTCCGCGTGGTGGAAACGAAATCTTACGCCCCTAGGGGGACGTGTCCCCCGAAGGAGGCTAAATCCGACCTCATCGCTTGCGTCGCTCGGCTCCGTCGCTCGGCTCCGCAAGCGATGGACTCATTTATTTCACTTCGACCTTGGCGCCGGCGGCCTCGAGCTTCTTCTTGATCTCTGCGGCCTCTTCCTTCGGCACGCCCTCCTTCACGGGCTTGGGCGCTCCATCGACGAGATCCTTGGCTTCCTTCAGCCCCAGACTCGTGACCGTGCGCACCTCTTTGATGACGGCGATCTTGTTGGCCCCGACACTCTCAAGGACCACGTCGAAGAGGGTCTTTTCCTCCGCGGCCGCGGCACCGCCCGCTCCCGGTGCTCCGGCGGCCACCGCCATGACGGGCGCTGCGGCCGAGACGCCGAACTTCTCTTCGATCGCCTTGACCAGGTCGCAGAGCTCCAGCACGCTCATCGACTCGATTTCCTTGATCATCTCTTCGATCCTTGCCATGGACTCATCCTCCTTGATCCGATTTTTTCAACGGGTATTCATTCTTTCTTATCACTGACGGCCTTGAGCGCGTAAACGAGTTTTGTCACGATCTGGTTGAGGCTGCGGGCGAGCCCGACGACCGGCTCGTTCAGGATGCCGGCCACCAGCTGGTAGACGGCCTGACGCGAATGGAGAGCGGCCATCGTCTTGACGTCATCGGTACTCACCAGGCGCTCGGCCATGAAACCGCCGCGGATAGACAGCGCCTCGTGGGTCTTGGCAAAACCAACGAGGGCCCGGCAGACGCCGATGGGGTCCTCCTTGACGAAGACCATGCCCATGGGGCCTTCCAGGAGCTCCTGCGCCCCCGCAGGCCTCTTTGCCTCTTCAAAGGCCTTGCGCATAAAGCTGTTCTTGGTAACCAGCATGCTGCCGCCGGCGCCCTTGAGCGCCTTGCGCAGGTCCGAGACCTCGGCGGACTTGAGCTTCTCAAAATTGATCACAAAGACGTCGGCAGATTCCTCCATGCGACGCCGGAGCTGTGCCGTCACGAGCTCGCGGTACAGGACCCCTATCTTTTTGACGAGTGTCGTCATACGTTCGTCCTGCACCCCGGCCCCATGGTGGAAGAAAGGAAGAGCGATTTCACGAACTCGCCCTTGACCGACGCCGGCTTGGCATTCTTGATGCTCTCAATTAAGGTAAGGGCGTTCTCACACAGCTTGTCCGCGCCGAACGACAGCTTGCCGACCGCCACGTGGATGCCGCCTTGCTTGTCGACCTTGTACTCGACCTTGCCGGCCTTGAGCTCCTTGACGGCCTGGCCCACCTTCTGGGTGACCGTGCCCGTCTTGGGACTCGGCATCAGACCGCGCGGTCCCAGGATCTTGCCCAGCTTGCTGAGGTCTTTCATGATGTCGGGCGTCGCCACCACGGCATCAAAGTCCATCCACCCGCCGGAGACCTTATCGATCAACTCCTGCGCGCCGATGTAATCTGCCCCGGCCTCCTGGGCTTCCTTCTCGGCCTCACCCCGGCAGAACGCGGCCACGCGTACCTTCTTGCCGGTCCCGTGGGGCAGGATCACCGTCCCGCGCACCATGTGGTCGGACTTTTTCGTGTCCACGCGCAGGTGGAACGACACCTCGAGGCTCTCGTCGAGCTTGGTCTTGGGTGCGGACAGAAGCGTCTCGATCGCCTCCTTCAAGGAATAGACCTTGCCGGCCTCGACCGTCTTTGCCGCCTCCCGCATGCGCTTGCTCGTCTTGCGTGCCATAGATTATATAACCCTCGTTCGATGCGCGCTCATCCGGCGGGTCCTGTCCGAGACATTCCACCTGCGCGGGGGACGCGACCTTCTCCCTCGCGGGTATGCTCGTGCGTCCCCGCCGAGGCCGGACTTCGCTCAGTGTGTCCGGCCTTCGCTCTCGCGGAATATCCAGGGGCAGCGAACCGTGGCCGCTTTCGGCCGTCCACATGCCCCGCGGGGGAGAAGGTCACATCCCCCGCTCTATCCCGGCCCGACCCGGTCCCCCGCCGAGGACATCGCATACAAAATATCTCTTCGATTATCCCTTGACCTCGATACCCATGCTGCGGGCCGTGCCCAGGACGGTCTTCTTGGCGACCTCCATGTCCGTCGTGTTCAGGTCCGCTATCTTCTGCTTGGCGATCTCTTCGACCTGCTGCATCGTGACGCTGCCGATCGTCTCCTTGCCGGTGAGCCCCGAGGCCTTGGCCAGGCCCGCCGCGCGCTTGATCAGGACCGAACACGGCGGCGTCTTGATGATGAAATCGAATTTCTTGTCTTCGTAGACACTGATGACGACGGGCAGGACGATGCCGTCCCGGTCCTTCGTCTGCTCGTTAAAGGACTTGCAGAACTGCATGATGTTGACGCCGTGCTGACCCAGGGCCGGACCGACGGGCGGCGCCGGATTTGCCTGGCCCGCGGGCACGTGCAACTTTATCTGGACGACTACTTTTTTAGCCACATCACACCTTCTCGATCTGCCAGAACTCCAGTTCCACGGGTGTCGAGCGGCCGAAGATCGACACGCTCACCTTGATCTTCTGCTTCTCGTTGTTCACGTCTTCGATGGTGCCGTTGAAGTTCAAGAACGGCCCCTCGATGATCCGCACCGCCTCGCCCTTCTGGAAGTGCGTCTTGGGGCTGGGCTTGGCCTGCGTCTCGACGGTGCGGCGCATGATGTTGTCGACCTCCTCCTGCGTCAGGGAGGACGGCTGCTTGCCCATGCCGATAAAGCCCGTGGCCCCGGGCGTCGTGCGCACGAAGAGCCACGTGTTCTCGTTCAACTCCATCTCCACCAGGATATAGCCCGGGAAGAACTTGCGTTCGCTGATCTTCTTCTTGCCGCCGCGGACCTCGGAGACCTGCTCCGTGGGAATGAGGATGTCGCCGAACTGTTCTTTGATCTCACACGTCTCCAGACGGTGGAGGAGGGCGACCTTCACCTTCTCCTCAGAGCCCGTCTGGGTATGTACCACGTACCACTTTTTCATCTCATCACAAGGGTGACGATCCGCGTCAACACGAAATCAAGAAGGCCGATATAGGCCGTCAGGAGCGCCGTGGCCACGACGACCACCGCGGCGGCCCCCAGGAGGTCCTTGCGGGAAGGCCAGGAGACCTTGTGGAGCTCCGCCTTGACCTCGGCGAAGAAGGCCGGAACCTTCTTGATCACAGCAAGCGGCTGCGTCATGGTTTTATTCTGGTGGGAGCGGCAGGAATCATCCCGCCGTCTCTTCATCGATTTTCTCAGGGGTGGAGGGAATTGAACCCCCAGTTCTGGTTTTGGAGACCAGTGGTTTACCGTTAACCGACACCCCTATATCTGCTCATCAAAAGTGCGGGATACCGTTAACCGACGCTCCTAACCTCTGGGATGCGGCCGTGCCGAACCCTCATCCGCCCAATTACTTAACTTCCTTAAAATTTTCGTGCTTTCGGCACTGCGGACAAAATTTTTTCAGCTCCAGCCGCGCCGTATGCTTCTTTTTGTTCTTCATCGTCGCATAGGAACGGCGTTTGCATACCGGACACCCCAAAAGGATCTGCTCTCTCATCTTTGTCGTCGAGAAAGCCCCCGACCGGAATCGAACCGGTGACCCCGTCCTTACCAAGGACGTGCTCTACCGACTGAGCTACAGGGGCGAAGGCGTAAAGCGATAAGTATATTGATTCTATGTAGATTTGTCAAGATTTTTTTTAAATATTTATGAGGTTTAGAGGTAAGACAGAAATTTGAGCCAAAAACCGGGCAGGCGATTGAGGATAGGCACTTTTTTGTACCGGGAGCGGTCCGCAAACGGGCCCCCGAAGGCAAGGCGGTATCCGGCCCGAAAGAGAACCTCTTCTAAGGCGGGCGGATCCTGGTAGAGCGGCAGCGAGAAACCGGGACACGGGGTCTTCAACCGGCTCTCAATCATATGCTTAGAGGTCGAAACGGAATCCTCGAGGATTTCAGAGGTTGGATTCTTTTTGAAGATACCGGCCGCGGCCCCGCTCTTGAGGCCGTCATAGTGGCGCCGCAGTCGGCTGCGCCACCCCTTCTTCTTGAAAAAGAAAAAACCACCCTGGGCCTTGACGAAATCGTTCATGGCGCGGTGAACCTCGTCCGGCGGGATATAGACATTTTGGACCAGCGGCGCCCACGAACGCTCATAGAGCGGCGCGCCCCACGCATCCTCGAGGCCGGGTCTACCGGCCTGAAACCACTCATCAAAATAGACCGGCACCTCATAGACCCCGGGGTGCTGAAAATCATGGAGCCGCGCCGAGGAAAAGACGACCTCGTGGCACAGGCCGTGGGAACAGACGTCCACGAGGCCGCTCGAACGCATGATCTCGATCTCCCGCCAGGTCAGGTACGGCTCCCGGCGGTGGCTCAGATATAAGTTCTCCCAGGAGACCTTCCCATTCCAGTAGTCCTCGAGATTGGGCAAGACCTCGTCGGTATCGCGGATGCGGCCGGGGATGACAAAAAGGACCGCCTTGACCCGGTACTTCTTCAGGAGAGGAAAAATGACCGTCCAGCAGTTGCGGCGGCCGTCGTCAAAGGTCAGGACGACCTCCTTTCTCTTCTTGGGCGCGAAGTGCGTCCGGGCCCACAACTCCTCGCCACTGACGACCCGGTAGCGCTTGGCCACCAAGAGCTCGATATACCTCGAGAAGACCTCGGGCAGGCAGTCGTGGAAAGAAAAGACCTTGGGCTGTCGGTTATCGGCAAAGAGCCGCGCGAGCGTCCTGATCTTATCGACCGTGCGTATCATCGTGGAGACTGTCTTGAGCTCCGTGGTCGGATGGGGGGATCGGCCTCTATCGTCAGACGATCAGAAGTTTTTCGCCAAATGTCGGCAAGGATTTGCGGCGCGAGCGCAGGCGAAGCTTTATGTCGCCGAGCAGCGCGTGCTTTATCCCTCGACACCCAAAATTTGGCTTGGCCGCTTCCGCGGCCCCGGGCCGCCTCACATCTCGGCGGTGAGCGCCAAACGGTCGGCCTTATTCGGCCGACCGGCGCCCCAAACCGTAGTCCTTAGACGCGCTCAGTCCTTCGGCAGCGCTCAGGACTGAGCCCTGAGCGAAGTCGAATGGGCTCAGGATCCCTCGAAGGATCCCGAGCGGAGTCAAGGGACCGACGACGAAAAACTTCGTCTGACGATAGAGGACGGCCTCCCATCCGGCCAGCGCAATCGCCGCCTCACACACGCTGACGGAACCAATGGATGGTCTGACGCAGGCCGTCTGCGAGCGTGACGCGCGGCCGCCACTTCAGGAGCGCGCGCGCCTTGCGGATATCCGGCTGGCGCTGCTTGGGGTCGTCCGTCGGAAGGGACCGGTGCTCGAAGGGGCTCGTGCTCTTTGCGATCTTCTTGATCATCCGGGCCAGGCCGTTCAAGGAGAGCTCCGCCGGGTTGCCGATATTCACGGGGTCCGTATAACCGGCCTGCGTCAACCGGTATATCCCGTCGACCATGTCCGAGATATAGCAGAACGAGCGGGTCTGGCGTCCGGAGCCGTAGATCGTGACCGGCTCCCCGCGCAGCGCCTGCGTGATGAAGTTGGGGATGGCCCGGCCGTCGTTGAGGCGCATGCGCGGGCCGAAGGTGTTGAAGATCCGCACGATGCGCGTGTCGACCTTGTGGACGCGGTGGTAGGCCATCGTCATCGCCTCGGCGAAGCGCTTGGCCTCGTCATAGACGCCGCGTGGCCCGACGGGATTGACGTGTCCCCAGTACTCCTCTGGCTGCGGATGGACGTGGGGGTCGCCGTAGACCTCCGATGTGGACGCGAGCAGGAACCGCGCGCCCTTGGCCTTGGCCAGACCCAGGCAGTTGTGCGTCCCCAGGGCGCCGACCTTGAGCGTCTGGATCGGGTAGACCAGATAATCGACGGGGCTCGCCGGCGAGGCGAAGTGCAGGATAAGATGCAGCTGATCCTTGAGGTAAATGGGCCCGGCGATATTATGCCTGAGAAAACGAAACCTCTTGTGGCGCCGGTAAAAAGCGATGTTTACGAGAGAGCCGGTCAACAGGTTGTCGAGGCAGATGACCCGCCACCCCTTCCTGATAAAGAGGCCGCACAGGTGCGAACCGATGAAGCCGGCCCCGCCGGTGATCAACACCGTCTTCATGTGGAGGTCCTCCCCATCGAGACGTAACGCAGACCCATCTTCTTCATGGCCGCAGGCGCGAACATGTTGCGGCCGTCGACCACCACCGGCTGGCGCAGCAACTTCTTGACCTTCCTGAAATCCAGCTCCTTGAACTGCGGCCACTGTGTCAGGATGACGACGCACTCCGACCCGCGCGCGGCCTCGTAGGGATCGCGGCAGAAGGTGACCTTGCGAAAGATCTTCCTCGCCTTCGCCGTCGCCTGCGGGTCAAAGGCCCTGATGCGCGCGCCGTGGGCCTGGAGCGTCTGGATGATGTCGATGGACGGGGCGAAGCGCATGTCGTCGGTGTGGGGCTTGAACGCCAGGCCCCAGACGCCGATCGTCTTATCCTTGATGTTCCACAATTGGTCCTCGATCTTCCTGACGAAGAGCTCCTTCTGCGTCTCGTTGATGCGTCGCACCTCTTTCAGGAGGTCGAAGTCGTAGCCGAGCTTGCGCGCGATCATGACGAAGGCGTCGAGGTCCTTGGGCAGGCAGAACCCCCCGAAGCCGATCCCCGCGTCGAGGAACATCGGCCCGATGCGCCGGTCCTGGCCCAACCCGCGGGCGACCTGCGTCACGTCCGCGCCGGCCAGCTCGCAGACGCGGGCCACCGCGTTGATAAAAGAGATCTTGATCGCGAGAAACGAGTTGGAGGCGTGCTTGATGAGCTCCGCGGATTTGATGTCCGTCGCCAGGATCGGCGCGTTGACGCCTTTATAAAGCTTGCGCAGGAGCGCCTCGGCCCGGCCGGACTCCACGCCGATCACGATGCGGTCCGGATGCATGAAGTCGTGGATGGCCTCACCCTCGCGCAGGAACTCCGGGTTGGAGGCGACGTCGAACGCCACCCCCTTGCGTTTGTTGATGGCGACCGTGTGCTTGACCCACCGGCCGGTATCGACGGGGACGGTGGACTTCTCGACGATGAGGCGGTAGGAGCGCATCTGTCTGGCGATGGTGCGCGCCACGCTCTCGATGCCGGTCAGGTCCGCCTCGCCGTTGTCCTTCGGCGGGGTCCCGATGGCGATGAAGATCACCTCGCACTTCTTCACCGCGTCCTGGATCCGCGTGGTGAAGGCCAGCCGCCCGCGGCGCACGTTCACTTTCACCGCCGCATCCAGGCCGGGCTCGTAAATGGGTATGCGGAGCTTCTTCAGGGCCTTGATCTTCGCCTCATCGTTATCCACGCAGATGACCTTGTGCCCGAGTTGCGCAAAGCAGGCGCCGGAGACCAGCCCCACGTATCCCGCTCCAATAATGCCGACATCCATAGAATACCTCTTTTGGGCACGTCTGTATCGACAGACACAGATGTGCCGATCCAGTGACATCCCGGTGAACCCCGAGGAACGCGGGGCGAAGCCGGGCTAATCGCATTCTCCCTTAGGGGGCCTCCCGCGGCGGACGAAACGTCTTCTGCGCCTCGACCCCGATGTCGGGAAAGGCCTTCAACGTGAAGCCGACCATAAAGGTTATCCCCTCGTTGTCCCGGTTATTGACGATAAACTCCATCAGCCAACAATGCATGTCGCGGGTCAGGCGGTACTCCTGTTCCATGAAGTCCCCGGTCTTGAACTCAAAGCGCTCGTAGAGGCCCATCGTCCAGAACGGATTGAGCTTCCACGTCATCCCCGCCGTCACCTGGCTGCTCTCGTCTTTCTTGAAACGATACCCGCTCGTCACGGCCACGCGGCCCATGCGCGCCCAGAGGTCCGCGTTGACGCTGCGGAAAAACCTCCCCTTCGTGTCAAAGGACGCGTCCGAATCAAACTCCCACCACTCGTGGGGCTTGAACTCCAGATCATAGGTGAACGTCTCGAACCCCACACCGACGGTGTCGTTGCGCTGGAGGTGGTAATTGGCCGATAGGATGAGGGTCACCAGGTCCGCGATCTGGTCCTTGCGTTTCGTCTGAAGCTTGTTCTCCAGCGTAAAGGTGAGCGTGTCCTGGAGGTCGAGGCTGTCCACCGTGTCCAGCTGATAGATGCGGGAGTTGTCCACCGTCGGCCGGTGCTGGTAGCGGTACTGGACCTGCGGGGTGACGACGTGGCGCAGCTGGTGGATGTCCAGGCCCCAGGCGTCCGTTGCGACGTCAAAGACGCGATAGAGCCGCGTCGAGACGTCGATCCCGCTGAAAAACGTCCCCCGCCAGAATCCCTCGTCCGGTTCCACGCCGCGTGCATAATACGTGTCCCGGTGGCCGACGAACGGATTAAAGTCCAGCGACAGGAAACGCAGCGGATACGAGACCTGCTGGGAGGTATCGGAGCGGGTCACGTCGGTGGTCGCCGAAGAGTTGGCCGTGGTGCTCGACAGATGCGCTATCGTCGTCGTGTTCTTGTAGTAGAACGGCGAATCAAATATCTTTTGATTGATCGTCTCGAGCTTCAACTCGGGGATCCTTTGAAGGACCGTCTCGAAATCGTTGACGCGCGGCTCACCCAGGAGGCTCACGGTCGCCTGGGGAAAGACGTGGGAATAGAGAAAAAAGGACCTGGGTGTGGCCTGCTTTTCATATTCGCGGTAGAAGTAGTCCTTGCGGAAGGTGGCGTCCGACGCCCGGAAGTACTCCAGGACGACCTGGTCCGCCGGCGTGGGCTCCCAGCGATGACGCAGCTCCAGCCGCGAGCGCTCCTTGCTCTCCCGCAACGCCTCGGGGACCTCCTCGCGCGTGTCCTGCTCGTCGATACGGTAGTACTTGGCCTGGCCGCGGCCCAGGAGCTTCGTGTCGTAATTCAGATCGATACCCTCCCCGATCCCCTTCTTCTCATACCAATCCAGGTGCACCTCTCCCCGCGCGTTCTTATTAAGGTAATACCGCCAGGACCCATAGAGCTCCATGCCGAAGTCCTTGCTGTGGCCCGGGATGATCATGAAACGCGGCTTCTTGTCCGTGAGCTCCTTGCTGAAAAACGGAAAATACATGACGGGGACGCCCCCGAGGCGCAGGACGGTGTCCTGCGCAGAAAGGACGTTACCGGTGACGTGCACCTCGCGGGACGTCAGGCCCCAGTGCGGGTGCGGCAGGTCGCAGGACGAGATGAGCGTCTCCTGCATCACGAACTCGGTCTCGGAGATCTTCTCCATCAACTCGGCCCGGCCGTAATACGGTGTAAAGTCGATCTCGGGGCTGACGACCGTGCCGGTCTGGTCGCCGAAGTCGTAGATGAACATCTCCCCGCGCATCTCCTGGGCGCCTGTCTTGACAAAGGAGACCTCGCCCTCGGCGATCGCCATCTTTTCATCAAGAAAGACGTGGACACGGTCGCAGCGCAGGACCGCGCCCTGGTAGACGATCTCCACGTTGCCGTCGGCCACGACCTCCCGCCCCTCGGCGAGAAACTCCACCGTGTCGCCGTTGACGGTGATCGGCACCTTAGGGGTCGCGGCCTGGGTCCCCGGTGCGGCCTGGGGTTCGGATGCGGCCTGGGCCACGGGTGCGGTCGCGCAAAAAACACCCAAAAACAAAATCGTGAGGCGTGTCGGCCTCTTCATAGGCTCATCTGTTCTTTGGCCAGGAGCGCCGCGCCGATCATGCCGGCATCGTTGCCCAATAACGCCTTGCGCACCTTGACACGGCCCTTTATCTGATTCATCGCATGCCGGCGCAAGGATGCCGCTGCCGCATCCAACAGCACGCGTCCGGCGGCAGCCACCCCGCCCCCTATCACGATCACCTCGGGGCCGCAGGTATGCACGACCCCCGCAAGCGCCCGGCCGATGAGCGTGCCTGCCTCCTGCCAGAACTTCCGCGCCCGGCGGTCGCCGGCTCGTGCCCGCGCGCTGATCTCTTCGAGCGTCAGACCCTTTTCAAAGGTCCGGCGCGCCCGCGCCGCCAGGGCCGCATTGCCGACGAAGCGCTCGAGACATCCTGCACCGCCGCAGGAACACGAAGGCCCCTTTTCGCCGACGGGGATGTGCCCGACCTCTCCGCCGAGAAAAAGGGGACCGCGGTAGACCTTGTTGTCGAGGATCAGGCCTCCGCCCACGCCCGTGCCCAGCGTCACGCACAGGGCATACGCGTATCCGCGCGCCGCGCCCCGCCGGCTCTCGGCCAGCGCCATGCAGTTGGCGTCGTTTTCGACGAAGACCGGCACGCGCAGGCGGCGCCTCAGAAACCGGACCAGCGGAAAACGCGTCCACCCCCGGATATTCGTCAGGCTCATGACAAGACCGCGGCCGAAGTCAACCGGGCCCGGCACCCCTACCCCGACGGCAATGAGATCCCTGCGCCGCCGGCCCGCCCGTTCGCACAGACGCCCCACGGCCTCCTCCAGGCGCGCGGCAAAGACAGGCTTGCGGCTGAAGCCACGTGAAGATATCGTTTCCTTTGAAAGGACCCGGCCGTCGTGATCGATCAAGACGATCTTGGTGAAGGTCCCGCCGACATCCGCGCCGAGATACAGGGAGGGATCTGCCATAACCCTTATCGGATGAAAACTTAAAATAATCTTTTTTCGCAATTCATTTTATCGCAACGCGTTGGCGGGCGCAAGGATTATCGCTTGAGATCATCGCTTGAGCGAGAGAAAAAAGAGGGCGAGGACCACGGTATTGTTCATGATATGGAATGTCAGCGGCGCCACCAGATTTCCGCGGCGCTCATACAACGCCGTCAACACCAGGCCCAGGACGAAGACGTACAGGAACAAAAAGAGGTAACCATGCAGGACGGCGAAGCCGAGGCTGCCCAGCACGGCGGCCGGCCAGAAGGAAAAACGCCGGCGCAGGGCCCGATAGAGAAAGCCGCGGAAGACCACCTCTTCAAAAAAAGGCCCCAGGATGAGAATAAGGACCGCGCCGATGGAATGCTCGGCGATGGGCGTCACCTCCATCTGCTCCAGGTGCGAGGCGATGAAGTAGACCTCCACGCCCTGCGTGGAACGCGTCCCAAAAAAGACGTCAAGCAGGCCCGCGGCCAAAAACAGCAGCAGGACCACGCCGATGAGCGAACCGAAAAAAACGAAATAGGCCCTGACCCCGGCCCAGGCGTCCTTGAGGGGCGTGCTCGAGGCGAAGAAGACGCGCCGCACGTCGATCTTGTAAGGCCTCAAGATGCGATGACGCAGGACAAGATACAGGCAAGCGTAAAAGATGAGGATGAACGTGGCGTCGTGGACGTTCTGGAGGGCCTGCCGGGCGGCGCCGGCCGCATCCCCGGGCGCATGCTGCCCGAGCGCCAGCGCGAACGCGACGGCCAAAAACGTCCAGAAGATGACGGCCACGCACAGCGCCGCCGTGTAGATGAACGTCAGCAGGACGTCTTTGATCGTCCAGGGGACGGGCTGATGATCCATAGGGTCACGCTTTCTGGGCCGTCCGGCGGGTCCTGTCCGAGGCGTTCGCCCCCATCCGCGCTCGCTCGTCATCCAGGCTCGGCGTGGCCGCTTCCGCGGCCCCGGCCGGCCTCACATCTCGGCCGTCGCGCTACCCGGTCGGCCTTATTCGGCCGACCAGCGCCCCATCCCCCCGTGGGAGCCTTTATTCCTCGACACCCAAGCTTGGGTGTGGGCGCTTCTGCGCCCCGGGCCGCCTCACCTTCTCGGCGGCCGCGCCAAGCGGTCGGACTTATCCGTCCGACCGGCGCCCCTTGCGCTCGCGCGTCCGGGGCCGAGCCGCCTCGGCCACCCACCGGAGAAGGTAACGACCAACCCTGCTCTGCGGCTGGAACGACCATATCCCCTCTCGAGGGGCCTGGGGTCGTTCGCAGACCCCCGTAGCGGCAGGGGCGAGACCCCGGCTCTTTCGAAGCCGGGGGGAACCACGGGAGGGTTCCCAAATGGGGGCGCGGGGGGCCAGAACGACCCCAGGCGCCGAAAAAGAGATTGGTCGTGCCGGCCGCTATGTTTGAGCGTCGCCGGCAAAGCGGACGCAGTTCTTGCCGGCGGCCTTGGCCGCGTAGAGGGCCTTGTCGGCGCTCTCGATGAGCGCCTGGGCAGAGTCGGCGTCCTGCGGGAAGATCGCCACGCCCACGCTGATGCTCACCTGGACCGTCTCATCATAGGCGCGCACCGCCTCTTCCGCCACGCGCCGACGCATGCGCTCGGCCAGGATCTGGGCGCCCTCCCGGCCGGTCTGGGGCGCCAGGACCATGAACTCCTCGCCGCCGTAACGGCCGATCATGTCCACCTCGCGGATCTCCTGCCGGATGCGCCGGGCCACCTCGCACAGGATGAAATCGCCGACGAGGTGCCCGTACATATCGTTCACCGTCTTGAAGTCGTCGATATCGATCATCATATAGGTAAGGCTGAGTTGGTGCGCCCGGGCGCGCGTGACCTCTTCGTCGATGCGCTCGGCCGCATAGCGCCGCGTCGCCGTCCCTGTCAGGCTGTCCGTCACGGCCAGTTCCTGGACGGCGCGATACAACCGCGCCCGGCGCAGGCCACGGGCAAACTGCCTCACCAAGATCAGGGCGTGCGGATAATCCTGGACGCCCATCCCCCGGATACGGATGCTGCCCAGTCCCCCCTCCTTATCGCCGAGCGCAAAGACCGTCTCCTGGAACGAGACCGCCGAGGCCCCATGCTGTTCATCCGTCAGGACGCAGTCGCTAAAGGAGGCTATCTTTTTCAGATTATTGCAAAAACGCTCCCAGATCTCCTGTTCCTCGAGCGTGGCGCAGACGTCACGGGCCGCTTCATAGATCCGGATCGTCTGGGAGAGGCGTGCGCCCATCACCGCAAGCTCCGCATCCGCGTCGCGGCGCACCTCGGTGAGCTTGTCGAGCTGGCGGCGCAGGCCCAGGCCGCGCCGGTCCATGTCGCTCCCCCCCCTTTTCAGGAATCCCCTGAAGAGGAAGAGGCCCAGGGCCCCCGACACGACTATGACGACGACATTCAACACGCACATACGCGATTACGCCCTTTTCTCTTGGCCGTCAGCAAGGCCTCGTCGGCCAGCCGCAGGAGTTCGTTTTGGTCCGCCGCGTCCTGCGGGAAGGCGGACACGCCGATGGAGACCGTCGCGCGCAGCTTGTGACGCCTTAAAGAAATATCTTTGCCCTCCAGCGTCCGGCGCAGGCTCTCGGCCAGACGCACGGCCTCGGACTTGACGACATCGGGCATGACGGCCACAAACTCTTCTCCGCCGTAACGGAAGACCACCATGCCGGCAAGACAAAAGAAAGACTTGAGGACCCCCGCGATCCTCTGCAAGACGACGTCGCCGGCCGTATGGCCCAACGTATCATTCATCTGCTTGAAGTGGTCGATATCGATCATGAGGAGTGCCAGCGACGAGCCGGCCCGCTCCACCCGCGCCAACTCTTCTTTCATGCGCCGCAGGCCGTAACGCCGCAGGGCCAGCTGCGTCAAGGCGTCCGTCTGGGAGAGCTCCTGCATGTGGCCGAGATACAGCGCGTTTTCAAGCGCCAGATGCGCGATGTCCCCGCAGATCGCCAGGAGGCGCAGGTCATCGGCCTCAAAGCGGTGCGCGGCCGTCGCCTCCAGGCGCAGGATGCCCAGAAACCGCTGGGCGGTCTCAAGGGGGACGCTGATCAACGACTCGAGCGGCCGCTCGATCCCGGACCGGATCACGTCGGTATTGAACCGGAAGTCCGTCGTGACACTTTCGACCAACAGCGGCTGGACGTGACGCAGGACCCACTGGTCAAAGACGTCTCCGGTCTTTTCCCTGATGCGCGTGTCCGGCGGTTCACAGTAGGTGGCCCGCAGCTCGAGCCGCCGCGTCTTCTCGTTGACGAGATATAACAGGACCCTGCCCTTGTTCTCGAAGAGCCGCAGGACCTCGTGCACGACGGCATCACACAGGTCCTCGAGCCGGACCGCCTCGTTGAGGATGGCCGAAAAGGCCTCCAGGTTTTCGTAACTCCTGGTCTTCTTTCGCAGGGACTCCTTCAGGGCGGCCGAGCGCCCGACGTCGCGCTCGGCGGTATGGATCTCTTCCTGCAACAACTCGTTTTGAAGCAGAAGGAGCGTGCGCAAGGATCGCTGACGGGCGTAGACGGCGTAGGCCGCTATGAAGAATGCGACGGCAAGACCCAGGACAGGGAAAAACAGAGACGGGGACCGGACGAAGCAGAAAAAGACAGACGCACAAAAGACAAGACAGACGCCCGGAAGGATTAAGGAGGAAGACGTCTTAGACAATAGTCACTTGTGTCTCGGCATTGAAAAAGTGGACCTTGCCCATGTCGAAGACGAGGTCCATATCTTCATTGACCGCAGGCCGGTCATGGGCCCCCACGCGGGCGACAAAGGCGTGCCTGCCCGTCTTGAGGTGCAGGTAGACCTCGGAGCCCATGGGTTCGACTACCTCGCACGCAACGCGCACGATGTTCTCGGCCGGCGTCTCGGAGACAAAAAGCTTATCGTAGATATCCTCGGCGCGGATGCCGAAGACCACCTCTTCATTGACAAAGCGCCCCATCCTGGATTCCATGTCCTTGACGATGCGGACCTTGAAGTCCCCCTCGTCAAAGTAGAGGCGGCCGTCGTCTTTGACGATGCGGCCGGTCATGAAGTTCATGGGCGGGGAGCCGATAAAAGAGGCGACAAATTTATTGACGGGCTTGTCGTAGACCGTTATGGGGTCCGCCACCTGCAGGACCACGCCGTCCTTCATCACGGCGATGCGCTCGCCCATGGTCATGGCCTCCGTCTGGTCGTGCGTGACGTAGATCATCGTGGTCTGCAGCTTGATATGCAGCTTGTGGATCTCGGTGCGCATCTGGACGCGCAGATTGGCGTCGAGGTTGCTCAGCGGCTCATCGAACAAAAAAACGAGGGGTTTGCGCACGATCGCCCGGCCCACCGCGACGCGCTGGCGCTCGCCGCCGGACAGCTCCCGGGGCTTGCGCTCCAGATACGGCTTGATGCCGAGGATGTCCGCCGCATCGTGGACGCGGCGCACGATCTCGGACTTGGGATACCGGCGCAACCTCAGGCCGAAGGCCATGTTCTCAAAGACGGTCATGTGGGGGTAGAGGGCGTAGTTCTGGAAGACCATCGCGATGTCGCGGTCTTTGGCGGGGATGTCGTTGACAATGTGATCGCCGATGTAGATGATGCCTTCGGAGATATCCTCCAGGCCCGCGATCATGCGCAGGGTGGTCGACTTACCGCAACCCGATGGACCGACGAGGACGAGGAACTCCTTGTTCTCTATCCCCAGGTTGACCTTATCCACGGCGCGCACGTTGCCCGGATAGACCTTGGTGACGTCTTTTAAGCTGACCTGAGCCATGCCCGTGCCCTGCCTCGATCTTTTTTAAAGAGGAGTATTATAACACATGCCCCTGCCTATCAACCCAAATAATCGATGAGGCGGTGCAAGGACTCCTTCAGGTCCTTGCGCGGCAAGATCATGTCGATGAGGCCGTGTTCCAGCATGAACTCCGACCTCTGGAAACCTTCCGGGAGCTTCTGGCGCGTGGTCTGCTCGATGACGCGCGGGCCGGCAAACCCGAGCAGGGCCTTGGGTTCGGCGATGATGATGTCGCCCAGGCCCGCGAAAGAGGCCATCACCCCGCCCATCGTGGGGTTGGTCAGGACCGAGATGTACAAGAGGCCCGTATCGTGGTGTCTCTTCAGGGCGGCGGAGGTCTTGGCCATCTGCATCAGGCTCAAGATCCCCTCGTACATGCGGGCCCCGCCGCCGGAGCCGGAGACGATCACGAGCGGCAGCTTCTTGCGTATCGACCTCTCGATGGCCCGCGTCACCTTCTCCCCCACGACCGAGCCCATGGACCCCATGATGAAGCGCGAGTCAGTCACCACCACCACGGCCCTCTTGCCGAAGATCTCGCCCTCGCCGGTCACCACGGCCTCCGGCAGCGCCGTCGTCTTCTGGTCTTCGGCGATCTTCTGCCGGTAGCTCTTGACCCCCTTGAACTCGAGGGGATCGGCGCTCGTGAGGTGCGCGTCGGACTCCTTGAGGGTGCCTTCATCCACGATCATGTCAAGGCGCTCGAGCGCCGTCATGATGAAGTGGTGCTGGCACTTCGGGCAGACCCGGAGGTTCTCCTCAAGCGTCTTCTTGTAAAGCGGCTCCCCGCACTCCGGGCACTTGGTCCACAACCCCTGCGGCATCTCGCGCTTACGGATCTTGACGACCGTGTATTTGGGTTTACTGAAGAGCGCCATCTCTTCTCACCTAAAACTTGTGCACCACCAGGCCGCTCAGGACCTTGGGATAGAAGTACGTGGACTTCTGGGGCATGGCCCCGCCGCCGAGGGCGACCGCCCGGATCTGTTCGATGCGCGTCGGATTCAAGAGAAAGAGCGCGCTCGCGCGGCCCTGGTCCACCGCTTCGATGGCCCGCCCCACATGAACCTCGTAACGGACTTGAGCCGGGGATATCTTCAAAAAGTGGTCGAAGACGATCTTGTGCAGGAGCGCCACGTCCAGGGCGCGGTAGTCGTCTGTAGCGTCCGGCAGGAGCTGCTGCGGCAGCTTGGGGTCAACCAACCTCAACAAAGAGTACTCCTTGTCCCGGTAGACGCCGAAGAGGGACTCGCCCTTTGCCTGGCGCATGGCTGAGACCAGGTCTTCGCAGTCGGTGCGCTTTTCCACGTCAAAGGCGGGCTTGAGCGTCTCCAGGGTGAAGGCCGCGTTTTCCGCGAGGCGGTGGGTCGGCAGGATACAGATCCCCTCGTCCTCGAGCGCCGTGAAGTAGGTCATGATGGAATTGTAGGAGTCCTTGAAAGCGGGACCGCCTTGCAGCCGTTTCTCCTCCCGGAAGAGGCGCGCGACCTCGTACCGGTGGTGGCCGTCGGCGATAAAGACATCTTTTCCGCTCAGGTTCTTCTTGAACTTTGCGATCAGGACCTGCTCCGTGACGCGCCACACGTGGTTATCGACGCCCTCGGCGTCGCGGGCCGAGAAGCACGGCCTTGTGTCGCGTGCGACACGATCCAGCAGGCGGCGGACGGTCTTTTTGGGGTCTGAGAAGACCGTGAAGATAGGGCTGAGGTTCGCCTCGACATGACGGACCAGGCGCAGACGGTCCTCCTTGGGCGCGGTATGGGTGTTTTCATGCGGATAGACCGTCATCTCCTCACCCTCCTCGTCCAGCCGCATCAGGGCGATGAAACCCAACCGGCGCAGGGACCGGCCGCTGACCGAAAACTTCTGCTCGGTGACGTAGATGGCGGGCTTATCGTCCTGGATGAGGATGTCGCGGCGCTGCCACTCGTCAAAGTAGGCGGCGGCGCGGGTGTAGCGGTTCTCCGTGGCAGTGTCCGCGCC
The DNA here is from genome assembly GCA_964622605.1 of uncultured Planctomycetia bacterium. GTDB lineage: Bacteria > Omnitrophota > Gorgyraeia > Velamenicoccales > Velamenicoccaceae > CAZCSY01. The sequence goes on from CAZUQR010000002.1 coordinate 116,787, forward strand.
CAGACCCTTACCCAGGATGAGCCGGACAAAGTTATAGGGGTGCTTCTGGTAGAGCGCCTCCTGTGCCCGGCCGTCGATCACGTCGTAAGGCGGGGCGACAACGAGGGAGGCGTCAGTGATCTGGTCAGGATTATAGTGAAGGCTGCGAAAGGCTTCGATTTTTGCCATGGAAGAGCCAGATGCCAGCTGCCGCCCCGGACAGGTCGGCCCCCCAGTCCCAGAACGAAAAGGTCCGGCCCGGGACGAAAAGCTGGTGGAACTCATCACTTAGAGCATATAAGGATACCATAAAAAAAGAGACCAGTAAAGCGCCAAGCCACCGGCGGCCCAGGTGGGCCCGCACCGCCCGCGCGGCCAGGAAACCGAACGGCAGGTACTCCAAAAGGTGGAATACCTTGTCACTATTGGGAAATATCCGGGGTATCACCCCTATTTTGAAGGAAGACAGGAAGTAGATGAGCGCGGCATAGGCGACTACCGGTCCCCAGAAAAAGAAGACCCTGCGCGCAGGCATCAGGAAGGACTTTTCGGGCAGCCGGCGCACCCCGGCTTATCGCCGGAGGCCGGACAGGCGGGCGCCTCGGGGGCACCCCCCTTGCGGTGGTCCGTGGCGTAAAATCCGGGCCCCTTGAAGATCAGCCCGGCGCCGGAGCCGATCAGCCGGACCACCTTCTTTTTGGAACACTCCGGGCACGTCTTGAGGGGCACGGCGGTGATAGACTGCATCTTCTCGAACCGGTGCCCGCAGGCCCTGCACTCGTATTCGTATGTCGGCATTGCTTGTCTCCCTTTTTAATCAGCAGGCGGGTCCTGTCCTCGGCGGTCGTCCCATCCGCGTGCATCGCTCGTCATCCAGGCTCGGCGTGGCCGCTTCCGCGGCCCCGGCCAGCCTCACATCTCGGCTGGCGCGCTAACCGGTCCGACTTATCCGTCGGACCAGCGCCCCATCCCCCCGTGGGACCCCTTCCGCTGCGCGCGGATGGGCCGCACCGCCTCGGCCACCCGCCACCAGCCCAAACGAACAAACTACGGAGGTCTGCGAACGACCCCAGACATCAAGAAACGCCCAGCGAGTCACGCTAACCTGCCTTGACGCCGCGCAGGCGGGCCAGCTCCTCCAGGAGCTGGCGCTCCTTGCCGCTCAGGCCGGTCGGGATATCGACGATCACGCGCACGAGCTCGTCCCCTCGCCGCCGCGTGCGCACGTCCGGCAGGCCCCTGTCGCGCAGACGAAACGTCCTGCCCGACTGCGTGCCGGCCGGGACCTTCATCTTGACGTTCCCGTTCAGGGTCGGCACCTGGATCTCGCTGCCCAGGGCCGCCTGCGTGATGTCCACGTGGACGTCACACACCAGGTCGCTGCCGTGACGCTCAAAGAGATGGTGCGGCCGGACATGGATGACGACGAACAGGTCGCCCCGGCCGGCCTGTGCCGCTTCGCCCTCTCCCCGGACCCGCAACTGCGAGCCCGTGTCCACGCCGGCGGGGATCTTGACCAAGATCTTCTTGGGGACCTTTATCCGGCCCTGACCCGCGCACTTGGGGCACGGTGTCGTGATGATCTGCCCCTGACCGCCGCACTTGGGGCAGGTCTGGGAGAGGTGGAAAAACCCATGGGCCACCGTCGTCTGGCCCGCGCCCCGGCAGCGCTGACAGGTCGTGCGTTTGCTGCCCGGCTTAGCCCCGGAGCCGTTACAGGTCGGACACATCTCGAGACGGTTGATCGTAAAGGTCTTCTCTGTCCCGGCCGCGGCCTCTTCCAGGGTCAGCTCTGTCTGGATCTGGAGGTCGCGGCCTCGGCGCGGCCCCCCGCCGCCGAAGATGTCGCCGCCGAAGAGCGTCTCGAAGATCGAGCCGCCCAAGCCCGACCCGCCAAAGCCGCCTCCCCTGAAACCCCCTCCTCCCCCGAAGATCTCCTCAAAGACGCTCGAGAAGTCGGCGCCGCGAAAGATGTCCTCGGTGGAATAGCGCTGGTCGATGCCGGCGTGGCCGTACTGGTCGTAGAGACCCCGCTTCTTCTCGTCCGACAGGACCGCGTAGGCCTCGGATATCTCCTTGAACTTCTCCTCGGCCGCTTTCTTCTGGTCCGGCTCCACGCGGTCCGGGTGGTGCCTCATGGCCAGCTTCCGGTAGGCCTTCTTGATCTCCTCCACCGTGGCCTTGCGGTCCACGCCCAGGATCTCGTAGTAGTCGCGGCTCGTCGTCATGGTCTCATCGCTCGAACTATTAAGCTATAGCTACGGCGGGTCCTGTCCGAGGCGTGATGCCCCTTCCGCTGCGGGCGGATGGACCGACCCGCCCCGGCCACCCGCCGCACGTGAGACCCCTCAGCCTCATTTGCCTTCGTCTTTGTACTCGGCGTCGATGATGTCCTCGTCCTTCTTTTCCTGCTTCGGCTCGGCCGTGTCTTGCGGCCCTGCGCCCGGCGGTTCCTGAGGGCCGGCCTGGGCCTGGCCCTTCTGGGCGGCCGCCTGCTTGTAGATCGCCTCGGCGAGCTTGTGGGACGCCTGGGTCAGCTCCTCGGACGCCTTCGTGACCCTGTCGGTGTCCTTTCCCTTGAGCGCCTCGCGCAGGTCGTCGATCTTCGACGTGATCGTCTTTTTGTCGTCATCGCTCAGCTTGTCGCCGTACTCCTTGAGCGACCGCTCGCTCGAATAGAGCAGGGTATCGGCCTGGTTGCGGACCTCGACCTCGGCCTTGCGCTTCTCGTCGTCGGTCGCGAACTTCTCGGCCTCCTTGACCATCTTCTCGATCTCGTCCTTGTTGAGCTTCGTGGGCGCCGTGATGCGGATAGACTGCTCCTTGCCGGTGCCCAGGTCCTTGGCGTTGACGTGGACGATGCCGTTGGCATCGATGTCGAAGGTCACCTCGATCTGCGGCATGCCGCGGGGCGCCGGCGGGATACCGGAGAGCTCAAAGAGGCCAAGCTGTGTATTATCCTGGGCCATCTTGCGCTCGCCCTGAAGCACCCGGACCGTCACGGCCGGCTGGTTGTCCGCAGCCGTGGAGAAGATCTGGCTCTTCTTCGTCGGGACCGTCGTGTTACGCTCGATCAATTTCGTGAAGACGCCGCCGAGGGTCTCGATACCCAAAGACAGCGGCGTGACATCCAGGAGCAACACGTCCTTGATATCGCCCTTGATGATGGCGGCCTGAATAGCCGCCCCCATGGCCACGCACTCCATCGGGTCCACGCCGCCCTCGATCTTCTTGCCGACAAAGTCCTCGACGAACTTCTGGACGATGGGCATGCGCGTCGGGCCACCGACCATGATGATCCTGTCGATGTCGGAGGCCTTGCACTTGGCGTCCGCCAGGGCCTGACGCAACGGATCCTCGCAGCGCTTGATGATCGGCGTCACCAGGTCTTCGAGCTTGGCGCGCGTGATGTTCATCGTCAAGTGCTTTGGACCCGAGCTGTCCGCGGTGATAAACGGCAGGTTGATGTCCGTCGTCAGGGTGCTCGAGAGCTCGATCTTCGCTTTTTCTGCCGCCTCGCGCACGCGCTGCATCGCCATCTTGTCGTTGCGCAGGTCGATGCCGGAATCCCTCTTGAACTCACCGGCGATATGGTCGATCAGCACATTGTCCATATCGGTCCCGCCCAGCTGCGTGTCGCCGTGCGTGGCCTTGACCTCGAAGACGCCCTCGGCCATCTCCATGACGGTGACGTCGAGCGTGCCGCCGCCGAAGTCAAAGACCATGATCTTTTGTTCCTTGCCGGCCTTGTCGAGGCCGTAGGCCAGGCACGCCGCCGTCGGCTCGTTGATGATGCGCAGGACCTTCAACCCCGCGATCTCGCCGGCGTCCTTGGTCGCCTGACGCTGGTTGTCGTCGAAGTAGGCCGGGCACGTGATGACCGCCTCTTTGACGCTGTCACCCAGATACGCCTCGGCATCCTGCTTGATCTTCTGCAGGATGAAGGCCGATATCTGCTGGGGCGAATACTCCTTGCCGTAGACCTTGAACTTGTGGTCCGTGCCCATCTTGCGCTTGGCCGCCAAGACGGTGCCTTCGGCGTTGATCGCCGCCTGGCGCCGCGCCGGCTCGCCCACGAGGCGCTGGCCGTCTTTGGTGAACGCGACATACGACGGAAACGCCTTGCCGCCGCCGACCGTCGTGCCTTCCGCCGACGGGATGATGGACGGACGGCCGCCCTCCATCACCGCCGCCGCCGAATTGGACGTCCCTAAGTCGATTCCGATGATTTTTGCCATGATAAACCCCCTTTATCTGCTCTTGCCTTCCCCTACTTCCCCTAAAGGACAACTTCCTTCTAACGAGACACCAGACTTTACCCGGTTACCAACCAGGTGAAAAAGTCCGGTATCGAGTAGTATTTTCCTACTGTTTGTCTTTGTCTTCTATCCTCTTTGCCACGCGCACTTTCGCCGTGCGCAGCACGCGGTCGTGCAGGCGATATCCCTTTTGCAGCTCCTCCAGGACCGTGCCGTCTTCGTGCTCACCGGTCTCGGTCTGCAGGAGCGCCTCGTGCTGGCTCGGGTCAAAGGGCCGGCCCGTTGCCTCGATCGGCGCCACCCCCCGCTTCTTCAAAAGCTCGTAGAGGTGCGCCAGGATCATCTCGATCCCTTTTAAAAATGCTTCGGAATTCTCGTGTTTGTTCTGTGCCGCCTCCACCGAACGCTCCAGGTCGTCCAGGATGCCCAACAGGTCCGCGATGATGTCTTCGTGGGCGTAACGCTGGAACTCGATACGCTCACGCTCCAGGCGCTTGCGGATATTGTCGAACTCCGCCTGCTGACGCAGGAGTCTGTCCCAGTGCTCCTCGGCCCTGGCGGCCTTCTCCTTGAGCGCGTCCAGTTCGGCTCGGGGCATGGTCACCGGCTCCTGTTTCCCGGCCGCTGCGGACCCGGCGGCCTCCTGGGACTCACGTCCTTCGTCATGTCTGCGATCCGCCTTGCTCATCGCTTTAGAACCTTTCGACCTGTTCAGCCACGGCCTCGGACAGGTAATCCAAAAGCGGTATCACCTGCTCATAAGCCATGCGCTTGGGACCGATGACCGCCAGCTTCCCCTTGCGCTTCTTCGTGCCGCCGTAACTCGATACGATCACCGCGCAGGACTCCATAGGCGCGTACTGGCATTCTTTTCCGATATAGACGTGCGTCTTTTCGACGAAGTGCCTTTTGATGAGGTCAAAGAGGACCTCGCGAGTCTCCAGCGCCTGCATGATCAGGCGCACCCGCTCCAGGTCCTGGAACTCGGGATGCTCCAAAAGATGACGCAATCCCTCCAGATAGACCCACTGGTCCTCGTCGTCCTGCAGATAGACGAGGCTCGTGTAATGCGTGAAGTCCGAAAGGATGCGCGACGTCTCGACGAGGAGGTCATCCAGCTGACGCACCTTGAGCTCAAATATCTTATTGATGAAGCCGATCTCCTCCTCTTCCAATCTCTTCTTTTTCATCAGGACGTTGAGGTAATAGCGGTACCCGTCGTCCGTTGGCACGCGGCCGGCCGAGGTGTGCGGATGACTCAAAAAGCCCACCTCCTCGAGCTCCGCGAGCACGTTGCGCACCGTGGCAGAACTCAGGTCGAGCCTGCGTATCTTGCACAGGACGTCAGAGGAGACCGGCTGTGCATGATTAAGGTAGAGCTCGATCGCTGCCAGCAGGATATCCTTCTTCCTCTTGTCCTGGTCTGCTTCTCTTGGCATGTCTCTTACCCTTAGGATATTAGCACTCTTGCCCTTAGACTGCTAAAAATGTTAACACGTTTTCGCTTTTTGTCAACACCGTTTTTAGTTTTAGGGTTTGGAAGAGTGTCGCGTGACCCGCCGCTTCTCACGGGTCAGCTTATCCTTATGCTTGCGCAGCTGGCGTGCCAGGTCAAGGAAGGCCTCATTAAAGGCCGCCCCGTATTCCGGGGCACACTCGCGGGCGTGCAGGGTCGTCGCAGGCAGATAGAGGGTCAGAGACGCATGGAACTCTTCCTTGTGTGGATTCTTATCAAGGGCGCCGTGGAGATAGACCTGGTCGTCCCTGAACCGCTTGAGATGCTTGGCGATCTTTTGGGCTTTTTCATCGAACACAGCGCGCGCCCGCGGACCCTCCTGCGTATGGTTGAACACCAATGTCGTCCTCACGCTTGCTCTCCTTTAGGATTATAGTCTAACTTTGACCCTTAAAAAATCAGTCCGTCCAGACCTTCTCCATGTGCAGGATCACCTTGACCCCGCCGATATTGACCCTTTTTTCTTCCATCAGATAACAGATGTGCTCGATCTTACGCATCTGTTTCAGGGAGTACACGCGGACCTTGCGGTTCATCCGTTCCGGACGGATCAGGCCCTCTCTTTCCAGCGCCCGCAATGTCCACTCGGGCACGCCCAGCAGCTTGCTGACGATCCCGATGGCATACACCGGATCGTCCGACGAGATCTGTATCCCCTTGCCTGTACCCTCCGGACGGCTCTTGCGCCTGCGCCCCATGGCCCTTTCGCCTCCCATCATAATTTAACACACCAGATTAATTTTGTCAAGTAATCTAATTAAAAAAATTAAATCACCTAAAGTAGCTGCTCCCGTGCATGCGCGGGGAACTCAAGGCGGCTATGAGGACAGGCCCCTTTGATCCAGGACGGGCATCCTTTGATTCAGGTCGGGCACGCTTTGATCCTGGACGGCCCCCTTGATCCTGGACGGCCCCCTTTGGTTCAGGACGACCACCCTTTCTCAGTCGCCGTTTCTTGTCTGCTTTCGCGCTATTTGTCTTGGGCGAGCTTGCGGAACTTCTGGGCGGCGACATAAGGCAGTTGGGCGCGCACGTGGATGCCGTCCGCGAGGTAGGCGATCTCCTGCACCTGCCCTTCCCGGTAGAGGACGTCTACGAGCCCCCTCTTGCCGTGCGGCAGGACCAGAGAAATCTCTTCAAAATAACCGGCCAGGGCCTTCTGGGCCTGCCGGAGCAGGTCATCGAGGTGCGTCTTTTGCAGGGCCGACACCGCCACGCTCTCCGGAAGGTCCCGCCGGACCCGCTCCAGGATCCGGGGGTCTTCCAGAAGGTCGATCTTATTGAAGACCGGGATGGTGCGCTTCTCGAGGGCCCCGAGCACCTCCAGGACCTCCTCCACGGCATCCGCGTGGTCCTGCCGGCGCGGGCTGCTGACATCCATGACGTGCAGGAGGAGATCTGCCTCCACCACCTCTTCGAGCGTCGCCTTGAAGGCCTCGATCAGGTGCGGGGGCAGGTCGCGGATGAAGCCGACGGTGTCGGACAGGACGACGCGCTGCCGGTTGGGCAGGCTGATCTGGCGGGACAACGGGTCGAGCGTCGTGAAGAGGCCGCGGCTGACGGTCTGCTCCCCGCCGGTCAGCGCGTTAAAAAGCGTGGACTTGCCGGCGCTGGTATAGCCGATCAGGGTGATGCCCGGCACCGAGACCTCGCGCCTCTTGTTGCGCCGCACGTCCCTGCGGTACCCCAGGTCTTTGAGATCTCCCTTGAGCAGGCGCACGCGGTCACGGATGCGGCGCCGGTCTTCCTCGAGTTTCTGTTCGCCCGGCCCCCTCGTCCCGATGCCGCCGCCCAGCCGCGACAATTCCGTCCCCTTTCCGGCCAGGCGCGGAAGAAGATATTCAAGCTGCGCCAGCTCCACCTGGGCCTTGCCTTCCTGGCTGTAAGCATGGCGCGCGAAGATATCCAGGATCAGCTGCGTGCGGTCAACGACCTTCGTCTCGAACACCTTTTCGAGGTTGCGATGCTGGGTGCCGGACAGGTCGTTGTTGAAGATAACAAGATCCGCCTCATGGGCCCGGACGGCCTCCGAGAGCTCCCTGGCCTTGCCCTCACCGATGTAGAGGTCGGGCGTGGGCATCTCCCGGTGACAGAGCTCTTCCACCAGCACGTCGGCGCCTGCCGTCACAGCCAGCTCCCTCAACTCCCGCTGGCGCTCGATGACATCCCACGTCGCCTTGTCTTTATCCAGCTTGACCGTTAAGAGAATGACCCGTTCCATATCCCCGGACCTCGTGAGACTGAAAGGTCTGACCTTTGAGTCTCATTTAATGAGACTCAAAGGCCTGGCCTCTGAGTCTCATCTTGAGCGTATCTTGGCGGCGATGCGGCGGGCGGCGGCGGCCAGGTCGGCCTCCGAAGCCACGTCGAGCCAGATGATATCCTTGTTCTTGCCGAACCACGTCAACTGGCGCTTGGCAAAGTGGCGGGTGTTGCGCTTGATGATCCGTGTGGCCTCATCAAGGCCGTAATGCCCCTTGAGATAACCCTCCACCTCGCGGATGCCGATGCAGCAATGCGCCGTCGTGCCGAGCTTCTTCTTTAAGAGTCCCCTGACCTCCTCGATGAGCCCGCGTCCCAGCATCTCGTCCACGCGGCGGTCGATGCGCGCATACAGGTCCTGCCTGTCCCGCCGCAGACCGAAAAGGAGCACGTCAAACTCTTCCCTCAGGCCGTTCTTCTTCTTCTGAAGCTCGGAGAGGGACTGCTGTGTCAAGGCGTACACTTCCAGCGCGCGGATGATGCGCCGCGCGTTATGCGGACCGATACGGCCTGCCGCCGCCGGATCGACGCGCTGCAGACGCCCGAAGAGAACGCCTAACCCCCGCGTCCGGGCCTCCTCTTCCAGGCGACGGCGCAGCCGCGCATCCGCCGACGGCCCTTCAAAGATGCCGTCCACCAGGGCATGGACATACAACCCCGTGCCGCCGACGACGACCGGGCAGCGTCTTCTCCGGACAGCCGCCCGGACCGCCCGGCGCGCATCCCGGCAGAAGACGGCGACGTTATACTCCCGGCTCGGCGCCACCGTCCCGATCAGGGCATGCGGCGCGCGGCGCAAGACCGCCGGGGACGGCTTGTCCGTGACGATGTCCATGCCTTTATAGACCTGCATGGCATCGGCCGAGACAAGGCCGCACGCCAGCTGCCTTGCCAGATAGAGCGCCACCGCGCTCTTGCCGGATGCGGTCGGCCCCACGATAAAGACGACAACAGAACGTTGTTTCATCGAAAAAAACAGGACAACCGCTGCTCGTGACGCGCGATCGCCCTGGCGTTAAGATGATCCCTTTTATTGTTTGGCCGTGAGCGGGAAGATCTTCGAATAATACCCATCCAGCGTCAGCTGTTCCTGTAGGGTCTCGGCATCCTTCAGGTCGGTGAACTTGCCGATGCGGACCCGGCATAGCTTTTTTCCGGAAAGCATGCACAGGACCGAATAGACGTCATAGCCCTTCGCCTTCAATCCGTCGATGAAAGTCTGGGCATTCTTGAAATCGGTAAAGGCGCCGACCTGGACGGTGTACCAGACCTCCTCACCGCTCAACCGGCCGGCATCGCGCGCCTCGAAAGACCCCGGAAACTCCTCACGAAGCCGCTTGAGGTAAACCCGGCTCTTCGCGACGTCACCCCGCTTCAGATAGACCTCGGCCAGGCGAAAGTAGAGGGTCGCGCGGCGCTTCGGGGAAGGACCTTCCTCTAAGAACGCATGATAGACCTTGAGCGCCTCCTCGAGGTTCTCCTGAAGGAACTCCACATCCCCCAGGGCCAGGTAGGCGTCCTCGTAATAGGCGGAATTTTTATACCTGTCGGCGACGGTCTGGAAGTTCTTCTTGGCGGTCAGGAAATCGAAGAGGTTGACGTAGCTGGCGCCGGTCAGGTAGTTGGCGTGCGCGACGAGCTCAACGTCCTGCGGATGCTCCTGGATCGCCTCCTGGGACGCCTCGATCGCCTGGATGTAGAGCTTCTGCAGATAAAAGGCCTCGGCCTTGGCCAGCAGCTCCTCGGCTGTGGCCAGGCGGCCGGCGGCCAGCAGGACCGCGGTCCCGATCAGGCTAACAAGAACTCCTCTTCGCCGTCTCATCCTTCCTCTTCGCCGTCTCATCCTTCTTCTGACGGGAGATCGTCTTTTGCAGCTCCAGGAGCTGGGCGTGGCGCCTCTTCTTGACGGCCATCGGCACGTCGTCCCCGAGGGCCGCGGCCTTCGTGTGCGGCCGCGGCGAATACTTAAAGATGTATGCCGTGTCAAACCGCACGCGCTCCATGAGGCGGCGCGTCGCGGCAAAGTCCGCCTCGGTCTCTCCCGGGAAGCCGACGATCACATCCGTGCTCAATTTTGCATTATACACCAGCTTGCGGTAGCGGTCTACGAGGGCCAGGTACTTTTTTGCCGTATATCCACGGTCCATGACTTTGAGGATCCGGTCCGACCCGGCCTGGAACGGCATGTGGAGGTATTTTTTTATGCAGGCGCGCTCCCTCATCAGCTTGAAGAGCTCGGGGCTCGTGTCCTTCGGATGGCACGTGATGAAAGAGACGCTCTTGAGCCCCTCGACGGCGCTCACCCGTCCGAGCAGATCGACAAAGTCTCCTTTTCCGCCGACCCGCCGGCGTGACGACCCGGCGACCTGACGACCGGATGACTTGGTGGCCTGCTTATAACTGTTTACGTTCTGCCCCAGGAGCGTGATCGCCGTGATGCCCAAGGCGGCCGCCGCCCTGACCTCCTTCAGGATCTCGGCCGCCGGCCGGTGGCGAAGGCGGCCGCGCACGAACGGCACGATGCAATAGGAGCAGAAGTTGTCGCACCCTTCGGAGATGACGACATACGCGTGGTCCTTGTCCTCGCGAAAGCCCGTGTGGTACATCGCCTCGTTGCGCCGGCGCTCGGCCACGGCCACGACGCTCCCCTTCCTCCTCAGGGCCTCTTCCAGATAGAGCGCGATGTTGTCGATCTCGCTGGGCCCGCAGACGATATCCACCTGCGGGGCGCGCCTGAAGATATCCTCCTTATAATTCTGCGCCATGCAACCGACGACGCCGATGACAGGCCGCCCCCTGCGCCCATCCCGGCATCGGCACGCCCGGCCGTTCTTGAGCCTGCCTATCTCACTCCACACCTTGTCCTCGGCATGCTGGCGCACGGAACAAGTGACTAAGAGCACCGCGTCCGCCTCCCCGGCGTCACGCGTTATCCCGTAACCCTCGGCGCAGAGCAGCCCCTCGAGGACCTCCCCATCCCGCACATTCATCTGACA
>CAZUQR010000003.1:0-28222 GCA_964622605.1 uncultured Planctomycetia bacterium
CGGAGAGGTCGGGATTTGAACCCGAGGGCCCGGTTACCCAGGCCAACTGCTTAGCAGGCAGCTCCGATAAACCATCTCCGGCACCTCTCCGATATTAATTATCAAAATGATTTCTAAATCTAAAAAGATGTTTCTGGTTATGCGATCCTACTTCAGTAAAATATCTTTTTACCTCTGAAGCGGCATAAACAGATACGTGAACATTATTAAGATAAACCTTAAAATTCAAGCTCTTTAATACGTCAAAAACAAAATTTAATAACGGCTTTGAACAATTAGTGAAGCACAATTTCATATATTTGTAAACTCTTCCGCCGGAATTGTATCGATGAAGATATAACCCTCCGTCTGTATCCATCAAGCCGCGCAAACACGCTAATCGATACCCCAATTTTTCATTTATCCATCCGGGAACCGCCGCTTGATTCTTAACTTTATTTCCTTTTTCAAGACCGAGCTTTTCCAAAAACTCGACCAAGCTAGAACTGCTCACTATTATCTCAGCACCATTATTGTTGTTGCGGTAGTGAACATGGGAGTCAACCATAAATAATTTTTGTAAAGTGCTTCGTAAATATCGCGCGTACTCTTCATCAGTCTTACTGTTAAAAGATATTATAAGCTGATGTTTTCCCGGCAAACTGCCATCGCCTAATATGATGCCTACTATCTCTGCTAATTCGGCGCTCTTTTCTGGACATGTAATATTTTTTCGTAAAATAAAACCGAGCTTCTTTGCCAAGGCAGGATTTTGCTGGAAGAACCTAACTGAAGTCTTACCCCCCTTGCTTCTTCCTTCAGGCGTGCCAGGATTACCATGCAACGCCATACATCTTAGTCCCCCCAGTCTTGCATTTGCAATCTTTGCTTTGATTCCAACCACTCAGCCACCTCTCCAAATTTTGTACTACAAAATTTAGATTCCGAGCCCTGACGTCTTTTTGTCAGGGCGAGGAATCTTTCTGACAGGCGAAACCCTGTTTCCAAACGCCCGTTAGGAGGGATTATCAGATTCAGGGTGCCTTATTATAGCAAAGGGGGCCGGCGTCGACAAGGCCCCTCACCGGGCCTTGGCCTCACCGGGCCTTGGCCTCGATGGCCCGCATCAGGGCGTCCCAGGACTTCGCGAAGGCCTGGACCCCGTCTCTTTGGGCGTCCTCGCAGATCTTGTCGAGCTCGATCGTCAATTCCGGCAGGGCCGCCAGTTGCCGGTGGGCTTCCTCCAGCCCGGCCTCGAGGGTCAGGACCGCCTGCCCGTGGTCCTCAAACGCGAGGACCGTCGCGTGGGGCATGGTATTCACGGTCGTCGGACCGATCAGGTTATCCACATACAGACAATCGCTGTAGACGGGGTTCTTGGTGCTCGTCGAGGCCCACAGCGGCCGCTGCGGCCGCGCCCCGTGCATCTCCAGGACGCCGAACTTGGCCGCGCTGAACATGTCCTTGAAGGCCTGGTAGATCATCTTGACGTTCGCGACGGCGATGCGGCCCTTGAGGGCATCGATCGCCGCCCTCTTCTCCACGACCGCCTGGCGCACCGAGAAACTTTCCAGGAGATAATCCACCTTCGTGTCGATGCGGCTGACAAAGACGCTGGCCACGGAGGCGACGGCGCCGAGGTCCTGGCCCGTGCGCAGGCGCTCCTCTAAGCCCTGCCAATAAGCCCGGGCCGCCCGCAGGTAGTGTTCCCTGGAAAAGAGCAGGGTCACGTTCACCGGGATCCCTTCGGCGATCAGCGCCGCGACGGCCTGCGGGCTCTCGGCCGTCCCGGGCACCTTCACCATCACGTTGGGCCGGCCGACCTTCTTAAAGATGTGACGCGCGTAGGCGAGCGTCTTTTCGGGGTCGTGCGCGTAGGCGGGCAAGACCTCGATGCTCACCCAGCCATCGCTCCCCCGCGTCTCCTCATGGACCCTCTTGAGGAGGTCTGCGGCGTCGCGCACGTCATCGGCGGTCAGGGTATCGCAGATCTCCTCCAGGTCCGCGCCGGCCGCCTTGAGCCTCTTGATCTTCTCGTCATAGACAGGGGAGCCGTTGACGGCCTTCTCGAAGATGGTGGGGTTGGACGTGACGCCGACGATGCCCCGGTCAAAAAAGGCCTTTAGCGTTCCGTCGGCGATCAGGCGGCGGTCGATATTGTCATACCAGGGGCTCTGGCCCAATCGCAAAAGTTCTCTCAGGCGGGAAGACGCCACCAAGGACCTCCATGAAGGATCCGGCTCGCGCCGACGTCCCTATTCAACAACGACACCCCTATTCTACGACGACGTCCCTATTCTACAACGCGGCGCAGGTCCTTTGAAGAGTTTTTAGAGAGTGCCTTTAGCCAAAGAAACGCTCGCCCTGCGCCCAGTCGGCACCGTCGACCTCATCGATAACGAGGTACGTCGCGTCTTTGGGCTTCCGGGCGACCCGCTCCAGCGTATCCGTGAACTCTCTGGCGATCTTCTCTTTTTGTTCGCGGGACAGTTTTCCGACAAGCTTGAGGTTGATGTAGGGCATCTTGCCTCCGGGGTGTTCTTTTTAGGCCGACGGACTGACGACGAAGATGGCGTTGAGGGCGAAGAGGTTGGCCCAGAAGCGGACCCTCCTTTTCGTCCCCAGGAAGTACGCGGTGAGGATCCTGATCTTCTTCTCCCGGCAGAAGTCGCGGAAGTCGCTCACGCTCAGAAAGTGCAGGTTCGGGGTGTCGTACCACCGGTAGGGCAGGGACGGGGTGATCGGGGTCTTGCCGGCAAAGAAAAGCTGCAGGCGGGCATAGAGGTGGGCGAAGTTGGGAAAGCCGAGGATGACCTTCTTGCCGACGCGCAGCGCCTCTCTCAGGACAAAATCGGCGCGGCGCGCCTCCTGCAGGCTCTGGTTGAGGATCACGTAGTCAAAGGACCGATCGGGATACTCGCTCAAGCCCGAATCGATGTCGCTGTGAAAGACGCTCAATCCTTTCTCGACGCACCGGTAGATCGCCTCTTCGCTCAGCTCGATGCCCTGCACCCGGGCGCCCTTCTCTTTCGCGAGAAGGTAAATGAGGTCCCCGTTGCCGCAGCCCAGGTCCAGGACGCGGGAACCCGGCTCGACGATATCGTAGATGATCCGATGGTCCAGGCGGACGGTATCAGGCATCGTGCGACCTCACGTCATATCCTTGGTACGTCTTATCCAGGAAGTGCTTGATCAGATGCGTCTCTTCCTCGACCTCCAGGAGGAAGGCGTCGTGGCCGTAGGTGGACTGGATCTCGCAGTAGGTGGCATCGACCTGGCGCATTTTGAGCTGGCGCACGATCTCCTGCGACTGATACAGCGGATACAGCCAGTCCGAATGGAAGGCGATCACCAGAAACCGCGCCCCGACCGTCTCACCGGACCCGATCAGCTTGTCGCCCGAGACGTCAAAATAGTCCATGGCCTTCGTGATATAAAGGTAAGAATTCGCGTCAAAGCGCCTGACGAAGTTGTCCCCGCGGTAACGCAGGTATCCCTCGACCTCGAAGTCCGAGATGAATTTAAAACTGTAGTTCTTCTCTCTCAGCCGGCGGGAGAACTTCTCCTCCATCGACTTGTCGCTCATGTAGGTGATGTGGCCGATCATCCGGGCCACGGCCAGTCCCTTCTCGGGCTGGCTGTGCCCATAATAGCCGCCCTCGCGCCAGTCGGGGTCGGCCATGATCGCCTGCCGGCCGACCTCATCAAAGGCGATCTGCTGAGGCGAATGCTTCAGGGCGGTGGCGATGGGGATGGCCGCGCGGACACGCTCGGGGTACGAGGCCACCCACTGAAGCACCTGCATCCCGCCCATCGAACCGCCGGCCACGCACAGCAGCTGATCGATACCCAGGTGATCGATGAGATGCCGCTGGGCATGCACCATGTCGGCGATGGTGATCATCGGAAAGTCTAACGCGTAAGGCTTGCCGGTCTTGGGGTTCGCAAAAGATGGGCCCGTGCTCCCCTTGCAGCCGCCGATCACGTTGGAGCAGATGACAAAGTACTTGTTCGTGTCAAAGGCCTTGCCCGGCCCGATCATGCTGTCCCACCAGCCCGGGTCTTTGTCGCCCGGATGAAGACCCGCGGCATGGGCGTCTCCCGAAAGGGCGTGGCAGGCGAGGACGGCGTTGGACCTTTCGCTGTCGAGCTCTCCGTAGGTCTCGTAGGCGAGCGTGATCGGCCCCAGCTTGCGGCCGCTCTCCAGGACGAGCTCGTGGGGCTTCTGGGCGAACTCAAAGGACTTCGTTTCGACGATACCCAACCCCTTTTTACCGAACATGACTCCCCTTTTGATCCGGGACAGCCGTCTTGATCCGGAGCAACCGTCCCGAACCGGACAGCCGTCTTGCTCCGGGAGGGCCGGCCCTCGCCCCGATAAATGCCGCCACAAATGGCATCTGTAAACGGCGTCTGTCCTGCGTATGTAAAGGCGCTCCCCGCCTCGGATTATTGTACGTTCAGCAGCAGGGCCTTGCAATCACTTTCTCGGGTCCTTTATTCCTGAAAGAGCCACGTCGAGAGGTAGCGCTCGCCGCAGCTGGGCAAGACCGTCACGATGGTCTGGCCCTCCGACTCTCTGCGTTTGGCGACTTCGAGCGCCGCCCACATCGCCGCGCCGCTGGAGATGCCTGCCAGGATCCCCTCCTGTCTGGCCAGGAGACGCGCTGTCTTGCCGGCGTCGTCGTGACCGACCAGCAGGATCTCGTCCATCACGTCGCGGTTGAGGACCTCGGGAACGAAGCCGGCGCCTATCCCCTGGATCTTATGCGACCCCGGCTTGCCGCCGGAGAGGACCGGCGAATCCTTAGGCTCAAGGCCGATGACCTTGACCGAGGGCTTGTGCTCCTTGAGCGCCTCGCCGACGCCGGTAATCGTCCCGCCGGTGCCGATGCCTGCGATAAAGACGTCGACCCTGCCGTCCGTGTCGCGCCATATCTCCTCGGCCGTGGTCTTGCGGTGGACCGCCGGGTTGGCGGGGTTCTTGAACTGCTGAGGCATGTAACTATTGGGTAACGAGGCCGTCAACTCCTCGGCCTTCTCGACCGCCCCGCGCATGCCTTTGGTGCCGTCCGTCAGGATGAGCTCGGCCCCCAGGGCCTTCAACAACAGCCGGCGCTCCACGCTCATCGTGTCCGGCATCGTCAGGATGAGCCGGTACCCTTTTGCCGCGCAGACAAAGGCCAGCGCGATGCCGGTATTGCCGCTCGTGGGCTCGATGACGATGGAATCTTTCTTGAGGAGACCGGCGCGCTCGGCCGCCTCGATCATGGCCACGCCGATGCGGTCCTTGACGCTCGACAGGGGATTGAAAAACTCGAGCTTTGCCAACACCGTCGCCTTCAGGCCTGCCGTCAGCTTATTGATGCGGACCAAGGGGGTGTTACCCACGGTCTGCGTGATATCGTCATAAACACGTCCCATCGTTGCCTCCGAGTTTACCCTTACGTGCCATCCCGCCGAAGGTCCCGTGACGCCCGTTTTATCGCGTCACGGGATAAATCGTCCCCGGCTCGCGGGAAGGTGAATGTCGACGAGCCGGGGCCAACGACCCCTTATACCTTCTTCAGGGCCTGGTCGATGTCCGCGATGATGTCATCCACGTTCTCGATGCCGACCGACAGGCGGATAAAATCAGGCGTCACGCCCGTCGCCTTCTGTTCCTCGGGCGAGAGCTGGGAGTGCGTGGTCGTCGCCGGGTGGATAGCCAGCGTCTTGGCGTCGCCGATATTGGCGAGGTGCGAGACGAGCTCGAGTGCATCGATGAACCTGCGCCCGGCCTCAAGGCCTCCCTTGATCCCGAAGCCGATGATGGCACCGGCCCCTTTGGGCAGGTACTTCTTCACGCGCGCCTTCTCAGGGCTCGATGCCAACCCCGGATAATTGACCCACGAGACGCTCGGATGTTTCTCAAGGTATTGGGCCACGGCCAGCGCGTTCTCGCAGTGGCGCGGCATGCGCAGGTGAAGGGTCTCGAGCCCCTGGAGGAAGCAAAACGCGTTAAACGGAGACATCGCCGGCCCCAGGTCGCGCAAGAGCGTCACGCGCGCCTTGACGATGTAGGCGATGTTGCCCAGGGGCTTCAAGGCCTCGACAAAATCGATGCCGTGGTAACTTGGGTCAGGCCCGGCGATCAACGGGAACTTCCCGTTGGTCCAGTCGAACTTCCCGCTGTCCACGATCAGGCCGCCGATGGAGGTCCCGTGGCCGCCGATGAACTTCGTCGTCGAATACACGACGATATCCGTCCCGAAGCCGATGGGCCGCAGGAGATACGGCGCCGCGGTGTTATCCACCACCAGCGGGATGCCGTTCTTGTGGGCCACCTTGGCGTACGCCTCGAGGTCCGCCACGTCCAGCTTCGGGTTGCCGATAGTCTCGGCATAGACGGCCTTGGTCTTGGGTCCGACCGCCTTCTCGAGGGCGGCGATATCGTTGGACCTGACGAACTTCACCTTAAGCCCCAAGCGCGCGAAGGTGTAGTGGAAGAGCGTGTAGGTGCCGCCGTAGAGATTATCCGCCGAGACGATCTCATCGCCGGCCTTCGCGATGTTCAACAGCGCCAGCGTGATAGCGGACTGGCCGCTCGCGACCGCAAGCGCCCCCACTCCGCCTTCCATAAGCGTCGCGCGCTTCTCCAGGACGTCCGTCGTCGGGTTCATCAGCCGCGTGTAGATATTGCCGAACTCTTTCAGGCCGAACAAATTGGCCGCGTGTTCGGTGCTCTTGAACTGATACGACGTCGTCTGATAGATGGGGACGGCCCGCGCTCCGGTGGTGGGGTCCGGAACCTGTCCGCCGTGCAGCAACAACGATTCGATCTTCAACTTATCTTCGTTCTTGGCCATGGTCGCCTCCGGTTTTTGCCGTCAGATCTGATACTTTTCAAATCTGATAGTTTATGGGTTCTCTCTTGCACCGCCGCAGGACATCTTCCAGCGTCTCCCCGTCCAATAGATCCGCCGCCATGCCGTTGGCCTCATCCCATATCCGCAGCAGGATGGACCCGGGGACATCGCCTGGCCGACTCCTCTTGCTGCGGGAAAAGATGTTCTCGTCCACGGCGCGGATGACCTCCCCCAGGCTGATCTGTGCGGGCCGGCGGGCCAGGAAGTATCCGCCGTTCATGCCGCGCTCGCTGTGAACGATACCGGCTCCCTTAAGGCGCATCATCAACTGAAGCAGGAAGTTCTTGGGTATATTCTGCGCCTTGGCGATGTGACCGATGCGCACGGGCCGCTCCCCTTTATACCGGAGCGCCAATTCAAGAACTGCGCGACAGGCATACAGGACCTTGGCCGGCGGTCTCATAGCTTGCGGCCCCGACGAACCATAAACATTATTAACATTATCATAATAGTATAGTATATATTTATTAAAAAATTTGTCAACCTTTTCCGGTCTTTTCAAAAAGATCACCTGTCTATAGGCCTCTCCTCTTTTTGGCTATTGGGGGGTCCCCAATAACTTCGCCAACAGACACTCTTCCAGGTAGCTCAGACTGACGGGCTTGGTGATGTAATCGAACGCCCCCAGCTCCATGCACTCTTCGGCGACCTTCCTCTCTGAGACGGCCGAGACCATGATCACGTCCACCTTCTTGTCGATCTTCTTGATCTGTTTCAGGACCTCGATGCCGTCGGTGCCAGGCATCCGGATGTCCAGAAGCACTATCTGCGGTCTCTCGCGCCGCAAGACCTTGAGTGCCTCCTCGCCGCTGGCCGCGCTGCAGGCCTGATAGCCCTTTACGGTGAGAAACTTCACGAGCATCTTGCGGATCGGCTCCTCGTCATCCACCACAAGGATCTTTTTCATGGCACTGCCTTTAATCATCTCTGGCCTCGGCCTCCCTGGCCTCGTGCAATGGCAGACGTACCGTAAAGGTCGTCCCCTCACCCAACGTGCTCTCCGCGACGATATCCCCGCCGTGATTTTCAATGACGCCGTAGCAGACGGAAAGCCCAAGCCCCGTGCCCGTCTTCTTCGTCGTAAAAAAAGGGTCGAAGACCTTTTGGAGGACCTCGGGGCTCATCCCGACACCCGTATCCATGATCTGGACATGGACATAGGGGACGTCCGGCCTAAGGATCGACCTCTCCAGGGCCTGCGTCTGGCCCCCCGTCTGGCCCCCCGAAGGGAAATGTATTATGTCACAAAAGGTCATCACCGTCAAGGTGCCTCCCTGCGCCTCCATGGCCTGGATGGCGTTGATCATCACGTTGACAAAGACCTCGACGAGCTGGTTGGCGTCTCCTTTGACGGGAAGGGGCTCGGAGGCCAGCCGCAGGCGCATCTCGATCCTGCCCTGCGCCCGGGCCTGATACCTCAACAGGTCCGTGCTCCTGGCCACCAGCGCATTCACGTCCACGACCGCCATCATCGTCTCGCGCCTGCGGGAAAACTCCAGCAGCCGCTTGATGACCTCGTTGATGCGCTCGACCTGATCGCGCAGGACCTTCAGGAAGTCCTGGATCGCGGGCGGCAGGTCCTTCCTCGTCGCCAGTATCTCCGCCTCTCCCGAGACGACGAAGAGCGGATTGTTGATCTCGTGGGCCACCCCGGCGGCGATCTGCCCCAGGGAAACCATCTTTTCCGCCTGGAGCAGTTGCGCCTGCGTCTCGCGCAGCTTCTGCAGCGTCATCTCGAGGGAGTGCTTGGACTCCGTCGTGTCCTCCAGGACGCTCAACATAGCGTCGCGCATCTCGTGCTGTTCCTGAAGGGCCTTCTCCAGCTCCTCCTTCTGACGCATGATCTCCTGGTTGGATCTTTTCAGGGCCTCCAGGAGCTGGCTCATCTCAGAGAGGTCCTTGGCCACGCACACGAGCCCGACGAGATTATTATCATGATCCCGCAGGCCGCGCGTCCCCAGATACACCGGGATCTTGCGTCCCGAGCGGGACAAGAGGATGACCCGTTTATCCTTGAGCGCCCCCTGCTCGATGACCCCTTTAAGCCCCCAGTTGATGACGTAGCGGTCGCTGCGGTTGACGATATCCGTCATGGGCTTGCCCACCAGGCCGCCGTCGCCATACTCCAATGCCTCGCACGCCCGCCTGTTCGCCGTCTGGATATTGCCCCGGCCGTCCGTCACGATCAGGATATCGGACATCTGCTGGATGATCTCATCAAAGTAATCCCTGGAGACCGTGTTCTTGCGCAGTTCCTCGATCGTCCGGTTGAAGTCCCCGGCCAGCTCCTCCAGCTCATCGCCGGACCGGATGCTCAAGCGGTATCTCAAAAAACCCCTCTTTAAAAACTCGAAGCCCTGCTTGATCTGCCACAGGGGCGCGAGAAACCGGCGGGCGCACAGCGACGTGAAAAACCAGAAGATCAGCGTCGAGACCCCCCACAGGACAAAGAACCACCACGACGACCTGCTGAAGGCGCCGAGCGCCTCCCGGTAGTCCTTGAGGCAGTACACGAAGACGTCGAACTTCTGGCTCAGGAGGCCGGCGTCCAGACGCGTCCACCCTGCGATGAAACGCCGGCCCTCGGGCGTCTCGATGATAAACGGCCTGCGCCCCTTCGCGGAGAGGACGGCCCGGCCGAGCGGCTCTAAAAAAGAGGTGTCCCGCTCTTTCTCGAATCCCAGGCTGAAGATGTCCTCGCCGTCCGACCGCAGGAGCCCCACGTAGGAACCCTTGCCCAAAAAGACGTCCAGGAGAAAGCGAAACGACGCGACCTTGTCCACGACGACCTTGATGACCCCCTGGACGTCGCCGTCCGCGTCAAAGATCGGCGCCGCCAGCGCCCACGCCTCCGCCTGGCTGCTCTCGTCGTACTCCAGCTCCGACCGGTGGACGCTGCCCAGGCCGCCGTTGAACGCCCGCTGCCACCACTCCTCGTCGGCCTGATAGTAATCCGTCGTCTTGTTCGTGGAGGCGACGAGCACCCCGCGCCGGTCCGTCATGAAGAGCTCGACGACAGGCAGCCGGGCCAGACGCCGGAGCTCCTCGCAGATAAGATTCAATTCCTCAAGGAGATAACGCGAACGCAGGACCTCCCACTCCTGCCCCGGCCACTCTTTGTCGATCTGCGCTATCTCCTTCGTGATCTCTTCTTCGGTCTTGCCCGCATAGGCGCCGCCGGCCGACCGCAGGAGAACGGCGATGCGCGCGTTCGAAGAGACAAAGAAGAGCACGTCTTTTCGCAGATGCAGCATCTCGGTCTGGATGCGCTGCGTGATCATATCGGCGATCATCTGCGTCTCTTCATGGTTCAGGGTGACGACAAAATGCCGGGCCCCCAAGAAGGCCGCTGTGACCAGTATGGCAAAAAAACAGGTGCCCAGCGCCCACATGGCGAGGGACCACTTGAACTGCAACGACCGGCGATATCCCAACCCCTTAAAGATCCCCATCGGCCGCCTGCCCGTCTTGCGTCGCGCCCTTCAACCGTTTCACTTCCTGCTTCAATTCCATGATGACGCGCTCCCGGTCCATCGTCACCTTGACGAAACGCTCGAGCTGCGTCATCTTCTGGCGCAGGTCCCGCTCCGTCTCCTTCCACCGGGTGATATCCATGCCGATGGCCAGGACCGAGAGGATGCGTCCCTGGTCGTCCGCGATAGCGCTGTTGCTCCACAGGAGGGTCCGCTCATGGCCCTCCTTCGTCAAGATCTTGCCTTCGTGCTGCCGGTGGGTCTGGACCTCCCCTTTAAGGATCTCCTCGAACACCCTGCGGACCTCTTCCCGGTGACGGAAGGGAACGAAGTTATCGGTCCACTGCCGGCCGATCATCTCTTCGGGCCTGAAGCCCATGATGCGCGAGGAGGCGTCGTTGATGAATTTCACGCGGCCGTCGGGCAAGAGGACCAACACGATGCTGGGGGCCGTGGCCACGATCTCCGACGTGAACCGCTTCTGCTCCAGGAGATCGTCATAGAGGGCCGTCAGCTCCTGCTTGGAACGGTTGAGGCTGACGCTGGAGGTCTCGAGCTTCTCCAGCATCTTGTTGAACTCTTCGATGAGCTGCCCCATCTCGTCTTCCCGCGCCGGGTGCAGGCGTGCGGCCAGGTTCCCCGAAGACGTGACATCGCGGATGGCCCGGCGCAGGTCCACGAGGGGACGGGTGATGCGGTCTGTTAAAAACCGGAGGGACACGGCCAGGAATCCGAAAAAGAGGCCCAGGATGATCCAGAGGAAATTCAGGAAAGAGTGCTGCGGCATCGCGATCAGGGGCGCGGCGCGCCGCAGGATCAAAACGGCGACGGCCTCGCCGCGGATATCGCGCAGGGTCGCCGCAAGGAACATGAGCCGCACGCCCCCCAAAGACGCCGAACGGATGAGATAAGGCCCCTGTGAATACCTAAGCTCTTTCCACGTGACGCCGGCGCTTTCGGTTGCGGGATAATACGCTTCTTCGCCGGCGGAAGACTCGTGCCTGTAGACATCGACGTTAAAACCGATGGGATCGGCCCAGTTGTCCAGGAACGCCTCCTCCGCGTAGCAGCCGATGACGACACTCGACGCCGGCGCCCCCTGTATCTCCACAGGGGCCCGTGCCAGAAGCCAGAGGCGTCCGGAGGCGTCATAAAAAAATCCCGTCAGGATATCGCGGGAGGAAGACGACCAGCCCAGCTGACGCGCCATGAGCCGCGACGCCCCAAAGAGCTCGACGTCCCTATCGCCCCCGATGACGTGCCCCCTGGCGTCCACAATGGAAAAGAGATCCAGCCGGGCGTCGCGCTTCAGGGCCGCGATGTCCGACTCTGCCGCCGTGCCGGCGGGTCCGGCGATAAGGGCCTGCACGGCCGGATGCCGGACAAAGGAACGCGCCAGGGTCTCAAGCACCCCCCGCTTCTGGTCGATATAGCCGATGAATGTCTTGTGGCCTTCGCAGAGCAGTCTCTCGTTCAGTTGATCCTGGGAGACGACGACCCACCACCGGAGGAAGGAAACGGTCGGAACGACAAGGAGGCAGGCTAAGAGGAAAAAGAGGGAGATGACGTGGCGGCGGATCCCGAACCAAGACGCTCCCTGGTCATGTGCCATACGCCTTTTTATCCCTCTGGAAACGTCCTTATCCCTCTGGAAACGTCCGTTTAACCCGGAAACATTATACCCGTCTATGGACTTGGGGAATAGACACTTTTTACCGGTGCCGGGACCGATGCCTCCGGGCTTTGTGATGAGGCAAGGGTGTTCCTCCGGCGGTCTATCCGAGCTTCTCGTGGTGGTGCTTGATGACCTCAGCCTCGACCATGTAGATGATATCCTCGGCGATATTGGTCGCGTGGTCGCACATGCGCTCGAGGTAGCGGGTGATCAAAAGGAGCGGGACCGCGCGCGTGGCGCTCTTCGGGTCTTTGGCGAGGAAGTCGTTGATCAATTCGTTCTGGATCAGGTCCCGGAAACGGTCCGCCTCTTTGTCCGATAAGACGACCTCGCGCGCCATCTCCGCGTCGCGACGGACAAAGGCGTCGATCACCTTCTTGACCATCCCCTGGGCGACCTGCGAGAGCTTGGGGATATCGATGAGGGGCTTGAGCAAGGGCTGCGGCACCAGCTCCAGGACCCACTGGCAGATATCCACGGCGCAATCCGCGATGCGCTCCAGGTCCGTGTTGAGCTTCATCGTCATCAAAAGAAAGCGCAGGTCCGAGGCGACCGGCTGGTGACGCGCCACCATATGAAAGACATCGTCGTCGATGACGTTCTCCAACTCGTCGATGATCGCATCGTTCGCGATGACGGTCTTCGCCAGATCGGCATTGCGCTCCTTCAGGGCCTCGACGGAGTTGAAGATGGACTCCTGCACCAGCGCGGCGCTCTTGAGCAGCTTCTCATTCAGGCTCTTCAACTCTTCGTCAAAGTGTCTGTGCATCATCATGATATCCTCCTTCTAGCCGTAACGGCCTGTAATATATTCTTCCGTCCGCTTGTCGGCGGGACGCGAAAACAGATCCTGCGTCTTTCCGAATTCGATGAGCTTGCCCAACAGCATGAACCCCGTCTCGTCGGAGATGCGGGCGGCCTGCTGCATGTTGTGCGTCACGATGACGATCGTGTAGCGCTCTTTGAGGGCCCGCGTCGTCTCCTCGATCTTCAAGGTGGCGATCGGGTCCAGGGCCGAGCAGGGCTCGTCCATCAGGATGATATCGGGTTTGACCGCGAGCGCGCGCGCGATGCACAGCCGTTGCTTCTCTTCCAAGGACAGCGTCAAGGCGCTCTTATGGAGCTTGTCTTTGAGCTTGTCCCACAGGAGGACGTCCCGGAGAGACTCTTCGGCGATCCCGTAGAGCCGGTCGCGCGTGGCCATGTGGTGGACCTTCAAGCCGTAGACCAGGTTCTCAAAGATGGACAACGGGAAAGGGTTGGGCCGCTGGAAGACCATGCCCACCTTCTTGCGCAGACGGACCAGGTCCGTCTCCGGACGAAGGATGTCCTCGCCGTCGATCAGGACCCGGCCCGTCATCGAGACGCCCTCGATCAAGTCGTTCATCCGGTTGAAGGCCCGCAATAAGGTCGACTTTCCGCAGCCCGACGGACCGATGATCGCCGTGATCAGGCGCTCGCGGACGGCCATGTTCACGTCGATCAGCGCCTGGAACTTCTCGTAGAAAAGGTTGAGGTCCTTGGTCTCGATGATAGCCATGTGAGTTGACCGGGCCGCCGTCGGAGTCCCCCTAGCCCCCCGCGCCCCCTTGGGGAACCCTCCCGTGGTTCCCCCCGGGATTGCAAGAGCCGGGGTCCCCCCTCCGCTACGGGAGTCGTCGGGGGACCCCGACGGCGGCCCGTAAACGACCCTATCCTCTAACCGAACTTACCCGATATGTACTCGTCCGTCCGCTTGTCGGACGGTGCGGTGAAGATCTTAGGAGTCGCGCCCAGCTCGATGAGCTCACCCATCAGGAAGAACGCCGTGCGCGTGGCCACGCGCGCCGCCTGCTTGGTGTTGTTGGTCACGAGGATGATCGTGTACTCTTCTTTGAGCTCGAGCATCGTCTCCTCGACCTTGGCCATCGAGACGGGGTCCAGGCCCGAACACGGCTCGTCGAAAAGGATCACCTCGGGCTTGACGGCGAGCGTGCGCGCGATGCACAGCCGCTGCTGCTGGCCGCCGGAGAGCTTCGTGGCCGGGGTCTTGAGGCGGTCCTTGACCTCGTCCCACAAGACCGCCGCGCGCAGGCTCTCCTCGACCAACACATCGAGCTTCTTGCGCTCCCGGATCCCCTTGCGCCGGGGGCCGAAGGCGACGTTTTCATAGACCGACAACGGCAGGGGCATCGGCAACGCAAAGATCATGCCCACGCGGCGGCGCAGGGTCTCGGAGGCCATGCCGCGGTTGATGTCCACCCCGTCGAGCAGGATGCTCCCCGAGTACGACATGTTCGCATAGAGGTCGTTGAGCCGGTTCAGGGCCCGCAGGAAGGTCGTCTTACCGGAGCTCGCCGGCCCGATGACGCCGAGGATCTCTTTGGCGCGGATGTCCAGCGTCACGTCGCGCAACGCCGACGCGGGACCAAAACGGACGCTCAACCCACGGACCTCGAATTTGGACGCCGGTGTCTGGTCTACCATTTATACTTCTTCCTGAATTTCGAGCGGATCACGATCGCGCTCAGGTTCAAGATCAAGACCATCAGGATCAGGACCAGGGCCGTCCCGTAACGGTAGCTGACGGGGATGTTGGGGATCTGCGTCGCGATGATATACAGGTGATAAGGAAGGGCCATGGTCTGATCAAAGACCGATTTGGGCAGGTGCGGGATATAAAACGCCGCGACCGTGAAGAGGATAGGCGCCGTCTCCCCGGCCGCGCGGGCGATGCTCAGGATCGTGCCCGTGAGGATCCCCGGCAGGGCGAACGGCAGGACGCCGTGGCGCACCGCCTGCCAGCGGCTGGCGCCCAAAGACAGGCTCACCTCACGGAAATAATCCGGGACCGCCCTCAGGGACTCACGCGTCGCCGTGATAACGACCGGCAGGTTCATGATCGCCAGCGTCAGGGAACCCGCGAGGATGGAGACGCCGAGCTTGAGGAAGACGACGAAAAGACTGAAGCCGAAGAGGCCGTAGACGACCGACGGCACGCCGGAGAGGTTCACGATCGCCAGGTTGATGAGACGCGTCAAGAGGTTCTCGCGCGCGTATTCGCTCAAATAGATGGCCGCCAGGATCCCCAGCGGCAGCGAAAAGAGCGTCGCGCCGACCACGAGATACAGCGTCCCCAGGATGGCCGGGAAGATCCCCCCGCTGCGCATCCCGTCCGTCGGCATCTGGGTCAGGAACTCCCAGCTCAACGCCGGTAAGCCGTTCTTGAAGATGATCCACAGGACGACGACGACGGGCGTGAGGACAAAAAGCGTCACGCAGAAAAGGACGCTGAAGGCGATCTTCTCTTTGACGTGGACATTCAAGAGGGCCATCTCAATGCCTGACGCGGTGCAGGAAGAAATCCGCGGTCACGTTGATGATAAAGGTGATGAGAAAAAGGATGATGCCGATGGAAAACAGCGAGTGGTAATGCGCGCTGCCGTGAACGACCTCCCCCATCTCGGCCGCGATCGTCGCCGTCAGGGTGCGCACCGGCTGGAGGAACGTCCTGGGGATGACCGCGGCGTTGCCGGTGATCATCATCACCGCCATCGTCTCCCCGATCACCCGGCCGATGCCCAGCATGCTCGCGGCGAGGATCCCGGGCTTGGCCGCGTGGATGGTCACGCGGTACATCGTCTGCCACCGGGTGGCGCCCAGGGCGATGGACCCCTCCCTGAAGTGGCGCGGCACGGCGGCGAGGGCGTCCTCCGAGATGCTGATGATCGTCGGCATGGCCATGAAGCCGAGCATGATGGCACCCGACAGCGCGGTCAGGCCCGTCGGGACGTGAAAGACCGACTTGACCCAGGGCACGAGCGTCACCATCCCCACGAACCCCAGGACCACGCTGGGGATGGACGCCAGGACCTCGATGCCGGTCTTGAGGAAGTCCCGGATGCGCGCGGGCGCGATCTCGGCGATGTAGAAAGCGGCGCAGATGCTCGTGGCCACCGCGAAGACGGTCGCCCCCGCGGTCACGAGGAACGAGCCGAGGATCAAAGGCAGGATACCGAAGCGCGGCGGCTCGGAGATGGGATACCAGTACCGGCCGCCGAGAAAATCAGAAAGCCTGACCTCCTTGAAAAAGGCCAGGCCCTCCTTGAGGAGAAAGACGAAGATAAGGACGACAAAAAGGATGACGGTGATGCCGCTCAAGAGGATGAGCTTCTCGATCAGAAATTCCTTGAGTCTTCTCATGGGGAACGCCGCCGGTCACATGGCGGGCTCTATCGGAACTTTATCGGGACAAAATCCACTTCTTCGACGATCTTCTGCCCCTCGGGCGACAATACGAAATCGATAAAGGCCTTGACGACGCCCGTCGGCGCAGACGGCGTGTACACCAAGAGCGGCCGGGAGATCGGATAGCGGCCGGAGATGATGTCCGGGACCTCTGGCGTCACGTACTCGCTGTCGGCGTCCTGGGCCACGGCGACCGCCTTCTGGGCGGGGGTCACGTAACCCACGCCGTAATAGCCGACGGCATTCTCGTTCCCGGCGACCTCCTCGGCGATCGCCTGGGAAGACGGCATCAACAGCGCCATAGGCGAGAACTCATCAAAGATGTCCTTGCGGCCCTTACGCAGGACGTGTTCCTTGAAATAGATATGGGTGCCGGAGTTTACCTCCCGCGACAGGATCACGATCGGCAGGTCCTTGCCGCCGACCTGCTTCCAGTTCGTGACCCTGCCCGTGAAGATATCGGCCAGTTGATCGATGGTCAACGCATCGACGGGATTGTCCGGATGCACGACGACGGCCAGGCCGTCAAGGGCCACCTCGAACTCAACGGGCTTAAAACCCTTTTGCCCGGCCAGCGCCACTTCTTTTTCCTTGATCGTCCGCGAGACCTCGGCGATATCACACGTGCCGCCGATCAATGCGGCGAACCCGGTCCCCGAGCCGCCGCCCGTCACGGCCACGGTCACGCCGGGATGGGCCTTGCTGAAGGCCTCGGCCCAGGCCTGACCCAGGTTCACCATAGTATCAGACCCCTTTATCTGGATGGTCCCGCTCAGCTCCTCCTGGGCGACGGCCGCCGGGACCAAACTCACTGCCAAAAGACACGCCAAAATAATATTCTTCACCGTCCCTCCTCGGTTATCCCGCTTGCCTTTGCGTAAATGAACGACTTCCTTGCGCTCGCACTAATAATTTCCTTGCGCTCGCACTTAAAAGTTTATCAAATAATAGGCGTTATGCAAGCCTTTCCAAGGCCTCGATGATGCGGGCTGTGGCCGACGGCACGGGATACTCCTTGAGCCGGCTCCGCGGCACCCAACGGTGCGTCTTGTCCGCCTTGGGCAGGGGCTGGACGCGGCAGCGATAGACGTGCAGCCGCACCCGGAACCGGGTATAGGCGTGGCGCACGGTCAAAAGCGGCCGGGCCTCTTTCTTCACAACGGACAGCTCCTCCCGGAGCTCCCGCCTGAGCGCCTGCAGGGGCGTCTCTCCCCTTTCTATCTTGCCGCCCGGAAACTCCCAGAGGCCGGCCAGGAGACCTTTGGGAGCACGCTGTTGAAGGAAAACGGCATCGCCCCGGCTGATCACGGCCGCCACGGCCTCGACCGCCTGGATCGACCGCGCCACCGCGCCGGGGATCACGTCCTGCAGCCCCCGGCGCCAGGCGCAACACCTCTTTTTCAGTGGACAGCGCGGACACAGCGGATTCTCCTGCCGGCAGACCAGCGCGCCCAACTCCATCAGCGCCTGGTTAAAGGCACCGACATCCTTGTCCGGAAGCGCACGCTGCAAGAACTCCTCGAGGACCCTGTCTGCCTGCGTGCCCCGCGCCTGCTTCACGGCCAGATAGCGGGCCGTGACGCGGCGCACGTTGGCATCGATGATGGTCCTCTTGCGGCCGAAGGCGATGCTCAGGACCGCGCCGACGGTATAAGGCCCGAATCCGGGGACCTGCGCGAGGACGGCGGGGTCATCGGGGATGCGGCACCGGAAACGCCCACAAAAAAGGCGGGCCGCCCCGTGGACGTTGCGCGCCCGCTGATAATACCCCAACCCCTGCCAGGCCTTGAGCACGTCGCGAAGCGAGGCCGCCGCCAGCTTCTTCATCGCGGGAAACCGCCGCATCCACCGCCTGTAATAAGGTATGACGGTGGCGACCGTCGTCTGCTGCAGCATCACCTCGGAGATCCAGACGCGGTAGGGGTCCCGCGTCCTGCGCCACGGCAGGTCGCGCTTATGGCGCCGGTACCACGTCAGGAGGGCCTGGGAAGGGAATCGGGAAGGTCTCAAGATACGCTACAGTTCCGGAGAGGTCAAAAGCCCATCAGGCATATTTCCTTAACTCTCCATTTATGAATAAGTTACAACGTAACTTCTTTGTTGTCAAGGGCATAAGGGTTCTGCCTGTTATTTTGTTCTTGTGCCGGCGTTGCCATTCTGCCGCCTTGAGGCAGGTCATCGGGGCGCTTGTCATGACGGCGGGGTGTATCGCTCTTTCAAATTGACGCCGTAAGGTTCCACGCCTATACTATTCTCGAGAGAGATATTATCAGGAGATTTTTCATGACCCTCAACAAGGAAGTCGTCTTCTATAAAGTTCTGACCTTTTTCTTATTGTGCCTCGTGCTTGTCCTGTCCGGCGTCACGATGAGATACTACATAAGAAACAACGCCATGAGTCTCGATCTTCCCCTTATTGATAAAAATGTTCCCCATCAAGAAGAAATCAAAAAAATAATAGAACCCTTGCGATACTCTTTTATAGAAGCACTCATGCATAAGGACGTAAAGGTCAGCATTGATTTCGATGAAGAGACTTGGACCTTGCATAACGTCCATCATTTCGATCCCGATGGAAACATCGTCCTGGACGAAGGACGCTTTGGAATATGCGGGTCTCTTGCCGCATACGCGTACCAAAAAATAAAACCCTTACTTGAAGACCGTTATAAAATCGCCTTCGTCAATGTCTCGGAAAGCGGGTTTTTCCCAAGGCCTTCGGGGACACATTATGTCTTGCGCATCACCGATACATCTGCTTTATTTTTTGAAGGCCTGCTTGCTTCCTACATCCTCGACCCCTCTTTTCATAGATATCAGAGATTTCAAGAATGCGAAGATTATGAATTCAATGCGGAAATGGAATCGCTTGACCTCCTGGAGAACAAAAATAAGGACATCGTAACGGGTATAAAAAAGACCATCCCCATAAAGATCCATAACAACTATCTCATATCCTTGGGCGTCGAGGGGGTGGGCGCGCTCTTTGATAAAGACAACTTCACCTTGGCCTTAACGGCTACGCGTCAATATCGTTATGTGGGAAGGGTCTTATTGGCCTTTCGGCTCTACAAGGGGAAGGTGCAGATACTCAAAGACGAGGCCTTAACGAAGCAGCTTATCGACAAAGTAAACTATGATCGATTATACAACAGGTTGAAAGAGCTCTTCGAAGATCTCATCGGCAGGAAAATAACCACCGGCACGTAATACCCCAGACTCGAATCAATCTGGCGGAGGCGGAAGGATTCGAACCCTCGGTGGAGTTGCCCCCACAACGGTTTTCAAGACCGCCGCATTCAACCGCTCTGCCACGCCTCCAAAATATCCCGCTACGACTCTTTCGATATTTAGTCCCCGGCTCTCCCGTTCTCGCCTTCGCGAGAGTCAGGGCTTTCCTATATTCTTATATTCTTCAACATCTGGCCGCGGGTCACATCGAAGCGCTTGAGAGCGGTATCGGCGTCCCTGTTGTATTCCTTGAAGAAGTCGCACACCTCGTTCATCGCCGAGACGTCCTTGTGGTCGACCATCTTCATGACCTCGGCGCGCAGCTTGATCTCCTTGATGACGTCGAGCGCCGGCATGCCGCTGGCCCGCGCGATCTTGTCGCGGAAGACCGACGTGGGGCTCACCTCGGCAAAGAGCCTCTTCTCGTATTCATACTTCCAGACGGCCGAGAGAAGGACCTTCTTCTGCTCCATGCCCGCGGTCTCGGCGACCTCCGCGACGACACGGAAGACCTCACGCTTGACGTGGTACTTCACGCAGGTGATGAAGACATCGATGAGGTTCACCAGGATCTCGGGGATGTTCATGGGCTCGTTCTGGAGACGGATGATGGCCTCCCGCGCGGCGCTCGCGTGGATCGTGCCCAGGCAATACTTGCCGATGTTCATCGCCGTCATCATGTCCTGGGCCTCTCGCCCGCGCACCTCGCCGACGACGATGCGCTCCGGCCGCATCCGCAGGCTGTTCTTGACCAGGTCCGCCAGCGTCACCTCATCGTCGCTCTCGAGCCGCGACCAGCTCTCCTGTGGGACGGTATTGAGCTCCAGGGTGTCTTCGATGATCACCAGGCGTTCCCTGTCCGGGATAAGCCCCAGGAGGGCGTTTAAAAGCGTCGTCTTGCCCGACCCGGGCGCGCCGAGGATGATGACGTTCGCCGGCCGGATGGACATCCCTTCCATATACAGCCAGAAGAGGGCGGCCATCTCATAATTCATCGCGCCCTTCCTGATGAGCTCGATGATGCTCAGGGGGCGCTCTCTGATCTTGGAGATGGTGATCTGGGGTCCGAACGGCGAGCACGCGATGTTGACGCGGCCCTGGATGTTCGCCAACTCCAGATTGTTCAGTTTCCTAAGGCTGTTGCGGCCGGAGAAGACGACGAGCTTCTTGATGAAGACGTCGAGCGCCCTCTGGGATTCGAAGCGCCGCTCGGTCCGGACCAGGCCTTTATTCGTATGATGGATAAAGATCGGGTTGAGGGAATTGATGATGATGTCTTCGACGTCGGGGTCATGGAGGAGCTCCTCGATGATGCCGTAGCTGAAGAACTGGTCGAGGAACTGCTGGCGGCGCTCCTCGTCCGTGAGCTCGTCCATCACCCGGCTCTGCATGAACGTCTCCTTGGGCGTTGCGCCGTAGAGCTCGCTGATGGCGCGGGAGACGACGCTGCGCTTCTCCTCCTCGTTCTGCATCAGATTGATCTTACCGAAGATCACATCAAGGATCTTCGCCTCAACGTCTACGCGTTTGCGCTCCATAAAGACTCCCCGTTCGTGTTAGACATACATTAAAGATGGCGGAGAGGGAGAGATTCGAACTCTCGGTAGCCTGACGGCCACAACGGTTTTCGAGACCGCCCCATTCAACCGCTCTGGCACCTCTCCAAATTTATACCGCTTACCTTCCCGAAATCCGGACCCCCCGTCACCGGTTCCTGCGATCCCGTGAGGCGGGGTCTTTCCAACACTTCACCGCGGGTTAAAAAACTCTCCGATCTCTTTTTGCGAATAACAGATCAAGGCGTCGCCGGCGCGGATGACGGTGTCGCCGTGCGGGGCGCCGATGTGCGTCTCGCGGCCCGCCTCACGGCGGTAGATCGCCAGCACCAGGATCCCCTCTTCCGGCCTGACCTCGCTCAACTGCTTGTTGCAAAACGGGCTGTTGGCGTGGATGCGGATGCGCGAGATCGTGTACCCGTGGCCCAGACCCAACAGCTGTTCGTAATCGTAGATCTGCAGCTTGGTCCAGCGCTTCAGGGCCCTCATGATAAGCCGTTTCATCAGGACATTGACCAGCCGCGAGCGCGCTATCAGGAGGATAAACAGGACGCCGGCGGCCAACCCCGCGCCCCGCAAGGCGATGTCCTTTCCCGTCTCACCCACGAAGGTCAGGACGAGGGCGGCCATCGAAGACGTGATCCCGGCGCTCCCCAGCAGGATCAAGCCCCGCACGATGCGCCGGCGCACCGGATGCGTCACGATCATCTCCGACTCCGACGTCGTGAACCCGACGCCCGAGAAGGCCGACTGCGCCTGGAAGGCCGCGATCTCGGCCGATAACCCCGTCAGCTCCAACGCCGTCGTGCCGATGCGCACGACGAGGATAGACAGGACGATGATGGTGAACAGGCTGAACAAGGCTATCATGACACAATCCTCCCTTCTACGTCAAACAGCTGGCGGAAGGAGACCGAGTACAGGGCACCGGCCACGTGACCGCACCGTTTGAAAAAATGCGCCAGGACGAAATCCGGCGTCAGGAACGAAAAGACCAAAGAGATCAGGATCATGCTGACGATGTAAATGGTAAAGATGGCCAAAAGGTAATTCTCCTTGAGCCACCCCGGCTTCTTGTCCTTGAGGGCGTTGGCCGAAAAGACCATGTGCATCGTGAACGTGAACGACGCGCAAAAGACGAAGAAAGGAAGCGTGTCCGGCCTCTTCCAGACGGCCGCGACGAACGCATAGAGACCGAACGCCAGGAGCGTGAAGATGGGGATGCAGAAACCCGCCACCTTCACCAGCGGGAAGACGAAACCGACGGCCTGCTCGGACATCTTTTTTCCCGCGTCAAAGACCTGCGCGGGGGCATAGAAGAGGATGTGCAAGACGAGATACGCGATCACGCCCCAGCCGAACGCGGCGGCGATGCGGCTGTCCGTCTCGCGCAACCCGTCCAGGAAGGCCGCCGTCAGGCCGATGACGACCGGCACGAGAAGGACGGCCAGGACGAACTTCAAGACACTATAGAGACGCTCTCTCAATTTTTGTCACGCCTCCCATGTAGGGCCGCAGCGCCTCGGGGATCACGACGCTGCCGTCCTTCTGTTGGAAATTTTCAAGGAGCGCCACCACGACACGCGGCAGGGCGACCCCCGAACCGTTGAGCGTGTGGACGAACTCGGCCTTCCTGCTCTCCTTGTTGCGGAAACGGATGTTGGCGCGGCGCGCCTGGAAGTCCGTGAAGTTCGAGCAGCTCGACACCTCCAGCCACTTGTCGATCCCCGGCGCGTACGCCTCCAGGTCGTAGCACTTCGTCGCCGCGAAGCTGATGTCGCCGGAGGCCAGCATCACGACGCGATAGGGCAGGCCCAGAACCTTGAGGATGTCCTCGGCGTCCGCGACCAGCTTCTCGAGCTCATCGAACGACGTCTCGGGCCTGACGAACTTGACGAGCTCCACCTTGTCGAACTGATGGACGCGGACCAGCCCCTTGGTGTCCTTGCCGTAGGAGCCCGCCTCGCGCCGGAAACACGGCGTGTAGGCGGTATAATACAGCGGCAGGTCCTTCTCGTCGAGGATCTCGTGGGAATGGATGTTCGTCACCGGGACCTCGGCCGTCGGGATCAAGAAGAGGTCCTCGTCCTTGAGGCGGTACATGTCCTCTTCGAGCTTGGGCAGCTGGCCGGTCCCCGTCATGCTCGCGCGGTTGACGAGCGCCGGCGGCCACATCTCGCGATAGCCGTGGTGCGTCGTGTGGCGGTCCAGCATGAAGTTCACGAGCGCCCGCTGCAGGCGCGCCCCCAGGCCCTTATACAGGATAAAATTGGAGCCCGTGATCTTGGCGCCGCGCGCAAAATCGATAATGTCATGCGCCTCGCCGAGCTCCATGTGCGTCAGCGGCTTGAAGGCGAAGGATGGCGGCTGCCCCGTCTGGCGCACGACCTTGTTCTTCGTCGAATCGCCGACGGGGACCGAGTCGTGGACGATGTTCGGGACGAGCAGGAGCTCTTTATCGAGGGCCTCTTGACTTTCCCGCAAGAGCGCCTCCTGTTTATCGATCTTGTCCGCCACACCCTTCATGGCCTTGATCTTCGCCTTCGGGTCCTTCTTTTCTTTCAGGAGCCGGCTGATGGCGTCATTGGCCTCGTTCTTCCGGCGCCGCAGGTCGTCGAGCGCCGTCAGGATCTTCCGGCGCCGGGCGTCCAGCGACAGGAGGGCGTCCACGTCCACCTTCATCCCGCGCTTGGCGAGTGAGGCGCGCACCGCATCGGGATCCTCCCTGATCAATCTAACGTCAAGCATCTCAACCTCTCTTCGCTATCTTGCGACGGGTCCTGTCCGAGGCGTTCGCCCCCGCGGGGGATGGGACCCTCTCCCTCGCTCTATCCCGGACCGCCTCGATCCCCCGCCGAGATGAAACTAACCTTTGATGACGCCCAACGGCCGCATGCGGCAGACGCGGCGGGCGAGGCCGGCCTCATGGACGACGCGCACGACGTCGTTGACGTCCTTGTACGCCTGCGGCGCCTCCTCGACGACCTTGCCATGGCTGGCAGCCATAAGGACAATGCCCTTAGCCTCGAGCTCCCTCATCAGGTCGTGGAAGGCGATGGACCGCTTGGCGTCGTGGCGCGACTTGAGCCGGCCGGCGCCGTGGCACGTCGTGCCGAAGGTCTCTTCCATCGCCTGCTGGGTGCCTGCCAACAGGTAGGAATTGCGGCCCATGTCGCCGGGGATGATCACCGGCTGGCCGGTCTGCCGGTACGCCTGAGGCAGGTCCGGGTGCCCCGGGCCGAAGGCCCGCGTGGCGCCCTTGCGGTGGACGCACAGCGTCCGCTCGCGGCCGTTGACGAGGTGCTTTTCGATCTTGGCGATGTTGTGGGCCACGTCATAAACGAGGCGCATCCCCAGCTTCTGCCAGGAGGCGCCGAAGACTTTTTCAAAGACGGTGCGCGTCAGGTGCATCAGGCACTGGCGGTTGTTCCAGGCGTAGTTCGCGGCCGCGCGCATGGCGCCCAGGTAATTCTTGCCTTCCGGCGACGTGACGGGCGCGCACGCCAGCTGCCGGTCAGGCACGTTGATCTGGTATTTTTCCAGGCAGCGCTGCATGGTCTTAAGCGAATCGTCGCAGATCTGGTAGCCGAACCCGCGCGAGCCGCTGTGGATCATCACCGTGACCTGGCCGAGACGCAGGTCGAAGGCGTCGACGAGCTCCTGGTCAAAGAGCTGGTCGATCACCTGGACCTCCAGAAAGTGGTTGCCGGAGCCCAACGTCCCGGACTGCGCCTTGCCGCGCTGGACCGCGCGCTCGGAGACGGCGTCCGGGTCTGCGCCTACTATCGCCCCGCGCTCCTCGGTCGCCTCGAGATCCGCGTCCGCACCGTAGCCCTGTTTGACCGCCCAGGCCGCGCCGTGGAGCATGATCTCTTTCTCGTCTTTCGCGCTCGCCCGGATCGCTCCTTCGGACCCCACCCCTGCCGGCACCGTCTGAAAGAGGGCCGTGATCAGCTCCTTGATGTGCGGGGTGACGTCGTCCACCTCGAGCTCGGTACGCACGAGCCGCACCCCGCAATTGGAGACGACAAAACCGTCGGCAATGAAATTATGGTCCTTGTGCTCAACGGTAAAGTCATATACATCATCATCGTATTCCACATCAGATATATGTTCGATCTTCTCCCAGATCATCCCCGATTTTCCCAAGCCCTCCGTTGCCTCCTTCATATATTCTTCAAATGTCCGGTCATCACCCCGCATCCTGGGCTCTCTGTCAGAAGATTCATACAGTGAGCGTTCTAAAAACCTTTGAGAGACATATTCGGACGTTAAAAGATTAAAGATATATTGCGGCTGAGGAGCTCCACCTTCGTAGCGCGTTGAAGCAACGACCATGGCCCGCTTTCTTTCATCGATGATCCTTTTTTTCAGCCTGAGATAGCCGGCGGCGGCATTGGCCAGAAATCTTCGCTTTTGGTTATATTCAAAACCTATCATGCCGTAAAGCTTGATCAGGTTGTCTGGCTTATTTGAAATGATCAATCGTAAACGATAAGAAACAAGACCTTTTTTATTCGTGAATTCTTTTCTTTCGCTTATCGTGTGGACGATGACCCCGAATTCCGAAAGCAAAGTCCATATATCTCTTAAGAATTTTTTCCCATTTTCAACATGCGCCAGAGTCTTATTCATGGAAAGCACGGGGCAGTAAAAATTGTACCCCAGCCCCGTCATCGTCTTGGGTGAAGACATCTCTGCGCCGAATAAGCCGGCCAAAAATAACCTCTTGTGCCACAACGGCGCTTTGAATAACCACGGAGGCACACGGTAGGGATTGCGGCATTTGTTGCCGACAGGCACCCCCAACGCCGCCAGCAATACCGCAAAACAGCTTGAACCAACCTTAAGCCAATTTTCTACAACATCAAATTCTACAAGATCATAAGCTGTCTTTATTTTGTGATGCCTTGGCCTTGAATAAAGCCCTGCTTCAAAGCCGATTCTTTTCATGTCTTCCTTTATTTTCTTTAGATCTTCTTTCGGACCATAGAAACAAACGATGCCGCGATTTCTTTTTCCTGTAAAACAGATGGAGCCATCGCCAAAGCAATATCCCATGATCCGCAGCAGATACGGTAACTGCCAGGAATCGTATCTTAGGGGCAAGAATCCCCTTTTCTTCGCGTGATGGACTATCTGTTCAACAGCGCTTCCTCTTGAATCCTTCCCCAATTCATGCAAAGCCTTCCTAACATCTTCTTCGTCTAATATAATTTCAGAGCTCGGCTCTGCATAACCTACTCCTGAAAAAGGATATGTGGCTACCTCTTCAGCGATTTTTAATTTGCCGGCCGGCTTCATTCCGTCTTTGGTATAAAAGGGATGGTCTCCGGTCGCGCTTATCTGCCTGCCTGTTTCAGTCACAATGTTTAAAATAGTCTGTTTCGGCTTTTGTTTTAAAAATCCAAGTATTCTTGTGTGCTCTTCTTCCTCGCGAGTAAAATCCATGCACCTCAAAATTTCTTTTGGAAAGTTTCCTTCAAAATCCTTGATTCGCTTTTTATATCCTAACTCACTGAAAATTAATGTAGTTGCGCAAAGGCAATTTATGTCGAAACCGATTCCACCGGGGGCAACGACACCCTCCTTTTCCACGTCGGTAGCAGCCACCCCCCCGATACAAAATCCGTAGCCCCAGTGGATATCCGGCATGCCCAAAGAGGCCTTGACGATGCCGGGCAGAAAAGCGACGTTCGCGACCTGCTCAAGGGCCTTGTCGTGGCGGATGTCCTTTAACAGCTTCTCATCCGCGTAGATGATCCCGTCGACACGCATGCCCGGCTTGTAACTCTTGGGGATGCGCCAGCGGTAATCGTCGATCTTCTCTAACGGACCGTTCCACATATATGTTCAGACGTCAAATAGGCCCACAGGTCGAATAGATTCACACGTCAAAGACCAGCATCGTCTGCCAGCCGCGGCGGCCCTTCTCGACCTTGAGCTCGTTGTAGGTGACCGCCTTGATCTCGTCCTTGAGGTCATAAGAGGCGCGGTCGAAGTCGCACACGAGGACGCAGGCGCTGACCGCATCCTCCCCGACGCTCAAGGACTTGATGCGGTGCAGCATCCGGCCGTTACCCTGGAATTCGAAGAGGAGCTCGTCGAGCCAGGCCTTGAGCACGTCCTCAAGGGTGTCCCCCGTCTTCTCGATCTTGAGCTCCGAGAGGC
Organism: uncultured Planctomycetia bacterium; assembly: GCA_964622605.1. Lineage (GTDB taxonomy): Bacteria > Omnitrophota > Gorgyraeia > Velamenicoccales > Velamenicoccaceae > CAZCSY01. The sequence goes on from CAZUQR010000003.1 coordinate 27,221, forward strand.
CGGCGGCCGGGCCATTGGCCTTCTTGGTGACCAATACCGCAAACATGGCCTTGGCCGCCGTTGCGAAGAGGTCCTTGAGCGAACCCCCCCGTATCCGGACCGCCACATCTGCCGTATGCGGCACAAAGGTGAACTTTCCCATTCGTAATTTTTTATCTTATCAACAAAAAGGGCGAGCGTCAACGAAATGTAGGGCGAGTGTCATGTAGGGGTGTGTGTCAACGAAATGCCCTGCCGGTCAGGGGGTTCCGTCAAGAAGCGAAAACGCGACCTTCCGCTCGAGCTCCCGGTAGGTGGAAAAGACCATGTCCGCGTCCCGCAGGTATGCCTTGGGCAGGGACGTCTCAAGGGCGATGCACGTCAGGCCCGCCTGCTTGGCCGCATGGATCCCGAAGGGGGCATTCTCAAGGACGACGGCCTCGCGGGGCCGGACGCCCAGCTTTTTGAGCGCCAGAAGGTAGGGTTCAGGATGGGGTTTGCCGTGCCTGACCTCATCGCCCGTCACGACCACGCGAAAAGAGCGCCGCATCGAGGCCGGCAGGATCTTTGTCGCCTCGTGGCGCGCCGTTCCCGTCACCAGAGCCGAAATTATGCCCTTCTCACCGAGGTGGCTCACGAACCGGCGCGCCCCGCGGACAAACCGGCGGCGGACGATCTTTTTAAAGAGCTTCTCTTTGTCCCGGATGATCCTCTTCGCCAGGGCAGGATCAAACGTGCGCCCCCTCTCGGCAAAGAGCTCCTTGATCGTCCGGCGGCCCGGCTGGCCCTCCCGCAGATACACCTCGCACTCGGTCACGTCGATACCGGTCTGTCTCATGACCTTCTTCCAGGCCCGGAAGTGATACGGCATGGTATCCGTGATGACCCCGTCCATGTCGAACAAGACCGCTTTTACCTTGAGTTTGCGCATCTTGGCATGCCTTTTGAAAGTTGGCAAAACAGACCAGGTAGTGGCAGTAACAGACCTGGTCGTTTACTACCAGGCCTGTTCGTTTGCTGCCA
>CAZUQR010000003.1:28322-34392 GCA_964622605.1 uncultured Planctomycetia bacterium
CCAGGCCTGTTCGTTTGCTGCCAAAAATCTGGCTACTTCAGGCGGGCGCCGCGGGCAACGAGCTCCTCGATGGCCCTGTCGGCGTCGCCGGGATGCAGGTTGACGCCGCGCACGGCATCGACAAGGATGGTGACCTGGAAGCCCTTATCCAGCGCGTCCAGGGCGGTCGCCTTCACGCAATAGTCCGTTGCCAGGCCGCCGATGAAAAGGTGCCTGATCCCCGTCTTCTTCAAAAGGGCCTCGAACGTCACCCCCTTGTCGTCGTGCGCTGAAAAGACGGAATAACCTTCTTTGTCCGGCTCCGTCCCCTTAGAGAGGACCACCGCCTCCCTGGGGAGTTTCAGGGCGGGGTGGAATGCCGCCCCTTCGGTGTCCCGGACACAGTGCGCCGGCCAGGCCCCGCCGTGCCCTTTAAAGTGCCTGGTGACCTCGGGGTGCCAGTCGCGCGAGACAAAGACCGCAAGCCCCTCCCGACTGAACTCGGCAATGTATGTGTTCAATATAGGGACGACGGCGTCGCCCTCGGGGACGGCCAGGGCGCCGCCCGGACAGAAGTCATTTTGAACGTCCACGACCACGAGGGCCTCATCGCGCTTCATCGTCTGCCCCGCCGCTCATCCGCCATCAAAAACAACAGATCCGACAACCGGTTCATATATAAAAACAGGGCGTCATTCTTCAGCTTCTTCTTTTTCTTCAACGTGATCATGCGCCGCTCGGCCCGGCGGCAGAGCGCGCGGCAGACGTGCAGAAGGGCTGAGAGCGTATCCGTGCCGGGGGTCTTAAAACAGCGCTTTCTTCTGCCAGCCTTCTTTTCCAGGGACTTGATGGTCCTTTCCAGCCGCGCCACATCCCCGGCTGCGATGCGCCGCTTCAGCTTCCCGAGATGCGTCAGGGGCGTTACCGCCTCGGCGTTCACCCAAAAGATCTCCTTCTGGATCGCCGCCGCCTCCCCTTTGAGCCGACGGCCGGAGGCCAGACTCTTGACCACACCTAAAAACGATGTCAGCTCATCCAGGGTCCCGACCAGCTCGATACGCACATCATCTTTAGCGACAACACCTTGCGGAAACAACGACGTCCGGCCTTTGTCTCCACGCCGCGTCACGATGGACATATCGTCACCCCTTGAAAACAGGCCAATTATATGTTAAGTTTTTAGTAGCCACGGATCCCTGATTAGGGAGGTTGCCGTGGCTTTTGCTTTAGAAACCACACCTATCGAAGAACGCCGCCGCTGGCCCAGACTTAGGGTCTACTCACCGGTCAAGTACCGTTTCCTGAAAGAAGACAGGTTCCAGTGCTGCATCACCTGCGACCTCAGCGAGGGCGGTGCCGGCCTCCTTTTAGAAAGCCCCCTGCCCCGCGGCACCTGCCTCTACTTCCAGATCAGACTGCACGACCTGCCCAACCCCGCCTCCGGAATCGCGCGCGTCACCTGGACCTCAAAAGACGTCTACTCGCAAAGATACCGGGCAGGCGTGGAATTTCTTGAGGTCAGCAACGGCTCACGCAGCGATATCGCCGACTTCGTCCAGAAGAACATCCCTCCCGTAATGAACAACTAAAGACCTCAGATAACATCGCTTTCTTCAGACCTCGGATCACATCGCTTTCTTCAGACTTCAGATAACATCGATCTGCCACGGATGAGAGACGATCATCTCGACCGCGCCGCGGTACGTCTTGATGAGGCCGAAGGCGCGGATGTCCTTGCCGGTGTAATCCCTCTCCGGATGGATACCCTCCTTAAGGAACTGGTCCCTATCCTTCGTAAAGATGACGACGCGCAAGCCATCCAGGACGAGTCCCAGGATGGCAGGGGTGGCGTCCACGCGCCTGACAGCGCCCCGGACCATCTTGCGCTGACCGACATAATCGGCGGCCTGCGGGGCTGGGATGACCATATCCCGTGACCACAGCCCTCTTTTTTCGCGCCGCGCCTCATCCTGGGCGCTCTTTAGCCGATCCACGTGCTTGACGTTCGGCGGAAAGGTATAAAGCAGGGCCAGGCCGCGACGCAAGAGCTCCTCCTGCACCATCAGCTCGGCCTGTGCCCCTTCCACCCACAGGTAGGCGAGGAGCCGGCCGTACTTGTCCTGGCGCTCCACATCGTATTCGAGCCGTACCGGCCGGCCCAATACCAGCTCTTCGTTCGCCCGGTGCGCCTCGGCGGCGAACGGCTCGTTGACCTCCTGCCATAGGCCCGCCGCCGTGCGGCGCCGCGTCTCGGGGGTGTCGATGCCGATATAGCGCACCTCCCGGCCGCCCGACAGCACCGCGGTATCGCCGTCCACGACCCTGGCGACGCGCGCGACGCCGGCAGGAGCACCGGAGCACGCGGCAAGACCCAAAGCCAGACACAAGATGCCCAGCGTCCGGACACAACGTCCGCGTCGCGACGCCGGCAGGACTGCCGGAACACCACGTAAGGATAAAAAGATACTCATGGGATCACTCAAGGAGGCAGGCTACATCAACTGCGAAACGATCTTCACGAATACCCGCTCCGCGGTGCCCCGGCGCGGGAAGATGCCCCGGCGCGCCTTCACCTTGATGCGGATGGCCTCCTGCGTCAACGGCGTTATCAAGACGGTCACCATGGCCCGATTGACCGTGGCCTGGACACTGCCTTGAGAGAGGCTCTTGGCGAGGACCGTGCCCAGCATCCCGCATACCTCGACGGCGGCGCGGTAGGCGTCGCTCTGCCGGGCGTCATATTCGCCCTGGATCGTGTCGCTCGTGATGGCATAGCCGCCGACCGCACCGACGCTGGCGGCGACCAGAAAGACGCAGCCGGACAGCTGGGCCAGGACCAGGACGGGAAACAAGAACAAAGCTAATCTCTTCATCTTCATCGGGACCTCACCGGATTTCTTTTTTGGAAAAGATCTTGGTGAAACAAAAGACGCCCAACCCCAGGATGGCCGCCCAGGAAAGACCGAAAAAGATCCACCCCCCTAATGTCATCGTGTCCCCTTCTTGCTTGAGGCCTCGCCTCAAACAAAGATCCGTGGTATCGAGGTTCCCCTCACCTTGCCCGCTTCTTCCAGGCGACGCGCACGAGGAGCGCCAGCGTCGCGAAGAGCACGACGAGGCCGATGCGCGTGCCGAAGACGAACGGCCTGTCGGCCTCGCTGACACCCTCCAAAAATATGGTCGGCAGACCCTCCTGGATGAACCAGGCCCCCAAAACGACCAGCAAAAAGAGCGGGGTCACATACTTGATGATGAACTTATAGACGCGCGGCACCCTTAGGTCCGCACCGTGATGTATCTCCTCCCACGCCTTGTCGATACCGAAGACCCAGGCGAAGAGGATGGCCTCGACCGTGCCGAAGAGGACGAGGCAGAACGTCCCGCCCCAGAAGTCCAGCTCGTTGACCACCCCGCGGCCCAGCCAGAAGATGGCGGGCTGGCACAGGACGAACGCGGCCGCGGCAAAGATACCGACCGCCTTCTTGCGGGTGATGTTGAACTCGTCCTCCATGAAGGCGATGGACGGCTGGGCGAGCGAGACGCTCGACGTGACGCCGGCCAGGAACAGGAGCGCGAACCAGATAAAGCTGAAGAAGGCCGACAGCGGGATCTTGCCCAGGACGAGCGGCATGGTCACAAACCCCAGGTCGAAGGCGCCCTGCTTGGCGATGGACTGGATCGCCACCGGGCCGAAGAAGACGAAGGCCGCGGGGATGATTATGCAGCCGCCCAGGATGACCTCGGCGAACTCGTTCATGCTGACCGCCGTCAACCCCGAGAGCACGACGTCGTCGCCTTTAGAGAGGTAGCTCGCGTACGTCAGGATCACGCCGATACCGACGCTGAGCGTGAAGAAGATCTGTCCGGCGGCGGCCAGCCACACCTTGGCGGACTTGAGCGCCGAGAGGTCCGGATTCCATAGAAAGCCCAGGCCGTTGGCGAGGTTCCACTCGGGCCGGGCGGGATCGGGCGTGCCCAGCGTCAGGACGCGGACCACGAGGACGATGCCCAGGACCAGCAGGATCGGCATCGCGATCTTGCACAGCGCCTCGATGCCGCCGCGGATACCGTAGGAGATGACCGCCATGTTGATAAAGAACGCGATCAGAAAAAAGATATACGCCGGCCCCAGGCCACTGAAGAAGGCGTTCTTCTCAAGTCCCTGAAAGCCCCTTAAGAAAGACTGCAGCGCGCCCTGGTCGGGGAGCGACGTGAGGATGCCCCTGAGACTGTAGTAACTGTAGGCGAGGGTCCAGGATTCGATAAAGGTATAATAGATGAAGATGACGAAGGGGCCGAAGATGCCGATGACGCCGAAGTACTTGATGAAGCGGCTCTTCTGCCAGACGCTATGGAAGATGCCGGGTGCCGTGCCGTGCTCGAAACCGCCGCCGAAGCGGCCCAGGGTCCACTCGATCCACATCAGCGGGATGCCCAACAGGAGCAGCGACACGAAATACGGGATCATGAAGGCGCCGCCGCCGTTGCCCGCGGCCTGGACCGGGAACCTTAAAAAGTTGCCCAGCCCCAGGGCGGAACCCGCCACGGCCATGATGATACCCAGGCGCGATCCCCACGCGTCCCGTTTGGGCCTCAACTGTCTCATAAACCCGTATTATAATCGCCCTCCCCCTCCATTTCAACCCTTTCGTCGGAGCCGGGCCCGGAGTCCCAGTCCAGTATCCGACACGTCAAAAAGATCGCCAGCTCCGTCTTCCTGTTGCGGGTGGTCCTGTTTTGGAAGAACCAGCCCAGGACAGGGACGTCCCCCAGAAACGGGACCTTGTTCACGGTGCGGACACTCTCTTCCTTCATCAGGCCGGCGATCACCATCGTGGCGCCGTCCTTGAGCAAGACCGTCGTCTCGGCCTCGGACGTCTCCACGACCGGGATGGCGTTGCCCGCTGCCGTCTGGTAAGTCTGCACGACCGAGCTCACCTCGGGCCGGACCTTGATGGAGATAAAGCCGTCCGCGCTGACCGCGGGCGTCACGTAAAGCTTGACCCCCACGTCCACAAAGCTCACCGACTCGGTCGTCTGCGTCGAGGAGGTGCTCTGCACGGCGGACGTCGTCACGTAGACCTGTTTGGACCCGACGAGGATCTTGGCTGACTCGTTGTGCGTCACCGTCAGGCGCGGACTCGACAGGATATTGACCTCACCGATCGTCCGCAGGGCCTCGATGACCGCCCGATAGTCGGCGGCGGCGACCGGCGCCAAAGACCCGATCGTCCAGACGCTGCCGACGGAAGAGACGAACGTGTCGAAGCGCCCCTCCAGGCGCACCTTGTCGTTAAGGATATAATCCCAGTCGATGCCCAGGCTCGTCTGGTCGTCCAGGTTGACCTGGACGATCCTGGCGTCGATCATGACCTCCCGGGTGCGCTCGTCCAACGCCTCGACGATCCGGCGCGCCTTCGCGAGGTTCTCGCGCGTGTCGCGCAGGATCAGCTTGTTGGACCGCTCATCGACCACCAGCCCGGTCACCGGCCGTCCCATCGCCTCCCTCAGAAGGGGTGCGACGGTCGCCGCCTGGGCGTAGCGCAACGACAGGCTCTCCGTAAAGAGCGGGACGTCCATCTCCTCGGCTATGGACCGCAGCTGCTTGTTCTTTTCGGCCGTGTCCACCAGGATCAGGGCATTGGCCGGCTCATCGACCAGGACACGGCCTTTGGCGGATTTAAGCTGGTCCAGGAGCGAGGCGGCCGCCCGCGCGGGGGTGTGCGTCAAGACCACGCGTTCCAGTTCGCGGTAATCCGACGGCAAAACCCCATACATCTCCTCGTAATCCTTGGCCGTCATGATGATCGATATGCTGCCGCGCTCATCCCGGACGAGCCGGTTGGCGGCAAGCACCGCATCGAGCGCCTCCCCGGCAGAGACGTTCTTCAATAAGATATTCGCCCGGCCGCCGACGCCCTTGTTGATAACGAGATTGAGGCCCGTCTGGCCGGCGATCATCTTCAGGACATCGGCGACGTCCATGCCTTTGATATCAAGGGATATTTTATCCTCCGGCGCTTTTTTTGTCGGAGGCTGGGCCGATAGCGCGCCGTCGCACAAGGCTATGCCGTCGCACAAGGCCATGCCG
>CAZUQR010000003.1:34492-47342 GCA_964622605.1 uncultured Planctomycetia bacterium
CGCACAAGGCCATGCCGACACAGAGCCAGACTCCGGCGCGCATCCCGCAGCCCGTTGTTCGCGGGAATACCCTCTTCACAGGAACGCCTTCTTCACGGGAATGCCCTCTTCATTCGAACGTCAGCCGAAACGTGTCGTTGCCCATCATCAGGAGCACGCCGTCCGCGCCGATGGGCCCGACCGTCGCGCCGGCGACGGCATCGCCGGGCCTGACGGTAAAGACACGCTGGCCCGATCTGTCTTCGATGACGGCCCTCGAATCAGCCCCCTGAAGGATGCCGACCAGACGCCACCCGTCGGACAAAACGGCCAGCGCGTTCTTTTCCTGCGGCGCGCTCGGCCTTCCGGCCGGCGGCCGGAAAAAGGTACGGGCAGGATCCGATGCGCTCAGGGTGCGGCGAGGATCCGATGCGCTCAGGGTGCGGCGAGGATCCGATGCGCTCAGGGTGCGGCGAGGATCCGATGCGCCCTGCGACGTCCCCATGACAGGTCCCTCCTCCGATAAATAGCGTTCGATCTCTTCGAGAGAAACCCCTGCTCGCCCCAGCTTTTCAAGCGAGAGGTGGACGGCGACGCCCGCCTCGCGGTTCTTGTCGCCGCTGATCTGGACCTCTTCTATCCGCCACGGCATCGGCGTCTCTTCCAGGGAATTCAAAAAAGCCCTCATCCCCTGCTCGTCTACACGAAGATACGCGAGCAGGCGACCGGCCCGTGTCTTCGCGCCCACGCCTCGCGAAGAAAAGACCGGCTTGACCGACTCCAGGTCTGCGCCAAATCGCAGGGACGTCTCCTGAAGAAATGCGATCAGGGCCGCCTCATCTTCTAATGAAAGCGGCCCTTCGGCGCCCTCCTTAAGGGACGGCCCCTCGGCGTCCCGTTCTTCCGGGTGACGGCACAGCCATCCCCGGATCCTGTCGACCTGGAGCGCCTTATCCCGCATCAACCCGTTTTCGGCTTTCGAAACACGATAGGCCCTGAGGGCCGGCAGCATCCCCAGGGCAACAAGCAAGACAAGGGACGCTGTCAACACGGCGAGAGGTAATCGTATCACGGCATCCTTCTATTCCTTCAGGACACAGCGCATGCTGAATTTTTGCATATGCTCCTGCGCGTCCTGACCGACGAAATCGAGCAACACGTCCGAGAAGAGCGCTGAGGACGAAAGTGCGCCGCGCAGCTTTAAAACGGTCTTTGCGTCCGGCGCCAGGCCTGAAAACGAAAAGACCCCGCGCTGTGCCCCCATCCGGGTAAGAACCGTGCCGGCCGGCATGCTCTTGAATATCTCCTCCAGGACGCCCGAGACCCCTGCCGATCCCCAGACAGCACGCTGAAACGCCGTGCGGCCTGCCCACGCCCTGAACCGCTCGACATCAGGCTGCGCCTGCCGTCCTACATCCCGGTAGGCGGCCGTTGTCTGCGCGTTCCGGACGACGCCGAGCCAGGACGAAAGAAAGACCGCCCAGACGAGACAATAACAAACGACAAAAGACCTGAGCCCCCGTTGCCAGGCGATTTTTCTGCGGACCTGTTGCTTCAACAAAAAGGGCATCATATCGATGCGGCCGTTGCCCGGACGCAGGACAAGACCCAGGACGCAAGAAAAAGCGGCGTCCCCTTCGTATGGTTGCAAGGAGCGGACGTCGATCGCACCGCGCGCCTTTTCTTCGTGAAGGCTTTTCAAAAAAGGCGCCAGGGCAACCGCCTCCTGGGGGTCCAGACGGCCGACCACGTGCAGTCCCTTGAAGGCCTCCCCGGGTATCCTCTTGAGCCGCCGGAACATCTCAAAACTGATCTTGACCTCCCGCAGCACAGACGCCGGCCGGCCGGCCGGCTCACCAGGCAGGCAAAAGGTCCGGCTAAAAACCGGGACGCCTGCCTGCGTCACGCAAAATTCATGCACGCCGGATCCGGCGTGCAGGATATAACTGTTTGCCTCGCCGGGCGAGGCCAGGGTCACCCAATCAACAAGGCCCTGCGTGCTCAAGGTCACCTCCCGAGGAAGTATCTCGGCCTGCTCGAGGACACGCACGTACGCCAGGATCCTGTCGACCGGAGAAAAAAATACGCAGGCGATGGCATAGCCATCATCGTCACGACCGACGACACGAAAATCATAGACCACGTTGCGGCCCGCCCCTGCCCCTGTCTCGCGTTTCAGGCGCCAGGACAGCATGTCGCCTACCTCCTTATGGCTGCGGGCGGGCAGACGGAAAGACCGCCACAAGGCGGCAGAGCGGGGCACGACGAGCACGGCCCCCTCGGCCGGGATCCGGTTCTTTCTCAAGTGGCTCCTGATACGCCGCGACAGATCGCCATTGAGACCCTCTGTCGCAAGAGACGAACAATGCGTGAGGACACGCCCCCGCCCTCTCTGCCAGACACAACGGCAGATCTTCAAGTCGGCGGGCGTAAATTCAAAAATGAGTTCGGGCCTATGTGTCTCCATTGTTCCAATATTGTAACATATATCCCACACGAAATCAAGAATAATATTCCACTTATGGAACTACTTGGCCAAAAAATGAGACTCAAAGGCCTGGCCTTTCAGTCTCAAAAAATGAGACTCAAAGGTCAGACCTTTGAGTCTCACATTGTTTCTCTGTTCTGTTCGCGCCCGATGCGTGGTTTTTAGAACTTCTTGCCGTGGCGGTAGGGGCGGGCCTTGTTCTTCTCGGCCTTCTTCTTGAGGGCGGCCTCGAGGTCGATGCCGCGGGCGCCGCAATAATCGAAGATGCGGATACAGCAGTCGGCAAACTCCTCGGCCACCGCCTCCTTGTCGCAGTCGTTGCGCAGGGCCTCCAGGGCCTCGGAGAGCTCCGAGTGCATCAGCGCGATCAGCTCGCCGTCCGAGCGCTCGAAATCCCACCACCCCTTCTCTTTAGCGGTCTTATAACACAGGTCGATCCATTGCTTAATGGTCAATTTGCCCTCCCTTACCTTCCCGCAAATTGCCCCGCGCCGCGGCCTCTTACCTTCCCGAGGTGCGGGGCCTGACATACTTCTCTCATAAACCGGCGGATGAGGCGGTGGCTCTTCTTGCCGGGCCGCAGCTCGACGCCGCTGGAGACGTCCAGGCCATAGGGGCGGATGCGCGCCAAGAGCGCACCGACATTGTCCGGCGTCAGGCCGCCGGAGATGAAAAAGGGCCTGCGCAACTTCTTGAGGCGGGCCAAGAGGGCCCAGTCAAAGGTCTTGCCCGTGCCGCCGAAGGCCTTCGCGTGGAAGGCGTCAAAGAGAAAAAAGTCAGCCGGATAGCGGCTCAAGCCGCGCAGGGACGCCGCGCCCCTCACGCGCACGGCCTTGATCGTCTTATACCCCCTGAAGCGCCGCAAATAGGCCGGGGGCTCCGCGCCGTGAAACTGGAGATAATCCAGCCGGCACAGGCGCGCCGTCTCCCTGACCTGCCCGACGGGCGCGTTGACGAAGACGCCGACCTTCCTGACGCGCGCGGGGATCTTGAGGATAATGGAACGGGCCTTTCGGGGAAGGATGTGGCGCGGGCTCTTCGCGTAAAAGACGAACCCCAGGAGGTCTGCGCCGGCTGCGACCGCCGCCCGGGCATCCGCGAGGCGGGTGATGCCGCAGATCTTGGTCCGGATCCTCATTGCGTCAACATCCAGATGAACTCACGGACCTTCTTTTCCGGATCATCGGCGCGCATCAGGGCCTCGCCCACCAGCACGGCGCGGACCCGGCTTATCTCCTTGACAAACTCCAGGTCCTTCGTGTCCTTCACGCCGCTTTCACAGACGACCGTGCAGGAAGACGGGATGCGCGCGACCAGGGACGGCAACGTTTCCAACCGGACGGAAAAATCCGTCAGGTCACGCGCATTGACACCGATGAGCCTCGCGCCCGCATCGAGCGCCTTCGACAGGTCCCTGGTATCATGGACCTCGACCAACGCATCGAGCTCCAGCCGCCGGCACAGATTGACGAACTGGCTGAGGGTCCCGCCCGGCAGGATCGACGCCATCAACAGGACGGCATCCGCGCCGTGAAGCTTGGACTCATAGATCTGGTAGGTGTCGATGACAAAATCCTTGCGCAAGAGCGGCACCTTCACCGCCGCGCGGATATCGTCAAAGAGCGCCAAAGACCCCTGGAAGAACTCTTCCTCCGTCACGACGGAGATCGCCGTCGCGCCGCCCTTCTCATAGGCCCGGGCGAGGGCCACGCCGTCAAAATCCTCGCGGATGACCCCGGCGGAGGGAGAGGCCTTCTTGACCTCGGCGATAAGGTGGCGGCTGTCTTTCAGGAGGGCTTCCTGAAAAAGGGCCGGCTGGAATTTCTTATCGAGGACGGCCTGCACGACGCGCTGCAGCACGGCCTCCTTTTGCCGGGTCACCGCCTCCCTCTTGCGGGCCACGATCTTTTCCAGGATGTTCTCGGACACGGTCCCCTCCTGCTTCAGAAACTCGTCGTGCTCTCGATCAACTTGTTCAGCTTCTTGATGGCCGCGCCGGAGTCGATGGAGTCGGCCGCAAGCTGCATGCCTTCCTTGATCGTGTGCGCCCGGCCCGCCAGATACAGGCAACAGCCGGCATTGAAGACCACGACGTCGCGCGCGGGCCCCTCCATGCCCTTCAACACGTTCAGGGCGATGTGCTTGCCGGCGTCTTTGTCTTCGGCGATCAGGTCCCGAGCGGCCGCGCGCTTGAGGCCGAACTTCTCCGGCTCCAGGACGTATTCCTTGATGTGCCCTTCCTTGACCTCAGAGACGTAGGTCTTGCCCGTCGTCGTCACCTCATCATAGCCGCCCTCCCCCCAGACGACCATGGCGTGCTTCGATCCCAGATGCGCCAGCGCGCGGCCCACGACCGGCAAGAGGGCGCGCTCATAGACACCCAGGATCTGGTGGGTGGGCAGGGCCGGATTGATGAGGGGGCCCAGGATATTGAAGATCGTGCGGCGTTTCAGGCGGCGGCGCACCGGCTGGACGTAAGCCATCGCCGGGTGCAGGTTCGGCGCGAAGAGAAAACCGAACCCTAGATCCTTCAGGCACCGCTCGATCACCTCGGGTGCGACGTTGATGTTGACGCCCAGCGCCTCAAAGAGGTCTGCGCTGCCGCAGTGGCTGGAGACCGAACGGTTGCCGTGCTTGGCCACGACCACCCCGGCCCCTGCCACGACCAGAGACGCGCAGGTGGAGATGTTGAAGGTCCCCTTCTTGTCCCCGCCGGTCCCCGCCGTGTCGAAGATAACCTCCGCCTTGACGTGGATGCGCTTGAGGTGCTGACGCATCGCCTGGGCCGCGCCCGCTATCTCCTCGGGCGTCTCTTTTTTGTCGGCCAGGGCGACCAGGAAGACCTCGATCTCCTTCTCCTGGACCTGGCCCCGGGCGATCGACGAAAAGACATCCTGCGCCTCTTCGAAGCTCAGATCCTGTCTCTTGCGGACCTTTTCGATGGAAGACGTGCTCATCGTTTTAGGAAGTTTTTGAGGATCTGTTTGCCGTTTACCGTCATGATCGATTCGGGGTGGAACTGGACCCCGAAGACGGGAAATCTCTTGTGGCGCACGCCCATGATCTCCTTCTCGCGCGTCCAGGCCGTCACCTCCAACTCCGGCACCAGGCTCTTGGGCTCGATGATCAACGAGTGGTAGCGCGTGGCCTCAAAGGGGTTGGGCACCCCCTTGAAGATATCCTTCCTGTTGTGGTGGATCAGGGAGGTCTTGCCGTGCATGAGGCGCTTGGCGCGCACGATGCGGCACCCGAAGGCATAGCCGATCGCCTGGTGCCCGAGGCACACCCCCAGGATCGGGATGCGGCCGGCGAGCTCCCTGACGACCTCGACCGTGATCCCCGCGTCCTGCGGCGTGCCGGGCCCCGGAGAGATCACGATGGCCTTTGGCCTGAGCCGCCGGATCCCGGCGACCGTCGTCTTGTCGTTGCGCACGACCTTCAACTCCTGGCCCATCTCGCCCAGATACTGGACCAGATTATAGGTAAAGGAGTCGTAATTGTCGATCATGAGGATCATGGTTACTCCTTGACGCGCCGGATACGCGCTCCGAGCGTCATCAGTTTTTCATCGAGCCGTTCATAGCCGCGGTCCAGGTGATAAAGACGCGAAACGTCCGTGCGGCCGCGGGCGACCAGGCCCGCCAGCACCAGGCCCGCCGAGGCGCGCAGGTCCGAGGCCATGACCGGCGCGCCGGTCAGATACCGGACGCCGTGGACGACGGCGTAGGGCCCTTCGCGCTTGATCTGGGCGCTCATGCGGTTGAGCTCGGCGACGTGCATGAAGCGGTCCGGATAGATCTTCTCGGTGATGACGCTGATGCCGTCGGTGATGCTCATCAACGTCATGAACTGCGCCTGGCAGTCCGTCGGGAACCCCGGATACGGCAGGGTCACGATGTCAAGGGGCCTGAAGCGCCTGCGGGTCTTCTTGACGAGGACGCTGTCCTTTGTGAGCTTGAGGCTCATGCCGACGTCCCGCAGCTTCTCCAGGACCGCGGTCATGTGCCCGGGCAACACGCCCTTCACCAGCACCTCGCCCCGCGTGATGCCGGCGGCCATGATCAGCGTCGCCGCCTCGATGCGGTCGGGGATGATGTGGTGCTCCGCGCCGTGAAGCTCCCGGACGCCCCTGATCTCGATATAGGGCGAACCCTCGCCCTTGACCCTGGCGCCCATCTTATTGAGGAAGCGCGCCAGCTCCACGACCTCGGGCTCGCACGCCGCGTTCTCGATGACCGTCGTGCCCCGGGCGAGGGTCGCGGCCATCATCACGTTGCCGGTCGCCAGGACCGACGATCCGCTCGCCCCGCCGAGATAGATATGTTCGCCGCGCAAGGACCTGGTCTCGGCGCAGACGTAGCCTTCGCGGATATTGATCTTGGCGCCCAGCCGCGCCAGGCCTTTCAGGTGAAGGTCCACGGGCCGCACGCCGATGATGCAGCCGCCGGGCAAAGAGACGCGGGCCTTTTTATGGCGGGCCAAAAGCGGCCCCAGGACGCAGAACGAGGCGCGCATCGTGCTCACAAATTTATACGGCGCCTCGGTGCGCTCGATGCCGTTGGGCCGCAGGACGATCGTGGCGTTCTTGAAGTCGTGGTTGACGCCCAGATACCGCAGGAGCTTGAGCATCGAATAGGTGTCGCGCAGGTTCGGGGCATTGTGGATGACGCACCGGTCACGCGTCAGGAGCGTCGCCGCGAGCATCGGAAGGAGCGCGTTCTTGGAGCCCGAGACCGAGACGCTTCCCTTAAGCGGCACACCGCCTTCAATGATCAGCTTATCCATCGATCGCCCTGCGGGCCGCGAAGACCCTGTCGCGGCCGTTATGGTCCTTTGTCACGCAGATATCCTTCCAGACCGTCCGGTTGCCGAAGATCTGCCGCAGGTCCGCGGCCTGACGAGGATCCATCTCGAGAAAGACCTGTCCGCCGGGTCTCAGGAACCGGCGCGCCCCCGCCTCTATCTTTCCATAATAATACAAACCCTCCTCCGGCGCCACCAAAGCCGCGCGCGGCTCCTCGCGCACGTCCCGGGGCAATCCGGTATATTCGCCCTGGGCGATGTACGGCGGGTTCGAGACGATAAGGTCAAAGAGGGACCGCCTCCGGCCGAAACGGGAAAAAAGGTCCGAGCGGTGCACGCGGACCTTGGCGCCCAGGCCGTGGCGCCGGACATTGCGCCGCGCGCACGCCAGGGCCTCTTTTGAGACATCGACGGCATCAACCCTGATATCGGCGTCCGTGAGGCGGGCGCAGGCGATCGCGATGTTCCCGCTGCCCGTCCCGATATCGAGCAACCGGCAGCGGCGCCGCGCAAAGGAACGCAGCGCGCCCAGGACCTCCTCGACCAGGATCTCGGTCTCCGGCCGCGGGACCAGGACGCCCGGCTTGACGCAGACAGACATCCCCATAAACTCCGTCTCCCCCAAGAGATACTGAAGGGGCTGACCGTTGATGCGGTGGCGCAGGATGCCCTCGAGAGAATGCAACCGCCGCTCGTCGAGCAGGGTCGCCTCCTCGTCCAGATAAAGGCGCGAACGGTCGCAGTGCTTCAACGAACACAAGATCGCTTCGATCTCATTCATGGCCTTGGCCCTCCGCCTGAAGCAAAGCGTCCGTCAACTCATCCAGGGCGCCGTTCAAGACTTCATCCAACCGGTGAGTGGTAAAACCGATGCGGTGGTCTGTCACCCGCCGATCGGGAAAATTATAGGTGCGGATCTTCTCGCTGCGGTCACCGCTGCCGACCTGGGAGCGCCGCATCTCGGAGCGCTCGTTGTGTCTGTTCATCTGGAGCCGGTCGAGGAAGCGCGCCCGCAGGACGCGCATCGCCTTGGCCTTGTTCTTGATCTGGGAGCGCTCGTCCTGACAGGTCACGACGATCCCCGTCGGGTTATGCGTGATGCGCACGGCCGAATCCGTGGTGTTGACGTGCTGGCCGCCGTGGCCGCCCGCGCGGTAGACGTCGATCTTCAGGTCCTTGGGGTCGATGGCCAGCTCCGTCTCCTCCGGCTCCAGGAGCACCGCCACGGTCGCCGCCGAGGTGTGGATGCGGCCCGAGGCCTCGGTCGTGGGCACGCGCTGGACGCGATGCACGCCGCTCTCCAACTTGAGTCGCTTGTAGGCCTCCTGCCCCTTCACGGAGAAGACGACCTCTTTGACGCCCCCCAGCGGCGTCTGGTTGACGTCCATGAGCTCGACGTCCCAGGACTTCGCCGCCGCGTACCTGGTGTACATGCGGTAGAGGTCGCCGGCAAAGAGACCCGCCTCCTGTCCGCCCGTGCCGGCGCGGATCTCGACGATGCAATTCTTATTGAGGTCGGGGTCGGGCGGCCGCGTCAACTCCTGGAGCTCCTGCTCCAGGCGGCCGCACTTCTCCTCGAGCTCACTGACCTCGGCCTGCGCCAACTCCAGGAACTCCTTGCCGTGCGACGTGTCGCTCAAGATGTGATGCAGTTCTTTGACCTGCTTGCGGGCGTCCCGGAGGGCGTCATACGCCTTGACCACGGGCGCGAGCTCGGCCAGCTCCTTGGCGTACGTGGCGCACCGGGCGGCGTCCGCCGCCACGGCGTTGTCCGCCAGGAACGCCTGCAATTCGTCGTAACGCTTCTTGATGTCGTCGTATTTATTACCCATATCTGCGTGTAGGGCCCGCGGGTCCTGTCCGAGGCGTTCGCCCCACTGCTAAAGGTGAGACTAAAGGTCTGGCCTTTAGTCTCACTCCTCTTTCTTCTTGTACTTCCTCATGAACTTCTCGACGCGGCCGGCCGAGTCCACGAACTTCTGCTTGCCGGTGAAGAACGGGTGGCACTTGGAACAGATATCCACGCGGATGTTCGGCTTGGTCGAGCGCGTCTGGATCACCTCGCCGCAGGCGCAGATGATCGTCGATTCCTTGTAAACAGGATGTATCTTCTCTTTCATGGCCTCTCTTCTCCTGATTTACCCTCACTTACATTTTTGTAAATCACCTCGGCGCGCCCCTCACGCACTCTCCCGCGAGCCGGGGTCTTCCTAATCCCTTATTGGTTCATGCTGTCCAGGAATGCGTCGTTGTCCTTCGTCTTGCCGAGCTTGTCGATCAAGAGCTCCATCGCCTCCGCAGAGTTCAGGTCGTTCAAGGCCTTGCGCAGGATCCATATCTTCGACAGGTGCTTGTTGTCGATCAGGAGCTCCTCGCGGCGCGTGTTGGAGCGCTTGATGTCGATGGCCGGGTAGATGCGGCGCTGGAAGAGATTGCGGTCCAACTGCAGCTCCATGTTGCCCGTGCCCTTGAACTCTTCGAAGATGACCTCGTCCATGCGGCTGCCGGTATCGATCAAGGCCGTGGCGATGATCGTCAGGCTCCCGCCTTCATCCAGCGCACGGGCCGCCCCGAAGAACCTCTTGGGCTTGTGCAGGGCGTGGGAGTCCATGCCGCCCGTCAGGATCTTGCCGCTGTGCGGCACGACCGTGTTGTAGGCGCGGGCCAGGCGCGTGATGCTGTCCAGGAGGATCACCACGTCCCTCTTGTGCTCGACGAGCCGCTTGGCCTTTTCGATGACGATCTCCGCGACCTGGACGTGGCGCTCGGCCGGCTCGTCGAACGTCGAGCTGATGACCTCGCCCTTGACGCTGCGCTGCATGTCCGTCACCTCTTCGGGCCGCTCGTCGATCAAGAGGACCAGGATGTAGGTCTCCGGATGGTTCTTGCTGATGGCGTTGGCGATCTTCTGCAGCAGGACCGTCTTGCCGCTGTAGGGCTGGGCGACGATCAGGCCGCGCTGGCCCCTGCCGATCGGCGTCAACAGGTCCATGATGCGCGTCGAGGGGTCTCCGGGGTCGTTCTCCAGGATAAAACGTTCCTTCGGATAGATCGGCGTCAGGTTGTCGAAGAGGATCTTATCCTTGATCGACTCCGGGTTCTCGAAGTTCACCGCCTCGACCTTGAGGAGCGCGAAATACTTCTCTCCTTCTTTCGGCGGCCGGATCTGGCCGCTGACGGTGTCGCCGGTGCGCAGGTCGAACTTGCGGATCTGCGACGGCGAGATGTAGATATCGTCCGGGCACGGCAGGTAATTGTAATTGGCCGACCTCAGGAAGCCGAACCCCTCGGAGAGGATCTCCAGGACCCCCTCGCCGAACATCAGCCCCTCGCGCTCCGCCTGCGCCTGCAGGATCTTGAAGATGAGGTCCTGTTTCTTGAGGCCGCTGATGCCGTTGATCCCCAGGCCCCGCGCGAACTTGCTTAAGTCGACGATCTTCATCTCCTTGAGCTTCGCGATCTCCAGCTTCTCCATCTTTTCTAATTTTTCAACCACTGTCCGTCCTCCATGAACTTCCTGATTTGTTGGTGCGTTGACGCCCTGGTTCCCCTATTATCTATGATAAAATCACAACGCGCGAGCTTCTCTTTCTCGGGAAGCTGCCAGCGCATGCGCCGGATACCCTCGTGCAACAGCCCCGATCTCTTGAGGCGTTGTCGTTGCACCCGGGCGCCGATTGCGACACCTATTGTCACGTCAAAGAGTCTATAAAAATCCGTCTCGAAGAGGAGCGGTACCTCCACCGCGGCAAGAGGGCGGGCCTTGTTTTTCCTGAAAAAAGCGCGCACGCGCCTCTTCACGAACGGGTGGACCTGCCGGTTCAGTTCAGCCAGCTTGCGGCGGTCCGCAAAGACCAGGCGTGCCAGCCGCCGCCGGCTCACGCGCCCCCGCAGGAAGATGCCTCCTGCGAACGCGCGCCGCAGACGCGACCTTAAAATACGGTTGTGCGCCAACTCCCGCCTCACCGCCTCGTCGCAGCTCATCACGGCCGCGCCGCGCCGCGCCAAATACCGCAGGACCGTCGTCTTGCCCGCGCCTATTGTCCCGGTGATGGCCACCTTAAGCATGGAACACCTTAATGTCCCATTTTAGTGACATCCCGCTCCGGCGGGATGCCTCACTTCGCGCACATGTCGTCGTACAGCTCCAGGTACCGGCGCGCCGATTCCTTCCACGAAAAGTTCAGCTTCATGACCGAACGCATCAGATCGGTCCACTTGGGCGCGTTGGCGTAGAGGCGCAAGGCCCGCTCCAGCGCATCGAGAAGGTCGTTGACCACGTAACGCCGGAAGACGAAGCCGTTGCCGTTGACGGGGTCCTCGTCCCAGTCCGTCACCGTGTCGGCCAGGCCGCCGGCCCGAAAGACGACGGGGATCGTGGCGTACTTGAAGCCGATCATCTGACCGATGCCGCACGGCTCAAAGCGCGACGGCATGAGGAAGATGTCGCTGCCCGCGTAGATCTGGTGCGCGAGGTGGTCGTCGAAGGCGGAGCTGTAAAAGACGCACCCCGGAAACCGGCCGGCCATCTCCGTCATCGCGTCTTCCAGGCGGTGATCGCCCTGGCCCAGGACGACGACCTGGACCCCTTGGGCGCAGATCTTCGGTAAGGCCTGGAGGATCAGGTCCACGCCCTTCTGCCCGACGAGACGCCCCACGAAACCCAACATGGGCGTGCGCTCGGCGACGCTCAGGCCGCACGCCTCCTGCAGGACCCTCTTGTTGTCTTTTTTAAAAAAGAGGTCTTGGGACGAATAATTCTTGGCGATGTAGGCGTCTGACTGCGGATTCCAGATGCGGTAATCGATGCCGTTCAAGATGCCGCAGAAATGGTCCTTGCGATGGGCGAGCACCCCCTCCAGCCCGCAGCCGGCCTCGACCGTCTGGACCTCGGTGGCGTACGTGGGGCTGACCGTATTGATATGGTCGGCGAAGACGATCCCGCCCTTCAACAGGTTCATCTTACCGTAGAACTCCACGCCCGACATGTTGAAGTAATCCCACCCGAGCCCCGACTGCGGGAAGTGCTCTTTCGCGAAGACCCCCTGATAAACCATGTTGTGGATCGTCAAGAGCGAATGGGGTTTCTTCTTCCAGGCGCCGGGCTTCTTCGTGCGCGGGTCCTTCAGGTAAATGGGAAGGAGCGACGTCTGCCAGTCGTGGCAGTGGATGACGTCGGGCGTCATCCGGATCTCTCCCAACAGCTCCAGGGTCTTGAGGCACAACTTCGAAAAACGCCTGAGGTTGTCCGGATAATCGCCGAAGCGGTCCCCGTAGAGCCCGGAGCGCATATACGTGGGGTCCTTCAGGAGATACACGCGCACCGCGCCGCCGACCGTCGCGACGTCGAAATCCCGGTTGAACGACTTCGCCATGACGCCGCTCGACACCACCAAGTGGTAGCGCGGCATGACGAGGATGACCTCGGCCCCCAGCGCCGCGAGTGCCGCCGGCAGGGCCCCGCAGACATCGGCCAGCCCGCCGGTCTTGGCAAACGGCACCGCCTCGCTGGCGCAAAAAACAACTTTCATCTATTCTCCTCACTAGGTGGGACTAATTCAGCCAGGCTCTTTTAGTCCC
>CAZUQR010000003.1:47442-117961 GCA_964622605.1 uncultured Planctomycetia bacterium
TTTCATCTATTCTCCTCACTAGGTGGGACTAATTCAGCCAGGCTCTTTTAGTCCCGGCCCCCTACGCTACCTCTTCCATTCGGCTCCAATTGCGGCCGGCCTTGAGCGTCACCTTCAACGGCACGCGCAGGCGCATCACGCCCTCCATCTCCCGGCGCACCAGCTCCGGCAGCGCCACCTCTTCCTTTTTCGCCATCTCAAAGACAAGCTCGTCGTGGACCTGCAGGATGAGACGCGAGGCCAACCCCTCCTTCTTCAACCGCCGGTCGATGCGGACCATCGCCACCTTGATGAGGTCGGCCGCCGAACCCTGGATCGGCGCGTTGACGGCCTGGCGCTCGGCAAACTGGCGCACGGCGATATTCTTGTTGTGGACCTCCGGGATATAACGCCGCCGGCCCAGGAGCGTCGTGACGTAGCCGTGTTCGCGGACGAACGCAATCTGCCCTTCCAGGTAGCTCTTGACGCGGGGATACCGCAGAAAGTATTCCTGGATAAAGGCCTCCGCCATGCGCGGCTCTAACCCCAAGTCCTTGGCCAGGCCGTAGGGGCTCATGCCGTAGACGATGCCGAAGTTGACGCGCTTGGCATTCTCCCGCATCTCATCGGTCACGTCGGCCTCCTCCGTGTTAAAGATGAGCGACGCCGTATAACGGTGGATATCCGCATCCTTCCGGAAGGCCTCACCCAATGCCTCGTCCTCGCTCAGGTGCGCCAGGACGCGCAACTCGATCTGGGAATAATCGGCGCTCAAGAGATGCGCATATTCGCTTCCCGAGGCCACGATCGCCTCGCGGATCCTGCGGCCCATCTGTGTCTTGATGGGGATGTTCTGCAGGTTCGGGTTGCTCGAACTCAGGCGGCCGGTCTCGGTACCCGTCTGGTTGAAAGAGCCGTGAAGGCGGCCGGCCTCATCGGCCAGCCCGGGCAGGACGTCGACGTAGGTCGTCTTGAGCTTCGTCAGCTGCCGGTATTCGAGCAGCGTCTTGGGCAGCTCGTGCTTCCGGGAGAGCCGGGTCAGGACCTCTTCATCCGTCGAGAATCCGGTCTTCGTCTTCTTGATGACCGGCAGATTCAATTTACCAAAGAGCACCTCGCTCAACTGCTTGGGCGAGTTGATATTGAACGTCGCGCCCGCGGCGTCGTAAATGCCCTCGATCAAGTCCTTGAGCTTTGTATCGATCTCACGGGCCAGCGCCCCCAGGGCCCTGCGGTCGATGGCGACCCCGCAGCGCTCCATGTCAAAGAGGATGCGCTCCAGCGGCATCTCGACGTCGTCAAAGAGCGACGTCAGCCCGGCCTCTTCGAGCCTGTCTTCCAGCGCCGCCTTGAGGCGCAGCAGCAAGACCGGCTCCTGACCTGCCAAGGCGTGGGCAGATGCCCCCTTCATGTCCAGATAGTCCCAGACGAGCGGGACGAAATCAAAGCTACCCTTGGCCGACTCCACGAGATACGCCGCGAGCATCACGTCAAAGAACGCGACGGCCGGCGTGATGTCCCGGGCCGCCAGGCGGTGGCGCGCGGCCTTGACGTCATAGCCGACGGCCACGCATCCCGGCACCGAAAAGATCTTGCGAATATCCCCGGCGCCCTCGATCTTATACGCCTTCTTTTCATCGACGGCGATAAAGACCTGCGGCGTCCCCTGTCCTTCTTCGGGGAAGAAAAATCCGAACGTCTTCTTCTTCCTGAGCGCCGGCACGATCTCATCGGCGCCGGCCGGTGCGATCGCGGCCTGGAGGCCCGGGGCGAAAGGCTCCGGACCCCTGCCGGCCTGAGCCAGCTCTTTGAGCATGCCGCGAAACTCCAGACGCGTGAAGAGGTCCCAGAGCGCCGCGGTATCGGGCTCTCGTATCTTGAGCTTCTCGATGTCCACGTCGATGGGCACGTCCGTGCGCAACACCGCGAGATCAAGGCTGAGCGCCAGCGATGCCGCCCCCTCTTCCAGGGCGCGGCGCACACTCTCACGCCTGATGCGGTCGCGGTGCCTGAGCAGGTCGTCGACGTCCCTGAACTCCTGTAATAAGGTGATCGCCGTCTTGGCGCCGATGCCCTTGACGCCGGGGATGTTGTCCGAGGCGTCGCCCATCAACGCGATCAGGTCGCGGATGCGCCCGGGCTCAACGCCCATCCTCTCCTCGACGACCTCGGGCGTGAAGACGAGGCCCTCTTCCTTGTAGGGATTGTAGACCTCGACGCGGTCGTCCACGAGCTGAAGGATATCCTTGTCGGAGCTGACGATGACGACCTTGCGGAACCCCTTGGCCGCTTTATGGACGAGGGTCGCGATCACGTCATCGGCCTCGAATCCTTCCTTTTCAAAGAGCGCGAAGCGGTGAGCCCGGACGATGTCCCTGATCCACGGCATTTGTGCGACCAGGGTATCGGGCATGGGCGGCCGGTGCTGCTTGTAGGCCGCGAACTTCTCGGTGCGGTGCGTCACCTTGCCGACGTCAAAACAGACCGCAAGGTACTCCGGCTCGATGTCGTCCAGGATACGGCGGATCATCCTGAGGAATCCGAAGATGGCGTTGGTCGGTTGCCCGCCGGATGTCGACAACGCCGCCTTGACGGCGAAGAAGGCCCGGTACACCAACGAGTTGGCGTCAATCAGGCACAGCTTGGCGTCAACCATATAATTCGACCCGTTATCTGAAAACTTTATCCAAGGGGAAGTGCGGCAGAAAAGATGTTATAGGGAATCCGGACTGAGTCTAGTTGGCCATCAAGGCCTTGCGGTGCACGTCTTCCAAGACCTTCTGTATCTCCTTGTTGCGGGGGTCTAAAACCTCGGCGTAAGACAGCTCGCGGAGCGCCTCGACATATTGCCCCATATACGCAAGCTGCTTGCCGCGGAACAGGTGAAGCCGGGCCTGGCGCTTGCGCGTCTTGGGGTCCAGATCGTTGCCCTTGGGGCGGCCTTTGACGTCGCCCATGTCTTCCACGCGCGCCAGATGCTCTTCCAGGAACCCCTGACGGAGCTCGGGGTCGTCCACGCCCAGGCTCTTTAATTCACGGCGGGCCTTCTTCGTCCATTCGTCGTTCCAATCTCCGACGAGGACGCGCTGCTTGAAATACATGACCGCCTTCTCAAACTCCCCCTCCTTGGCATAGATGCTGCCGAGGTTGTAGTAGGGGCTGGGCATGTTCGGGTCAAGGTCGATCGCCTTGCCGTAGGCGAGCTTGGCGCGGTCCGTCCACCCCTTGGCCTCATACAGAACGCCCAGGTCGTTGTAGGCGACGGCCAAAGACGGGTCCATCTCCACCGCCTTCTGGAGATACGTCATGGCCGTCTCGAGATCGCCGATGCGCTGGGCCTGCAATCCCTTGTCCCGATATTCCATGGCCATGTTCTTGGACACTTCCTGAGTCAATTGAGCGGAAACGACACTGGCTGGAAGAATCAGAAAGAGGATTAAGGCGCCTACGGACGTTGGCAGAAAGGGCGTGACCTTCTTCATCCTTAAGGTTGGGTTAGACTTAGGATAATATAAATCCGCGTGCTTGGCAAGCACTTTTTACGGCCTTCACGATCACCGGCGACAGGTCCCGGCGGCCGGGAGGACGCCCTCTAGCCCCTCGATTGGGCATAAAAGGCACAAACAAGACCGGCACCGAATGCGAAGAGAAAATTATAGGGTCCGAATCCAAAATGAAACTGCCAGCCAAGAATGAACACAAGCACGTTCATGGCGACGAAACCACCTATAAATGCCCATATGACACTTTGTTTTAAGCCTACGAAACTTGCGAAAACCGACATCAATAACATCACCGCCAATGCACCCATAGCAAGATGCACAGCGAAACGAAAGTCTGCATCATATTCATAGCGCTCCCTGAAAGGCATTCTTTCCAAGCTTTCCCGATACCTCGCGTTGCTTTCTTCAATCTCTCGAATCCTGCGATTGTCCTCTTCATAGATTCTCGCCGTCATCTCATCAAAACTTCGTTGCGTTTGTACGCTTACCGGCGGCGATCTTTTGACGGCGGTTTTGAAATTTTGTTCTTCATAGGTCTGGCATTCTGCCGTGCCCAGAAAAGCACAACTCCAAAAAATGATGTGAAAAAATATCGTGAAACGTCTTGACGACTTCATAGGTAAGCGCTGCCGGGACGGCCCCCCGTCAGATCAGCGGCGGCATCGAGAGCGCCGGGTGGTCTTTCTCTTTGAGCCAGACGAGGAGGTCGTCGAGCGTCTCGGCCACGGTCTCGTCCGCGATCTTATCGATGAAGCCGGCGAGGCCCAGCTCCTTGGCGCGCGCCTCCAGGCGCGGCCGCAGGGCCTCCTTCAGGTCTTTGGGGCACCAGACGACGCGCGCCAGGCCCCCTTCGGCTGAGATGAACTTCTTGCTGATCACGTAAAGCTTGCCCACGCCCAGGAAGCCGGGCGTCTGCACGCCGCCGCCGACGGAGCTGGCCAGCTGGGTGAAGCTCATCCCCAGCGGTGTCGGACCTGCGAACTCACGGTTCACGATCAGGACGCCGTTCGCCTCGGGGACCAGCGCCACGATGCACTCGAAGCACCCGCAGCTCGACTGCGGCGCCACCAGGAACGAGTACATGCTTACCTCGCTGATCGTCCTGTTGGAGGACTCGTAAACGAAATCGTTGATCTGCCTCCACTGGCCGAGCGTCTCATCGAGGCACGGGCCCTTGGGCACGGGCTGGTTGCCGCCCGTCGGCGTGATCTCGTGGGCGGCCTTGGCATCCAACCACGAGTAGGCCCCGCACAACCCCAGGCGCTCCGGCGTGATGATGCAGATGTGGTTGGGCGCGAACGACTGGCACAGGGCGCAGCTGTAAAAGGTATCGACGCTCTCGTCGGTCATCCCGCGCAACCGCTCGTCGCGGGCCTCGAAGGACGCGCGCGCCTCCACGAGCTGCCGGGCGACGTCCTCCTCTTTCGTGAAGAGCGTCACCTGGACCTTATCGACGATCGCCCCGAAGTTCTTGTGGAGCATCGCGTGCAACAGCACGCCGACGTGTTTCAGGCGAAAGCCCTTGCCGAAGGCCTCGCGGGAGATACGCATCCAGATCATGTCGCGCTGGCCCATGTGCATGAGGCCCTGCGCCTCGTTGATGTAGCGGTGGATCTGGCGCTCCAGGATCGGCTCGAAGTCCTTGTTGAAGTTTCGTGCCGCCACCTCGACGAGAATGCCGAGCGGCAGGGCCCTCGTCTCTACCGCATCGATATCCGGACCGATGAGCGTCACCCGGCCGTCTTCGACGGTCGACGCCGGCCGCGCCGCGAGATACTCGAAGGCCGTCGAATACTTGCTGCCGAATTCGACGTGCAGGTTCTCCTTGCGCACGCGCTCGCCTTCGAAGGCCGGCGCGACCAGGACCGGGACCGCGATGTCGGCCACCTTGACCTTGATGCCCCGGACCTCGACGCAGCGCGCGACGATCCGGCCCAAGTCCTTCTCGGTGACGAGCGCCTCGAACTTCGTCGTCTCCAGGCGCTCCACCTGCGGCGCGTCCTGATCGGTCACGATCGGAAAGCCCAGGTTCAGGACCCCCAGGCCCGTCGTCGCGATCACGGCGTCGAGCTTGCCCAGAACCAGGACAAAGGCCGGCACGCGGTTCTGGCAATAGGTCAGCACCTCCCGCCACTGGCCGCCCTTGCATCCGCCGAACGAGAGCGCGGCGCGCACCGCGAAGTTCACGGCGTAGATGGCCGAGAGCTCATCGGGGCCCAGCGGCACGATATAATTATCGAGGCCCATCTCGACGTTGGCCTCCGCCAACTGGTCACGGAGGTTCGTCTCATCCTTGTTGCCGACGACGAGAGACACGACGTTACGGGCCTGCAGCTCGCGGATGATCTTCACCGCCGCCTGGGCGTCCGGGGCCTCACCGACGATGACCGCGATGCCCGCGATGCGTCCGTCCACGAGCTGGACGCCGAGCGCGCGCAGGACCGTATCCGGCACGAACCCGAGATAGCCGTCGACAGGCTTGTGCGTCAGCGCCGCCAGGACCTCCTCGGCAAAGAGCGCCGCGCACCCCTGCTGCAGCATGCCGTCCAGATAGGGCACGCTCAAACCGTTCGCGGCCTTCTCTCCCTTTGCCAGCTTCTGGGCCTGGACCAGAACGTCCCCGGCATCTTTGAGCGTCTTGACCTCAAACCCCAGGAGCGCATAGGACAAAGGCAGGTAAAAGGCCGTGCCCTGGAAACCAAAAGACGCCGAGGCGCCCTTTTGAGCGACCGCGTCCGCCAAGGCCTTGCGCGCCGCGCCGATGAGCGTGTCCGTCGTCTGGCCGACGGTCTCTTTCAAACCTGACATAAGAAACCTCCCAACATCCGACCCTGCCGGCACGCCTCTTCCCACCCTTCCGGCGACGGCCCCTCGAGGGGCTCGGCCACATCGCCGACGGCAAAGATGTAGGGGATGTTCGTCCGCAGAGAGGCGTCAACGAGGACCCCCTGGCGGACCTTGACGTCCGTCCCTTTTAAAAAATCCACGCTTGCCTCCCGCGGACCCGCGAAGACCAGGAGCGAGGCGCCGATGACCTTGTGGCTTGACAGGCGCACCGCCTTGAGCTCGCTGTCCCCGAGCACCTCGATGATCGGATTGTCGCCGATCACCTCGACGCCTTCGACCGCCTGGTCAAGAGCGCCGAAAAACTTGACGTCGATCTTGCGAACGGCCAGGATCCGGGTCAATTCGCCGGCGAGGGGCCCGCCTCCCGCGATCAGGACCGTGTGGGCGATCGGCAGGCGCTCCATGAGGAACTTTACCTCAACGAGGCCGTTCAGGCCCACCACCCCTTCTTTCTGGATGCCCTTGAGCGACGGCAGGGTGACGCGCCTCCCCGAGGCGATCACCAGGTCGTCGAAATCCAGGACCTCCTTGTCCTTGAGGTGGACGCGCTTGCGGTGGACGCTCACATCGAGGACCTTGTTGTCCGTCAAGAGCTCAATACGGAAGTTGGCGTAAAAATCCTTGGCGCGGAAGACGAGATCCCGCTCCTTCACCTTGCCGTCGAGGAAACGGAGCACCTTGTAGCGCTCGTAGCCCAAAAACGGCTCCTGTGTCACGATGGTGATGCGGGCGTCCGCATCCTTTTCACGCAACGCCTGGGCCGCGCTCGTCCCCGCGGCGGAATTTCCGATGATGACGATGTGACGCATGTCTTTAGGCTCCTATGCCGTGCAGGACGTCGGGCACGACATGATACCAGCCGATGGGCATCAGGTGGACCCCTTGTCCCATCGGCCCGAATTTTTTGATGAGGTCGCAGGCGAGCCGCACGGACGTCGCCCTCCTGTCGGCGGCCCGGGCCAGCTCACGGATCATCGCCTCGGGGACGTGGACGCCGGGCACGTGCGCGTTCATGTGGCGGGCCATCTTTTCAGAGCGCAGCACCACGATCCCGGCGAGGATCCGCGCCTTGAAAGGGGCAACGGCCTTGAAAAACCGCTCGGTGACCTTCTCGTCAAAGAGGGCCTGCGTCTGAAAAAATTCCGCGCCGGCAGCCATCTTCTTCTCCATCTTGATGAGTTCCGGTTCCAGGGGATCGGCGCCTGGGTTGACGACCGCGCCCACGCAAAACCGGGGCGGTGAACCCACCAGCTTGTAGCCTGCCATATCGCTCCCCTGTTCAAGCCCCCTGGCGGCCGCAATCAACTGGACCGCGTCCAGGTCAAAGACGGGCTTCGTCTGGGGGTGGTCGCCGAGGATCGGGTGGTCCCCGGTCAAGGCAAGGATATTTTCAATGCCGAAGCTCGCCGCGGCCAGGAGGTCCGACTGCAGGGCGAGGCGGTTGCGGTCGCGGCACGTCACCTGCAGGACCGTCTCGACACCCGCGCCCTTCATCTGCACGGCCGCGGCCAAGGCGCTCAGGCGCATCATCGAACTCTGCAGGTCCGTCACGTTGACGGCGTCGACGCGCCCCTTGAAGACAACGACCTGCTCCAGGACCGGCGTGAACGACACCCCCTTGAGTGGCGCCGCCTCGACGGTCAATACCCGCTGCCCGGAACGCAATTTATCCTTGAACGACATCACGTATGCGATTGTTAGCGGCCGACCGCTTACACCTGCCAAGCGGGAATTCCTTTTCCAGGCAGACAATCAGAAGTTTTTCGCCCAAAAGTCTGCGAGGAATTGCAGTTTCGACATAGCGACCCGGTTTAATGGAGCGTCACGGAAAAAATGCAAACCGAAGTCCTTCGACAGGTTCAGGATCCCTCGAAGGATCCCGAGCGAAGTCGAGGGACCGACGGCGAAAAACTTCGTCTGCCGGAAAAGGAATTCCCGTTTGGCCGGCGGGGAAATCGTCTCCCCTACTTTTGCAAGAGCGCGACGGTGTTCTTCATCAGCATCGCCACGGACACGGGCCCGACCCCGCCCGGCACGGGCGTGATCCAGGCGGCGCGCCGGGAGGCGCTGTCAAAGACGACGTCGCCGGCGATACCCGACCCCGAGCGGTTGATGCCCGCGTCCAGGACCGCCGCCCCCTCCTTGATCCACTCTCCCTTGATCAGCCCGGGCCGGCCCACCGCCACGACCAAGACATCCGCCCGGCGGACGTGCTCTTCGAGCCGGCCGGCCTCAAAGGTCGCGACATGGCAGACCGTCGTCGTGGCAAACTCCTTGAGGAGCATCATCGACAGGGGTTTACCGACGATCTCCGAATGACCGACGACCACGGCCTCTTTGCCGCGCAGCGGTATGTCGTAATCCTTCAATATCTCCATGCAGGCTGCGGCCGTGCACGGCACGACGCTCCCCGAACCCAGGACGACCGCACCGAGATGCAGGGGATGCACGCCTTCAGCGTCCTTTTCCGGCGCGATGACATGGCGCAGAGCCTCCGCCGACAGTGCGGCCGGCAGCGGGACCTGCAGGATGATCCCCGTCGTCGCGGCATCCTTGTTGAAACCGCCGATGACGTCCGCCACCTCTTTCTGCGTCGCGTCTTGCGGCAAGACCTCCAGGTGATAGGCGATCCCCAACTCCCCGGCGAGCCGCGCCTGGGACTTGAGGTGCACGTACGTCGCCGGTGTCTCGCCGACGCTCACGCCCACGAGGCGCGGCGCGCCCTTTTTCAGGCCCGCGACCGCCTTTTTAACGTCTGCCTCGATGCGCGCCGCAACCTTCTTACCGTCCAAGAGAATAGCCAAGGGCCGCCTCCGTCTTGCGCCGCCGCGCCCGCACCCGCGGCGCGGCTCTTTTAAGTCTTGTAAAATCCTTCCGGAACCGCTGTGCCGACTTTTTGTCCCTCTTGAGGTTGACCGCGGCATAGACGAGCCCGGCCAGGAAGGCCGTCTGTGCCAGAAGGACCGCCAGCCCTGCATCCGACCTCAGGTTCTTGTTTCCCTTACGAAAGACGGTGGCCGCGTCGTCGCATAGGAGGCGCGCTGCCGAGGCGACCCGCAGCGGCACGGCGACCGCCCGCCGCATGTCCTGCGCGCGATAGGCCATGATATCCTCGTCGATGAGACGCGTGCACAGCGCGCGCGAACGCGCAGCCCGCGAACGGATCGCCCGCATGGTCTTGGCGACGGCCTTATACGCCGGCTTGCCTAACGTGTAGGCAGCTGCCATCTCGACGAGCGCGGCGCTCTGGGCGGCTGCCAGGGCCGCGACCGCCCCGCCGCCAGGCGCCGGGGTCCGAGCCGCCAGGTCCCTTACGAATTTATGTAAGGGGGCGTTGATATAACGATCCTTTTTGAATGAGGGCATATCAATCCATCCCCGTGATCCTGCCGGTCGGGTCCACGTCGATCTTTTCTCCGCGGGGCGCGACGGGGAGTCCCGGCATCGTCTGGCTCAAAGAGGCGTGGGCCAGCACGAAGCCCGCGCCGGCCGCCAGGCGCACGTCCTTGACGGGAAAACGGAATCCGTCCGGCGCGCCCTTGAGGTGCTCTTCCGCCGTGAAAGAAAACTGTGTCTTGGCGATGCACACGGGCAGCCTCCCGTATCCGGCCGCCTCATAGGACATCAGGTCCTCTTCAGCCTTGGCGGTGAAATCAACCGAACCGGCGCCGTAGACCTTTTGAGCGACACGCGTGATCTTGTCGCGCAGCGGGACGTCATCTTCATAGAGGAACTTAAAGCGTGCCTGGCCCAGCTGCGCCGTCTTCTCGACGCTGTGTGCCAGCTCCAGGGCGCCGGCCGCGCCGTCGCGCCAGGCGGTGCTCACGACCGCGTCGGCCGCGCCGAACTCCTTCGCCTTGGCCCGCACGCGCTCGATCTCGGGTCTGGTGTCCGTCGCAAAGACGTTCACGCACACGACGACCGGGACACCGAAGAGCCGCACGTTTTCGATGTGCCTCTTCAGGTTGGCAAGGCCGTCTTCCATCGCCGCCAGGTCCTCGCGGAAGAGCGCCGGATCGGGCTCCACACCGGGCACGATCCGCAGCCGGGGGCACTGGGCCTTCAACCCGCGCACGGAACACACGAGCACGCACACGTCCGGACTCAACCCGCTGTAGCGGCACTTGATGTCAAAAAACTTCTCGCCCCCGCAGTCCACACCGAAGCCGCTCTCCGTGATCACATAGTCGCACAGCCCCAGGCCGATGCGGTCCGCGACGATCGAGCACGTCCCGACCGAAACGTTGGCGAAAGGCCCCGTGTGCACCAGGCACGGCGTGTTCTCACTCGTCTGCACGAGGTTCGGCTTCAAGGCGTCCTTCAGGACCGCCGCCATCATGCCGTCGGCCTTCACGTCGTGCGCCGTCAGGAAAAGACCCTCACGGTCGCGCGCGACGACGAGGTCCTTGAGCCGCCGGCGCATGTCCGCAAAGTCGCGGGAGAGCGTCAGGACCGACATGGATTCACTCGCGGCCGTGATCTCAAATCCCGTTGTGACGTCCACCGGGCCGGTCTTGGCCTTGAGGGTATACGTGATACGCCGCAGGGCCCGGTCCCCGACGTCGAGGCAGCGCTTGATCAGGATCGACGAAGGTTCGATATCCAGGGGGTTGCCGTGAAAGATCGTGTTTTCGACAAAGGAAACAAGGAGGTTGTTGGCCACCTCAACGGCCAGCATGTCGCCGGTCAAATGGAGGTTCACGTCGTCCGCCGGCACGATCTGGCAGGCGCCGCCGCCGGTCCCCACGCCCTTGGCGCCGAAGAGCGGCCCTAAGGACGCCTGGCGCAACGTCGCCACGGCGCTGCGCTTCAGACGGTTCAGGGCCATGGACAGGCCGATGGTCGTGACGGTCTTGCCCTCGCCCATCGGGGTCGGGGTCATGGCCGTCACCAAAACGTACTTGCCGCGGCGGGGACCCAGACGGTCCAAGATCGAAAGGTCGATCTTCGCCTTATACCGGCCGTGCAGCTCAAGCTCCGAGGCACGCACGCCCAGGCGACGGGCCACGCGTTGGATATCGCATAAACGGGTCGTCATGACATAAAAGGGATGTCGGAGAGCGAAAAGGCGTTTTGAACGACGGCGATCCGCGGCCGGCCCTCGTCCATCAAGACGCTGACCACGTCGAACCGCGCCCTCCTCGCCCACCAGCCCCGGCGCTTCAGATACGCCATCGCCAGGCCCGCGAGACGGCGCTGTTTCCTTGCGTCCACAGACTCAAGGGGCAGCGCGTGCGTGGCGACACCGCGCCGCGTGCGCACCTCCAGGAAGCAGACGGTGCCGCCGTGGCGGGCCACGATGTCGATCTCACCGCTGCGGCTGCGGACGTTGCGCTCCAGGATACGGTAGCCCTTCTTTTTCAAAAAGGCGACGGCCGCCTCTTCGCCGGCGCGGCCGACGGATATCCTGTCCATCCGTCTACTACCCCCCTCTCCCGCAGAAGGTGAGGCGGTGGATGGGAGACAGGCCGTGACGCCTGATGCGGCGCCGGTGCCCCAGCGTCCCGTAACCCTTGTGCGCCGCGAAATCATAATCGGGATATATCCTGTCGTAGATCATCATGAGGCGGTCGCGGATCACCTTGGCGACGATCGAGGCCGCCGCGATGGTCAGAGACTTGCCGTCCCCGCCGATGATCTCCTTGGCGGGATACGGCAGCCGCGTGCGCAGCCGGCCGTCCAAGAGGATCTTGACGCCCTCGGGGCCGATCCCCCCTTTTGCCAGCCGCTCCAGGAGCCGCGCCACCGCCGCGTCCACCCCAAAGGAGGCGGCCTCGGTGATGCGCAGCGCGTCGAGCACCCCTTCGTTTATCACCGCCACGTCAAAGAACGCCTTCTCGCCCAGTTCCAAAAAGGCGCGCTCACGCTGTTGGGGCGTGAGCTTCTTGGAGTCATCCAGGCGGGCCGTAAAACGATGCGTCTTTAAGTAGACGGCCGCGACCAGGAGGGGCCCCGCCAGCGGACCGCGGCCCGCCTCGTCGACGCCGATAACGGTGCCGCATCCTTCTTTTCTTGCTCTTCGTTCGTAATACAACACGACGCCGTCAAGGCTGTGACGCGGTCCTGCCTGATATCAAGCGGTCTCTGCTTGGACGACATGGGGCTCGGCCTCGGCGACCTTGGCCGCCTTGCCGACGCGGCCGCGCAGATAGTACAGCCGCGCCCGATGCACCTTCCCTCTCTTCACGATCTCGATACGCTCGATACTGGGCGTATGCAGCGGGAAGGTCCTCTCCACGCCTTCGCCGTACGATACCTTGCGCACCGTGAACGTGGAAGAGACACCCTTGCCGCGCCTTTCGATCACGATGCCCTCGAACGGATGGATGCGGAACTTGTCCCCTTCCGGGATCCTGACCAAGACCCGCAGGGTGTCGCCGACGCCGAATGGGGGCATGTCCTGACGCAGCATCAACCCCTCCACTAACTTGATTTTCTCCATCGTAAATTACCTCCGATTTACCCGTTCCTGTTATCCCGCCAAGGGTCCCGTGACGCCTGTCTTACCGCGACATGGGATAGATCGCCCCCGCTCGCCACCACTCGCTATCCCGCGAGCCGGGGCGAACACAACGTCTCTCGATAGATCCCTGCCAGGCGCGCCGTCCCCCACCTTGCCGCAAGCCGGGCTCCACCCTGCGTTCACTTCCTTAACAGATCGGGCCTCGCCTTTTTCGTGAGACGGACGGACTCTTTTTTCCGCCACGCGGCGATCGCTTGATGGTCGCCCCTCAAGAGCACCGCGGGCACGCGCCTTCCTTTAAAGGCCGCTGGACGGGTATACTGCGGATATTCCAGCAATCCGCCTTCAAATGTCTCGGAGCGCGCCGACTCCTTGTTGCCCAGGACGCCGGGGATGAGGCGCGCCACCGCGTCGATCACGACCATCGCCGGCAGCTCGCCGCCGGTCAGGACGTAGTCGCCGATTGAAATCTCTTCATCGGCGCAATGCCGCGCGACCCGCTCATCCACGCCTTCGTAGCGGCCGCAGATCAGTATCAGGTGCTTCGCCCTGGCGAGCTTGGCGGCGACGCGCTGCGTCAACAATCGTCCCCGCGGCGAGAGCAGAATGGTCCTTCGCTGGGACGTCCTGACCCGGACACGCTTGGCGATCTTTTCCACGCAGGAAAAGATCGGCTGCGGGGTCATCACCATCCCGGAGCCGCCGCCATAGGGCCGGTCGTCCACCTTGCGGTGCCTGTCCGTCGTGTGGGCACGGATGTCGTGGACGACGATGCACAGCTTGCCGGCCTTCTGGGCGCGTTTCAGGATCGACTCGTCCAGGACGGGCGCAAACATCGACGGAAAGATCGTCAGGACGTCGACGCGCAAAAGTACTCCTTTTCAAAATCCCTTCGAAAGGCCGCGAAGCGGCCCTCGCGGATCGCCTGCCGGGCCCCTGCCAGCAATTCCAGGAAAAAACACACGTTGTGGAACGAGACGAGGCGCAGCCCCAGGATCTCGCCGGCGTTAAAGAGATGCCGCAGGTAGCTCTTCGTGAAGTTCTGACAGCAGTAACACCCGCACGCCGGGTCGAGCGGCGTCTGATCGTGGGCGAAGGCGCCGTTGCGCACCGTCAGCTTGCCCCGGCTCGTAAACGCCGTGCCGTTGCGGCCATAACGGGTCGGCACCACGCAGTCGAACATGTCTATACCCAGAGAGACCGCCTCGAGAATGTCTTCCGGCAGGCCGACACCCATCAGGTACCTCGGGGAGCCGGCGGGCAGATGCGGCACCGTAGAGCGGAGCATATTATACATTAAATCCTGCGGTTCGCCAACACTTAATCCGCCTAACGCATAGCCTTGGAAGCCAATGGCTTTAAGCTCTGCGGCGGACCGCTCGCGCAGGTCATCATAGGTCGATCCCTGGACGATGCCGAAGAGCGCCCCGCGGCCGCTCTCTTGCCAGCGCTCCCTGGACCGTCCGGCCCACAGGGTCGTGCGCGCCAGG
Source organism: uncultured Planctomycetia bacterium (assembly GCA_964622605.1). Taxonomy (GTDB): domain Bacteria; phylum Omnitrophota; class Gorgyraeia; order Velamenicoccales; family Velamenicoccaceae; genus CAZCSY01. Next base: position 61,725 of record CAZUQR010000003.1, read on the forward strand.
GCCTTTTCAGCGAGGTCCCGCGAGGTCGGATACGCAACACACTCATCCAGCGGCATCATGATATCCGAGCCCAGGACATTCTGGATATCCACGATATCTTCGGGCCTGAGGAAGTGCCGGTTGCCGTCCAGGTGGGACTGAAACTCCACCCCCTCATCCTTGATCTTACGCAACAGCGCGAGACTGAAGATCTGATAACCGCCGCTGTCCGTGAGGATGGGCCTGTCCCAGTTCATGAAGCGGTGCAGCCCGCCTGCTTCCTGAATAATGTCAAGGCCCGGCCTCAAAAAGAGGTGGTAGGCGTTTGCCAGGACGATCTGGGCGCCGGCCTCGTGGAGCTCGCGGGGCGCCAGCGTCTTCACCGTCCCTTGTGTTCCGACCGGCATGAAGACCGGCGTCTGGAGCGTGCCGCGCTCGAGGCGCATCGCCCCGCAGCGCGCTGCGCTCTCCTTATCGTTGTGTGTAACGGTAAACTGAAAAGCCATGTATGCTCCAACCGGCGGGTCCTGTCCGAGGCGCCTTGGTCCCCCGCCGGTGAGACCAAAGGTGAGACTATTGGTCCCCCGCCGGTGAGACCAAAGGTGAGACTAAAGGTCAGACCTTTAGTCTCACCTTTGGTCTCACAGGATTCGATTTACTCCGGCCAGAGGAGCTCGTAGACGTAGATGGCGTTGTCGTCGGCGTCGGTCTCTTCGTTCCACAGGCGGAAGTACTTCAGACCCTCCCCCTTCAGGAAGTAAAGGCGCAGGAGCAGGCTCTTGCCCAGCGTCGCGGGCAGAAGGATCGCCTTGATCTTTTCGTCCTGGCGCACGATCAGGGCGCTGAAGTCGAGCGTCGCCTCGGGCTGGGGCTCCTCGTGAAACGCGCCGTCTTCCATGTACAGGAGGCTCGCGGGCACGCCGCGCGCGTCGGGCACGGGGCCCACCACGTAGGCCCGCTTGGCAGGCCAGTCGACGACGAGACCGTTTTCGAACATCCACAGCCCCTGCCACGCCTCGGAGGGCCGCAGGTCCGAGCGGTATCCCAGCATCTGCGAAAACCATCCGCGCGCCGCCTTTTCGTCCAGCATCGTGACGTCCCAGTGCGCGGCCATGGCCTCTTCGGGCGTCAGGTTATACTGCCGCTGGACGTACTCGAGAAATTCCATCTGGTCGAGCTTGCGGCCCTTGAACCACATATCGACCTTGCTGAAGTCCCAGTTCCCGATGAACGAGATGGGCGCGACCTTGCTCAACATGTCATAAGACAAAACAAAGTACGCCGGCGGCGCGGTCGCAGGAAACAGGAGCGGCATCACGACGTCGACGTCGGCGGGCTCCAGGACCTTGCCCAATTCAGCACGCGCCTGCCCGGGGCCCAGCGCCAACGCCGTGCGGCTAAGGCGCACCGCCGCACCCACCCCGCCCGTTTTCTCGACGAGGAGGTCCACCCCTTCGTGATCGGCCGCATCGAGCATCTTCAGGATCCGCGCGGCCGTCTCTTCGTCGTCGCAAAACAAGACCTGCGCCATCCAGTAGGCGTACGGCGAATTCTGGGTCATGCCGTCAAAGAGCACGCGTCGGCCGACCAGGGCCTTGAACCAGTGGCCGAAGTCCCACCAGGAATTCACCACACTGTCCGCCGGCGTCGCTTCGTGGATACGCGCCAGCGTCCGCTCCCACGTATCGTTGAACTTCGGCAGGGTCGTGACGGCCGAGGCGTAGATCCGCGTCGTGTGGACAAAAAGATACAGCGCCGCAAGGAGCAAAAATGCGCCGCGGCCCAAGAGGCGCACCACGGGCCGGATGCCCTGCCGGCCGACCAGACGTTCGAGCGCCTGGCGCATCTTGCCGACGGCCAACCCGAAGGCCAGCCCTACCGGCACGATCAACAGGAGCACCAGACGCAACGCCTGAAGGGCCGTATAAAAACACGCGACAAACCAGAGGGCCACGCACAAGAGGCCGCAGCCGAAGACCGTGTGACGCAGGAGCCGCTCCCCGACAAAGGCGAACAAGAGACCCACGAGGCCCAGGAAGAAGATGGGCGAGCCGCCGACCGACTGGACGATGAGCGGGACCGAAGCGGGACTCAGCTCCTCGACGGTCAGATAGACGTTCGGCCAGATGCTCTCGGGGCTGACGTTAAAGATGCGGCTCAGGCGAACCGGCTCCATGATGAAATCGGCAAAGACGGCAGGGCCGTTCAAGAGCATCACGCAGGCGGCCGAGGTGAGGAAAAAGACGCCCAGCATCCGGGCCTGGGCGCCCACACCGGAGGCCCCCTCTTCTTCGAAACGGCCCACATCCTTTAGATTCACGAGATACAGGACGCTCGCAATAAGGATGATGTCAAAGATGAACCACCATCCCTGCCAGGTGGCAGCATACAACGCCACCAGCACGCCGCTCAACAGCGCCCGCACGAGACGCCTGCCGAGGCCCGCGCGGACGTCGATAGAGGCGAGGTAGCTCGTCAAGATGGCCAGAGGGAAAAAGACGCTGTAGATATCGGTATCGAACCACTCCGTGAAGACGCGCGTGAGGAGAAACGGCGACAAGGTGATCGAAAAACAGGCAAAGAAGGCCCCGAGGTCGCCGGCCCCGATCCTCTTGGCGCATGCAAAAGAAAGGCCCGCGATGACAAAGAACATCACGACGGGCAAAACGAACAGCACCGGTATCAGGGGAAGGTGCGCCCGCTCGGCAAACCACATGAGCGGCCAGGCCAGACACAGGTGCACGTTGCGCCGCGTGGACGCGTCGACCGGACGCGACCCCAGGACGTCGTACTCGGCGCCGTCTTCGAGGCGGTCGCCGACGTGTCCGGTCGCGTAGAGATTCTTCAGATGACGCAGCCAATGGTAGGAGTCGATGCCGCCCATGTACACCTGACCCGCCTCGTCGCGATACCGGTCTTTAAGCTCCCGGGTCCGCTCTTCCACCTTGCGGCGCAGATCGGCCCGATGCTCCTTCTGATAGATCTTCCAGGACGTCTGTGCCAGATTTTGCGTCGTCGGAGCCGAGAGGCCCGGATGCGCCCCCAAGAGCGTCTGGCGCAGCGTCTCGCGCTCCTTGTCAAAGACCTCGGTGCGGGCCATCCCGTCGAGCGCCGGCAGCGAGCGCGAATAGACGAGCAGAAGGGCCGCGGTCGCGGCGCAGCAAAAGACCAAAATGGCCGGAATGAATCGACGTATCATTCGTCCCCCCCCTTACATGATCAGCATGGCGTCGCCGTAGCTGTAAAAACGGTACTCTCTTGCCACCGCCTCGCGGTACGCCCGCAGGATAAAATCACGGCCGGTGAGGGCGGCAACGAGCATCAAGAGCGTCGTGCGCGGCAGATGAAAGTTGGTGATGAGCCCCTCCACGACGCGAAAACGGTACGGCGGATGGATAAAGAGCGTGCTCTCTTTTTTAAAAGGAGCGGCCAAGCGCCTGGAACCCAAAATGACCCCGGCCGCATCTTCCAGCGCCTTGCAGACGGTCGTCCCCACCGCGATGACGCGACCGCCTGACCGGCGCGTCCTGCGGATCCGGTCCACGGCCTCAGGAGACAAGAGGTAAGGCTCCGCCGGGGTCCGGTGCGCGCTCACGTCCTCGGTGCGGACCGGCGCAAAGGTCGCATAACTGACGTGCAGGGTCAGTGTCGTTACCCCTACCCCGCGCGCCTCAAGCCTCTTGAAGAGCCGCCGCGTGAAGTGCAGGCCGGCGGTCGGCGCGGCCACCGCGCCGGGTGCACACGCAAAGAGTGTCTGGTAACGCGCACGGTCGCGCGCGCCGTCCGGCCGGCGGATATACGGCGGCAGCGGAACGTGGCCCACCTGCGCCATCGCCCGCTCGGCCTCTCCTTTGCCGAACGCCACCAGCCTCTCCTTGGGATCGACGAGACGACAGGAAAATCCCTTTTCAAAGAATATTTCTTCCTCCGAACGCAGGCGCGCCAAAGGCTTGATCAGGGCCCGATAGACCGAGGCGCACATCTTGTCCCCGGTCTCCTGCGTCTTGTCCCCGGCCTCCTGCGTCTTGTCCCCGGCCTCCTGCGTCCCGTCCCCGGCTTTGCCAAGGAGCAGGACCTCGACACGGCCGCCCGACGAACGGCGCCCCAACAGCCGCGCCCGGACGACCTTCGTATCATTGAGGACCAACAGGTCCTTCGGCCGCAGGAGCCGCGGCAGCTCCAGAAAACGGCAGTGGTCGATCGACCGCGTGGTGCGCTCCAGGACCATCAGCCGGGAAGTGTCCCGGCGCGGGACGGGCGCCTGGGCGACCAGCTCCTGCGGCAACGTGTAATCAAAGTCCGACACCTTCATGACGCGTCCAGACGCTGCAGCTTGGCCCCCGGATAATAGAAGCCGAGGATCTTCTCGTAGTCGTAGCCCTGGCGCGCCATGCCCAAGGCGCCCCACTGACACAGTCCCACGCCGTGCCCCCACCCCTTGCCGCTCAGGATCACCTTGCCCTGTTCCAGGGCGATGCTGAAATTCGTGCTGCGCACGACGTCCGGCCCCACGAGCTGCCTGAAGTCCTTGGCCGAGATCTCCATGGTATTATCCTTCTTGTCCTTGATAACGAGCGTCCGCACGCGGCCCGTAGGGTTGCGCTCTTTGACCGCCAGGTTCGCGGGTTCGCCCTTGAGCACATAACGGTCGCCGAGTCTTTCCCGAAGCGTCTTCAGGTCCAAGACCTTTTTCCAGAAATAATGCGGCGAAGAAGAACAAAAAGAACACAGCCGCCCCCCGGCGAGCGGCTCGGCATCGATCTTCCACAGCTCGGACGCCTTCTCGGTCATGCCGCCGCAGGTCGCGTGGAAGTACGCCGGAAAGACCTTATCTTTGTACGTCAGGACCTCACCGGCGGTAAAATTCACGGCCCGGTTCGTCCGGTCCTTCTCGGCCTTGGACCCGCCGTAGACCTGCGAAGAGACGTCCGCGGTCACGTCGTAGAGCTTGTCCTTCATGACCTGCCTCTGATAAAGGGCGTACGTGCGGGCCGCCACCGCCTGGGCCTTGATCGCGGCGAGCGGCCACTTGGGCGAGATCTCGTGGACGAGGACGCCCTTGACATACGACTCGATGTCCACCACGTTGACGAGGAAAAGATCGTTATCTTTATCCTTTATGATGAGGAGGTTGCCGCGGTACGGCCGCTTGTTGACGTGGAGTCCCGCCTTGCGCCGGACCTTAAGGAGTAACCGCTCTCTCGGCCACTCCTCTTTGCCGATGCGGATCCCCCGGGCCGTGGCCGTCACCTTGGAGGCCGCAAGGTTGCGGCCCTTTTTAAGGAGGGCGCCGCCGGTGCCGTCGACCAGCTCGTAGCTGCCGATGACGGCGACGACCGCCTGCGCCTTTTCCCGGACGAGGACGACGCGGATCACGACCGGCGCCCTCCCGAAACCGGCCTCGGTGCACGCAACGACCACAAGAAGGCCTGCGACCACGAATAAGAAACGCCTCAGCGTCTTCTGAACAACCATAGGAGAACGGAAAGGAGGATGCTTACGACGACCGACGTCGCGATGGGAAAATAGAAGGTAAGGTTATCCTTCCTGATCAGGATATCACCGGGCAGCCGGCCCCACGGCCCCTTTGACAAAAAAGGCCACAGGAGGCCCGTCAGGATAAGGAGTGCGCCGGTGATAATGAGTGTCCGTGACATGGCACGCCGTTAACAAAACCAGAGGACGACGCTCTCCTGGCCCTTGTCCTTCACTGGAGCGAAACCGCACTCTAAAAATCTCTTGTTGACCAGCTCGATGAGAGCGCGCCGGCGTTCGGGAGCGAGCGGCAGGAAGACCCGGAATCCCGCGAACGCATCCAGGACGCGCACCATCGTGACATCGAGCGCCCCCCTGTCGTAGAGGCGGCGCACGAGGCGCTCGGCACCGCGCCGAGACAGCTGCGTCTGGACGCCGAAGAAATCCGGCGGACACATCTCCCGGATCCACGTCAGCGCCTCCGGCTCGACGCCCTCCTCTTTGACGACCTCCCACGCCCGCGCGGCCGCGACGCCGCCCAGGAACAACACAACCGCCATGAAACTCAGTAGACCCGGCGTCTTATGTCTCATTTTAAATGGCCGCGCCCCGCGGGCGTCGGATCCCTTCCCTCGCGGGGATGCTCGTGTCAGTAAGACACTCGAGTCTGGCCTGTCTGTCTCATTTTTTTCGCCCGCGCGGCGGCGCTCTCCTTCTCGGAAGCGGCGCACCCGCAATAATTCTGATGATAGAGATGCCACTCCCTGGACTGTCGGTGGCTGTCGGAGAACCCCCTGCGGAAGTTGTGAAAGAGGAAGTCCACGCCGGCGGCCGCTGCGACCTCGCGGCCGATGCGGCCGATCGCCTCGATGTCCTGATAGGGACTTGCCAAAAGCGTCGTGGTGAAGGCCTCGATCCCGTTCTCCCGGGCCACCCGCGCCGTCTCGGTGAGGCGCAGGCGCCAGCAAAGCTCGTGCTGCCGGGTGCGGTCCGTCCGCGCGTCCACGCGGCGCGAAAACTCCTCGTCGTCATAGGGGGGATAGATGACGTCGAGCTCGAGGCGTTCGCTCATCGTCACCACGGCCTCGTACCGACGGAGGTACTCGGCGTGCGGATGGATGTTCGGGTTATAAAAAAACCCGCCGACCTGGAGACCCTGCGCACGCAAAAAGGTCGCGGGATAAATGGCACAAGGGCCGCAACAGATATGGAGGAACACCCTCATGACGTCCGGATATGCGCGCGGGCGGCCTCTGTCGCCTCGCGGCCGCGCGCCGTCCTCTTCAAGAGGCCCATCTTCAACAGGAACGGTTCGATGGTATCGATGATGGTGTCCGACTCTTCGTTGAGCGTGGCCGCGAGCGCCTCGATACCCACCGGGCCGCCCCGGTAGGTCGACAGGATCGTGCGCAGGACCTTGCGGTCCATCTCGTTCAAGCCGATCGGGTCGATGCCGAGGTTCGCCAGCGCCGCGTCCGCCTCCTTGCGGGTGATCGCGCCGCCTCCTTTCACCTGGGCGTAATCGCGCACCCGGCGCAGGAGCCGGTTGGCGATGCGCGGGGTCCCGCGTGCGCGGCGCGCAATCTCCGCAGCGCCCTCGGCGTCGATGGTGACGCCCAAGAGCCCGGCGGAACGCGCGATGATGCAGCCCAGGTCCTCCTCGGTGTAGAAGTCGAAGTGCAGGAATATGCCGAAGCGCGAACGCAGCGGGGCGCCGATCAGGCCGCTGCGCGTCGTCGCGCCGACGAGGGTAAAGCGCTTCAGGTTGAACTTGATCGTGCGGGCGTAGGGCCCCTTGTCGATGACGAAGTCGATCTGAAAATTTTCCATGGCAGGATACAGGAACTCCTCGACCACCTTGGCCAGGCGGTGGATCTCGTCGATAAAGAGGACGTCCCCCTCTTCGAGGTTCGTCAGGATCCCGATGAGGTCGCCGGCGCGCTCGATCGCCGGCCCGGAGGTCGCGGTGATCTTCGTGCCCATCTCGTGGGCGATGATCGTCGCCAGGCACGTCTTGCCCAGGCCCGGCGGCCCGCACAACAGGACGTGTTCCAGCGGCTCCTGGCGCTGGCGCGTCGCCGTCAGCGCGAGGCGCAGTTGGCCCGTGAGCTCCTTCTGGCCGACAAACTCCTCGAGCGTCGCCGGCCGCAGGGAGAGGTTGAAGATCGCGTCGTCTTCCGTCTCGGCCCGTTGGGTCAACCGGCCCGGCACGTCGAGGGGATTGTTGAAAGGCGTGGACTTTTCTTCCATCTATTCCGATACCCCTTGAGGCGTCTGTTCTTTTTGGGGTGCCTGTTCTTTTTGGGGTGCCTGTTCTTTTTGGGCTTCCGGCTCCGCCGCCGGGGCGGCTATCTTCTCTTTGTTGCGGAAGACCTCGATCTCGCCGAAGACGGCCTTCTGGACGACGAGGACCTCCTTGAGACGGATGAGCTCCAGGACCGCCAGGAACGTCACCACCGCCTCCATCTTGTTCTTTGCCCGCGCAAAAAGGCTGGTGAGCCCGATGCGCGGCGTCTCCATGAAAAGGTGGAGCAATTCGTGGACCTTGCCGTCGACGGTGAACTCGTCCTTGATGACCTCATAGAAGAGGTCCTTGGGGATATCCTTGAGGGCCTTGGAGAAGGCATTGATCAGGTCAAAGAGGCTCGCCTCGAAGTACGCCTCGCCGCTCTCCTCATCCTGCATCACGGGCTGACGCTTGAAGATGTCCTGGCGGGCGCGCTCCTTCTGCCGCAGTTGTTCGGCCGCCTCCTTGAACTGCCTGTATTCCAAAAGACGCTTGACGAGGTCCGCGCGGGGGTCCTTGTCTTCCTCCGGGGTCTCCTCGAGGGCGCCGGGCTCCTGCGGCAGGAGCATCTTCGATTTGATCTGCATCAGGGTCGCCGCCACCACGATGAACTCGCCGGCGACGTTCAGGTCCAGCAACCGCATCAGCTCGACGTACTGCATGTATTGTTCGAGGATCGTCGCGATGGGGATATCGTAGACGTTGATCTCGTCCTTCTTGATGAGATACAACAGGAGGTCGAACGGCCCTTCGAAGATCTCGAGTCTTACTTTGTAGGACATGGGACAAACCCTAAGGCGGCGCGCACCTCTTCCAGCGTCGCGTGGGCGCGGGCCCGCGCCTTGCGGCGACCCGCCTCCGTGATCGCCTCGAGCCGGTCTCTATCCGACAAGAAGGCGCTGCGTCTGGCCTGGACCGGCGCGAGCATGCCGCACAGCGCCTCACCGAGCCTCTGCTTGCACTCCGTGCAACCGAGGACGGCCTTGCGGCAGGCCTCGGCCACTTCTTTTTCTTTGTCGGGGAAGAAGACGGCGTAGTAGCTGTGCACGTTGCACGTCTCCGGGTGGCCGGCATCGGTCTTGCGGGGCCTCTTGGGGTCCGTGAACATCCGCTGGACCTTCTTCCTGATGACGTCGGGCGGATCGGACAGGGCCACGACGTTGCCGTAGCTCTTGCTCATCTTGCGGCCGTCGAGGCCAAGGAGCCGGGCCACGGGGGTCAGGAGCGGCTTGGGTTCGGGGAAGATCTTCTTATAGAGGCCATTGAAGCGGCGCACGATCTCGCGCGTGAGCTCCAGGTGCGGCAGCTGGTCTTCTCCGACGGGCACGACGTGCGCCTGGTAGAGCGCGATGTCCGCCGCCTGCAACACGGGGTAGCCCAGAAAGCCGTAGGTCGCGAGGTGGCGACCTTTAAGCTCGCGCAGCTGCTCCTTGTAGGTCGGGCAGCGCTCGAGCCACCCCAGGGGCGTCAGGACCGAAAAGACCATGGTGAGCTCGAGGTGCTCGGGGACCTGGGACTGGATGAAGATGACGGATTTCTCGGGGTCCACGCCGACCGCGAGCCAGTCGGCGATGTTGTCCCAGACCGACTCCCGGATGACCGCGGTGTTCTCATACTCGCTCATGAGGGCGTGCCAGTCCGCCACCATGAAAAAGCACTCGTAGGCGTCCTGGAGGCTGACCCAGTTGGAGAGCGCCCCCACGAGGTGCCCCAGGTGCAGGCGGCCCGTGGGCCGCATCCCGCTTAATATGCGCTTCTTTTCCATCGCGTTACACGTCCAGCTTGCGGGCGACCTCTTCCAACTGGAAGGCGTCGATGATGTCGTCCTGCTGGATCCCCTGGAAGTTCGCGATCGAAATGCCGCACTCGTAGCCTTCCTGGACCTCGCGCACGTCGTCCTTGAAGCGCTTGAGCGCCGCGATCTTGCCTTCGTGGACGACCTGGCCGTTGCGCACCAGGACGACGTGGGCGTTGCGCACGATCCGCCCCTTCTTCACCATGGAGCCGGCGACGATGCCGTGCTTGGTCAGGTTGAAGACCTTCTTGACCTCGGCCCGGCCTAAAAATACCTTCTTGATCTTGGGCGCCAGCATCCCTTCCAGCGCCGCCCTCAGGTCGTTGTAGATCTCGTAGATGACGCGGTAGGTGCGGATGTCGATGTCTTCCTTCGAGGCCATGTCGCGCGCCAACGGGTCGGGCTCGACGTGGAAACCGATGATGATGGCGTCCGACGCCGTGGCCAGCACCACGTCCGACGTGTTGATGGCGCCGACACCCTTGTGCATGATGACGATCTTGACCTCGGTCACCTTGAGCTTGCTCAGTGAATCCTCGATCGCCTCGAGCGACCCCTGCACATCGGCCTTGAGGATGATATTGAGCTCCTTGACCCCGCCCTGTTTGATCTCCTGATAAAGGTCTTCGAGATGGAGGTGGGTCCTCTTGACCCTCGGCTCCAGGCGCCGGCGGCGCTGCTCCTCCTGCCGCTGGACGACGATCTCCCGGGCCTTCTTCTCGTCCGCCACGACAAAGAACTTATCGCCCGCCTCGGGCACGCCCGACAGGCCCAGGACCTCGACGGGCATCGACAGATACGCCTCGTTGATGGGCTGACGGAAACTGTTGTGCATCGCCTTCACGCGGCCGTGGCGGTATCCGGCGACCACGAAATCCCCGAGCCTCAGACACCCGCTCTGCACGAGGAGCGTGGCGACCGGGCCGCGGCCCTTGGTGAGCCTGGCCTCGATGACGACACCGACCGCCTCGGTGTCGTCAGGTCCTTTGAGCTCCAGCATCTCTGCTTCCAGAAGGATCATATTGAGGAGCGCATCGATCCCCTCGCCGGTCTTCGCGGAGACGCCGACGGTAATAGTCTTACCGCCCCAGTCCTCCGGTACCAGACCCAATCCCTTGAGCTGCCCCTTGAGCTTGTCCACGTCGGCCGAGGACTTATCGATCTTGTTCATCGCGACGACGATCGGCACCCCGGCCGCCCGCGCGTGGTCCAGGGCCTCGACCGTCTGCGGCATGACCCCGTCATCCGCCGCCACGACCAGGACGACGATGTCCGTCGCGTTGGCTCCGCGGGCCCGCATGGCCGTGAAGGCCTCGTGGCCCGGCGTGTCCAAAAAGGTGATGCTCCCCTTGGACAGCTTCACCTCATAGGCACCGATGTGCTGGGTGATGCCGCCGTGTTCCGAATCGACGACCTTGGTCCGACGGATCGCGTCCAGGAGCGACGTCTTGCCGTGATCGACGTGGCCCATGAACGTCACGATGGGAGAACGGGGTTTGAGGCGCGACGCGTCCACCTGCGGGACGACGCCCGCCAGGGACCCCTCCGCAGCCGGCGGCAGCGTCAACGCGTATCCGTAGATCTTGAGCACCTCCCGGACGATCGGCTCGCTGAGGTTCTGGTTGATGTTGGCAAATATCTTGAAGTGGGTCATCAGGCTCTTGATCAGGTCGCTCGCCCGGACCTGGACCTGGGCCGCCAGGTCCTTGATGGTGATCGGACAGGAGACCTCGAGCGCCTTGAGTTCCCGCGGCGGCGCCGTCGCCGGAGGCGTCTGCGCCTGGGACGGCGGGGCGGCGGCCGGTGCGGCCGCGGGCGCCTCAACTATCTCTTGAGGCGCGGGAAGCGGCGGTGACTCCGTCTTGCGGGACTGCTTCGCCTCGGGCCTCTTGCCTTTTACCTTCGCCTCTTCCTTCTTTCCTCTAAAAGGCGTGCTCGTCTTGGCCGCCCTCTCCTCAAGGAACAGCTTCACCACGTCCTCGTCGAGGCTCGTCATGTGGTTCTTCGCCTCGATGTGGCGCTCCTTGAGACGGGCCAGGAGTTCCTTGCTCGTTATCCCGAGTTGTTTGGCGAGTTCATGGACTCTCATCGTTCTCTTTGTCCTCTCTATCCCCTTCGTCCCCCTTGTCCTCTTTATCTTCTTTATCCTCTTTGTCCTCTTCGTCCTGTCCGGACCCTTCGTCCCCTTTGTCCTCTTTATCCTCTTTGTCCTGTCCGGACTCTTCGCTTTCTTGGGCCTGTCCACTCTCCTGTCCGCTTTCCTGTTCGCTCTCTGCGATCTCGGCCCGCTTCTCTTTTGCCGCGGCGATGATCTTCTCGGCCTTCTTCTGGCCGATGCCCTTGAGGGCGAGGAGCTGTTCGATGGTGGCGTTCTCGATCTTCTCCAGCGAATCCAGGCCCGCCTCGATCAGGGCATCAAGGAGCTTGTCCCCCACGCCTTCAAGAGTCATCTGGGCGCGCGCCTTCTTGGCCTCTTCCTTCTCCTTGACGATCTCGGTGCGCGTGCGGATGTCCAGGTCCCAGCCCGTGAGCTTGGAGGCCAGGCGCACGTTCTGGCCGTGCTTGCCGATGGCCAGCGACAACTGGTCCTCGGCGACGATCACCAGCGCCTTGTGGTGGTCCTTGTCGAGGCGGATCTCGGTGATCTTGGCCGGCGAGAGCGCGGCCGTGATGTATTCGCGCTGGTCATCGCTCCAGCGGATGATGTCGATCTTCTCGCCCTGAAGCTCCGAGACGATGTCCTTCACGCGGGAACCGCGGATCCCCACGCAGGCGCCCACGCAGTCCACCTTCTCGTCCTTCGAGCGCACGGCGATCTTGGTGCGCTCCCCCGCCTCGCGCGAGATGGAGCGGATCTCGACGATCCCCTCGAAGATCTCCGGGACCTCGAGCTCAAAGAGCTTTTTCACGAAGAGCGGGCTCGTGCGCGAGAGAATGATCTGCGGCCCCTTGGTGTCACGCCGCACGTCGGCGACATAGGCGCGCACGCGCTGGCCCTGACGGAAGTCGTCGCGCGGCGATTGCTCGCGCTTGAGCAAGAGCCCCTCGGCCCGGCCGAGCAGGTCGACGATGATGTTGCCGCGCTCAAAGCGGTACACCGTCCCGCTGACGATGACGCCGACCTTCGCGCTGAACTCGTGAAAGATCACGTCCTTCTCGGCCTCGCGGATCTTCTGGATGATGACCTGCTTGGCGGTCTGGGCCGCGATGCGGCCGAAGTCCACCGACTTGATCTCCTGGCCGTCCAGATAGGCGCGGATCTTGCCGTCTTCCTTGTCGATCGTGACGCTGATGTTCTCCGCCGTCTTGGCGCCGATCGCCTTCTTGACGGCGCTCACCATCGCCGACTCCACGGCCTGGATAAGGATATCGCGCTTGATCCCGCGTTCGCGTTCGATATGGTCCAAGATCGCCAACAACTCACTGCTCATACCGTCACCTGTTTTGCCTTGTTGATCTTATCGTATGTTATGTCGATCGTCTTATCGCCCAGGGTCAGGCGGATCGCGTCCGCACCCACGTCATCGAGTAAGCCGCAATGTTCGATCTTGTCTGCCACCGGGGCCGAGAGGAAGACGCGGATCCGGCGGCCCTTGGCGCGCCGGAAGTCCGCCGGCTGCGTCATCGGCCGGTCCGTGCCCGGCGAGGAGACGTTCAGGAGATACCGGTTCATCAGGACGTCTTCGCGCTCGAGCAACGCGCCGATCTCACGGCTCAGCGTCCCGCACTCATTTAAGGTAATGCCGCCGTCAGGCCGGTCCGCCAGGACCTCCAGGACCCGGGTGCCGGCCTGGTTCCGGTAGAGACGCAGATCGACGAGCACGTAGCCCGCCCGTTCGAGCTGCGGCGTAACCAACGTCTTGACCTTTAAAAGGACCTCGTGATGCGCCATCGCTAACTCCGGAACATCGCCGGCAGGCGCTCCAGGTCCACGAACTTCTCCAGGAACGCCGGCTTGTATCCTGTCGGCTTGAGTTGATAGACGAGCCCGCCGTCGCCGGGCTGCCGGACTGCGGCATAGATATCCTGCGTCGCGTACTCCGAAGGATGCTCCTTCAGGACCTCCGAGATCGAACGGATACAGCGTCTGCCGTCCGGCAGGCGGTCCAGACACACGACCAGGTCTATAGCCGAGACGATCTGGCGCCGGATGAGCTCCGCCGGGACGCTCGTCGAGCCCATCATCGCCATCGTCTCCAGGCGCAAGAGCGCATCGAGCCCCGAATTGGCGTGGAGCGTCGTCATGGAACCGACGCGGCCGATGTTCATGGATTGCAGCATGTCCAGCGCCTCTTCCCCGCGGACCTCGCCGATGATGATGCGGTCCGGCCGCATGTGCAGGGCGTTGCGCAAAAGGTCCCGGATGCGGATCTCGCCCTTTCCCTCGATGTTGGCCGAGCGGGACTCCATGGCGACGCGGTGCTTGAACTCCAGGCGCAGCTCGAGCGTATCCTCAATGGTGATCACCCGCTCCGTCTCGGGAATGTAGGAGCCCAGCACGTTCAAGAGCGTCGTCTTACCGACGCCCGGGCCGCCCGCGAGGATGATATTCAAATGGTTACGCACGCACGCGCGCAAGAAATAGGCGACGTCCTGATCAAAGGTCTTGCGCGCCATCAGGTCCTCCACGCTCATGATCTTACGGTTGGCCTTGCGGATCGTCACCGCTGACCCGAAGGGCGCCACGGGGCTGCGCACCACGTTGATGCGTGAGCCGTCCGGAAAACGCGCATCGACAAAGGGCTCGAACTCCGAGACGTGGCGGCCCGACGGAGACAGGAGCCTCTCGATGTAATACGCCAGTTGCTTCTCGTCCTCAAAGGTCACCTCCGTCTTCTGGAGGCGCCCCTCGCGCTCGACGTAGACCTCTTTATGTCCGTTGACCATGATCTCCCAGACCTCCGGGTCCTTGATGAGCCGGTCAATAGGCCCGAAGCCAAATATCTCATTGATGACCTCTTCGATGAGGAAGCGCCGCAACGATTCCTCGATCTGGCTGTCGAGGCCCGCCCGCAACACATCGTCCAGGGCCACCTCGATCATGCGCCGCACGCCGGCGTCGTCGGGCTCCAGGCGGTTGAGCTGCCGCTGGATACGCGGCAAGACGCGCTTGCGCACCTCGGTCTTGATCAGATGCATCTTCTCGAGCCTATCCATCCTTGCGCGCTCCTTCCAGGAGACGGACCACGGTCGCAACGACCTCTTGAGGCGCTGCCTGGACGACCTCCTGCGAGCGCCGGTCCCTCACCTCAAATTTTTTCGTCTGGGCCCACTTCTTGCCGATCGTGATGCGCAGCGGAAATCCCAATAGGTCCGCGTCTTTGAACTTCACGCCCGCGCGTTCGTCGCGGTCGTCGACGAGCACCGATACCCCCGCCTCCTCCAACTGCTGGTCGAGGAGTGTGGCGGCATTCACGACGTCCGTGTCTGCGACGTTCACGGACACGATCATCACCTCATACGGCGCCACGGCCCGGGGCCAGATGATGCCGTCGGCGTCGTGGTTCTGCTCGATGATCGCCGGGATCAGGCGACTGACGCCGATCCCGTAGCAGCCCATCTGGACCACCTGCTGGCGGCCCGCCTCGTCCAAAAACTTGACGCCCAGGACCTCGGCGTACTTCCCGCGCAGCTTAAAGATATGCCCGACCTCCAGGGCATGGATCTTCTCCATGTCCTCGTCGCAGTGCGGGCAGTTGGAGGTCTGGGCGTCCTGCTCGCTGTACAGGGCGTTACAGAGCTTGCAGCGATACAACACGTCCTCGCCGCTGTCGGCCGGGGCCATGAACTCGTGGGAGACGTCGCCGCCGATGACGCCGGAGTCGGCCTTCGCGGTCAAAAAATCCAGGCCCATGCGCCCGAAGATCCGCTCGTACGCCAGGCGCATCTTCTCGTACATCCCGTCCAGGCCCGCATCGTCCCGGTCAAAACTGTAGGCGTCCTTCATGATGAACTCGCAGCTGCGCACGACGCCGAAGCGCGGCCGGAGCTCGTCGCGGAACTTCGTCTGGATCTGAAAGAGCGTGAAGGGCAGGTCGCGGTACGACCGGACGAAGCCCGCCGCGATCTGGGTGACGACCTCTTCGTGGGTCGGCCCCAGGCACAGCTTGCGGCCCCGCCGGTCCGTGACACGCAGCATCGTCTCGCCCAAAAGCTCGTCGCGGCCCGTCTTCTGCCACAGCTCCACCGGTTGCAAGGCCGGAAGGAGCACCTCTTGGGCGCCCGCACGCACCATCTCCTCGCGGATGATCTCCTCTATCTTCTTCAAGACCTTCCAGCCGAGCGGCAGATAGGAATACACGCCCGCGACCAGCATCCGCACCATCTGCGTGCGCAGCATCAATCGATGGCTGACGCTCTCGGCTCCCTCCGGCGCCTCCTTCAACGTCGCAATAAAAGACCGTGTCCAGTACATTCGAGCACCTTAATGTATATATTCCAGCGAAATCCCCCCCAAGGGGGCCAGGCTCCTCTAGGCTGGTTGTTCCTTAAAGACCTCCTGGGGCAGGGATTGGCCCATCAAGGCGAAACGCGGGTAAAAATCGGGCACCACCCCGTGCACACGCCAGCGGCCGACGACGCCCTTGGTGTTCTCGTCGATCCCCTGGATCTCGTAGCTGAAGAGGTCGCGCAGGACGACGTCGTCGCCGGTGACCCCTTGCACCTCGGTGAGGTGCGTTATCTTTCGCTGGCCGTCGATGAGCTGTTCCTGCATGACGATGATATCGATCGCCTGCGCCAACTGCCGGCGGATGGCCCACAACGGGATCGCCGAATTGGCCATCAGGATCATGGTCTCGATGCGCGAGACGACGTCGGCGGGTGAACTCGCGTGCAGGACCGCGAGCGACCCCATGTGGCCGCTGCTGATCGCCTGGAGCATGTCCAGCGCCTCGCTGCCGCGGATCTCGCCGAGGATGATCCGGTCCGGCCGCATGCGCAGGGAGTTCTTGAAGAGCTCGCGGATCGGCACCTCGCCCTTGCCTTCGATGTTCACCTGGCGCGCCTCGAGCGGCACGACGTGCTCCTGCTTGAGACGCAGCTCCTGCGTGTCCTCGATCGTCACGATGCGCTCATCCTCGCTGATATAGGCCGACAGGATATTCAATGTCGTGGTCTTGCCGACGCCCGT
Organism: uncultured Planctomycetia bacterium; assembly: GCA_964622605.1. Taxonomy (GTDB): domain Bacteria; phylum Omnitrophota; class Gorgyraeia; order Velamenicoccales; family Velamenicoccaceae; genus CAZCSY01. The sequence goes on from CAZUQR010000003.1 coordinate 78,393, forward strand.
GGCGCCCGCAAAGATGATGTTCATCTTGGCCCGGATGCAGGCGATGAGAAAATCCACCATCGGCCGCGTCATCGTGTCGCGCTTGACCAGGTCTTCGATCACGGCGATCTCTCCCAGGAACTTACGGATCGTCACCACGGGGCCTATCAACGACAAAGGCGGCAGGATGATATTCACGCGTGACCCGTCGGAGAGCGAGCAGTCCACGTACGGCGAGGACTCGTCGACCCGGCGCTGGGTCGGCGCCATGATCTTCTCGATCGTCTGCATGAGGTGGCGCGTGTTCTCAAAATGGATGTCCGTCAGGACCATCTTACCGCTGCGCTCGGCATAGACCTTATGGGGACCGTTGACCATGATCTCCGTCACGGCGGGGTCGCCGACGAGGGACGTCAGGGGCCCGAGCCCCAGGACCTCGTCGATCAACTCCGACAGGAGCTTCTTCCTCTCCTCGTCAGCCAGCGTGATGCGCTCCAGGGCAACGTAATAATCGATCGCCTTGACGATCTCTTTCTTCAGGTGCTCCTTGCTGATGTCCTTCCCGAAGACAGTGCTGCCTGAAATCAGGTGCTGTCGGACCCGTTCTTTCAGATTCATCTCTTGCGCCCCCGCTTTAACATCGCCACCAGGGCCTTGGGAGCCCGGTCAAAGGAAACCGTCTTGACGATCCTACCCTTCCTGAAGATCGCCCCCCGGTGCTTGGAAAAAGCGACGCCCAGGTCAGCTTCCCGAGCCTCTCCTGGGCCGTTCACCACACACCCCATTATGGCGATCCTGGTCCGACCTATACGGGCCCTCTCCTCCTTGCTCAGGTGCCGCAGGCCCTCCTCCACCGCCCGTGCCTGCGCACCCAGATCCACCGCGCAACGGCCGCATGTCGGGCAACAGATAAACCGCGGACCGAACGACCTCAGGCCCATAGCGGCCAGGATGCCTTGCGCGACAGAGACCTCCCGGCTCGGCTCATCGAGCAAAGATGCCCTTATTGTATCACCAATCCCCTCGGATAACAAGACCCCCATCCCGATGCTGGACTTGATGACGCCGTCCAGGGGCAGGCCGGTGGCCGTCACCCCCAGGTGAAACGGGTAGTCGCAGAAACGAGCCATGAGCCGGTAGGCGCGGACGGTCTCCAGGACCGTCGAGGCCTTGAGCGAGATGACGATATCGCGAAAACGCATCTTCTCGAAGATCTTCAGGTACTCTCTGACGCTCGCCACGAGCGCCGCCGCCAGATCGCGGCGCCGGACCCGGAGAGAACCGGAGTTCGCGCCCACGCGGACCGGGATGCGGGCGTTGCGTGCGGCCGCTATCACCTCCCGGACCTCCCGCGGCCGGAAGATGTTGCCGGGATTGAGCCGCACCTTGTCCACCCCGGCCTCTATCGCGGCCAGGGCGAGACGATAGTCAAAGTGGATGTCCGCCACCAGCGGCAGCGCCGTGCGCTTCTTGAGCGCCCGGATCGCGGCCGCGTCCCTGCGGTCTTCAACGGCGAGCCGCACGATCTCGCACCCCGCGCGCTCAAGCGTCTTGAGCTCGGCGTCCCGCGCTGCCCGCGCCCGAGCCGGCACCTTGAGCATCGACTGCACGGCGATGGGATGCCCCCAGCCGATCTTCAGGCGTCCGATGCGTACCGTTCTCGTCTTCCTTCGCCTCGTCATGATTGTCGCAATCTCGTAGTCCATCTTGCAGCCGGCCGCCTCGAACCTGCGCCTATTTCACAAACAGCGATAGGAACTTGTCCCAGTAGCCGTAACGCAGGAGGTCGTTGAAAAAGATGAAGATCGCCAGGATGATCAGGAAGCTCAGGCCCACGTTGTTGATGATCTCCTCGGTGCGATGGGCCAGCGGCCGGCCGCGCAGCTTCTCCATCCCCGCGAGAAAGATATGCCCTCCGTCGAGGATGGGCAGCGGCAGCACGTTGAAGACGGCCAGGCTCATGCTCAGGATGCCGACCACGTGGACCACGGCCGAGAAGCCGATCTTGGCGGCGTTGCTCGTGATGAAAAAGATGCCCAGGGGGCCCGTCACGGACTCCTTGAAAGAGAGCGTGCCGGCGATGATGTAGTAGATCGCCGTGAAGGTCCGGCCGGTCAGCTCCAGCAGAGACCGGCCGCCGCGCCAGAAAGATTCAAAGAGGCCGTAGCGCACCAGGACGATGTCATCCGACGGCTTGATGCCGATCAGCCCCACCTCGACCTTCCGGCCCCAGAGGGTCTCGACCTCCTTGGCCTCCGGCGTCATCACGAGCTCGAAGCGCTCCCCGCCGCGCTCGACAGAAAAGGTCAAAACCTCCCCCTGGGCCGCGTGGATGCGCCTGGTCAGGTCCTGCCAGTAGGGAACCTCTTGTGCGTCGACGGCAACGATCTTGTCGCCCACCTGCAGGCCGGCCTTCTGGGCGGGCATCCCGTCCATCAACTCGCCGATCGTGGTCGTCAGGCGGGGGTAACCGAAATAAAAAACGCACCACAGGCTCAAAAAGGCAAGGATGTAATTGAAGGCCGGCCCCGCGAAGACGACCCGTGCCCGCTCGCCCGGCGGGCGCGACAGGAACTCATCGGGCGCACCGCTCGCCTCCTGCGTGTTGTCGCCGGCCATCTTGATAAAACCGCCGAACGGGATCACCGAGACCATGTACTCCGTCTCGCCCACCTTGCGGGAGAAGAGCTTCGGGCCGAACCCCAGCGAAAACTTCTCTACCCGGATGCCCAGGCGCTTGGCGACCAGGAAGTGGCCCAGCTCGTGCACGAAGATCAAAAGGCTCAAAATAATTAAAAAGACGATCACCGAAACGCTCTCCTCTTCTTCAGGATCCGGGCCCAGCGGTCGGCGCTTCGGCGCGCCGCCGTGTCGGCCTCAAAGACCTCCTCGATCCTTGAGACCGTCCTCGGCCAATTGCCCGCCAGGACCTTGCCGATGACGCGCGGGATATCGCCGAACCTCAGGCGCCCTTCCAGATACGCACCGACCGCCACCTCGTTGGCCGCGTTCATCACGGCCGGCAGCGAGCCGCCACGCCGGGCCGCCTCATAGGCCAGGTCCAGACATGGAAAACGCCGCGTGTCCGGCTCCTCGAACGTCAACGCGCCGCAGCGCGCGGGGTCGAGGTGCAACCGGCCGTCGGCCCAGCGCTCCGGATACGAAAGCGCGTACTGGATCGGCAGCTTCATGTCGGTGGCGCCCATCTGTGCAAGGATGGAACCGTCACAAAACGCCACCATCGAGTGGACGAGGGCCTGGCGGTGGATCACCACCCCGATCTTTTCAAGCGGCAACCCGAAGAGGTGCCGGGCCTCGATGACCTCCAGCCCCTTGTTCATCAGCGTCGCCGAATCGACGGTGATCTTCGGACCCATCTTCCACCGCGGATGGGCGAGGACCCGCTTCAGAGAGACACAGCGCAACGCCCTCTTCGTCGCGCCGTAGAGCGAGCCGCCCGACGCGGTAAGATACACCCGCTCGACGTCCGCGACGCGGTGACCCTCCAGGCACTGGAAGATCGCGCTCTGCTCGCTGTCGATGGGCACGATCCGCGCGCCGTAACGGCGCGCCTCGCGCATCAGGAGCTCACCGCCCATCACGACAGACTCTTTATTGGCGAGCGCCACGGTCTTTCGGGCCCGCAGGGCCGCCCGCAGCGGAAAGATCGCCTCGCTGCCGACGATGGCGATCAAGACGGTGTCGACGTTCTCCTCGGCCGCGAGCCGGCACAACCCTTCGCGGCCCCGCAAGACACGGCCGCCCCACCGCCGGACCTTCTGCGTGACGCGACAGGCATCCGTATCACAGCCCACCACCACGGCGGACGGACGAAACTCCTCGACCTGACGGGCGAGCGCCTTCGTGTTGCAGCGCACCGACAGACCGACCACGCGCAGCCTGTCTTTATGCCGGCGGGCGACCTCGAGGGCCGCCTCGCCGATGGAACCGCTCGAACCGAGGATGACGATATTTTTTCTGGACACGCGAAGGCTAAAAACCCGTTCCGCTGACAAACGTGCGGCTGATGTAATAATTCATGTAGAAGTAAAAGGCCGGGGCCGTGAAGAGCAGGCTGTCGATGACGTCCATGATGCCGCCCATGCCGGGCAGGATCGTGCCTGAGTCCTTCGTGCTGCAATCCCGCTTGATCAGCGACTCCGACAGGTCGCCCAGGAGGCCCAGGCCCCCCAGCACGCATCCCAGCATAATAAGGTTGGGCCAGGAAAAGGCCGAGAGGGCGGGCAGAAAGATCCGGCTTGCCAAGGCGCAGGCCACGGCCGCGACCACTCCCCCCAGGGCCCCTTCCACCGTCTTTTTGGGACTGATGTGCGGGATGAGGGCGTGGCGTCCGAAGCGCCTGCCGACGAAAAACGCGCCGATGTCCGCCCCCTTGGTCACCAGGAGCAGAAAGCCGACGAGGGCCGTCCCATAGGGGAGGATCTTGAGCTTGATCATGAAACTGAAAAACCAGGAGATGTAAAAAAGGGCGAACATCGTCGCCGATATGGCCAGGACCGCGTTCGCGTTCTGTCTCCGGGAGAACTGCAGGACGAAGAGCGTCCCCAGGGCGAAGCTGATGAACAGGAACTCCCATCCCTTGGTCAGCTCAAAACGCAGGAAGATGGACAGGGGGATGATGATCCCGATGGTGATGCCGAAATACTTGTAGATGGGGATGTCCTTGTTCTCCAGCATCGTGAAGAACTCATAGAGCCCCAGGGCGATGAGCGCCACCACCACCATCACGAAGAGGGCGTCAAAAAAGATACTTACCACCGCCAGCAATCCCATCGCCGTTGAGGAAACCATCCGCCGCCTGCTAACCATCGAGTCCTCCGAAGCGTCTCTGGCGTTCCTGATAATCCCGGATGGCCCGCTTGAGCTGGGCCTTGGAAAAGTCGGGCCAGCACTTCTGGGTCACGTAGATCTCCGAATAACACACCTGCCACAAAAGGAAGTTACTGATACGCATCTCGCCGCTCGTGCGGATCAAGAGGTCCGGGTCGGGGAGGCCCGCCGTGTAGAGGGCTCGGGCCAGCGTCCGCTCGTCGATCGCCTTGACGTCGAGACGGCCCGCCTTCACCTCTGCGGCGATGTGCCGCACGGCATCCACGATCTCGCGCCGGGCGCCGTAATTGAAGGCGATCTGCAGGTTGAGCCGCTGATTGCCGCGTGTCACGTGGATGGCATTGGTCAACACCCGTTGCAGGGATTCAGGCAATTCCTCCATCCGGCCGATGTGACGCAGGCGCACGCCTTCTTTAAGGAGAAGGGCGACCTCCTGCGTCAGCATGCGCTCGCAGGCCTCCATCAAAAAGGCCACCTCTTGCCTCGGCCGCTTCCAGTTCTCGCTCGAGAAGGCGTAAAGGGTCAGATACTTGATCTTGAATCCGGCCGCGGCCCGGATGATCTCGCGGACCATCTTCACGCCGCGGCGGTGCCCCTCGCTGCGCGGCAGGCCGTGGCGCTGGGCCCACCGGCCGTTGCCGTCCATGATGATGGCGACGTGCTGCGGGACCTTCCTATCGGTGCGTCGTCTGGAAAACATGCGCTCTATGACAAAAGAAGCCTCCGGCGATCTTTCTCGAGAGGCCTCCTCCTTTCTCGCGTTACTGATGGACCCGGTAATCGATATCGGCGAAGATATTGTCTTTCGACTCGACCTCGCGCAGGAAGTGCTCGTCGATCTGGTCGCGGTGCACCTCGTCGGCCAGCTGGAAAAACCGCAACAGGTGCTCCCTTGTCCTCTTGTGGGCGTAGGGGACGTGCGTGCCCGTCGCCATGATAAAGGCCCAATCCGAGCTCTGGGCGAGCAGAAGCTCGCGCAGCGACTGGTTGAGCGCACGGCGTTTCAGGCCCTCGGCGTGCGGATACTGCCGGGTCAAATCGCTCATCACGCGCGAGGCCTTGTGCAGGTGACGGTAGATCCAGTCGTTGGACCCCTGCAGCCACACCTCGGAGTAGCCCTTCCACCCCCAGCTCGACATCGAGGGGGTGACGACCTGGTTCTTCGGGTTCTCGGCGAGGTACTCCGGCGGCGTCACCATGCGGACCGTCTTCTGGTCGAAGGCGAGCTTGCGGATGAGAAACTCCAGCCACATCGGCCCCTCAAACCACCAGTGGCCGTAGAGCTCGGCGTCATACGGCGAGACGATGATGGGCCGACGGCCCAGCATCTCGTAAAGAAATTCGATCTGTTTCTCGCGGTTGAACATGAAGTTGCCCGCGTGCTCGGCGGCCTTCTCGCGGGCGGCGTCGGGATCGTAGGGCTCCTTGTGGTTGCCCGGTCCCGTGATGCGGTAGTACTTGATCCCCGTGTTGATGCGGATGCCGTCGGGATGGACGTACGGCTGGACGTACTCGAAGTCCAGGTCAAAGCCGACGTCGCGGTAAAACTCCCTGTAGGCGTAATCGCCGGGGTACCCCTCGACGCTCGACCAGACCTGTTTCGAGGACTCCATGTCCCGGCCGAAGCACGCCACGCCCGACTTGCAGTAGACGGGCGCAAAGACGCCGTACTTGGGCCGTGGGGTCGCGTGCAGGACGCCGTGCGCGTCCGTAAAAAAATACTTGAACCCGGCCTCTTTTAAAAGGGCGTCGTCGCCCGGCTGGTACCCGCACTCGGGAAGCCAGAGCCCGCGCGGCTTGCGGCCGAAGAGGCGTTCGTAATGGTCCTTCGCCACCCGGACCTGCGCCCGCACGGAATCCTTGGAGACGTCCATCAGCGGGAAGTACCCGTGGGTGGCGCCGCAGGTGACGATCTCGAGGTTGCCCGCGTCCTGGAAACGCTTGAAGGCCGCGATCAGGTTGCGGTGGTAGCGTTCAAAGAGGTCCCGGGCCTGGGTGAAGAGGTCCAGGTACATCACGGCCAGCCGCTGGAACGCCGGCATCCAGCGCGTGCGCTCCACCTCTTTGTGCGCGAGTTCGATGAGCTTGTTGATGTGTCGCGTGTAGCGGTCCTGCAGGAGGCCGTCGGTCAGCATGGCCGCCAGCGTGGGGGTCACGGACATGGTCATGCGGAAGGGGACCTTCTCGTCGCTCAGGCGCTCGAACATCGCGATGAGCGGGATGTACGTCTCCGTGATCGCCTCGTAGAACCAATCTTCTTCCAGGAAGTCCTCGTGCTCCGGATGGCGCACGTACGGCAGGTGGCCGTGAAGGACCATGCATAGATACCCTTTGAACATTCCCTCTCCGTGATGAAGGACGGCGCAGGCTCCTGCCGTCCTTTTAAGGATTACGGGTGGTCTTGCGCGTCACGATGGGCGTGATGGTGCGCGTCTCATCGATCTTGGCCGAGCGGGCCGTCACCGGGATCTCCTGCTTTCCGTCAGGCAGCGCGAAACGCAAGGTGAACGTCCCGTCCTTGCGCAGCGTGACCGGCCTTCCCTGGACGCTCACCATGGCGTCCGGTTCCGTCGCGCCGTAGACGATCAATTCCGTGTCGACGACAAGCCAGAACGGGAGCTTCTCTCCCTTGCGGCCGACAGGTGAGCTCACCATCGAGGTGACCGCGCCCGAGGAGACGTCCCTCTTCAGGCGCTCCTGCCAGAGCTTGCCGACGGGGCTGGAGACGTTGGGACCCAGGCCCACCGACATGCCGTAGAGGCGACGGAAGGCGTCATCGGGGATCATCCACTCCTCGTCCGTCATCCACGACGGTCCGTCGAGAGGCAGAGACACGACGTTCGAACGCACGAGGGCCACGAAGCGGCCGTCCGGCAGGACAAAACCCAGGTCGAGGCACCAGGACGTGCCCGGCGCGCCCAGGTTCATGTACCAGTTGCGCGCCTCGACGTCGACCACCGTGTCAAAAAAACGGTGGGCGTTCGTGCCGTCGAACTTGATGAAGCTGATGTCATACGCGCGCAGCGTCCAGCCGGCCTTGTCAAAGTCGGCGCCGTACCGGGCGCGGCACTCATCCCACGTCTGGAAACGCAGGTCCCAATAGACATGGGTCCACCACGGATCGCGGACCTGCATGACAAGAATATCCTCGTCATAGCCCGCCGGCAGCTCACGGTGCTCCACCGGCAGCGCCGCCGGACGCCGCCAGCTCGATACCTCGGGACCGGTATAGAATTTCGCCTCGGCCACGTGCGTCTCCTGGATCGGGATCTGCTGGATCTTTTTTAACAGACTCTTCACCGGCCGGGCCACTCGACGCCCGACGGCCCGCGCCCGTTGCAGCACCTTGTGTTTCGGCACCGCTTTTCCGGACTTTGCGAAACGCGCCTTCGCCTTCCTCTTCATGACTCCTCCGATTTACCCGCAACGGCTATCCCGTAAATCGCCCCGGTGCACCGCCTCGCATCTTCCCGCGAGCCGGGGCCCCAAAAAACTTCTCAATAAAAAAAGGGAATCTGCAGATCCCCTTTCTCAAGACGTCGTGGCCCGCGGGCATCCGGATGCGTCACATCCCGCCGGATGCGGCCCGTTCCGGCTGCGTCCCGATCCGGTCCCGCAGCCGCGACAACTCGTCTTTTAGTCCCTTGTTTTCCCCTAACGTCTCGTTCAGGGACGCCTGCAGATTGCTGATCGTGTCCTGGTCCTTTTCAAACTGCGCGGTCAATGACTTGAGCCGCGCGTACAGGCCCGCCCGCTCTTTCTCCAGGGACAGGACCTTCTTTTCCAGGTCAAATCGTTGCGCCATCTCCTGGCGGAACTTCGCGTCCAGCCTCTCGTTTCTCATCGAGGCGCGGACCAGAAGGCCCAGCAGGACGATGAGGCCGACCACGATCGCGATGAGAGGTGTCTTTCTCAGGTTGTCAGCGGCCATTCTGCGCTACCATCTGTCTTGATCCCGCCGGGACTACTTCAGGTTTTCCTTGGGTTCCAGAAGGCCGGTGTCGCCCGCGGCAGCAGGGCCCCTATCCAGTTTCTTGAGCTTGGGGAGGATCGCGATCTCAACACGACGGTTCTTGCGCCGTCCCTCGGGCGTCTCATTGGAGGCGACGGGACGATGCTCGCCGTAGCCGATGGCCGCCAGGTGCGCCGGCTCAACACCCTTCTTTTCCAAATAATAAACGACGCTGTTGGCGCGCGCCGTCGAAAGCGCCCAGTTAGACTCCCAGCCTGAATACTTGATGGGCTCGTTGTCCGTGTGCCCTTCCACGCCGACATCGAGGTCCGACGCCTTGTCCACGATGACAGCCGAGACCTTATCCAGAGACGCGAAGGCCTCTGTCTTGATCTTGTCCTTGCCTGAGTCAAAAAGGACCTCATCCAGGAAGGTGACGACAAGCCCTTTATCCTCCATACTTAAGCTAACCCCTTGAACGCCTTTGAGTTTACTCTCAAGCTCGGCCTTGATCCTGGCGAGCCTGTCGAGCTCTTCCTCAAGCGACTCGATGCGTTCGATGTCGGAACGGCGGCCCTTTTGAAAGACAACGGTACAACCTGAAAAGAGCACCAGGCAGATGAAAAAAACAACGACCGATGCCGCCCAGGGATAGCGCCTCAACATAACGACCTCCTCAACATGCGAATCCGTTCTACCTTAACATAGCCGGTATGGTTCGTCAAGACAAAGTTGGCACGGGCCTTGCCTATTTAAACAACGTCTCCTCTCTTCCCGAACCTACCGAAATGATATCCACCTTGGCGCCGCACATATCCTCAAGGACCCGCACATAGGCCTTGGCCTGAGGCGGCAAATTCTTGTAACTCCTCAATCGGCTTGTGGTTTCCTGCCAACCTTTAAAATCCTTGTAAACCGGCCTGGCCTCCTGCATGATCTCGAGGTCGCCGGGAAAATCCCGGAAGGTCTTACCTTTATACCTGTAGGCCGTGCAGACCTTGATCGTCTTCAGGGTATCAAGGACGTCCAGCTTCATCACGGCCATGAGGTCCACGCCGTTGAGCATCACGGCGCGGCGGACCATCACGGCGTCGAACCAACCGCAGCGCCGCGGCCGGCCGGTCGTGGCCCCGAACTCACGCCCCTTCGCCCGGATGGCCTCGCCCATGATGCCCGGGAACTCCGTCACGAAAGGCCCCTCCCCGACGCGCGTCGTGTAGGCCTTGACCACGCCGATGACGCGGTCGATCTGCGTCGGCGCCACGCCCGTCCCGGCGCAGGCCCCGGCCGCTATCGTGTTGGAAGACGTCACAAAAGGATAGGTCCCGAAGTCGACATCGAGGAACGTCCCCTGCGCCCCCTCGAAGAGGATGGACTTTTTGTTTACCGTGGCCCGGTGCAGGATCGAGGCGGTATCGCCGACCAGGTCCTTGAGCCTGCGGCCGAACGCCAGGTACGTCTCATAAAGATGGTCAAAGGCAAAACCCTTGTGGCCGAAGACGTTCCTGAAGATCTCATTCTTCTCCGCGAGGTTGTCCTTGAGCTTGCGCTCAAAGAGGCGCGGGTTGAGCAGATCGCCGACGCGGATGCCGCAGCGCGTGGCCTTATCGACATAACACGGTCCGATGCCGCGGCCCGTCGTGCCGATCTTGCTGACGCGCTTGGTCTCGCGCAGGCCGTCGAGGATGCGGTGGTAAGGGAATATGACGTGGGCGTGCTCGGAGACGGTGAGACGTCGGCGCACGTCGATGCCCCTTTCCCGCAGGGCGGCGATCTCACCCAGCAGGACGTCGGGGTCGACGACCACGCCGTTACCGATGAGGCACTTCTTGCCCTTGTGCAGGACGCCCGACGGCAACAGGTGAAAGACGAAGGTGTTGCCCCCGGCGACGACCGTGTGCCCCGCGTTGTTGCCGCCCTGAAAACGCACGATATACTGGGCGTCCTTGGCCAGGACGTCGATCACCTTGCCCTTGCCCTCATCGCCCCATTGTAAACCGACCAGTATGGTGTTCATATTATCGCGGTCCCTCCCCGGCCCCCTTCGCTCATGGCGGTGCTCGGGGCTTGAATCCGCTCCAAATGGTCTGGGGATACCCCTCCGGAATTCCCGTAGCCTATAAAACGAAGGTCAGTTCCGGCTTCCCCCGAGCGGTCGTCAAAGCGTAGATTCAGAATCTATACTTGGGCGGTGTAAGTCATCCCTAAGCCCATTTTACGCGTCTTCACAGCAGCCCCTGCGCTCCGGCTTTACTTCGCTCCGGGGACCGGGGCAGGGACCGTGGTGGAAACGGTCCGCCGCCCGCTAAAGATCCACGCCTCCTCACGGTGCCATCGTGAAGATCTTGCGCGCGATGTCCGGGTACTTGGCCACGAACAACAGCTCGTCCGCAACGAGCGGCTTCTGGTTGTGGACGTTGGCGTAACGCACGAGCTCCAGGACCTTGGCCGCCTCCTCGTCGTTCTTGAACTCCACCTCCAGGTTATCGTAGACGTTGCGGAACCCCTTGATGCCGGAGTATTCGCCGGCGGTGATCTGCCGGCCGGTATCGATCACCTCGGCCTCGCCGCGGCCCAACTCCTCATAATCATAGAGCTCGTAGTTGCGGCGGTCCTTGAGCGCGCCGTCGGCGTGGATCCCCGACTCGTGCGCGAAGGCGTTGGCCCCGATGCCGGGCTGGTTGATCGGTATGGGCACACCGAAGGCGTACGACGCGTACTTGCAGACGTGCCAGGACTTCTTCAGGTCCAGGTTCTCGTCCAACTCATAGGCGCCCGCGAGACCGCTGCCGTACTTGATGGCCAAAAGGCAACTCACGAGGTCGGCGTTGCCGGCCCGCTCGCCCATGCCGTTGACGCAGGTGTTGATGTAGGCGTCGACGCCCGCGTCCACCGCCGCCTTGGCGCCGGCGACGGAGTTGGCCACGACCATGCCCAGGTCGTTGTGGCAGTGGACCTCGATCGGGAGCTGGACCTTGGAGGCCAGCTTATGGATACGCTCGTAGATCGTGAACGGGCTGTCGGCGCCCAACGTGTCGCAGTAGCGGATCCGGGCCGCTCCCGCCTCCTTGGCCGCCAGGGAGAACTCCATCAGGTAATCCATGTTGGTACGTGAGGCGTCTTCCGCGTTCACCCCGACCGCCTGGGCGCCCGTCTTGAGGGCCAGACGTGTCGCCACCGCCATCCCCTTGAGGACGGCCTGATGGTCGAGTTTGCCCTTGAACTTTCCGGTGATCATCTGGTCGGACGTGGAGATCGAAAGGTTCATGAACTTGAGCTTGGGGACGTTCTTGAAAGCGGCCTCGACATCGCCGCTGGTGGCGCGGATCCAGCCGCTGAGCCGGATGCGTTTCAGGGCGCCCTTCTCGACGAGCTCCAGGTTGGCGTTCAGGTAGTTTTTCTCATGGTGCGTCATGGGAAAACCGAACTCCGACTGGGCGACGCCCATGTCGTCCAGCATCATGTTCAGGACGGTCTTTTGCAGCTTGGACAGACAAATCCGCGACGTCTGGACGCCGTCCCGGTTGGTCACATCCAAAATATAGATCCTCCTCTGTTTTGTCGCGCTCATAAGAACCTCACTTGTTTTCGTCGCTTGTCGTCTCAAGGCCCAACTTCTCCTCAAGCTCCTCCATGGACGGCACGTGGACCATGCCGTAGACCTCACGGTTATTGACGAGCAGGGCCGGCCCCCCGGCCATCTCCAGCTCCCGGGTCAGGGCGATCTTCCGGGCCAGGGCCGCCTCGCCGTCGGGGCCCGTGGCGCAACGGCGCAGGCGACCGGTATCTACTCCCGCCCCCTCCGCGCAGCGCTCCCACCACCCGGACTCCTTTTCGGCGGCGCGGCAGCTCAAATAATCAAAGAGTGATCCCGGTTGCAACGCCTCCAGGCAGGCCAACCGTTTATACTCCTCTATCGCCGGCAGACCGCCCGGCGCCAAAAAGTTCCCCTCCTCATCCCGGGCCGCCAGAAAGTGCAGGGCCACGGACAGTTCCTTGTATTTTGCGCGAAGCGCCTTCAGGCGTTCCGACAACTGCGCCAAATGGGGATAACCCAGATCAAAAAAGACATCGAGCCGCCCCGGGACAAGGGGGCGTTTCAGGAAAAAGGATACGCCCGCCAGGCTGGCCTTGACCAGATAGCGTGTCCCCTTCTTCTTGACCATCTTGCTCAACAGGGCGAAGAGCTCGTGTTCCTCGGCCCGCGCCTCGAAGACGTACAGCGGCAGGGCCGCGGCCTCCACCTCCTCGATGATCTTCTGCGCCTCCGGCGCGGCGGCATCGAGCGTGCGGACCCGCAGTTTTCCGAAGAGCGCCTCGAGGTCCGCGAGGACGTTTTGCGTCTGACACGACCGGCACTCTGTGGACGTGATGACCGTGACGTCCAGCGCGCAAGGCTGTGTATACACGCAACGCGACGAAAGGAGGTCCCCGGGGCGCTCGCAACGCGCCACCAATCCCTGACGGAAAGAACAATCCTTATCCCGCACGCAGACAGGCAGCAACGCCGCCACCTCCGGATCGTCCTGGACCCGGGCATCCAGCGCCACGGAATCGCAGGAGACAAGCTTTACCTTCTTGTCGCGGCCCAGACGCAACCGCACAAGGCCCGCCCGCCTTGCCTCCCACCAGGTCGAAAGATACAGCGCCCCCTCGACGGTGCTGGGGGTGACCGTCGCGTAAGACGGCGCGCCGTTGATCACGACATCGATGGCGCAAACGCCCCTGAGAAGCTCGGCGTCCTCCTCCCGACTCAAGGAACTCAAGACAACGACGAGCTCGGCGCCCTGCCTCCTCAGCTCCCGGACCTTGTCATCCAAAACGAGGCGCGGCGTCTTCCAATCCGTGACGCCCCGCTCGGCCGCCGACTCATCCGTCAATCCCAGCACGCCGACGCGCACTCCGTTGACCTCCTTGATGACGTGCGGCCGGCCGACACCTCCGGCATTGGACGACACGAAAGGATAATCCTCGAACTCCTTGACGAACGAGGCGCCAAAGACGAACTCCTGGCCGCTCAAGAGCAAAGCGTCGTAGGCCATCGCCTTGAGGGCGGCCAGGTAGACCTTCGTGCGTTCTCGATCCAGCTCAAAATTGACGGCGGCCGGGTCCAGGGACCCCGAACCAAAGAACGCCCCGGCCTCGACCACGAGAAGGCCCGGCTCCCGGGCGCGCGCCGCCTTGAGGGCCGCGGCGCGCCGGGCCACACCCCCCTCTCGCGCACCCGGACAATCACAAGGATACAGGGCCGCGTAAGACTGGCCCGTAAAAAATATGCCGATCTCTTTTTCTTCGGCTCCCAGGGCCGGCGCCGAGAAGCCGGCGACCAGGACCGAAAGACACACAAGAAGGACTACGCGCCTCTCTAAAGGTTTCTTCATGGACCGTTCTACAGCTGCACCGTCTTGGCGGAAGTGATGTGGGGCAGACCCTTGACCTTCTCCAGGATCTCGGGCGTGACGCAGGCGTCGACATTCAAGACGGACAAGGCCTTGCCGCCCTGCTTCTCCCGGCCGAACGACATCGCCGCGATATTGATTTTGTACTGGCCCATGAGCGTCCCCAGCGAGCCGATGATGCCGGGCTTGTCCCAGTTGTTGATGATGACCATGTAGCCGGCCGGGATGGCCTCGACGAAGAACTCGTTGATCTTGACGAGGCGCGGCTCGGACTTGGCGAGGAGCGTCCCCGCCAGCCAGACGGTCGCCTTGTTCGTCTTTAACTCCAGGGACACAAGATTGACGAACTCGTCGACCTCGAGCGACTTCGACTCCATGACCTTGATGCCGCGCTCCTTGGCCAGGGCCAGCGAGTTGATGTAATTGACGCTCTCCTGCAGGACCGGCGACAAGAGCCCCTTCAGGAGCGCCATGGACAACGGCGCCGTGTCGTACTTGGCAATCTCGCCGCTGAAGACGATGTTGACCTCCTGGGCCGCGCCCTCGGCGTACTGGCCCGCGAAGCTGCCCAGCTTCTCGCAGAGGTTGATGTAGGGCTGCAACACGTGGTAGGTCTCCGGTTCCACCGACGGGTAGTTGGCGGCGTTGCGGATGCCCTTGCCGGAAAGCGCGTCGACGACCTGGTGGGCGATCTCGATGGCGACGTTCACCTGGGCCTCTTGCGTCGAGGCGCCCAGGTGGGGCGTCAGGACGACGTTCTTGAACTTTGCCAGCGTCAGACCCTTGGGCGGCTCCGAGGTGTACACGTCCAGGGCCGCGCCGCCGATCCTGCCGGCCTCCAGGGCCCTGGCCAAGGCCGCTTCGTCGATGATCCCGCCGCGGGCGCAATTCACCACCCGTGCGCCTTCCTTCATCATGGCGAATTGAGCATCCGAGATCATCCCCTTCGTCTCCTCGGTTATCGGCACGTGGACACTGATGTAATCGGCCTGGCGGTAGATGTCGTCAAGCTTCATGGTCTCGATGCCGGCCTGCTCGGCGACCTCGCGCGAGAGGTACGGGTCGTGGCCCTTGACGCGCATCCCGAAGGCAAGGCAACGCTTGGCCACCTCCATGCCGATGCGACCCAGGCCGATGATACCGATCGTCTTGTTGTAGAGCTCGACGCCCATGAAGTCCTTGCGACGCCACTCGTCCTTCTTCATCGAGGCGTCCGCCTGGGGGATCGAGCGCGCCAGCGCCAGGATCAGGCTCATCGTGTGCTCGGCGGTGGAGATCGTGTTGCCGCCCGGCGTGTTCATGACGATGATGCCGCGGGCCGTCGCCGCCGCGAGGTCCACGTTATCGAGTCCCACGCCTGCGCGGCCGATGATCTTGAGGTTCGTCGCGGCCTCGATGACGTCGGCCGTCACCTTCGTGGCGCTGCGCACGAGCATCGCGTCATAATCTGCGATGATCTCCTTGAGCGCATCCCCCTTGAGGCCCGTCTTGACGTCGACGGCAAACTCCTTTGAGTCCTGAAGTATCTTTAGACCTTCTTGTGAAAGCGCATCGCTGACCAGGATTTTAAACATATCCACTCCATTAAAGAGAGATGCCGTTGGCGGCACCGCTTGTTTATGTTGAAAAGACCTCCTCGGCGGCCTTGACGCCGGCACCCAGCTCAAACGCATATCCCATCTTCTTCAAGACCTTCTCCAGGCACGCCAGGGCCAGGATGATGTCGCCCTCGGCGATGTAGCCCATGTGGGCGATACGAAAGATCTTGCCCTTCGCCGCGCCCTGCCCGCCGGCGACCGTCACGCCGTATTCGTCGCGCATCGTCTTGACGAGCTTGGCGCCGTCGATCCCTTCGGGGACCTTGGCCGCCGTCAGGGCGTCCGACGCCGCGTCCGGCGCGAAGAGCTCAAGGCCCAACGCCGTGATCGCGGCCCGCGTCGCCTCGGCGAGCCTGCGGTGGCGCGCGAAGACCGCCTCCAGCCCGTCGGCGCGCATCATCTTGAGCGCTTCGTTAAGCGCGATGATGATGCCGATGGCGGGCGTGAAGGCCGTATCGGTCTTTTCCGCGGCCTTCTTGGCCTTCTTGAGGTCAAAATAGTACTTCGGGCACTTCGACTCCTCGACGAACTTCCACGCCTTCTTGCTGACGCTGACGAAGCCCAGACCCGGCGGCAGCATGAACCCTTTCTGGGAGCCGGCCACGACCACGTCCACGTTCCACGCGTCCATCGGAAGGTCGACCGCGCCCAGGCCGCTGATGGCATCCACCACGAGGACCGCCTCGGTCTCCTTCGTGACCTGGGCAAATCCCTTGATGTCGAAGGCGACGCCCGTCGAGGTCTCGCACAGCGTCGTGAAGACCGCCTTGATGGTGGCGTCCCTGGCGAGGTGCTCTTTGACGACCTCGGGGTCCAACGCCTGGCCCCAGGCGACCTTGATCACCGTCGTCTTGATACCGTAGGCGGTGCACAACTCCGTCCAGCGCTCCCCGAACTTGCCGCCCTCGACGATCAGCGCCGTTTCGCCCCACGACAGGAGGTTGACGACGGCAGCCTCCATCGCGCCCGTCCCTGAAGAGGCAAAGATGAAACAGTCGTTCTTCGTCTGAAAGACGGCCTTGAGGGACTCGAAGGTCTCCTTCAGGACGGCCTGGAACTGCGGTGTGCGGTGGTGGATGATGGGACGCGCCAACGCCTCACAGACCTCCGGCGGCAGCGGCGTCGGTCCCGGTGTCAGAAGGTACGTCTTCTTCATGGGGCACGCCTCCTTGCTCGGTGAATATATTATTTGACCTCGCTCGAGGACACGATCACCTCGTCGATGAGACCGTAGGCCTTGGCCTCCTCGGCCGACATGAAGTAATCGCGGTCCGAATCCTGCTTGATCTTTGCCAGCGGCTGGCCCGTGTGCTTGGCCAGGACCTCTTCGAGCGTCTCGCGTAACCGCAGGATCTCTTTTGCCTGGATGGATATGTCCGCCGCGGCGCCCTGGGCGCCCCCCCACGGCTGGTGGATCATGATGCGCGCATGCGGCAGGGCGTAACGCTTGCCCTTGCGGCCGCAGGCCAAAAGCAGCGCCCCCATGCTGGAGGCCTGACCCACGCAATACGTCGCCACCCCGCACTTCACGAACTGCAGCGTGTCGTAGATGGCCAAGCCGCTCGTGACGTTGCCGCCCGGCGTGTTGATGTACACGTTGATGTCCTTATTGATGTCTTCCATCTGCAGGAAGAGAAGCTGCGCGATCACGAGGTTCGCCACATTGTCGTCGATCGGCGTGCCGACGAAGACGATGCGGTCCTTGAGCAGGCGCGAGTAGATATCATAGGCCCGCTCTCCGCGACCCGTCTGTTCGATGACCATGGGGACCAGCATCTGGGACTTAGTCATGAGACCCTCCCGGTTAAAAAATAATGAAGGACGCTTCCCGCATCGGCGGTCCGGCCCCCCAAACGGCAACAGGGGTTCAGCTCCACTCTGCCTCTGCGAACAACAACTCGATGGCGCGGTTGAGCATTTTGTCGTCGTGGGCGATCCCTTCCTTTTTGGCGATCGTCTCCAGGACCAGATACACCTTCACCTGCTCCTCGGCCTGGGCCGCGAACTTCGGCCTGAACTCCTCGATGCGCTTCTTCGTCTCGTCTTCGGACATCCCGTAATTCGCCATCTGGTGCGCGGCCTGGTTCTCGAGCTCGTGGGCCCGGCGCTCGACGAGCGTCCGGGGGACCTCGAAGGAGCTGTTCTTGAGCGCCTGGTCGATGACCTCTTTCTCGAGCTTGGCCCGCGCTTCGTTCTCCTTCTTCAAAAAGAGCTGTTTTTCGAGGCACGCCGCGAACTCTTCCCGGCACGAATACCCGAGGCTCCTGGCCAGCCGTTCCTCGTCGATGTCCCCGCGGTCCTTCTTGAGGTCGGCGATCGCGGCCGTCACGTCCGAGGCCGTGACCTTGATCTCGTCTTTTTTGAGCCTGAGCCCCTTGTACTTCCGGATCGTGATCTCGGGCTTGACCTCCACCTCGGCCTTGTAGGTCAGGACATCGTCCTTAAGCTGGACCTCGGAGATCTGCGGCAGGTCGATGACGTCGATCTTCTCGTCCTTGACGCTCTTGTCGTAGCTCTCGGCGACGAGACCCTTGATGACCTCTTCGCGTGCGAACTGGCTATGGTGCTGCTCGAGCACCTGACGGGGCGTCTTGCCGGGACGAAAACCGGGCACCTTCGCCTCCTTGCCGATGCGCTCGTACACCTCGTTGAACTTCTTGTGCACCGCTTCCCGCGGCACCTCGACGTTCAGGAACACCTTGTTGTTCTTCGACGGCTGGCTCGTGACTTTCACTTTTCGTCCTTTCCTATAGTAGACGGTGCGGCGGGTCCTGACCGAGGCGGTCGCCCCATCCGCGTCCATCGCTCGTCATCCAAGCTCAGTGTGGCCGCTTCCGCGGCCCCGGCCGGCCTCACATCTTGAGCCGTCGCGCTAACCGGTCCGACTTATCCGTCGGACCAGCGCCCCATCCCCCCGTGGGAGCCTTTTGGGCTCGACACCTAAGGTTTGGCGTGGGCGCTTCTGCGCCCCGGGCCGCCTCACCTTCTCGGCGGCCGCGCTAAACGGTCGGCCTTACTCGGCCGACCAGCGCCCCTTCCGCTGCGCGCGGATGGGCCGCCCCACCTCGGCCACCCGCCACTCGCGAGACAAAAAAATTCGGCTTCTGTCTCACGCTCCGACGGGGAACAGCCCCGCTCGGAAAATGGTCGTGCCGGCCGCTGTCCCTACATCCTAAAGCGCTCGCCCAGGTAGAGCGCACGCGCCTTCGGGTCGTTGATCAGGTCCGACGCCGATCCGTGGATGATGATCTTGCCGCTGGCGATGAGGTAGGCCCGGTCCGTGATCGAGAGCGTCTCGCGCACGTTGTGGTCCGTCAGCAAGACGCCCAGGCCCTTGCCCTTCAGGTCCCGGATGATCTCCTGGGCGTCGGCGACGACGATGGGGTCTATCCCCGAGAACGGCTCATCCAGCAAGATGAAGGACGGCGACGTCACGAGGGCCCGCGTGATCTCCAGGCGCCGGCGCTCTCCGCCGGAGAGCGTGTACGCCTTGTGGTCCGCCAGGGGGGCGATTTTAAGCTCTTCCAAAAGATTATTCAATCTTTTTTTTCGCTCGCGATACGATAGGGGCAGCGTCTCCAGCACCGCCATGATGTTCTGGGCCACGGTCAGGCGCCGGAAGACGGAGCTCTCCTGCGCGAGGTAGCCGATCCCGATCTTCGAACGTTGGTGGATCGGCATGCGCGTGATCTCGTGGTGGTCGAAGACGATGCGCCCCGCTTCGGGCGGGATGACGCCGACGATCATGTAGAAGGTCGTCGTCTTGCCGGCCCCGTTGGGGCCCAGGAGGCCCACGACCTCTCCGCGCCTGACCTCGATGTCGACCTGGTCGACGACGCGGCGGCCGTGGTAACTCTTCACCAATCCCCTGGCCTCCAGAAGGTGCATCATGGCGTAATCGGTATGTCGGCGACCCCCTCCCCCTCGGTAAAGAGGACGAGCTTGGGCCGGCCGGTCAGAATGACCTTGCGCTCGGCGTTCGTGAAGACGGCGCCGTCGCTGTAGGAGATGTTTTCATCCCGCTGGATCTGGACGTTGCCCTGTGCCTCGATGCGGTCGATCTGGCGCGTGGCGCTGTCGAACAGGACCGTCATCTTGTCGGCGACCATCGTCCCCTGGTCGCCTTCGGAGGTCACCTTCACGTTGTCGTGGAAGACCGCCACCTGCTTGTCGTAATCCAGCTCCATCGGCCCGTCGCAGGTGATGACGAGCTTGCCCGGGCCGCCGAACGGCTCTTCCAACGCCTTCGGCGGTTCGGGGGCGGCCTTCTCCTGTTCCTTGCCCCGCTCGATCGTCAGGATGACGTCCTTTTCGAACTTCGCGATCTTGGCGTCGGGCTCGGCCTCCAGGCCCGTCGCCACCGCGGTCATGTTTTCGCGCTCGACCAGGACCAACTCGTCCGTCGTGATGACGCGGTCCGCCTGCGACCAGTCGAGGACCTCGGTATTCAGCTTGAGCCCGCCGTCCGTCACCGCCCGCACGTTGTCGGTCAGGCGCACGATCCCGGTCTGCTTGTCAAAATTTCCGTGGTCCGCCGTGACGACGAGGTTCTCCCGCTCTCCGAACATGCGGGCCGTGATGTCGGTGATCTTGATCTTGTCGTCCAGCATGTCCATCGAGGCCCCGGCCACCTCCCAGGTCTTGCTCCCGTCGGCGCCGTAGCCGGTCAGATTAAAATCCTCCATCTGCTGGGGCTCCGAGGACGCCGGCATCTCGGGCGCCCCATGGGCAGGGAGAACCGCGGCCTGGAGGATCCCCAGAGCCGACACGACGAAGAGGACCGCGGGTAACGTCAACCTATTCATAGATTTTGAGGGCCCGGTGCCACAGCCCCTGGCACTGCAAGATCAACTCGGCCACCTCGCGCACCGCGCCGCGGCCGCCCTCTCGTTGCGTCACGTAGTCAGCGACCTTCCTCACCTCGGCCGCCGCCTGGCGCGGGGCCACGGCGACGCCAGCGCGGCGCATCACGGCGAGGTCCACGAAGTCATCGCCCATGAAACAGACCTCGTCGTCAGAGACGCCAAACCTCTTAAGGATCTTCTTATACGGCCGGATCTTCACGATGTCCTCATAGACCGCCTCCACGCGCATGTCCCGGGCGCGCGGCCTGAGGCACCGCGAGCCCTTGGCGGTGATCAAGATCGTCTTGATGCCCATCTCCCCCAGGAGATACACGCCCAGGCCGTCCTGGACGTCGTAGAACCGCGCATCGACGCCGTTGGCGTCGTAGACGATGCGGCCGTCCGTCAGGACCCCGTCGACGTCGAGAAGCAGAAACCGGACCTTCTTGAACCGGGCCCGCAGGGCCGCCGAGACCTTTTTCATGGAAAGTTATACGAGTCCGACCTTCAGGAGGTCCTGGACGTCGAGCATGCCGATGGGCCGCCCCTTCGCGTCCACGACCGGGAGTTCATCGATGCGTTTCTCTTTGAGGATACGCAGCGCCTCGCTGGCCAGGCGCTCCTTGCCGATCGTCGCGGGACGCTTGGTCATGACGTCCTTGACGAGGCACGTCAACAGCTGCCGTTCGGTCTCCAGGTGGCGGCGCAGATCGCCGTCGGTGAAGATGCCGGTCAATATCCCTTTCTTGTTCACGACGCTCGCGGCCCCGGCCCGGGCCTCGGTGACGGCGACCAGGACGTCACGCACGAGGTCCCCTTCGCGCACCACGCAGTTGGCCTGCCCCTGGCGCATGATGTCTTCCACCTTCAAGAGGAGCTTCTTGCCGAGGATCCCGCCGGGGTGAAAGAAGGCAAAGTCCTTCTCTTTGAACCCCTTCTTCTCCAGGAGGCACACGGCGATCGCGTCGCCCATCGCCAGGGTCGCGGTCGTGCTTGCCGTCGGTGCGAGGTTCATCGGGCAGGCCTCTTTCGTCACGGAGACGTCGAGGACCACATCGCTGTGGCGGGCGAGCGTGGACCTGACGTTGCCGGTAAGGGCGATGAGCCGGGTGCCTATCTTCTTGATGAGCGGCAGGAGCCGGATCACCTCCTCGGTCTCCCCCGAGTTGGAGATGGCCAGGATCACGTCGTCTTTCGTCACGCGGCCCAGGTCCCCGTGGATCGCCTCGGCCGAATGCAGAAAGAGGCTCGGTGTCCCCGTCGAGGAAAGGGTGGCGCTGATCTTCCGGCCGATGATGCCGCCCTTGCCCATCCCGGTCACGATCACGCGGCCGGAACACCTGAAGAGGATGTCGATGGCGTCGTTGAACTCCGCACCCAGCCGCCGCGCCAGCCGCGACACCGCCGAGGCCTCTATCCCCAGGACTCTCTTGGCCTGCGCTAAATACATCACCGCACCTTATGTTTGAGGGCCAAGGCGTCAAAGGCCTTGAAGACGGGCAAGAGCAGCTCCAGGTCTTTTAAGGAGATCATGTTGGGCCCGTCGCACGGTGCCTTGTCCGGCCTCTCGTGGACCTCGATAAAGATGCCGTCCGCGCCGAAGGCGATCGCCGCCCGCACGAGCCCGGCCACGTAGCGCCGCTCGCCGCCGCTCGCCGTGCCGCGGCCACCGGGCAGCTGCACGCTGTGCGTCGCGTCGAAGATCACGGGGTAGCCGATCTCGCGCATGATCGCCAGGCTCCTGAAATCCACGACGAGATTGTTGTACCCGAACGAGGTACCCCGCTCCGTCAGGAGGATCCGCTGGTTGCCGCTGTCGGCGACCTTCTTCGCGGCCTCGGCCATGTTCCACGGCGCCAGGAACTGCCCCTTCTTGATATTGACGGCCTTCTTCGTCTTGGCGGCCGCCACCAAGAGGTCCGTCTGACGGCTCAAAAAGGCCGGTATCTGCAAGGCGTCGAGGACTCCGGCGGCGCCGCTGACCTCGCTGACCGTATGGACGTCACTCAGCAAGGGCAGGCCCAGCTCTTTTTTGACCTTGGCGAGGATCTTGAGACCCTTGGCCACCCCCGGCCCGCGATAGGAAGACAGGGAGGTGCGGTTGGCCTTATCATAGCTCGACTTGAAGATGAGCGGCACGCCGGCGCCGACGCACATCGTCTTCAACCGCGCCGCGTGGTCCAGGATGCTCTTTTCGTCCTCGATGACGCAGGGTCCCGCGATGAGCACGAACGGCCGGCCCGCGCCCATCGCCACGTTTCCGATCTTGACCTCTCGGGAGCGCGTCATGACCCCTCTCTTGCCTTGTTCTTGATATCCAGCAGCGCGCAGACGCGCTCTAAGTCCTCGCGCGTGTCGACGCCTATACACTCGTGCTTGGTCTCCATCACCCTGATGGGGTAGCCGTTCTCCAGGATCCTGAGCTGTTCCAGTTTTTCCAGCTCCTCGAGCCGCGTGGGACTAAGCTTCTTGTAGGTGAAAAGAAAATCCTTGGTGTAGGCGTAGAGCCCGATGTGCTTGTAGTGCACGCGCATCCCGGGCTCGTCGTCGCGCACGAACGGGATCGGACAGCGCGAGAAGTACAGGGCATTGCCCTTCTTGCCGACGACGACCTTGACGACGTTCGGGTCCGCGATCTCCTCCTCGTGCTCGATGCGCTTCATCAGCGTCGCGACGACGAGATCCTTGGAGCCGAGGAGCGGATACGCCACGTCGTCGATCATCGACGGGTGGATGAGCGGCTCGTCGGCCTGGATGTTGACCACGACCCCGACGTCGAGGTCGGCCACGACCTCGACGATACGTTCCGTGCCGCTGCCGTGCCCCTTGGCCGTCATGACCGCCTCACCGCCGAAGCCCTTGACCGCCCTCATGATCCGCTCGTCGTCGCAGGCGACGATCAGCCCGTCCAGGGCCTTGGCCTTCGACGCGTTCTCCCAAACGTGCTGGATCATGGGCTTGCCGTGGATGCCGGCCAGGACCTTGCCCTCGAAGCGCACGGAAGAGTAGCGCGCGGGGATGACGCCGATGGCCTTCACGACAACCTCTCTCGGATGCGATGGGCCATACGGATGACCTCCTGCGGTGTCGCCACGGCCACGCCGATCTTGCCGACGACGATGCCGGCCGCGACGTTCGCGATCTCGGCGGCATCCTCCATCCGGACCTTCGATGCCAAGGCGAGCGTGAAGACGGCGATGACCGTGTCGCCGGCGCCAGAGACGTCGAAGACCTCCTGGGCCACCGTCGGGATGTGCGTGACGCGGCTGCCCTTAAAAAGCTTCATGCCTTTCTCTCCCAGCGTGATCAGGATACCCCTGGCCCCGCTCCTGGCCAACAGTCTGCGCCCGGCCTCCTCGACGTCGGCGTCGGTCGTGACCTTGATGCCGGCACCCGCCGCCGCCTCCTTTTCGTTCGGTGTCATGGCCGTGACGCCCTTGTAATATTTGAAGTGTTCGATCTTCGGATCGACGGTGACGATCTTGTCGCGGCGCCGGGCTGCCGCGATCACCCCTTTCAGGACGGCGGGCGTCACGACACCCTTGCCGTAATCTTCCACCACCACCGCGTCCACGTCGGGCATCTTACGCCGCACGACCTCCAGGAGCCGGCGGACGCTTGCGTCCGTCAGCGGATGGGTCTCTTCCCGGTCCACGCGCACGACCTGCTGGTGCGCGGCGATGATGCGCGTCTTGACCGTCGTCGGCCGGCCGGCCTCCGCGAGGACGCCGTCCGTGTCAACGCCCCGGTCGCGCAAGCGCCCGAGGAGCACGTCGGCGTAGGAGTCCTCGCCCACGACCCCGCACAGGGACGCCTGCCCGCCGAGCGACGCGATATTATTGGCGACATTCGAGGCGCCCCCGGGCATGTACGACTGCGTCTGGGCCCAGACCACCGGCACCGGCGCCTCGGGCGAGATGCGCTCCGCCTTGCCCCAGATAAACTCGTCGAGGACAAGGTCGCCCACCACCAGCACGCGGGCCTCACGAAATCGCGCCAGGATGTCTTTCAATCTCTTCGCGGTCATCGCCCCGCCCCTCCTTCCACGATCGCCTGCCTCAACAACGGCAGCATGATCTCGTGGTGACCCACGATATAATAGCCGCGCCCCGAACCCAGCACCGGCCGCGTCACGATATTCTGACAAGGCCGGTAGTGGACGTTCATGTCGAAGTTGGCCGTCGTGAAATCCCTGACCTTCCCCGTCAGGTTGCGGGCCACGCTCAAGGCCTTCAAAAAGACCTCCGGCATCACCACGGCCGAACCGAAGTTCAACACCACGCCGCCGTTGTTCAGGCGCGCCACCTCGCGCGTCAGGATGCGGAAGTCCGTCGCTGAGGCCGCACCGGTGTCGGCGCCCGAGAAGTTCGCGTGCTGGTGGATGATGTCCGTGCCGATCGCCACGTGCACGGTCAGGGGGATACCCTGTTTCCGGCACGCGTACGCGATGCTCAGATCTTTATGGCGCAGACCCTCCCGTTCGATGGCTGAGCCCATCGCCGCCCCAAAGCCCCGGCCCCGGAGCGCCCCCTCCTTCGCCGCCGCGTTGATAAAAGCGGCGGTCTCCTTGACCATGCCGAAACTTCCGTCCTTCAGGGCGCGGGCCACGTCTTCGGAGGTCTCACCCCAGTAGGCTATCTCAAAATCGTGGATCACGCCCGCGCCGTTCATCGCCACGGCCGTCACGACCCGGCGCCGGATGAGGTCGATCACCAACGGCGACAGGCCGCACTTGATCACGTGCGCGCCCATCATCAGGATCACGGGCTTCGCCTTCCTGCGCGCCTTGATGATGGCTCGGACGATCTCCCTTAACTCTTTAGCTTTTAGGATGTCTGGAAGCGACTCAAGCAGCGCCCGTACGGACGCCTTCGGCTTCAAGGGTTTGGCGAACACGGACGTATCCACCTTGCTTCGCCGCTGGCGGATCGAATATGTTTTAACCTTTGAGAAATCAAGCATTTTTAGGCCTTCTGCAAGAAGGTTAATTATATCAACGGACCCACGCACCGTCAATAAAAAGAAAACCTCTTATCCACGGCGCCGCAACGTCTATCAGCCCCCTTACTCGGCCTTTTCCACGACCGTCGCCTCCGTCGCCGCGAGGCGGATGTTGCGCAGGATATCGGAGAGTTTCTCGGATTCCTGCTGGTAGATCCGCGTCTCGGCCCGCGCCTGGGCGATCGCGACCTGGGCCCGGCGTCGCACCAGGGCGTCGCCGACGACGACGCCCGCCGCAAACGCTATAAGCACAAACACGATTCCCGTCATCCTCCCTTTTCTCATCCCCTACCTCCTTTTTTACCTGCAACAACTATCCCCCAAAGATAACGTCCTTGACCATCCCGCCTGAGGATCGGCGCCGACGCCGCACACGGCGTCCGCTCGGCGAGGGACTTGAGAAAACGAGCTTCTTCACTCCCGTGAGCCGGACCGAAACTCCGTTTCTTCGCCCCCGCGCTCACCTTAAAGGTCTGGTCCGGGAGGCCAGGGCGTAAAACGACCGGCTCACTGAGCCGCTACGCCGACGCCCGCGAGCTGTTTCTGGATGTTCTCGAGCGTCGCCTTGTAGCGCTCGACGGTCGCCTTATACTGCGCGTTGGCCTGCCGGAGCGCCACGACCTCCCGGTGATACGACACGGAGGCGAGGCTGAAGGACGCGGCCGTCACCACCGCCAACAGCGTCACGGCCAAGGCCACCACGTTACTGATCTTTCTGTCTCTCATGTATCCTCCTTTTCTCTCGACACCTAAGGTTGGGCGTGGCCGCTTCCGCGGCACCGGGTGAGCCTCACCTTCTCAGGCGGTGAGCGCCAAACGGCGCTCCTTGCCCGATTTAGCCGTGCCTTCGGCGGTCGCCCCATCCGTGCTCGCTCCACCCATCCCCCCGTGGGACCCCTTCCGCTGCGCGCGGATGGGCCGCGCCGCCTCGGACTCGGCGGCCCCGCCAAACGGTCCGACTTATTCGTCGGACCAGCGCCCTTTTCTCTCGACACCTAAGGTTGGGCGTGGCCGCTTCCGCGGCACCGGGTGAGCCTCACCTTCTCAGGCGGTGAGCGCCAAACGGCGCTCCTTGCCCGATTTAGCCGTGCCTTCGGCGGTCGCCCCATCCGTGCTCGCTCCACCCATCCCCCCGTGGGACCCCTTCCGCTGCGCGCGGATGGGCCGCGCCGCCTCGGACTCGGCGGCCCCGCCAAACGGTCCGACTTATTCGTCGGACCAGCGCCCTTTTCTCTCGACACCGGTTACGGTGCTGGATCCTCAAGAAGCCTCTGGGCGTGCCGGAAGATCTCCTCGACGCTGATCGCCTCCAGGCACTGGAAACCCCGCACGCACGCATGGGCCAGGCATGGGTTGCACTCCATCTTCTTGTGGACGACGACGTCCCGCGGCCCAAGCGGTCTCCAGCGCTCCGGACTCAGCCCCGCCTGATTGCGGCCGAAGATGGCGATCACGGGCGTGTGGACCGCGACGGCCAGGTGGACGGGCCCGGAGTCGTTGGAGACGACCAGACGGCACCGCTTGAAGAGGCTGGCCAATTGGCTCAGATCGAACGCGCCCGTAAAATCAACGGCACGGACGTGGATCATCGACACAAGCTCTTGTGTCACGGCGCGGTGGGCGGCCTCGGCGACCACGACGACCCGCACGCCCGGCAGTTGACCCAGCCGGTCGATGAGCGCGGCGAATTTTTCGGTGGGCCAGCGCCGCGAGAGGTCGCTGGCCGCGGGGTTGATCGCGACGACGGACACGTGCGGCCCGACGTCCGCCTCCTTCAAACGGAGCTCCACGGCACGCTCGGCATCCATCCGGATGGGCATGGTGATCTCACGCTCGACCGTCGTGATGCCTAAGGGCTCCAACAAATCAAAATTATACTCCAATTCATGCTTTCTGCCTTCTTGTTTTTTATGGGGGACGCTGCGGGTCAGAAAGTACGGGGCCTTTCTGTCGTAACCGATGCGCTCCCGGATGCCGGCCAGGAAACACAACAGGTGCACGCGAACCGTCGGATGCAGGACCACCGCCACGTCGAAGTCCTTGCGGCGCAGGACCTGGGCGAGCCGCCACGTCGCCAGGAAGCCGCGATGGCGGCCGCGCTTGTCCATGACGATCACCTCATCGAGATACGGGTTGCCCTCCACGATCTGGCGGGTGGTAGGCGAGACCAGCATCGCGATGTAGCTCGTCGGATAGTGCGTGCGCAGCGCCTTGATGGCCGGCGTGGCCAAGAGCACGTCGCCGATGCGGTCCGTGCGCGCCAAGAGGATACGCTTGAGGGGAGTCCGACGGACACGCTCGGCCTGGCCCTGCATCAACACCCGCACCGCCAGGAGGACGTCGTAGGGCCGGATCGTCTTGATGCACACGCGGCCCCGGGCGCAATGCGCCTTCTCGCAGGGCGCGCACGCAACGTGCTTGCGCACGACGAGGCTCTCGGCCGACCACGGGCCGTAGCGCCGCTCGTTCGACGGGCCGTAGATGCCGATGACGGGCACGCCCAGGTAGCTGCCCAGGTGCAGGACCCCGCTGTCATTGCAGATGATGAACCGGGCGCGCTGCACCAGCGCCGCCAACTGGCTGAAGTCCGTCTGGTCGATCAGCGCCACGACGCCGGCGCCGGCATCCCGCACCACCCCTTCGATCACCGTCCGGTCGCCGCGGTCTCCGATGACCACGACGGGCAGCTTGACGGCAGCCGGCAGCTCCCGGATCACCTGCGCGTAGCCGCTGATGTCCCACTTTTTGAGGTCGCTGCGCGCGCCGGGGGCCACCAGCACGAAGGTGTCTGCCTTGGCGATGCCCCTTCCGGCGAGGAGGCCGTCGACATAACCGTGGTCCGCGGCCCGGATGAACGACGGGTTGCGCCGGGCGTCCAGGGCCAGAAACTCCTCTTTCGAGATGCCCCGCCCGCCCACGGCCAGGACCGTCTTGTAGAGGTGCTCGTGGCGCGAGTGCACGATCCAGGAGGGCATGCGCACCCATGCCGGATTCTTGTAGCGGGCCCGCAGCCCCCAGCGGTAAAAAGAGTTTTTGAGGTCGATGACGACGTCAAATCCTTCCGCCTGCAGTTCCCGGAACAACGCCCTCTTGGCACCCAGAGAAGAGCGTTTGTCATAAACGATCAGACGGTCGACGTCGGGGTGCGTCTCAAAGAGGACCTTGGTGCGCGTCCCCGCGATGACGGTGATGCGCGCCCTGCGGAAGGTGCGCCGCAGGAAGTCAAAGGCCGGCAGCGCCATCAGCACGTCGCCGAGGTTGCTCATCGTGATGTAGAGGACCTTCTTTACGTCTTGGGGCGCTTCAACCATCCGCGGTTCTCCGCTTCGTTTAAGACGTGATCGACGGTGATGGACCTCATGCAGACATTATCGGCGCACGACAGGTTATAGCACGGCACGGGGCACGTCAGGCCGGGCGGCCGCAGGACCGCGTGGTCGCTCAAGCCGAGGGGGCCCGTCACGCGCGGCTCGGTCGGGCCGAAGAGCCCGATGGTCCGGGCTTTGACCGCCATCGCGATATGCAGCGGTCCCGAATCGGCCGAGAGGACGAAGGCGGCCCTCTCGAAGAGCGCCCCCAGTTGCCGCAAGGTCGTCTGGCCGCAGGCGATCACGGGCCGGTGCTCCGAGCGGTCCGCGATCTCCCGCGCCAGCGGTTCATCGAGGAGCGACCCCGAGATGACGACGTCAACGCCATAGGTCCCCTTGAGGGCGTCGAGCAGGCCGACGAACGCCTCCTTGGGCCAGCGCTTGAGGTCCCAGTTCCCGCCGACGTGCAGCGCCGCAAAGGGCCTGCCGGCCCCACAGCGGCGGTTGCGCAGAAAATCATCGATATACTCGCGGTCCGACGGGGCCACGTAAAAATCACAGTAACGCTCGGACGCGGGAATAAGGGTGCGCTTGACGAGATAATAATAGACGTCGCCGCGGTGCAGCACCGGGTCCTCGGGCATCGCCACGGCCTCCGTCAGGAGAAACGGCGCCTTCTTGTCGAAACCGATGCGGCGCTTCACCCCCGCCAGCCAGAGGATCAGCGTGCGCGAGACCGAAGGCCTCAGGACATACGCCAGGGAGAAATGGCGGGCCCTCAGGTCCCGGACGAGACGCACCTTGCCGCGCCACCCCCGGTACCTCTTGTCTTCGTCAAAGACGATCAGCTCGTCGATATAGGGGTTGCCGGCGAGGACCTGCTTGCCGCGGGGCACGACCAGGACCGCCAGATACGCCCTGGGGTGGTCGCGCCGGAGGGCGCGCACCGCCGGCGTCGAAAAGAGGATGTCGCCGAGCCAGTTGACCTCGACGATCAATATCTTCTCCTGTATCGCCCGCACCCCCGCCGCGCTCACACGTCCATCTCCTTCATCGTCAGGTAGTAGCCGCTCGTCTTGAAAAAGAGCTCGACCGGATGCTCCGTGCCGTTCATCTTGACCCGCTTTAAGGCAAAGAGGTCGTCGTGGATATATCCTTTTTTCGGATAGGTCGTCACGGCCGCACAAAAACCCGCGTCGCGGACCCGTTGCTGGACGGCCCGGGAATAACCGCCTACGGGATAACTAAAGACGGGGACCGGCCGCTCCAGCAATCCCTCCAGGAATCGCCGCGGGGCGTCGACCTCGCGGGAGAGGGCCTGCGGGTCGCCGTCCAGATCAGGCAGATACGCGTGGGTCGCGGAGTGGAGACCGAAATCGATCAAACCGGAGTCCGCCATCTCCCGCATCATGGCGACCGACAAGAATTTCGCCGGCCGGTCGAACATCCGGGCCTCTCTGCCTATCAGATCCGTGACGACAAAAACGGTGGCCGCAAAGCCGTACTTTTTCAAGACCGGCAAGACGTTCGTATAATTGTCCTCGTAGCCGTCGTCAAAGGTGAGGACGATCGTCTTGGGGCCGACCCGCTTGCCTCTCTTGAGCCTTTCAATGAGGTCCGTCAGCCGCAGGACGCGGTAGCCGTGGCGCTTGAAAAAGGCCATCTGACGGACAAACGTCTCGGTCGTCATGCCAAGCCCCGGCGTGTCCGCAAAGGTCTCCCCGACGCTGTGATACATCAGGATCGTGGCGTCCGGCCCGCTCTTCCAGAGATAACCCACCCAGATCAGGAAGCCCGTGCCCAAAAAGACGCCGACATACAACAGGGTCTTGCGGACCCAGATCATCGCAACCTTATTCCTCATAGCGCAGCCTTGTTCCTCACAGTGTCGTGTACAGCGCGCGCGTCGCCTCGGCCATTTGTTCCGCAGAGAAGGTGGTGCGCATCCGACGCTGGGCCTCCTCGCACATGCTCTTTGCCGCGGCGGCATCGTCCAAGAGCCGGCCTACGGCTTCGGTGAACCCCCCGGCATCGCGCGGCGCCACCAGCCGGCCCGTGACCCCGTCCTCGATGATATCACGTAGCCCGCCGACGCGGCTGGCCACCACCGGCACGCCCTGCGCCTGGGCCTCGAGGACCGAGAGCCCGAGCCCCTCCTCCAGCGACGGCATGACAAAGACGTCCATGAGGCTCAGGGCCAGCGACGTGTCCTTTGTCGCAGCCACGAGCCGGACGTGCGGCTCCAGCCCCCAGCGCTCCATAGCGGCCCGGAGCGCGGCCTTTTCCGGACCCTCTCCTATCAAGAGAAAGAAGACGTCGTGCCGCCGGGCCAGGAGCATGTGGGCGGCCTCGAGAAAAATGACCTGCCCTTTCACGACAGACAGACGTCCGATGTGACCGACCACCCTCTTGTCTTCCGGGATGCTCCAGAAACGGCGCAGCGCCGTCTTCTCCTGCGGATGGTGTGGCCTGAAACGTTTCAAATCGATGCCGTGACGGATCAGGACGATCCGCTCAGGGTCCACCTTGAAGTCCTCGATCAGGTGACGGCGCACCGGCTCACTGATCGCGATGACCTTGCGGCCCCAGCACGGCAACCACAGGCGCGACAGGCGCACCTTGAAGTATCCATGGCAGGTCGACATATAGGGGATGCCGGTCCTGTGCGACAGGAGCGCCGCCAGCACCTGCGTCACGCGCGTGTTGGCGTGGATCACGTCGACCTTCAAGGCCCTGACCAGTGCCCCGAGCTTCCAATACGCCCAGAGGACCTTCGGACTCACCTCACACTTGGTCGTCAGCGGCACGCGCAGACACGTGACCCCCAACAGGATAAAATCCTTCTCGCAGTTCCCGCCGCGCGAGGCGACGACCATACGGATCTCGTGGCGGCCGTGCAGGCACCGGCACAACCCCAGCAGGTAGGCCGTTATCCC
Source organism: uncultured Planctomycetia bacterium (assembly GCA_964622605.1). Lineage (GTDB taxonomy): Bacteria > Omnitrophota > Gorgyraeia > Velamenicoccales > Velamenicoccaceae > CAZCSY01. The sequence goes on from CAZUQR010000003.1 coordinate 110,261, forward strand.
CCCGGTATTCAGGTGATTCGCCAACAACAATATCGTCATAAATAGTGTCGTTTCTGCGTAACCTATTGATATCAAAAATGTTATACAATAATTCTAAAAGCTAACTGTGTTTTTTCTCGTAGTTTATTGATAACAAAGAATCTTAAAACTTTAGAACTAAATTATGAATTTATTTATAACTCCTTACAGTATAAAGCGTTCGGCAGAAACGACACTATTTATTCATCAGCTCGTCGACGGCCGCCAGGACGTCCGACGGCCCGATCGTCTTCATGCAGACGAACCGTTTCCTGGGGCACGTGTCTTTGTAGCACGGCCGGCAGCCCTTTTGCAGGACGACGCACGCCACGCCCTCCGGCACGTGGCGGCGGGGGTCGGTCGGGCCGAAGAGCGCGACGAAGGGCGTCTTCATCGCCGCGGCCGCGTGCATGGGCGCGGAGTCGGCCGTCACGAAGACGTCCATGGACTCCATCAGCGCCGCCAGCTCGAGAAAACTCGTCCGGGCCACGGCGCACAACGGCGTGGCCTGTGTCTTTTTGAGGATCTTCTGGGCGCGGCCGGCATCCGCGCGGCTGCCCGTCAGGACCACGGCATAACCCCGCTCTTCCAGCCGGCCGCACAACTCGGCGAAGTGCTCCACCGGCCAACGCTTGGTGCGCCAGCGCGGGCTGGCCCCGACGTTCAATCCGACGAGCGGCTGCCCCTTCCAGTCCCCCTCCTCAAGAAAGCGACGCGCGCGCGCGCGGTCCTCCGCAGACGGCCACAGTTCCAGCTCTTCGCCGCGATAGTCGATGCCGAGCAGCTTCAGGACCTGGAACTGGTGGCGCACCGGGTCCATGGGCGCGCGGCTGTCAACGGCCTTCCTATTGAGAAAAAAACCCCACTTGCCGTTGCCATACCCGTAGCGCTTGGCCGCGAAAGAAAGATACCCCAACAGGTGGCTCTTCTTGTTGTTCTGGAAATCGATGACGCTGTCAAAGCGCCGGCGCAAGAGACACCTGCCCAGACGCCAGAGCCCCCTGGCCCCCCGGTGCTTATCCTGGAGATCGCAGACGATCAGCTCGTCGACAAAAGGGCAACGCCGCAAGACCACCTCCGCCTCCCGGCCGACGAGGCACGTGACGTGCGCTGCGGCAAACTCTCTCTTGATCGCCTTGAACGAAGGGATCGCGAGGACCGCGTCACCGAGGGCGCCGATCTTGATGACCAAAAGGCGCGGCTTACCAAAAGCCTCTTCATAGACCGCGAGCGTCTTGGCGCCCATGCGCTCCAGGGAATACTGCGCCTCCACCTTGCGGCGTCCGTTCTCGATGAGCCGTATCGCGAGGGAACGGTCCCCTGAGACCTCCAGCATGGCCTTGGCCAACCCTTCGTGGTCGCGCGGGTCGACGAGCAGGCCGTCCTCACCGTCGGCGATGACCTCATTGATCCCGCCGATGCGCGAGGCCACCACCGGCACGCCGATGGCCTGCGCCTCGATGATCACGCGGCCGAACGACTCCTCGACCACCGACGGCATGACGAGACAATCAAGCTCGGCGAGCATGTCGGGGATATCCTCGCGGTTACCGCAAAAGGTCAACGCCCCGCCAAGGCCCAGGCGCCGGCACCACACCTCCAGCTCCTCCCTATAACCCTCTTTGCCCGGCGAGGCCCCGCCGACGATCCAGGCGCGGGCGTCCGGAGAGGCCCGCCGGACCAGGGCCAGCGCCTTCAGGAAATAGACATGCCCTTTCACCGGCGACAGGCGGCCGATCACGCCGAAGAGGGGCCCCTGTTTCCTTTTTTCGGGCGGCGCGCCGCGAAAGCGATAACGCGCCAGGTCCACGCTGCGCGGGATGAGCCGGATGTTTTCACGGGGCACCTTGAACTGCGCCATCATGTAGCGGCCGATCACGCCGCTGGGCACGATTGTGAATTTTCCCCAGCCCATCATCGGGCTGAAGATGTGACGGCTATAATGGCCATGGGCGGTGGTGATGAGGACCGCGTCCGTGCCGCGCGTCGCCATGAAGGCCACCCACGCCGGCACGCGCGAACGCGCATGGACGATATCGATCTTTTCCTGCGCGATGATCCGGCGCAGGCTGCGTGAAGCCCGCAGCATCACCCAGAAGGCCTTGGAGGCGACGGGCAGTTTATAATGGGGAATCCCTTCGGCCTCGAGCTGCCCCACGAGGGCACCCCCTGTCGAGACGACCGCGGAGGCATAGCCCCGCTGCGTCAGGTACCGGGCGAGGTCCACCGTTCCGGTCTCAACGCCCCCGACGTCCAATTGAGGCAGGATCTGCAGTATCTTCATCGTTCCTTATCGGCAGGCCGAATGGAGGCTCCTTTTTCATTCAGACGATCAGAAGTTTTTCGGCATCAGAAGAGCTTCTTGAGGGCCTCGATGATGCGCGGCCTCGGATCGAGCACGGGCTGCTCGGACCGGCCGCGGACGACCTCCTCCAGGGCCGGCAAGAGCCCGTTGGGCTTCACCCGTCTGATGTAGTGTTTGCCGGCGATCAGGTCCAGAAAACGCTGGACCTTGTTGGGCGCGTTCTTCGTGTGCGGCTCAAAGACGACCACCGGCTTGCCGCTGGCGCACGCCTCACAGACCATCGAGATGCTGTCGCCGCTGACGACCAGGACGTCGCTCCAGAAAAAGATACCGCCCACCGCCCCCTCCGGGTTGTGCTCGGAGGCGACGACGAGCAGGCGGCAACGCGGGTCCTTCCCGAAATATTCTCTCACGACGCCCGCCACGGCCGGTGCCGTCCGCCGGGAGGTCGTGAGGACGAGCTCGGCGTCCATCGCGTCAAGGGCCTTTTTCATCTGCTCGCAGACGAAGACGGCGATGGACGGCGTCAACGCATAGTTCTTGGAATCTCCGCCGAGCAAGAGGCCGAGCCGGGGCACCCGCCTTGTTGCTTCTTTCAGGGCGGGACAGGCCTCGGCAAGCCTGTTGAAGTCCGACTCCAGGTCCTCGCGCGTGACGTGGCTGAGCGCGCCGACCGTCACCAGTACGTTCTTTTGCGGCCTGGGCCGGTCGTGCTCCGGCATCAGGACAAGGTCGAACTGCCGGCTTGAAAAGACCCCCGGCCGCATGATCGCGACACAACGCGCCTGATTCTCGTAGGCGCACGCCAGGTTCACCGCCGCCAGCGACGAGCCGGCAGAGACGACCGCGTCGCAGAAAACGGCTGAAAGCTCTTCATGTGTCTGACGTGTCAGGGCCAGCGGCAGGAACCGCAGCAGGAGACGCGGCCCGAAGAGACGGCCGACCACGGCCAGCAAGCGTCGTCCGCGGCCTCTCTTGAAGACGACGTCAACGACCCGGACCCGCACGTCAAACCCGCCCTCACGGAGCATCGCGCACAGGGCCTGGGACTGCTTCAGGTGGCCGGCCTTGCCGTCGTTCAGGATCAAGACGTCTTTCTGCGGCCCATGCTTCCACCGCCGGTACGTCCAGAGGTACTCCTGCGGATACCGGCGGATGAACCCCTCGAAGACGCCGTTGATGCGCCTGAGGTTTTCATGCAGGTCCGCCGCCTCATCGCCGGTGCGGACCGGCTCGTATTCCGAAAAGACGAGTTCATGGTGCGGGCCCCTGAGGCGCCGGACAAAGCAAAGGATGATGCGGGAGCCCAGTTTCTCGGCGAGCTTCATGCTTCCGACGGGCACGCGGGCCTTCTTGCCGAAAAAGGTCACGGGCAGCCCTTCCCGGCCGCCGTGGTCCGCCACCATGCCGAGGATGTTGTTCTGGGAGAGATGCGCCATCATCTTCTTGAGCTCAGCCACGCCGATCACGTGGCACCCCTTGCGCGCGCGCATCTCATTAAGAAAGCGGTCCAGGCGCCGGGTGCGCTTCTGCGGCTGGGCCAGCATGGCGTATTTCCGCTCGGAGAAAAAGACCGCGCAGGCGATGTTGGACAGCTCCCAGCTGCCCGCGTGGACGCCCAGGAGAAGCACCCCCTTGCCCGAAGCGATGGCCCGGCGCACCACGTCCTCTCCGATCAGGCGCACACAGGAACGGATGCGGCGCTCGTCGAGGTGCGGCGCGTAGAGGACCTCGACGGCATTCTGGGCAAAGTGCTCGAACATGGACCGCACCACGGCCTGGCGCCAGGCGCGGCTCTCCTGCGGGAACGCCGCCTTGAGATGGGCCATGGCCCGCAGGCGGCCGCGCGATGGGAACCGCGCATAGATGCGGCCCACGGCGCGGGCCGCGGCTAGAGACGCGCCGAGCGGGACCCACCGCAACACAAAAGACGCCGCGCTAAACAGAAAAAAGAGAATCCAATCGCCCATAAAATACCTCTTGGCCGCAGACAAAGCCGAGTTCAACGGCTACCGCCGATATATCGACGGGACCGAAGGCGATCCCTTCCAGGCGGACCGCGTCTTTCTCGGTCGTGCACAGCACCGTGGCCCCGCGGCCTGCCGCCTCCAGGACCAGAAGGTCTATCTCCTGTTGCGTGTAGACGTGGTGGTCCTCGAAAGACTTCTCATAGACGACGTTTGCGCCCATCGCCTGAAGGGTCCGGCGAAACGATGCGGGACGGGCGATGCCGCAGAAGATGCCGACCGCCTTCCCCTTGAAAGCGCCGACGTCAAGGACCGCGCCTGTCTTGACGCGGGTCACGGCCTTGGGCCGGACCGCCAGCTCCACCAGGGCCGCGCGCGGGGCGAGCCGCCTCAAGTGCTCCTTGAGGGCGCGGCATTGCGTCGCCGCCACCTCGTCGGTGCGCGTCAGGCACACGACGTGCGCCCGGGCGAGCGCCCGGCCCTCTTCGCGCAGCGGACCCGCCGGGATCATGAAGCCGTTACCCAAGCCCCGCGTCGCGTCCACGGTCACGATATCGAGGTCCCTCTTGAGACGCCAGTGCTGAAATCCGTCGTCGAGGACGAGCACCTCGTAACGGCCCGTGGCATCGACCTGCCGGGCGAGCCCCTTTCTGTCCGGGGCGGCGAAGACGTCGGCCTTGGCGCACAAGACCTGCTTTAGCCAGGCCCCCTCGTCCCCCAATAGATGAAAATCGCTGACGGCCTTTTTCTTCCTGTCCGCCGGCCGGCGGTACCCCCTCAACAGGACCGCGACGCGCTTGTCGCGCCGGTAGAGGTGCTCGACGACGAGCCGCACCAGGGGCGTCTTACCCGTCCCACCCATCACGATGTTGCCGACGCTCACCACTTTGGCGCGGGGCCGATAGGCGCGACCGATGCGCATCCGGTACAACAGACGCAGCCCCTTCACGCAGAGCGCATAACACCAGGACAAGACCACGAGGAACGGCCAGGCGGGCTTCACCCAGCCGGTCGGACGTCCCTGTTCATATAAAAGCCGCAGACGCTGCCTCACGCCCTCACCCTCTTGTGCCTCACGCCCTCACCCTCTTTTCCATAAAATCCAGGGTCCGCGCGGCAGCGCCGCGGTTCTTCTCGATGAGTTGCCGGGCCCGCGCCCCCAGGGCCTGGCGTTCCTGCCTGGAGCTCAGGAGGCGGCGCAGGGCAAACTCCATCTCCTGCGGGCTGTTTACCTCGATGGCGGCGCCGTCCGCAATGAAACGGTCGCGGATCTCTTTGAAATTCCCCATATGCGGACCGAAGAGGATCGCCTTGCCGTAGACGGCGGGCTCGATGGGATTGTGCCCGCCCTTCTTGACCAGGCTTCCGCCGATAAAGACGATGTCTGCGAATTGATAGGTCGCGCTCAGGTCGCCGATGGTGTCCAGGAGAAGGACGGACGAACCCTGCGCCTCCCCGGCCCGCGACAGCAATAACGAATCGAGCCCCTCCAGACGGATGGTGCGCCGTATCTTATCGAGACGCTCCAGGTGCCGCGGGGCGATCAGGAGCCGCAGGTGAGGAAAATCCTTGCGCAGCGACTTGTACAGCCGCAGCGCCGTCTCCTCTTCGTTGTCGTGCGTGCTGCCGGCGATCCAGAGGATGTGGTCCGGGGCCGTCCGCCTGAGCACGTCGGCGAACGACGGCTCCCGCGCGTCCGCCGACACGTCGAACTTGATATTGCCCGTCACGGCGACGTCGCGGTACCAGGCCCCCAGCGCCTTGATGCGCTCCGCCGCCTCCTCGGTCTGCATGCAAAAGAGCGCCACGTCCTTCAGGAGGCGCCGCCAGAACCACTGCATGCGGCCGTAGCGCCCGAGCGACCGGTCCGATATCCGGCCGTTGACGATGACGACCTTGGCCCCGCGCGCCCTGGACAACCGGATGAGGTTGGGCCACAGCTCCGTCTCGAAGATCACGAGGAGCGACGGCCGAATCTCGGCGAGGAAGCGGCGCACGACACAAGAAAGATCCACGGGCGCGTAACAGATCGTCTCGTCCTTCTCGACGATGTGGCGCAGGATCTGGTAGCCCGTCGGCGTTACGGTCGAGATGACACGCCGCGTCTTCGGCCAGCGCCGGCGCATCAGGCGCAGGACCGACTCCGCCGCCCGCGCCTCGCCCACGCTGACCGCGTGCAGCCAGACGACCTCGCCGTCCTTGAGGGCCTCGAACTGGTCCGCAGGGAAAAACCCCAACCGCATCAGGATGTGCCAACCCACCCGGCCGCGCAACGCGTACACAGGCAGATACACCAACAGCGCCACGAACAGCAATATGTCGTAGACAAAATAAAACAGGAACATAGCCCCTCTCGTGATGCTCAAGCGTCCGGCTGGGACTAATTCAGCCAGGCTCTTTTAGTCCCACCTAGTGGGACTAATTCAGCCAGGCTCTTTTAGTCCCACCGGCGCACGTCAAGCGCGCGGGTGCGCCTTGTCGTAGACGGCCTTGAGCTTCTCGGTCGTCAAGTGCGTATAAATCTGCGTCGTCGCCAGGTTCGCGTGGCCCAGGAGCTCCTGGACGCTGCGCAGGTCAGCACCCCGGCCCAACAGGTGCGTCGCGAACGAATGGCGGATCGTGTGGGGCGAGACGCGCGTCTTGAGGCTCATGAGGCGCAGGTACCCGTCCATGACCTTGCGCACGCCGCGCACGCCCAGCGGCTTTTTGTTCTTGTTCAAAAAGATGGTGCGCGCTGTCCCCTGGCGCCTGGCCAGGTACCGACGGATGGCCCGCAGGGCGCGCTCGCCGATCGGCACCAGGCGCTCCTTGCGGCCCTTGCCCATGACCCGCACGGTCCCGCCGACGAAATCGACCTGCTCGTCCGTCAGAGAGACCAGCTCCGAGACGCGCAGCCCCGTCGAGTAGAGCGTCTCGAAGATCGCGCGGTCGCGCAGCCCCTTGACGGTGTCCGCGTCCGGCGCCTCGATGAGACGGACCATCTCGTCTTCAGTCAAAAAGTTCGGTAAGGGCTTGTCCTGCTTGGGTGCAACGATCGCCTCGGCCGGATTGATAGAGAGCAGGTTCTCCCTGACGAGGAACCTGAAGAAGCTGCGCAGGGCCGAGAGCTTGCGCGCGACCGTGCGGGCCGCGAGCCTCTTCTCCTTGAGGTGAGCGAGGTACTTGCGCACCAAAAGATAGTCCGTCCGCAAGACATCCTGTTCTTCCAAAAAAGCGACGAACGCCTCCAGATCCAGCCTATAATTCAAGACGGTATTCTGGGAGACGTTCTTCTCGATCTCCAGATAGCGGACGAACTTTTCGATATAGCGGTCCATGGAAAAGGCCTCGATCCGGACGCCCCGCTACGCCTGGGGCGCCTCTTCGCCGCCGGCCTCTTTGCCGCCGGCCTCTTTGTCACCAGCCTCTTTG
>CAZUQR010000003.1:118061-122149 GCA_964622605.1 uncultured Planctomycetia bacterium
GCCTCTTTGCCGCCGGCCTCTTTGTCACCGACCTCTTTGCCGCCGGCCTCTTTGTCACCGGTCTCTTTGTCGGCGGATGTCGCCGCATCTTTTTTTTCCGTCGGCAGATCGCGCGACGTGAAACGGCACTTGGGATAGCGGCTGCAACCGTAAAAAGACCGACCCCGGTAGGAGCGCCGCAGCACGAGCTCCCCGTCGCAACCCTCGGCGGGACACTTGACCCCGCTCGTGATGGACTTGGCGTTCTTGCAGCGCGGATAGTCGGAACAGCTCAGGAACTTGCCCTTGCGTCCCCACTTGATCACCATCGGCTCACCGCAGACGGAGCACTTCTCATCGGAGTAGATCACTTCTTTCTTGATGTTCTTCTGGGCGTAATCCAGCTTCTCCTTGAAGGGCGCGTAGAATTCATTGAGGACGCTGACCCAGTTGGCGGCGCCGTCCTCGACCATGTCCAGCTCGTCTTCCATCTTTGCCGTGAAGGAGATGTCCATGACCTGGGGGAAATAGGCGACCAAAAGGTCGCTGACCTTCATCCCCAGCTCCGTCGGCGCAAGATACCCTTTCTCGCGGCGCACGTAATCGCGGTTGACGATTGTCGAGAGGGTCGGCGCGTAGGTGCTGGGCCGGCCCACGCCTTCCTCCTCCAGGGTCTTGATAAGCGAGCCTTCGGAGTAGCGCGCCGGCGGCTTGGTGAAGTGCTGGCCCGGAACGAGCTTGACGCAGTGCAGGGCCTCTTGGACCGAGAGGGGCGGCAGGAAATTTTTTCCCAAGCCTTCCTTCTCGCCGTTGTCGTCGGCCTTATACAGGACGCTGAAGCCGTCGAAGACCACGCGTGAACCCGTCGCCTTAAAGGTATATGTGTCGCAGGTCACGAGGACCGTCGTGACCTGTGTCTGGATGGAATTCATCTGGCTGGCCACGAAGCGCTTCCAGATGAGCTCGTAAAGCTTGTTCTGCTCCGGCGTCAGATACTTGGCCATCGTCTCGGGCGTGCGCGCCACCGACGTCGGCCGGATCGCCTCGTGGGCCTGCTGGGCAAGCTTCCTCGATTTGTAGGTCCGGGGGGTCTCAGGCAGGTAATCCTTGCCGTACGTGCCTGCGATATGCCCGCGCACCTCGTCGATCGCCGTCGCCGTCACGTTGAAGGAGTCCGTGCGCATGTAGGTGATGAGACCGGCCGGCCCCTCCTCGCCCAGCTCGATACCCTCATACAGCTGCTGGGCGATGAACATGGTCTTGACAGCCGAAAAGCGCAGCTTGTTGAAGGCGTCCTGCTGGAGGCTGCTCGTGATGAAGGGCGCCAGGGGGTTGCGCGATTTCATCGACGGTTCGACCGAGACGACCGTGAAGGGCTTACCCTCGACGTCCGCCATGACCTTGCGGGCCTGGGCCTCATCGGAGAGCTTGGCCTTCTCCTCGCCGATCTTCTCCAGGGCCGCGGTGAAGACCTTCTTGTCCTCCTTGCCCTGGGCCGCCTCTTTGCGCAGGTGCGCCTCCAGGCTCCAGTACTCCTGCGGCACGAAGGCCAGGAGTTGGCGCTCGCGGTCGACGATCAGCCGCAGCGCCACCGACTGGACGCGACCGGCGGACAGGCCCCGGGTGACCTTGCGCCACAAGAGCGGACTCAGGAAATATCCGACGATCCTATCCAGGATGCGGCGGGCCTGCTGGGCCTTTATCTTGTGGACGTCGAATTCGCGCGGGGAACGGAAGGCCGCCTGGATGGCGTTCTTCGTGATCTCGTGGAACTCCACGCGGTAGACCTCCTGGTCCTTGAGCTTCATCCACTCCTTGAGGTTCCACCCGATCGCCTCGCCCTCGCGGTCCGGGTCTGTAGCGAAGTAGACCGCGTCGACCTCCTTGGCTTTCTTCTTGAGCTCACCCAAGAGCTTCTTCTTGCCCGGGATGACGACAAAATCAGCCTGGTAGTCGTTGTCGATCTCGATCCCGAACTCCTTCTGGGGCAGGTCGACGACGTGCCCCATGGATGAAACGACGGAAAAGGCGCCGCCCAGGAACTTTGAAATCGTCCTGGCCTTGGCCGGCGACTCGACGATCACCATAGATTTCTTTGACATGTCCCCCCTCTTGATGTGTTAGACGCGGTGATAAACATCCTGCCCGGCACCTGCCGCACCGCGGCCTTCAGCTCCATCTGTAAAAGGAGCGCGGCCGCGCGGGCCGGATCCAGGGCGCTCTCCCGGCAGATCACGTCGATGTGCTTGGGCTCATCGTTCAACACGCCGAAGAGGCGCTCTTCTTCTTCGGTGAGGAGCCCGGCGGGGATCTGATGCGCCCCCTTGCGGGCCGCAATCCCCTTGCCGGCCGGTGTCCCCTTGCGGGCCGCGGTCTCCTTGTAGACCGGGGCCTCCTTGCGGACCGGGGCCTCTTTGCGGGCGGCCGGCACGCCGGCCTCACCGATATCCAAACAGAGAACGCAGCGCAGTTCGCGCAAGATCTCCTCGGCAGACGTCACCATGTGCGCGCCCTGCTTGATCAGATCGTTGGTCCCGTCTGAGGTCTCGGACGAGAGCTTGCCGGGGACCGCAAAGACCTCCCGTCCCTGCTCCGCGGCGAGGCGCGCCGTGATCAGGGCGCCGCTCCTGAGCGATGCCTCCACCACGAGCACCCCCTTGGACAACCCGCTGACGATGCGGTTACGCACGGGGAAGTTCTGCGCCAGCGGCGCGGTGTCGAGCGGAAACTCCGAAAGCACCGCCCCACTCTGCGCAATCTGTTCGCACAACCCCCTGTTCTCGACAGGATAGACGTTGTTGAACCCGCTGCCCAGAACGGCGATGGTCCGCGACGCCGCATCCAGGGCGGCGCGGTGCGCGGCGGTATCGATGCCGCGCGCCATCCCCGAGACGATGGCCAGACCGAACGAGGCGAGCCGGGCCGCAAAGTCGCGTGCGACCGAAAGGCCGTAATACGACGCGCCGCGCGAACCAACCACCGCGACGGCATTCTTGTCGACGGCCTCAAGGGCCCCCTTGATATAGAGGACACAAGGAGGATCGTAGATCTCTTTAAGGTTCTCCGGGTAGTCGACGTCGTCACGCGTCATGATGCGGATCCCCGAGCGTTCGGCCCGACGGAGTTCCTCGTCGACGCGAAAGGTGCGGCGCGTCACATCGAGCCTCCCGGCCATCTGATGCGTGAGGCCCCCGGATGCCACCCACTCATGCGGCCGGGCCGCCAGAAGCGCCTTCGCGCCGCCAAACGCCTCCAAGAGTTTTGCGACACGGTTCTTCGGGATCGTGAGCACGGCATTTAGGATGACATAGGCCTGGAGATCATTCATCGCCTTGTCCCGCCTTCTTGTACCGCCTTGAGGATCGCCTCAGCCGTCTCTTCGACGCTAAGGCGGTCGGCGTCAATAAGATGGTGCGCCTGTCCGTAGGATGAACGGCGCTCCCTTAAAAGTTCCCGGATGCGGCCCAGGGGATCCGCGACCTGCAGGAGCGGCCGATGGACGTACCGCTTTGTCCGCTCAAGGATCATCTCGGGCGAAGACGTCAGGCAGACCACGGTGCCCGTCCTCTTCAGGACGGCCATGTTCCCGGGGTCGACGAAGGTGCCGCCCCCACAGGAGACGACGACCCCTTTCTTCTGCGTCAACTCCCCCACGATCTTCTTCTCAAGGGCCCGGAAATACGGCTCTCCCGAATCCCTGAAGATGTCGGGGATGGACCTCTTTTCGCGCTCGGTGATCAGCGTATCCATGTCAACGAACTCAAGGCCCAGGCGTCCGGCCACCAGCCGGCCGGCCGAGGTCTTGCCCGTCCCCATGAAACCAACGATGTAAATATTATGGATCGTGTCCATATCTGCCTCGCCAACGCAACGATTGGGATTTTACCATAATAAGGTAAGGTCGGTCAACCTATTCGTGAGGGGTGCCCCTTTGAAGGCATTTCCAGGCAAATGCAAAACTTAATACGGGACAAAGGGATAGGCGAGACTCTCGGGAAGGCTTTGTCTCGAAGGGGCGTTTCCTGGCTTCCTGCGTCAACCGGCTCCTAATAGGCGCTGCGTGCCAAGCGGCCCTCCTACAAGTTGCGTGCCAACCGGCTCCTACAGGC
>CAZUQR010000003.1:122249-127751 GCA_964622605.1 uncultured Planctomycetia bacterium
TGCGTGCCAACCGGCTCCTACAGGCTGCGCAGGTAAGACTTGTAGTTACGCTTGGTCTCTACGACGCTGTCGCCGCCGAACTTCTCCAGGAAAGAATTGGCCAGCTCAAAGGCCACCATCGACTCGGCGATGACGCCGGCCGCTTCCACCGCACAGGTGTCGTAACGCTCCACCGCCGCCTTGACGGGCCTGCGGGTCACGATGTCCACCGAATCCAGAGGCTTGCCGACCGTCGAGATCGGCTTCATCGTGCAGGTCACGACGATGGGCTCTCCATTACTCATGCCCCCTTCGATGCCGCCGGCGTTGTTCGTCTTGCGGTAAAATCCTTTTTCCTTCGAATAATAGATCGCGTCGTGCACCCGCGATCCCCGGGCCGAGGCAAAGGCCGCCCCCAGGCCGAACTCCACCGCCTTGATGGCCGGTATCGAGAAGACCGCTGCGGCCAGGCGTGCGCCCAGGCGCCGGTCGCCGGTGACATAACTGCCCAGACCGGGCGGCACGTTGCGGGCCTCCACGCGGAAAGACCCGCCGAGCGTATCCAGGTCCTTCTTCGCCTGGTCGACCTTCTTGTGCATCCTCGCCTTGTCCGTCTCGCCGGCGATCATGACGACACAGCTCGTCACGCTGACATCAAACTCCTTTAAAAAAAGCTTACAGACCGACCCCACGGCCACCCGGGCCACGGTCTCGCGGGCCGAGGCACGCTCCAGGACATTGCGGATATCCTTGTGGCCGTACTTCAGGCACCCGGCGGCATCGGCGTGGCCGGGCCGGGGGTTTGTCAACGGCAAAAGGTCCTCGATGCGATAATCCCTGTTCTTGACGTAAAGGCCCAGGGGGCTTCCCAGGGTGTGGCCGTTGCGCACGCCGCCGAGGACCTCGATGTTATCGGACTCGATCTTCATGCGGTCCCCGCGGCCGTATCCCACTTGACGGCGCTTGAGCTCAATGGTCATCTCTTTCAAATCGATCTTGAGGCCGGCGGGCATGCCTTCGAGAATGGCCACCATGCAGTGCCCGTGGGACTCCCCTGCCGTCAGATAACGCAACATAACGCCTCCCTTTACCCGCTCTCACCTTCCCGTAGACTAATAGTAGAAAACATAGGCAATGATCTCAGGGCCCCAAAAGAGACCCGCCAGCGCCCCCATCGCGAGGTAGGGCCCGAAGGCGATCTCGCTCTCCCGGGTACGGATCTTGGCGATGATCCCGACGACCGCGCCGATGACGGAAGCAAGCGGCAGCGCCAAGAGCGCCAGCTGCCACCCGAGAAAGGCGCCGACCATCGCCAACAGCTTGATATCCCCGCCGCCCATGGACTCTTTCTTGAAGATGAAGTCACCGATGACGCCGAGCAGCCAGAGCGTGCCCCCGCCGACCAGGATGCCCAGAAGAGACCTTCCCACGCCGTAGGCGGGCGCGGCCGCATCGTGCATCTGCGGAAAAAGGCCGCTCAGGACGAGGCCCGCGATGATACCGCCCAGGCTGATCTCGTCGGGGATGACCCGAAAGTCAAAATCCACGAAGGTCGCGACGATGAGTCCCGACCCGAAGAGCGCGTAGATGAAAAAAAACGGGCTCAAATGATAACGCATCCAAAGCGCGACAAAGAGGCCACCCGTCAAGAGTTCGACAAAGAAGTAACGCCACGATATCTTCGCCCCGCAGTCCCGGCAGCGGCCGCGCAGGATCACGTAGCTGAGCAAGGGGATGTTGTCGTGCCAACGGATGGGCTTGTGGCACTGCGGGCACTGCGATGCGGGCCGCACGACCGACTGCTCCCGGCCCATGCGGTAGATGCAGACGTTCAGGAAGCTGCCGATGCACAGCCCGAACAGGAAGACAAAGACCAGGACGAGGCCGTCACCCATACACGTGCTTCTCCAGGGCCTGACGCATCAGGTCGATGGGGGCGCCGCGGCCCGTCCAATATTCAAAAGCCAGACACCCCTGATGCAAAAGCATGCCCAGGCCGTTCGCCCATCGGCATCCGGCGGCCTCAGCCGCCTTCAGCAAAGGTGTCTGACCCGGGTTATAGATGAGGTCGTAAACAAAAAGGTCCGCGTGCAGCCTGGCCGCGTCGACCGGCAATGGGTCGCCGTCCTTCATGCCCAGGGGCGTCGCGTTCACGAAGAGGCCCGCCTCATTGAGCCGCAGGAGACGTGCCTCCTCCGTCACCCGAACATCGAGCGTCGGGTAAAACCTCTTGACCCGCTCGGCGAGCCCCGCCGCCTTCTCCCGGACGATGTCAAAGACCTCTATCGCCTCCACGTGCAGCGCCGCAAGCGCCAGGGCCACGGCCTTGGCCGCGCCGCCGGCGCCCAACAGGACGGCCTTCTTGCCGCTGACGTCCAGACCCCTCTCCTCAAGGTCGAGACCGAAACCCGGCTCGTCGGTGTTGAAGCCCGAGAAGCGACCGTCGGTCTCGACGCGGATCGTGTTCACCGCCCCGACCATTTCCGCCATGGGGGCGATCTGCCCCGTCAGGAACCGCGTCACCGTCTCCTTGTGGGGCACGGTGACGTTGAAGCCCTGGATGCGGCGCTCCTTGACGATGCTCTTGAAAAAGGTCTCAAGCCCGTCCGGCGGGACCTCAAAGAGCTCATAGCGCGCGGACATGCCGTAATGCGCGAAGGCGACGTTGTGCATCACGGCCGAGTAGCTGTGCTTGACCGGATACCCGATCAACCCAAACAACGTGAAGACCTTCTGCTCGGCATCCATCAGGACTCCCCTCCCCCGCGGGGATGAGACACAAAGGTCACGCCCTTGCGTCTCCTTGACGCCATCAAAGATATCAGGACCGGCCAAGACCGGTCACAGGTACAAAGAGACCCCGTCCGCCTTCTGGACGGCGAGCTTGTTGACGGCGCTCAAGAAGGCCTTGGCCGAGGCCTCGATGATGTCCGTGCTCGAGCCGCGGCCGATGGCGACCTTCCTGCCGCTCGAGATCTTCACCACGACCTCACCCTGCGCGTCCTTGCCGGCGGTGACCGCTTCGAGCCGATAGTCCATGAGACGCGTCTTCATCTTCGTCACCTTCTCGATGGCCTTGTAGCAGGCATCGACCGGACCGTCGCCCCTTGAAGTGACGCTCGCGATCTTGCCCTTGTGCCTCAGGCGGACCGTCGCGCTCGGGGTCACCTTGGTGCCGCTGGCGTAGGCAACACTCTCCAGCTTCCACGTCTCGACGGACTTGTGGATCTCATCCTCGACGATGGTCGCCAGGTCCTCTTCATAGATGGTCTTCTTCTTGTCGGCCAGGTCCTTGAACTTCTCAAAGGCCCTCTGGAGCTCCGTCTCTTTGAGGACGATCCCCATCTCCGCGAGCCGCCGTTCCAGGGCGTGGCGGCCGGAGTGCTTGCCGAGGACCAGCCCCGTACCGGTGAAGCCGACGTCGGCGGGCGCGATGATCTCGTACGTGGCGCGCTTCTTGATCACCCCGTCCTGGTGGATGCCCGACTCGTGGCGGAAGGCGTTGCCGCCCACGATCGCCTTGTTGGGCGGCACCATGAAACCGGTCAGCTTGCTGACGAGGCGCGAGGCCTTGCAGATCTCCCGGGTCTTGATGGAGCTCGTGATCCCGCGGAAGATGTCCTGGCGCGTGTGGATGCCCATCACGATCTCTTCCATGGAGGCGTTGCCGGCGCGCTCGCCGATACCGTTGATCGTGCACTCGACCTGGCGTGCGCCGTTGTGCACGGCGGCCAGGGAGTTGGCCACGGCCAGCCCCAGGTCATCATGGCAGTGGACGGAGATGACGGCTCTGTCGATGTTGGGCACGTTGTCCCGGATGGCGGCGATGAGCGCGCCGTACTCGTCGGGGTAAGCATACCCCACCGTATCGGGGATGTTCACCGTGGCGGCGCCGGCCCTGATCACGGCCTCCACGACCTTGAAAAGAAACGCCGGGTCCGTGCGCGAGGCGTCCTCGGGCGAAAACTCGATATCTTTCGTCAGCGTGCGGGCGTAGCGGACGGCATCGGTGGCCAGGCGCAGGATCTCGTCCTCCGCCTTTTTGAGCTTATACTGCATGTGGATCTTGGAGGTGGCCAAAAAGACGTGGATACGCGCTCCGCCGCGCGCCGGCCTCGTCGCCTTGTAGGCCGCGTCGATGTCCTTCTTCACGGCACGGGCCAGGCCGCAGATGACCGCGCCCTTGACCTCCCGGGCGATGCGCCCGACCGCCCTGAAGTCTCCGGTCGATGAGACCGGAAAGCCCGCCTCGATGACGTCGACGCCCAGCGCCACCAGCTGGCGTGCGATCTCCAGCTTCTCGCGCTCGTTCAGCGTCGCGCCCGGCGCCTGCTCCCCGTCGCGCAGCGTCGTATCGAAGATAATCAGCTTATCCATTGCCTTCACCACCCCAAAACAAGACAAAGAGAACCAGGTCCTTTTGTCTCGTCCATTGTGATATTAATTTATCTCTATCTACTTATATATCAAAGTGTTACGCAGAAACGACACTATTTTTTGCAGGTGGGGTACCCCACCTGCTACCCTTTTTTCATCCAGGGCATCATGTCCCGGAGCTGCCTGCCCACTTTCTCTATGATATGGTCGTCGCCTTCCTGGAGCAGGCGATTGAAGTTGGGCCGGCCGGCCTCGTTCTCGGCGATCCACTCCCTGGCGAACTTGCCCTTGACGATCTCCTTTAATATCTTCTTCATCTCCTTGCGCGTCTTGGGCGTGATGATGCGCGGGCCGCGCGTCAGGTCCCCGTAACAGGCGGTGTTGGACACCCCGCGGCGCATGCCGGAGATGCCGCGCTCCTGGATCAAGTCCGTGATGAGCTTGAGCTCGTGGAGCACCTCGAAGTATGCGATCTCGGGCTGGTACCCCGCCTCGAGGAGCGTGTCAAAGCCGGCCTTGATGAGCTCGGTGACCCCGCCGCACAGGACGGTCTGCTCGCCGAAGAGGTCCGTCTCGGTCTCCTCGGCAAAGGTCGTCTCGATGACGCCCGCGGTCGTGCCCTTGATCCCCTTGGCATAGGCCAGGGCGACGTTCTTCGCGTTGCCGCTCGCGTCCTGGTGGATGGCTAATAAACACGGCACGCCCTTGCCCTCTTCATACATGCGGCGCACGAGCGCCCCGGGGCCCTTGGGGGCGATCATGATGACGTCGACCTTCTTGGGCGGCTTGATCTGCTTGAAGCGGATGTTGAACCCGTGCGAAAAGACCAGCACCTTGCCCTTCTTGAGGTTGGGCTTGATCGCCTCGTTGTACACCTTCGCCTGCACGTGGTCCTGCGTCAGGATCTGGATCACGTCGGCCTGGGCCGTGGCCTCGGCCGCGCTCATCGGCGTGAAGCCGTCCTGCCGGGCCGTCTCGAAGTTCGGCGTCCCCTCCATCTCGGCGACGATCACGTCCAGCCCGCTGTCGCGCAGGCACAGCGCCTGGCCCCGTCCCTGGATGCCATAGCCGATGACGGCGATCTTCTTACCCTTGAGAAACCCCAGGTCCGCGTCATTGTCGTAATAGATCTTCATCTCGTCTCCT
>CAZUQR010000004.1:0-71264 GCA_964622605.1 uncultured Planctomycetia bacterium
GCGGCCAAGGTCAAAGATTTTTTCAAACAGCTCAAGTTCGACTCGAGCGCCCTGCCTTTTGAGGTCACCCTCCTGACCACCTATGCCTGCAACTTCCGCTGCGTCTATTGTTTTGAGGAGTCGGTCAGGGAGGGCGTCTTTCTGGATGGTCCGACCGCAAAGAAGGCGGCAGGGTGGATCATGCGCACCGCCGAACAGGGGGGCCTGAAGAGCGTCTTTGTGGTATATTATGGGGGTGAGCCCCTGTTGAACCCCGGGCCTGTGTATCGCATCTCAGAGCGCCTGACGCGCTGGTCGCATCAGACGGGCACGGCCTTCGGCTTCAGCATCATCACGAACGGCAGTCTCCTGACGCCGGAGCTCGTCGACCGGTTGCTGAGAGTCGGCCTGAAGGAGATACGCATCACCGTGGACGGCGACCGGCAGGCGCACGACCGCAAGCGTCCCTTTGCCGACGGCAGGCCCTCGTTCGATCTCATCATTCAAAACATCAAGGGTGTCATCGACAAGGTGGCCGTGTCGGTAAGCGGCAACGTGGACCGGCAGAACCTGGAGAGCCTGCCGCGGCTGTTGGATTTTCTCGAGCAAGAGGGGTTGCTGCACAAGCTGCAAAGCCTCGAGTTCGCGCCCATCGCCCCGCGTTTGGGGCCAAAGGAGAACCCCGGCGCTATCGAACTGAGGGAGTGCCTTCCTTTCACGCAGGACGAAGGCCTGTTTCACGAGCTCCTTGCCGTCAAAAGAGAGCTCTTGCGCCGCGGGGTGGCCTTTCGCACGGGCCTGGCCATCAATGCCTGCGCCCTGACGATGCGTGACGGCGGGGCCACCATCGACCCCTACGGAAAGATCTATAAGTGCAATTCGCTCCTGGGGTATCCGGAGTTTGCCGTCGGAGACGTCGGCGATGAGGCCTGGGGGCCGCAACGCGCGGATTTCCTGAACATCGACGCGTGGGACAAGTGCCCGGCGGATTGTCCGTATCTGCCCATGTGCCAGGGAGGATGCCGGTTCTTTTCTTATCTGGAAAACGGGAATTTTTCAGGACTCTCCTGCAAGAGGGGGTATCTGGACCGCATCATCCCCGAATTGATAAAGCTCGAATACGACAAGCTCCGGTCGTCCGGCCGGTAGCCTCCTTGCCATGAATCCTTTCAAGCCCTTCCTCGCCCTTCTGAGACCCTACGCCGCAAAGACGGGCCTTGCCTTTATCTCTATCCTCGTGACGAATATCCTCGCCCTGGCTCTGCCCTGGGGTCTCAAGCTCGTCATCGATGAGGCGGCGGGGCCAGGCCGCAGCCTCGCTGTGCTCAACGGGGTGGCGGCCGGCCTCGTCGTCGTCCTCGGGCTCAGATTTCTCTTCGGGTTTTTGTGCGAATACCTCATCAATTTCGTCGGCGAGAAGGCGGTCTGTGACCTGCGCAGCCGCCTCTATTGGCACCTGCAGAAGCTCTCCGTCGCCTACGTGGACAGGACGCCCAAGGGGCACATCCTCTCCGGTCTCCTGGGCGACATCGACGGCATCAGGAACTTCCTTTTCGGCGGCCTCGTCGACTTCGCGTATTCCTTTTTCAGCATCCTCTTCGTCCTCACCGTTTTGGTCGTCCTGGACTGGAGGCTGGCGCTCGTCGCGTTCGTCTACCTGCCCGTCTTCGGGGTCGCTTTTTACCGCCTGACGCCGCGGCTGACCGAGCAATACCGCTTGCTGCGCGAGCGCTACGCCGAGATGACGTCTCACCTGCATGAAGTCCTGAACGGGATGCGGATCGTCTCCGGGTTTGCCAAGGAAGAAGAGGAGGCCCAGCGCTTCCGCTTGAAGCAGAATGAGATTGTCACGGCGTCTTTGGCCGGTCACCGGCTCGGCATCGGGTTGTGGCTGGCGGCGGAGTTCCTGAGCTCTCTGGGGCTGGTCACCCTGCTCTGGTTCGGCGGCAGGGCGGTCTTTGCCGGCCGGATAAGCGTCGGGACGCTGACGGCCTTTTACGCCTATGTGGGTATGCTCTTGAGTCCCGTGGTCAAGGTCGCCGTCGTGAACAACTCTTTCCAGGAGGCCGCCGCCTCTTTTGAGCGGATCCTGCGCCTCTTGGCGCAAGAGCCGCAGGTCCGGCAGCGGCCGCAGGCGGTCCTGCCCGGCCGGCTGGAGGCGAGGATCAGGTTTGACCGGGTGTGCTTTGCTTACGAGAAGGATAGACACGTCCTCCATGATATCAACCTCGAGGTCGGGGCGCGGGAGGTCGTCGCCCTGGTCGGCCCGAGCGGCTCCGGCAAGACGACTCTCATCAATCTTCTCTTGCGGTTTTACGACCCTTCGGCAGGGTCGGTCTTCATCGACGGGATCGACCTCAGGGACCTCGACCTGAAGGCGTACCGTTCCCAGGTGGCCATGGTGCTTCAGGACGACTATCTCTTTAATGCCAGCGTCAGGGAGAATATCCTGTACGGCCGGCCGGACGCGTCAGAGGCCCAGGTCGTGGAAGCCGCGCAATCGGCGCATGCCCATTCTTTTATCATGGAACTGCGCGATGGGTATGAGACGCCGATCGGCGAGAGGGGCATCACTCTTTCCTACGGTCAGAGACAACGGGTCTCCATCGCCCGCGCCCTCCTGCGGGATCCGGCCCTCCTGATCCTGGACGAGGCGACGTCCGCCGTGGACTCCGCGACGGAGCGGGGGATCGTCGAGCAGGCCTACCGCAACCTGATGCGGGGCCGCACTACCTTTATCATCGCCCATCGTCTTTCAACCATTGCGGGCGCGGACCGGATCCTGGTGATGAATAACGGCCGCATCACCGAGACGGGAACGCACGCCGCGCTCCTGGAAAGACGCGGCCTCTACGCCAAGCTGTGGGGGCAGCAGATATCTTCTCCGGTCGCGTCCGCGCCTTCGGTCCTGGATGTCCCCGTGCAACCGCTAAGCCCGCCATCATGAAGAGACGCATCAAAAGAAGGTTGTCCTGTTTCTTCTGGCGCCTGCCGAACCGCAGGCTCTGGACGCGCATCTTTCCGGTCATCCTCGTCACGGTGGCCGTCCCGGTGACGCTCCTGGGGTTCCTCTGGTTGCATACGTCCGAGCGCGCCATGTGCAACACCGTGATGACGGAGCACAAGGAGATCGCCGTCATCGCCTCCCGGGAGATCGCCCTGTCCGTGCAGCGGGCTGAAGACATCTTAAAATCGACGAGCGTTATGCTGGGGGCCGTCTATCCTTCTCCCTGGCGCCAGGAGACGGTCCTTGTCGAGCTGGTCCTGAATCAGCCCATTTTTCTGCGGGTCGTCTCCGTGAATATCAAGGGGGAGCCCTGGGCCGGTTCCGAGATGGGCAAGCCCCTTCCCGAGCCGTATCCTCAGGAGATCCTGTCCACGGCCTTGCGGGAGGGGGCGTTCGTCTCCGAGATGAAGATGCAGGATGACCGCACCCCTTACGTGATCATGGTCACGCCCATCAAAAAGGTGGGCCGGGCCGTCGGGTATCTGATCGGCGACGTCAATCTTCGCGGCGTGTGGGATGTCGTGGACCGCATCCAGGTAGGCGAGACGGGGCGTGCGTTTCTGGTCTCCCGCGCCGGACAACTCATCGCCCATCCGGATAAGAAGCGGGTGATAAAGAAAGAGGACGTGTCCGGTGAGCGGGACGTCCGGTTGGCCCTGGCGGGTGAGGCCGGGGCGGCCCGGATGAAGGACGCTTCGGGCAAAGAGGTGATCACCGCGTATACGCCGGTGCCGGGCACGGGTTGGGGGTTCGTCCTGCGTCAGGACCGGGATGAGGCGTTTCGTTTTTCGGGGATCATGAAGGCGCAGTTTCTCCTGATCATCGGGATCGGTGAGCTGTTGGTCCTCCTGGCCAGCATCGTCATCGCCCAATTTTTGACCCGCCCCCTCAAGGCCCTGGGATCCAAGATCAGGGCCGTTGCCGACGGCAACCTGGATCAGAATCTCGTCGTCGGCCGGCGGGACGAGATGGGGGAGTTGGTCCGGTCCTTTAACCGGATGACGGCAAGGCTCAGGGAGGCCCGGGAAAAGACGCGGCTCTCCGCCGTCGGAGAGGCGGCGGCATGGATATCCCACGAGCTCAAGAACTCCCTGATGCTGCTCAAGTTCTTCGTTTACTCGTTTCCCAAAGAGCACGCCGATGAGGCCTTTATCGATAGATTCGATAGGTTGGTCCCTTCGGAGGTCTCCCGGTGGGAGCGGCTTCTTAATGAGTTTTCGGGCCTGTCTTCGAGGGATGCCCTGAAGAGAGAGCGCGTCAATGTCCATAACCTTTTGGCCGAGACGCTGGAGATGCTGTCAAAAAAATTGAAGGAGCACGACATCGCTGTCCGGCACCTGCGCCCGCAGCCCGGTCTGTTTGCGATGGCCGATCAGGAGCGCCTGAAGCAGGTCTTTATCAATATCATCATGAATGCCATCGATGCCATGCCGCAGGGCGGTTCGCTCACGATTGCGACCCAGGGCGTTTCCGGCACAACGGCGCATCAGCCCAAGGTCATCGAGGTGCGCGTGAAGGATACGGGCCGGGACATATCTGCGGATGCGCTGGACAAGGTTTTTGATCCGTTCTATACTACCCAGAGGGGCCACACCGGCCTGGGGTTGAGTATCTGCCGCAGGATCATCGAGCAGCACGGGGGCAGCATCCGCGTCGAAAGCGGAGGCGGAGGCGGCGGCGGGACGACCTTCATCATCGAGATCCCCGTCGAGGCACCGGCGGTTCTCGGCAGGTAACGCGACCCCCCGGGATGTATACGGGTTAGGAATAGAATCTTCCTTCCTTTTGTCGTTTTGTCCTGCGTCAGTCTTCATACCGGATACCGGCAACGCCATGCGGATCGTCTCGGGGATAATGGTGTCTTTTTTCCTTTTTGGGATGGTGTCCCCCTGTGCCTCACCCGAGCCGGCTGAAGAATCCACAGAAGCTTCCTTTTTCCCCCTGGACGCGGGGGAGGTCCCCCTGGAGACGATCGTCGTAACGAACCGGCGCACGCCCAGCCGCCTCGAGGAGGCGACGGAGGACGTCATCGTGCTGGACGAGCAGGACATCGCCTCTTTGCCGGCACAGGACCCGGGAGAGGTCTTGCGCTATGTCCCGGGTGTCGACATTCAGCCCAACCGGGGATTCAGCCATGGCAGCGCCGTGACCCTTCAGGGATGCGACTCCCGGCATGTCCTGCTCATGCTCGACGGCATCCCCTTGAATAACCAGGCTTCAGGTCAGGCGGATCTGGCGAGATTCCCCCTCGAAAACATAGACCATATTGAAGTGATCCGAGGCCCGTCCTCAAGTACCTGGGGCTCTGCCCTGGGCGGGGTGATCAACCTCATCACGAAAGACACCGGCACGACGACAAAGCCTCAGGGGAGCCTGACGACGTCTTTTGCCGAATTCGGGACCCGCCGGCACAGCGCCGAGGTCTCGGGACGGGGCGGCCTTTTGGGTTATTATCTTTCCTCCAGCTATATGGAGTCGGGGGGCCGGGACCTTCGTGATGACGTCCTGCAGAGAAACGTGTTCGGGAAGATTTCGTATGAGAGCGATCCGGAGACACGGTTCACGGCCTCGTTTGGTTACAGTGATGCGGCGACGCATAGCGGCATCTCTTTGGACGGTACATGGCAGGCCCAGCCCTATCGCGTCCGGTACGGCAAGGTGGGCTGGCAGAAAGATCACGGGCGCTGGCGGTCCGAGACCGAAGTGAAATATGCCAATCAGAATATCGGTATGCGTGCCTTTCTGACCGCCACCGATACCAGTCCTCTCGTGACGGTGAGGACGGATGATCTCCTGTATCAACTCAGCACGTCTTCGGCGACCACCGTGCGCAGCGAGGATGTCTTTGTCTGGGGGGCGGACGTTGAGTGGCATCGACTGACATCGACCTATCTCAGCGAGGAGAAGACCCTGACCTTCGGCGCGCCCTACGTCCATTACACGCTGGTCCAGGCGCCGTGGAATCTCCATGCGGGGTTGCGCTTCGATTACAACAGCGAATACGGCAGGGAGTGGAGTCCCTCTGTCGGGGCGCTGTATCGCTTCGAGCACATCCCGGAGACCTTCCTGCGATTCGGCGTCTCGCGCGCCTTCAGCGCGCCTCCGCTTTTGTGGAAACACTTTGATCTCGTCCTGAGCGGACGGACGACCAACCCCGATATCCATGCCGAGCGGGCCTGGGTCTATATGGTGGGTGCCCAGAGCCGGCCCTTGCCGGCCCTGAGACTCGATCTGTCCTTGTATCGCGCCGATGTCTCGGAGGCGATCACCCTGGCGGTCGACGGGTCCGGAGACTATTACATGAAGAATTTTGAGAAGTTCACAAGGCAGGGCGCCCAACTCCAGGCGCACGTGGAGGTGACACCGGAGCTCCGCCTTTCACTCGCCGCGGCGTTTAATGAGGTCGAAGACAAGGCGACCGGCCAAACGGTGATGGGGGGAGGCAAGCCCCGCGAGAGTTATTCCGTGACCATGGATTATCGGGGGCGCAACGGCTTTCGGCTTTGCGTCCTGGGATATTATGATTGGTGGAACGAGCCGCCCAGCTCCCGGCCGAATGACCGCAAGATGCTGGTCGACATCAAGGTATCTCAAGAGTTGAAAAACATGATCTTCTTCTTGGCCGTCCATAACGTAACGAATAGCAAATATTGGGCGGATTATTACTTTCCAATCCCCGAAAGGTACTTTGAGGGGGGCTTCACCTTCAAGTGGTAACGCCTGCCGAAAGTTGACCTGTTTTGCCTCATCCCGATCTCCTCCGGGCAGTTTTTCCAGCGGCCTTCTGTACTCTCCTTGTCTTGTATTTCCTCTCCTAAGGATATCCGGAACATTTAAATACGATAGTATACTACATTATACTTGACATTAATTAAAGTATAATATAGAGTAAAAAAGAGACGTATTTTGGGTGTATGGCGGTCGTTCCGCCAACCAGGGGGGGTCTCTTTGAGGATGGGAATCAGGAAAAAGATGTTTCTTCTGATCCTTCTGGCCGTGGCAATCGTGTTTGTGTTCGGCGTGGGCCTCGGCTACTTCAGGGGTTCCCTTTTACTGAAGGATTCGATCGCCGAAAAGTTCAACGGGATCGCTCCTACATTGGCCTTCGCCGTTTCCAGGATGGTCGACACCGAAATCGAGACAAGGACGTCAGATGTGAGCCGCCTCTCCTGGAGGAGGAGCGTTGAAAAGAGCAATCTGAAATACGCTTCCATGGATGCGGCGTCCCGGGACAGCTATTTTTGGGAGATGGACGAAAAATGGAGCTCCGCGGCGCCTGGAGACTCTTTGTACCAGGAATACCTGGAAAATGAGGTGAGCGCCGGCCTGAGAGAAATACTCAGGGAGCACAAGGGGACGGGCGAGATCTTCCTTACCGATAAATTCGGCGGATTGGTGGCTTCTTCGGGAAAGACCCCGGATTTTTATCAGGCGGATGAGACGTGGTGGCAGGAGGCGTTCCGTTCAGGCACAGGGGACATTTATGTGGGCGATGTCGAATACGACACCTCCTCGGGCAGGTGGAGCATGGTGATCGCGTTTCCGATCCGGGATGAGACAGGCCGGGTTATCGGGGTATGCAAAAGCGTAACCGACATCCATACATTCCTCTTGCCCTTGGAGAATTTCAGGATAGGGAAAAGCGGCCGTGCCGTTTTGACCGATGAGCGCGGGAATATCTTGTTTTACCCGGGCACCGCACCCATGAGCCGGCGGTACGAACACTTTGGGGCCGTCCGGGGGATGTTGGAAGCGGACAAGAGGGGGCTCGTCGCCGTCTCCGCTGCCGACAAAAAGAAGATCTTCGTCTCCCTGCCGGCGACTATCAATAACCCCCGTCTCTTGGAGCGGGGGGTGCGCTGGCAGTTGATGATCGAACAGGATTACGCGGAGGTCTTTGCGCCCCTCAAAAAGCTCATGCGACAATCCGGGACGGTATCGGTCCTCGTGTTGTTGATCATGTCGTCGATCGGATTTGCGTTCGGCGGCGTATTCGTCGTGCCGCTGAAAAAGCTCCATGAGGCCACCGAGAAGATCGCCGGCGGGGATATGACGTACAGGATCGATCTGCACACGGGCGATGAGATAGAGGACCTTGCCGTCTCCTTTAACCGGATGACGCAGGAGCTGCGTCGCACGACCGTCTCGCGGGACGCCCTGGTGGCCGAGATCTGGGAGCGCAAGAAGGCCGAAGAGGCCCTGAAGCAGTACACGAAGCACGTCGAGCGGATCAACAAGGAATTGGATGATTTTACCTACATCGTCTCCCATGACCTCAAGGAACCCCTCAGGAGCATAGACGCCTTTTCCAAGTTCATAGAAGAGGACTACGCCCATAAATTGGACGACAATGGCAGGAATTATCTGGGGCGCATCCGGGCGAATACCATAAGGATGCAGGATTTGATCGAGGACCTTCTGGAGATCTCACGCATCGGAAAACGACAGGACGCCTGCGAAGAGGTCGATGCGGACGATCTCGTCCGCGAAGCGACGTTGAGACTCGAATACTCTATCAAGGAAAAGAACGCCGACATCGTCCTGATCGACAAGCTGCCCAGGGTCTTTGGCGACCGGGTGCGGTTGATGCAGGTTTTTTTGAATCTGATCTCAAACGCCGTCAAATTCAACGACAAGCCGCAGCCGCGCATTGAGATCGGTGCACGCCCCAAGGGCGATTTTTATGAGTTCGCGGTGAAAGACAACGGACCGGGTATCGAGGAGCGGTACCTTGAAAAGATATTCGAGATCTTTCAAAGGCTTACCAAAAAAGAGGAGCATGAAGGCACGGGGGCGGGTCTGACCATAGCCAAAAAGATCGTCCAGAAGCACAAGGGCAGGATCTGGGCGGAGTCGCGGGTCGGTGAAGGCGCGGTTTTTTATTTTACCCTGCCGCGAGACAAAAAATTCTTGGTGGAGAAGAAAAAGATCGGCGAGATCCTTGTCGGGAAGAAGTTGGTGGCCGAGAAAGATGTAGACAGGGCCTTGGAAGAACAGGCGTCATCGGGTTAGGGATCTCGTGGCGGGTTTTGAGAAAGAAAGGAGAGGACGATGGCCGCTGGGGTAAGGGTGACGAAGATATTGCTGGTCGAAGACAGCCCGGATGACATCCAGATCACGAAACGGGCGTTGAAAGAAGCCAAATTGATCAACGAACTCTGGACCGTCAGGGACGGCGAGGAGGCGCTGGATTTCTTGTACCGTCAGAACAGGTATCGGGATGCCGCCACGAGCCCCCGGCCGGGCCTGATCCTCCTGGACATCAACCTGCCCAAGGTCAACGGCCTCCAGGTGCTCGAGAAGATAAAATCGGACCCTGCATTAAAAGGGATCCCGACGGTCGTATTGACGGTGTCCCGCCGGGACGAGGATATCCTGAAGGGCTATAGCTACGGATGCAATAGTTTTATTCAGAAGCCGGTTGAATTCGAAAAGTTCGTGGAAGCGGTCAAGCTCATAGGCCTGTATTGGGGGGTATTGAACGTCGATGCCCCCTGTCCGTCCCATGCCTAAAAAGATACTCCTGATCGAAGATAATGAGGATCACGTCCTGTTGGCGAAAAGGATCTTGGAGGCTCCGGGCGAAGCGTATCGGCTTGATTTCGTTTCTCATGCCCAAGAGGGGTTGAGCCGGATCCTTCAGCAGGATTATGACGCGGTCCTGTGTGATTATCGTCTGCCGGGCTCCAGCGCCCTGGATATCCTTCGTGAGATGAAAAGGCAGGGAAAGGATCTGCCTTTTATCGTCGTGACGGCTTCCGGCAACGAAAAGGTGGCCGTGGAGCTGATGAAGGAAGGGGCTTATGATTATATCCTCAAGGACGTCTCTTATGAGGATATTCTCCCCATGGTGGTGGGTAAGTCCATTGAGAAGTTCAGGCTCAAGAAAGAAAACGAAAGGGTCGAAAAAGAGCTCAAGGAGTCCGAGGCAAAGTATTCGGCCCTGGTGGAGCAGGCGAACGACGGGGTATTTATTCTGCAGGACGGCATCCTGAAATTCGCCAACAAGGCGATGGCCGGAATTTTCGGGTATGCCGCACAAGAGATGCCGAACAGGCATTTTCTGGATATCCTGGCGCCTGCGTCCCGCGAAGAATTTTCCAAACGATATCAGGGGGGCATGACCAGGCACGGCGTTCCCTCTTTTTATGAGTTCGAGATCCAGTGCAAGGACGGGACGCTCAAGGAGATCGAGCTGTCCATGAGCGCCATCCAATACCAGGGCGGGGCCGCCGAGATGGGGATCTTGCGCGATATCTCCGAGCGCAAGAAGGTGCAGGAACATCTTGCCGGGACGTATCGGGAACTCAGGGAGACGCAGCATCTGCTCATCCAGTCGGGCAAGATGGCCGCTATGGGGCAGCTCGCCGCGGGCATCTCTCATGAGTTGAATCAGCCCCTGACCGGGATCAAGGGCTTTGCGCAGGCCCTCCTCGAGGATCTCGGAACAGACAAGGCGGCGAGAGAGAACCTGAACAAGATCGTAGAACAGACGGTCCGGATGGAAAGGATCATCAAGAATGTGCGGTTTTTCGCCAGAAAGCCCGAATTTGAGATGACGGAGCTCGACATCCATCAGCCGATCGAAGATTCTCTGACGCTGGTGAGCGAACAGCTCAGAGTCCACGGCACCCGTCTCATAATAGATCTAGACAGGAGTCTGCCAAAGATCAAAGGCGACCGCAGTCAACTCCAGCAGGCCTTCCTGAACCTCATCACCAACGCCCGGGATGCCATTGACAGCCTCAAGGACCCGCAGGGGGGCACCATCACCATAAGAACGAGGCCGGACAAAAAGAGGAATATCCTGATCACCTTTGAGGATTCCGGCTGCGGCATCCCCCAGGAGGATATGGCGAATATTTTTAATCCGTTCTTCACGACAAAATCTCCCAACGGCGGCATGGGGCTGGGTCTATCCATCGTCTACCGCATTATTGAGAATCACCGGGGCCGCATTGAGGTCGACAGTTCCCCGGGTAAGGGGACGACTTTCAGAATTGTCCTGCCTACGCAGGAGGGGTCCCGTCCGTCGTGACCGACGGATGAGGATGCGACGGAGGTCCTGTCATGGAAAGACCGAGGATATTGGTGATCGATGATGAAGAGATCATTCGTCAGCTCTTGTCACAGACGCTGGCCAGACGGGGCTATCACGTCGAGCCCGCCGAAGACGGCCCGGCCGCCTTGAAAAAGGTCAGCGAAGGCTTTTTTAATCTTTTGATCACGGACTTGAAGATGCCGGGGATGAACGGGATCGAAGTCTTGAAAGAGATAAAGAAGATCAATCCTTATATCGAGGTGATCATCATCACGGGCTATCCCACCATCGAGACGGCCGTGGAGGCGATAAAGATAGGAGCGTTTGATTTCCTCTGCAAGCCTTTTGACGTTCCGGAGATCATCTCGGTCATCCAGAGGTGTCTGGAGAAGCAGCAGGGCGCCCTGGACCACGTCGAGTTGGGGGAGCTGGAGGCCCTTTTTGAGATAAGCAAGACGATGCCTGCCTATTCTGACCTGGATGCGCTCCTGCGGCAGATCCTGGATTCCACGCTCAGGCTGGTGAAGGCCAAAAGCGGTTCTCTTGTGCTGTTTGACGAGAAGGACAAGGAGCTGCATCGGGAGTGGACGGCCGGTGATAACGGGAAGGGGGCGCGCCAAGACACCGGACATCCGGACGACAAAAAGGCCGATACGCGTCCCTTCTTAAGCATCCCCTTGATGAGCAGGTATTCTTTTTCGCGGCGGGACATCTTGGGGGTCATCAACGTGTCTGAAAAGATCTCGGGGGAAGGCTTCACCCTGCGGGAGCAGACCCTGTTTTCCGTGTTGTCCGGTCAGGCCGTGGCGGCCATCGAGAACTACAGGCTCTACGCGCAATTGCAGGAGAAGATCGGCGCCCTGGAGCGGACCATCAAAGAGCTGGAGGAGACGAAGAACCAGCTTATCCAGAGCGAGAAATTGGCGGCTGTGGGCCAATTGGCTTTCGGCATCGCGCACGAGATCCGCAACCCCCTGGCCATCATCCTGGAAGGCGTCGAATTTCTCCGGGCCGACAGGGATGCCGCAGGCATAGAAGCCGATGAGGCCCTTGTCCTGATCAAGAGGGCTATCGACAGGACCAACAATATCATCGTCGACCTCTTGAAGTTTTCAAGGGCCTCGAAGATCCAGACGCAGGAAGTCGATATCGGCAGGATCCTGGACGAGGTGACGGTCCTTATCAGGAATCCGTCGTGCCTGCATCATGTGCGGGTCCGCAAGGAGTGCGGCTCGGCGGATCTGATCCTCAGGGGGGATCCCAACATGCTGCAACAGGTCTTTTTCAATCTTTGCATGAATGCCATCGATGCCATGCCTCAGGGGGGAGACCTTGTGCTGGGCGCCTGCCGGAGGCGGCATGCGGATGAGAAAGAGGAGGCTATCGTTGTTACGGTCAGCGATACGGGCAGCGGTATCCCGGAGGACGCCCTGCTGAAGATCTTCAATCCATTTTTCACGACCAAAGAGCCGGGAAAAGGGACGGGGCTGGGGTTGAGTATCGTCCATCTGATCCTCGAGCGGCACGGGGCCGCTATCGACGTGAAGAGTGCGGGGGGCAGGGGAACGGCGTTCACGATCACATTCCCGAGTCACGGCCTCGAGGCAAAGAAGGACCGGGCGGCCGTGGCGCCGGGGACGGCGGGAAAAATGCCATGATGTTCAGGAAGAATATCCTCGTGATCGACGACGAAAAGGATTTTTGTTTCTTTCTGAAAAAGAATCTGGAGGCGACGGGGGTTTTCCATGTCATGGTCGCGTCCCATCCGGATACGGGCATTCGCATGGCCAAGAGGGGAGTCCCCGACGTGGTCCTTCTGGATATCTGCATGCCTTCCCGGGACGGCTTCAGTGTGTTGGAGATCCTGAAAAAAGACATCAGGACCGTGTCCATCCCCGTTATCATGCTCACGGCGATGGAGGACGATATTTACCGCAAGAGGGCTTCGTTGCTCTATGGTGACGGCTACATCGTCAAACCGGTCAGCTATAAGAAATTATTCGAGGAGATAGAGCGCGTTTCGGGGGATCAAGACGTCTCCAGGACCGGGAGGTGGACATTAACACGGATAAAGAGGAGGTGGAGATGGTGGACGTGGCGGTAAAAAAGAGGGTCCTTTTGATCGACGACGAAGAAGATTTCTGTTTTTTTGTGAGAAAGAACCTGGAAAAGACAGGTGTCTTTGAGGTGTTGACGGCCACCGATCCCGAGGCGGGCATCCTCTTGGCCAAAGAGCGGCTTCCGGACGTGATCCTGTTGGATATCGTGATGCCGAAGATGCACGGTCCGGTGGTCGCGGAAGCCCTGTCCAGTGAACCCAGGACACGCCGCATCCCCTTGATTTTCGTGACGGCCATGGTGACGGAGAAAGAGATGGGCGTGGGCCTTACGAAGGAGATCGGGGAGTATACTTTTATCGCCAAACCCGTCAGGAGTGAAAATCTCATCAGCGCTATCCGGCTCGTCTCCGGGGAGATCGCCGGATCCCAAGAGGGGTGACGGAGTCTTCTAAGGTTTTCACGTATTCGCTCCCGCGGCGGGAAGCCCGCGGCGCCAACATCATTCTAAAAGGTGTGCCATGACGCGCAGGCTCTTTGTTTCGGTCAGCCTTATCGTCGCTATCCCCCTTTTGGTCTTTTGCTATCTCGTGACAGACACCTCCTCGGCCGTTTCCATGAAAGGCCTGATCATTGCCGTCACCTGCCTGATCGGCCTGCTGGGGGCGGTCGGGCTGCATCATCTGACGGGCATCCTGAAAGAGCTCTGCCTGAATCTAAAGACGATCGCCGGGGGCGATGTCCCGGGCCCGGCAGACAAGGGGGCGGCTGACGACATCAAGGATTTGGCGACGTCCATCAATCAGGTGAGCCGGCGATTGCGGGAGAGCGCCGATGAGCTGGAGAAAAGGACCATCCTCATCCAGAGGTTCAACCGCGAATTCAAGAGGACGGACGAGATGCAATCGGCGTATTTTTCAACGATCGTCCACGAACTGCGCGCCCCCTTGATCAATATTGAAAAAAATTCGGCGGTCTTGATGGCAAGGGCGCTCGTGCTTTTTCATGAGGAAGAGTCTAACTTTGCAAAAAATGTCAATACCAGCGCCCATCGGTTGATCCGGATGACGAGCGATCTTTTGGACATCTCGAAGATACAGGCCGGCCGTTTCTCCCTGAAGCTGGAGACGGTCGGCGTCAACGATATCGTCGCGGACGCCGTCGGCTCCGTCGACCAGTGGCGCAGGAGCAAGAACCTGACGTTAGACGTTGCGCTTCCCGAGGGCCTGCCCCCCTTAAGCACCGACACAGACAGGGTGGTCCAGGTGCTTGTCAATCTGTTGAGCAATGCGATCAAGTTCACGGCTCCCGGGGGCCGCGTGACGATAGCGTGCCGGAGGTCCGACATCCGACAGGGCAGGGGGTCCTCGCAATGCTCTCAGGAGGGCTGCCGCGGCGTTGCGTTCTCGGTTCAGGACACGGGGGTCGGTATTCCGGCATCGCGCCTCAAGACCATATTCGAGAAATATCATACAGGCCCCAATAATCCCTTTGATAAGGTGCCCAATACGGGGTTGGGGCTTTCCATTGCGCGGCAGATCATCGAGGTGCTCGGCGGGAAGCTCGTGGTCGAAAGCCGGGTCGGCGAAGGGACCTGTTTCACGTTCACGCTCCCCTTGCGGGCGCCAAGGGAGACGACCGACAGGGCTTCCTTATCCGTCACTCCCGCGACACAGCCCGTCCGTTAGAGATCCAAGCGGCGAAGGCTGTTTTCTCCTGTAGGACCCATAGGACCCATAGGACCCATAGGACCCACGTCTTGCCTCGCGTGACGCCAAAAATGAGACAGGGGAGAGATGGGGCTTGACAAGCGGGGATTTGATGTTATAGTTTTAACAGAAGCACAGCGTGTGTGCTTTGGGAAAGAAGCAAGGATGCGTCCTCGAAAGAGGGCGCTTTTTTTGTTTTCGAGTACCTGACATTTCAGCGTTGAAATCAGGATGATGACGTCCTTGCCCGATTTCCGGGTGCGGGACGTCTTTTTTTTGAGGTGATGCCGGTATGCAGGACGAACAGATCAAGGCGTTGTCCAAGATCAGCAAGGCCATAACGTCCGAGTTGTACCTCGAGGACATCCTGCGGCTCATCGTCACGGTCACGGCGGAATTGCTGGATTCCAGCATCTGTTCGTTGATGCTTCTCGACGAGAAGACCGACACGCTCGCGGTGCGCGCCACGCAGAGCGTCAGCGAGGCGTACAACAGAAAACCGCCCTTAAAGATGGGAGAAGGTATCGCCGGCCGGGTCGCGCAGGAGAACCGGCCTCTGGTGGTCAAGGACGTGACGAAGGAAAAGGAATACAAGCACAAGGATATCGCCAAGAAAGAGGGTCTGCGGTCTCTTGTGTGTGTGCCCATGGCGGTGCAGGGCAAGGTCATCGGGGTCATCAACTGCTACACGGTCGAGCCCCATGATTTTACCGAGATGGAGGTCGAGATCTTGACGACCATCGCCAACCAGGCGGCGGTCGCGATCAGAAACACGGAGTTGATCGTCCAGAGCAAGGTCGTCCAGGAGGAGTTGGAGAGCCGCAAGAGGCTCGAGCGCGCCAAGGGCATCTTGATGCGCGATGAGAAGCTGACAGAGGAGCAGGCGTATCTGAAGATCCGGCGGTACAGCATGAACAACCGTAAGACTATGCGCGAGGTGGCCGAGGCGATCATCCTGGCGTCGGAGATGAGGCAAGTCACAGGGGCAAAGTAGCCGGTCGGCTCATGCGGCATGCGTATGCCATGATCCGTGTAGGATCTGTCACGACGACATGAGCGCGGTCAAAAAAAGGAGGAGGCGACATGAATCTCAGCAGGCCAAACGCCAACGATGCGGTCGGGACCTTCAACCGCTCCCGGAACGTGGTGCCGGGTTCGGGCATCTGTTCGCGGTGCGTGGACGGCTGTAAGGGGAATTGCGATATCTTCAAGGCGTCGTTCCGGGGCCGGGAGGTGATCTACCCGGGTCCCTTCAGCGAGATGACGGCGGGCGCGGACAAGGATTACCCCGTCGATT
Organism: uncultured Planctomycetia bacterium; assembly: GCA_964622605.1. GTDB lineage: Bacteria > Omnitrophota > Gorgyraeia > Velamenicoccales > Velamenicoccaceae > CAZCSY01. The sequence goes on from CAZUQR010000004.1 coordinate 16,091, forward strand.
ACTCGCACTTGAACATCCAGGGGTATGCCCTGGGCGCCCAGGGGCTGTTGGGCGACGTCCAGGGGACGCCGGACAACACGAAGTTTCCGGACGTCGACACCGAGGTCGCATACGGCTGGGACTCCAAGGTGAAGATAAAGGTCCCTATCTTTACGGGCGCCCTGGGCTCCACCGAGATCGCCCGCAAAAACTGGGAGCACTTTGCCGTGGGAGCGGCCATCTCCGGCATCACCCTTGTGTGCGGGGAGAACGTCTGCGGCATCGATCCGGGGCTGGAGCTGGACCGCCAGGGGAAGATCAAGCGTTCTCCCGAGATGGATCGCCGCATCGAGACGTACAAGCGCTACCGGGAGGACCACGGTGAGATCCTGGTCCAGATGAACGTCGAGGACACGCGTCTGGGCGTGGCCGAGTACGTGCGCCGCAAGCACAACCTCGAGGCCATCGAGCTCAAGTGGGGCCAGGGGGCCAAGTGCATCGGCGGCGAGATAAAGGTCGGGAGCCTGGAGAGGGCATTGGAGCTCCAGAAGCGCGGCTATATCGTGACGCCGGATCCTTCTCTTGAGGTGAACCAGAAGGCCTTTCAGGATGGCGCCCTTAAAGAGTTCGAGCGGCATTCGCGCCTGGGCTTTGTCTCCGAAGAGTCTTTCCTGGTCGAGGTCGAACGGCTGCGGGCCCTGGGGTTCAAGCGCATCACCCTGAAGACCGGCGCGTATGCCATGCGGGAGCTGGCCATGGCCATCAAGTTTTCGTCGCTGGCCAAGATCGACCTCTTGACGATCGACGGAGCGCCGGGCGGGACGGGCATGAGCCCGTGGAGGATGATGCAGGAGTGGGGGGTCCCGACGTTTTATCTGGAGGCCCTGACGTATGAATTCTGCCGGAAGCTCTCCCAGAAGGGCCTGCGCGTCCCCGATATCGCCATGGCCGGAGGGTTTTCAGCGGAAGACCACGTCTTCAAGGCGATCGCCATGGGCGCACCTTACGTGAAGGCGGTGTGCATGGGCAGGGCCCTGATGATCCCCGGCATGGTCGGCAAGAATATCGCCAACTGGATCAAAGAAGGAGCTCTTCCTCCGACCGTCGCCCCGTACGGAAAATCGGAGCGCGAGATCTTCGTCTATTACGAGGAGCTCCTTGAGAAGTATGGCAAGGATATGAAGGACATCCCTCTGGGTGCCGTCGGCCTCTACTCCTTCGTGCAGAAGATCCGCGTCGGCCTGCAGCAACTGATGGCCGGGAGCAGGAACTTCAGGGTCGCCACCATCTCCCGCAGGGACCTGATGGCGCTGACGGAGGAGGCCGCCCAGGTCTCCGGCATCCCTTATGTGATGGAGGCTTATCGGCAAGAGGCCGAGTTGATCCTTAACGGCAAAGAGACCCGGAATTCCAAAAACCGCAAGGCCCGTGTAGCGGTAGAAGGGTAGCCATGGACAAAAAAGGATTGTGCGCCACCTGCGTGCATCTGTCGGGCTGTATCTTGCGCAAGAACGCGCCGGTGTGGCAATGCGAGGAGTTCTCGACCGGCGATCCTGCGGCCCGACCGGCCGGGAAGGTGAAGCTGCGCAGGGTCTTTTCTTGCAGCGAAGCGACTGAGAGCGAATAACGCCGCAGCAGCGTATCGCGGGGATTCCGTCGGAAGGCGAGACAAGAGATCCACGGCGCCGGGGGGGGGATCGTCATGAATGGGATATTATTGCAGAACTTCCTGGATCCCATCGCCAAGGTCTGGGGAGGCGCGCCCGTGCCGCCGCCTCAGCGGCCGTCTTTGAAGACAAGGGCCGTGCGTCGCCCTGCGGCTGAAAAAGGGGCAAAAAAGGTCAGATAGGGATAGACCTTATTTGTTCAGGCGCACAGTGTCCCGAACAACTTTGAAACAGATTAGCCTCAAGTTTCCAAATCCTTCGGGAACTGTTTCCACGTCGTTCGGGACAGTGTGTTTAGGGCAGGTTGAGCGCATCCATGTATTGTTTTACGGTCCGGCCGATGCGCGCGAAGTCACCTTGGGCGAGTTCCTCCTTTTTAAAGACGCTGGCGCCGAAGCTGACGGCGGAGGCGCCGTTCTCGAAGTACGCCCTCATGTTTTCGGGGGTGACCCCGCCGCAGGCCAAAAGCTCCACGTCCTGAAAGGGCCCCTTGACCGCCTTGAAGTATGCCGGGCCGAAGAGGCCGGCGGGGAAGACCTTGACCATCGCCGCGCCGGCACGCCAGGCGCGGTGGATCTCCGTCGGGGTGAGCGCGCCGGGGAAGGCGGGGATGTCGTGCTTGACGCAGTACGCCATCACGTCCTCGACGAGCACCGGCATGACGATGAAGGTGGCGCCCGCGTCGAGTGCGGCCTTGAGGTCTGTCATATCGAGGACCGTGCCGGCGCCGATCGTCAGGCGTCCGGCCGAGAAGGCCACGGCCTTGCGGATCAGCTCCTCGGCGCCCGCCGTGTTCATCGTGATCTCGAGCGTCTTCAGTCCCGCCGACGCGACGGCGGCGAGCAGGGGCTCCAAATCCTCGGCCCCGATGCCGCGCAGGATCCCGAATATCGGTGATCGTTTGAATGCCGCGCGCTCCACGCTACTCCTCGATCTCCGCGATCAGGCTGTCGTAGAACTCCCGGTAGTTCTCTTTTTTTTCGCTCTTGCGCAGCGCCATGGCGGCCCGGGGGTGCTCGTCGAGCATGCCGGTGATGGCGTACGGGATGATGTAGCCCCACTCGATCTTTTCCCGCAACGGGATGAACTCTTTGGAGATGAGCTCCAGGACGGGCCGTATGTCGAACTTCGGGTTCTTCAGGAACCCGAGGATCAGCTCGAGAGGGCAGTTGCCGGCCGCGCGGCCGATGCCGTAGACCGTGCCGTCCACGTAATTGGCGTCGTGGATGATGGCCTCGATCGTGTTGCCGAAGGCCAGCTGCTGGTTGTTGTGGCCGTGCATGCCGACCTCTTTGGACTTGAGGATGCTCTTTGCCTTTTTGATGAGGAACTCCGTCGTCTCCTGATACAGGGCCCCGAAGCTGTCGACGATGTAAATGACCTTCGCCTGGCTTTCATTTTCCAGCTGGTAGAGGGCCTCGTTCAATTCATTGTCCAGGGCCCGCGAGATGGCCATGATGTTGACTGTCGTCTCATAGCCCTTGTCCGCGAAGTGGTTCACGAGGAAGATCGCCTTGTCGATGTCCTTGACGTAAGAGGCCACCCGGATCATATCAACGGGGCTCTCCCGGCAGGGGGCGACATCGTCCACATCGACCCGGTCCACGTCCACCATCACGGAGATCTTCGTCTTTGACGCGATGCCGTCCGTGACCTCCCGTATCGCGTCGTCGTCGCAGAACTTCCACTTTCCGAATTCCTTGGGCGAGAAGAGCTTCTTTGAGTTCTTGTAGCCCATCTCCATGTAATCCACGCCGGCCGCCGAGAGCGCCTTGTAGATCTCGCGGACGAACCGGGTATCGAAGTCGTGATTGTTGATCAACCCGCCGTCGCGCACCGTGCAATCCAGCACCTTGATCTTTTCTCTAAACATGTCTTCCCCTTTGTTGGTCAGGCCGTGCCCGTGCCGCCGTCTGTGTTTTTCGGTCGGTCAGGCGCGCGTGCACAAGAACGAGATGCCCGAAGAGAGCGCCTCGAGGACGATAAAACTCGTGAATCAATTCTATAGGGTAAAAACGGCGATGTAAAGCCGAATTCCGGCTCAGGACGGCGCGGGCCGCCCTGAGCCGTGGAAGGAGTCCCGGGGCCCCGGAGGGAGCGCCGCGGAGGCCTAGAAGGAGACGTTGATCTGTGTCGCCAGCGTGTGCGACCGGCTCCAGGTGTCGTTTCCGCTGTTGCTGTGACCCAGCATGTAATACGTGTCTACTCCGATCTTGTCGGTTAACTTAAAGCTGAACCCTGAACGGAATTCGTTCCAGGTCAACGCCCCCTGATCGGAGTTATAGTTCACCTCATCAGAGAAATAAGGCTGGATATCCAGCGATGTCCATTTGAACGGAAGACGGATGACGCAGCAATTTTTGAAGATCCAGCCGTTATCGGCCTTTTCGCGCCAGTTGTAGTCGAATCTCAGCATGTTGCTCATGTCCGACCCGAACATCTTCCACTTTACCGTTCCCGCCATCCAGGGGATGTAGGTTCGGACATATTTGTCGCCGCTCCTCGAGAAGAGGTGGCAGTAGGCCGCCGTGATATCCAGCCAGTCCGCCAGCCCCGAATAGGTAACGCTGAGTTCATTGGCCTGACAGGCGAGTTCGCCGGCGTCATCGCCGAAATTAAATTCTTCGTACAGGCAGGCGCTTATCTCTTCGGCGAGACTGAAACTGGTGGCGCTTGCCAGGCGCACCTGAAAGTCATCATTGTCATAGGCCCAGGCTGCTGTGAGGAAACAAAAGACCGTTACGACGGCCGCCAAAACAAGTCTCTTTGCCATGCATCCCCCATGTTTGTGAAACGGTTTCTGTTACCCTTGCCGTAAAAAGGGTTGCACAAAATTCCATTTTTATATTATACTATATTATACTTTTAATAAAGTAAAATATTTTGTTTTTTCTCATTTGAAAAGTTTGGAGTCTTTCTTGATGCGCCCTGACGTTGTTTACCTTAAATTAATTATGGTTGATTTTGGGCCCCCTTTGAGATAGGCTAATAAAGATAAAGATTTGGGCACTGTTCGCCAGGCGCATTGGAAAAGGTCGCACGCGCAGGAGTTCACGAAGAGGGTCAAAAAGGAGGGGGCATGGAACGGTTTATGGGCAAGAAGGCCGGGCTCGTCCTGTGCGGATTGCTTGTGCTGGCATTTTTTTGCGCCGCGGAGACACTAGTGCAAGGCGACACCCAGGGGGACATTATTCTTGGTTTCGTGCAGGTCAGCGCTGAAGGGACCTGGCGGATGACGAACACGAAATCGATCAAAAAGGCCGCTGAGGAGGCGGGTATCCATTTGATCTTCAGGGAGGGGGAGAACAATTACAGCAACCAGATAAAAGAGATGCGCGAGCTCATCGCCATGGGGGTGGATGTCCTCGCCTTTTCTCCCTCGCAGGTCGATGTTTGGGATTCGGTCTTGGAAGAAGCAAGGGACGCGGGGATACCGGTTATCGTGCTCGACCGGGCCATCAACGTGACGGACAGCTCCCTGTATCTCACGCATATCGGTTCCGACATGATCGAAGAAGGCCGCCGAGCCGCTCGGTGGCTCCTCGCGTACATGAAAACACGAAAGCGGGAACAAGATGAGATCAGGGTTGCCATCCTTGAAGGCGTCCAGGGCTCCACGCCCGCCGTCCACCGCAACCAGGGCTTTTTAGAAATTCTGGATCAGTACCCTCAATATAAGATCGTCCAGTCGGAACCGGCGAACTATATTTTTTCCAAAGGCGAAGAGGTGATGAGTAAATTTCTGCACCTGGAAGACGGCAAGATCGACGTCGTCTTCGCCCACAATGATGAGATGGCGCTGGGGGCGATCGAGGCCATAAAGAAATTCGGCAAACAACCTGGCACGGATATCGTGGTTATCGGGGTGGATGCCATCAAAAAGGCCCTTGAAGCGATCATGAAAGGCGAGATGAATTGTTCCGTAGAGTGCAGTCCTCTGCTGGGACCTCAATTGATGGAGGCCGTACGGGATGTTGTCAAGGGTAGGCCCGTCCCGAAGCGGGTGGTGACGGTTGAATACGATTACGACGAGACCAACGCAGCCCAGGAATTCCCGAATCGCACCTATTGAGGTCCCGGAGGCCGTCTCCTTGTCGTGCGCGGATGCCGTTTCCCGAATGATCCCGGCGGGCCCCTTACCGGCGCGTTAAAAAGATGAAAAGCAGGATTATTTTTTTGGCCATTGTCCTTGCCGTCGGAGCGCTGACGGCGAATCTTTTGTTTCTCAGATACTCTGTGGGTTGCCGCGCGGAACATGCGACCATCACAAAACGCATCGATCTGGTGCAGGGCATAAAGCCCCGATTGGATGGATTGGAAAAGGCCATATGGGGGGTCATCTCTATCTACGATCCCCTTCAAGGTAGGAAGGTGGGCTTCCAAGAATCAGGCCATCACCAGATCATCCAAGAGATCGTTGAAAGAATAAATGAGGTCTCCGATATGGTAGACCAAAAAGACATGAAGCTGCAGATGGATATATTGCGGCGTTCCGTCACGTCGTTGGCAAGGCGGACGGATGTCATCAGGGAGAAGTTCGAGCTCAAAAGAATGGACGAAGAATCGACGGAATTGCTCTTTCCCGGATCGGATCAACTGACCATGTTATCGGAGTCTTATGTCGATGAGATGGAAAAGGCCACGGAACAGATCCGGTTTGTCATAAATGTCATCAATAATAATTTAGATAAATATCTTCTTCTGGAATTGGCACAGATGCAGAGAGAAGACGAAAAATGGAAAAAACAGAGACAGGGGGCCGTCAAGCTTCATTTCGTGGCCGGCGCCCTTGCATTGATAACGGCCCTGCTTTTATTGCGGGAGACGTTTCGGCTCAAGGTCGCATGAGCCCTTAGGTCGCCGATCCCTTTTTAAAATGGTGTTATTATTTTTATCGCGCGTCATCAGATCAAAAAGATTATCGGCATACATGGCTGTGTCAATAGCCTTCCTTTACGGGCTGGGTGCCGTCGTACCATCAGAGGCCCTGTCCGTTCGCGTCGTCGCACAGGCCCCCCTTGATCTTGAAGATCTCCTCTTTCAGGAGATCCCCGCTGTTATCACATCGACCCTCCGGGCGCAGAAGGTCCCTCGCCCCTCTTGTCTTTTGATAGATGCTTTGGTGAACAAATTCGGCGCAGAGCTTGTCGTATCGTGATCCTTGAGATGAGCGATCCGTTGGGTCTCCGGGATCTCTTTTGACGTTGCCAGGCCGGCCCCGGGACTGTTTTGAGGCTATCACTTTTTTGTTGGCTGGGAAGGAGTCAACGGGGTCGGTCTTTGGCTGATCGCCAGGCCCACAGGCGGATTCCTTCTCCAAGGGGCGCCGTTTAGACACACAGAGGGCCGACGTGGAGGTGTCCCTCTCGAAGGATAGAGGGGGATCCACGAAGAGACGCAACGCGAAGGGCCGATAGTGACTGGAAAACGGTTTCTGAAATTTTTGGCGGCGTTGTTTGTGTTGTGGTGGGGTTGTGTCGGTGTGCGCGCCGAAAAGGAAGCCGGTATCGTGGTGGTGAAGGGCCGGGACATCGCGCCTTATAACATGGCGGTCTCCGGCTTGAAGAAAGCTCTGCAGGAACAAAAATATCTACTTAAAGTCGTTGAGGTTGATTTTCAAGGGGAGGATAGATTAGGTCCGATCAAAGAGGCCATCGACACGCTGCAGGCCGGTGTGGTGATCGCCCTGGGGACGTCGGCGACAAGGGCGGTTCGCGGGATGCGGCATGGCCTGCCCGTTGTCTACACGATGATCCTGAATCCCGCCCAGAGCGGCATTCAGCCTCCCGGCGTCCCGATGGACATCCCTCCTGAAGTTAAGCTTCGGGAGACCATGAGGATCCTGCCCAACATAAAGAGGGTGGGCCTCATCCATTCCATAGGTTACCAAGCGGAAGTGGAGAAGATCGCCCGGGCGTGCGAGACGCTCGGCCTGCGCCTTGTGGCTCGCGAGATAGAGTCGCAAAAGGACTTCTCGGCGGCCCTGAGTGAGATCCTAAAAGAGGCGGACTGTTTTTTGATGGTGGCGGACCCTGTCATTTATATGCCCCGGACCGTCGAATATCTCTTGTTGGAAAGTCTCAAGTGCAGGATCCCGGTGATCGGCCTTTCATCCGCCTACGCCAAGGCGGGGGCCTTTATCGCCTTTGATTGCGACTACACCGAGCTGGGAAGAAAGACGGCGGAGCTCTCCCTCAGGATACTCAACGGAGAAAAGGGGGCCTTGGAAGAAACGGTCGTCTCCAAGAAGGTTCGATTCTCCTTGAATCTCCGGGCCGCCGAAAGGATGGGGATCGGCGTGTCTTCGACGATGATCGACGAAGCAGGACAACTTTTCGGAAGATGAGTTTCAGGTTCGGCATCACAGAAAAAATCATACTGGCCGTCATCGGATTGGTCGTCTCTTTGGTGATGGGCATCGGCTACTATGCCTTTGATTATCAGAGAGGGCTTTTGTTGGCGCAATTTGATCAAAGGGCCAAGATCATGGTCGAGAGCCTGGCGGCCAGCAGCGAATACCCTGTGTTGGCCGGAAACGAAGACATGCTTAAGAAGATCGGCGAGGCGTTGTTGGGCCGGCAGGATGTGCTGCGTTGCGAGATAAAAGACAAGGAGGGCAGGACGCTCTTTGAGGGCACTATCGGGCAAGAGGGACGCAGCGCCCGCGCCTACGAAGCCGCTATCTTGACACCCCGCGTCGCCTTGTCGGCGGATGAGATGGTCTTTTTAGGGGCGGAAGAGAAGGCCCTGGAGAAGATCGGCACCGTGCGCCTGGTCATGTCCCTGAGCGGCGTGACGCAGGAGATGGCTCAACAGAGGAACACGATATTATTTTTTACGTTCACGGGGATGGGGATTATTTTCTTTGCCATTGTCTTCCTGATGAGAACCGTCCTGGGCCGCCACATGAACAGGCTCATGGCAGGGATACGGGTCTTGGCCTCCGGCGATCTGAGCCATAGGATTCCCGTCGAGACACACGATGAAATCGGCATACTGGCGCTTTCCTTCAACAAGATGGCGCAGGATCTGCAGAAGGTTATCGTTTCCCGGGATGAGCTGGCGAAAGAGATCAAGGAGCGCAAGCGCGCCGAAGAAGAGGTCACAAAGGCCTACGCCAAACTCAAAGCCACCCAGGCCCAGCTGGTGCAGTCTTCCAAGATGGCCTCGGTGGGTCTTTTAGCGGGCGGTGTCGCCCATGAGATCAACAATCCCCTGACGGGCGTCCTGAACAATGTGCAGCTGGTCAAGATGATGGCGGTGGAAAAAGAGGAGTTTAAGATAGAGGAATTTCGCGAAATTTTGGATGCTATTGAAGAGGCCTCCAACCGTTGCGTTCGGATCACGCGTTCTCTCTTGGACTTCTCTCGTGCCTCGACCGGAACCTTGCAGGCGATATCCGTCAATGGGGCGATCGAGAAGGTCTGTGTGTTGATCGAGCAGGAGATGAGGCTGGAGAATATCTGTATCGCCAGAGACCTTGCCGTCGACCTGCCGTGCATCCGGGGCGACGAGCAGCTTATTCAGCAATTGTTCCTTGATTTGATGTCGAATGCCAAGTGGGCGATCGAGCAAAAGAGCGACAAGAAAGACGGCACCATTTTTATTCGCAGCGCCTACGAAGAAAAGGAAGGCACGGTCTTCATCAGCTTCTCGGACACGGGTATCGGCATCCCGCCGGAAAATATCGAGCAGATATTCGATCCTTTTTTCACCACCAAATCCATTGGCGAGGGCACCGGCCTCGGGCTCTCCGTGATCTACCGGATCGTCAAGCAGCACGGAGGCTCCATTGAGGCAAAGAGTTCGCCAGGGCAAGGCGCCGCATTTGAGATCAGATTCCCGGCCATTGCCCTGGATGAGAAGGGCCCTGACAAATAAGAAACAAGCCCCTCACGCCGATGGCGCCCTGGCTGCAAGGAACGGACAGGGACGCCCCTCTCGCACACCGCAGATCCCCTCTTAAAGAAAACGGTCCGACGTATTCATCGGACCAGCGTTCACGCTCGAACCCGTGGCACCCGGGTCAGGCTTGGAATCCCGGCTGGGCGCTATCAATCCGCGTCACACTGAGAAGCTATCCCTTGAAATCAAAGGGTGGGTGACGGGATTTGAACCCGCGGCGACTTGAGCCACAGTCAAGTGCTCTACCAAGCTGAGCTACACCCACCACGTGCATCTACAGGTACATCTACGGGTACATCTATAAGAAGGACGGGGACGGTCCCCGTGCGGGCGGGCCGGCCCGTTAATTCTTCGTTTGGGGGTAGTTATAGCATGTTTTGGGTAGCGTGTAAAGAGGTTCGCCTCTTTGCCCAATTTCCTGCTTTGCCTTTTGCCAGAAAGGCGATATAATCATTCATACTACATTAATTTTCCCATGAGGAGGGAGCATGCCGAAGGTCCTTATCGTTGACGATGACATGGATTGGGTGAAGGTGTTGGCGATGCGGCTCCGGCAGGGCGGTTTTGAGGTCGTGGCGGCCACGGACGCCTATCAGGGGGTGGCCTTGGCGCACAAGGAGAGCCCGGATTGCATCATCTTGGATATCTCCATGCCCGCCGGCGGCGGCATGACCGCCTTGCGGAACGTCCGCATGACGCTCCCTGGGCAGATGACGCCCGTTATCGTCGTGTCAGGGGTAGGAGAGCCGGAGACGAGGCGGGCGCTTCAAGAGGCCGGCGTCAAGACCTTCCTTTCCAAGCCCTGCAAGGCAGAAGATGTCGTCGAAGCGATCAGAAAGGCCCTCGAAGGCGCAGACACGGCCTGATCCTTGCCGGCGGCGGTCCGTTCCGGCCTTTTCCCATGCGCAAAAAGATCTCCGATAGAGCGCTCTCCCGTTGGCTCAGCATGTTTCTGCTCGCCATGCTGGTTGTCCTTCTGGTCTTCAATACCGTATCCTACCTGACGATCCGGCAATACAACGAGGCCGCAAGGGAGCGCAATAGGGGGCACCGGATCCTTGCGTTGTTGGAGGGTTCTTTGGGGGGTCTGTTGGCGATGCAGTCCGCGGTCCGCGGATTCGTCATCACCAAGGACCCGTCATACATGGATGGCCTTGCGCAGATCGAGACGGGGGTCGCCGAGGACCTTGAAGAGGCGGGTTCTCTTGTCATCCTGCCCTTGTCGAGGCAGCGTTACGAGACCTTGCAGAGGCTGGCTGCCCAGAAGATCGCATTCCTGAAGCAGGTCCTTGTGTTTTATGAGCGACAGGGTCCGGAGGCGGCCGAAGACCTGATCGAGACAGGCCGGGGGGAGGCGTTGATCGATCGGATCCAGGAGGTCGTGGCCGGCTGGCGCCTCGACCAGGAGAAGTTCATCGCCGAGGCGGATAGCCGCGTGAAACGGATCGCGAGGAGGGCGCTTGTCTTTCTGGCCGTCGGCACCGCGCTGGCGGCCTGCCTGTTGGTCGCCAGCGGGTTGGCATTCCGGAACGAGCTGGCCGTCCGCGAGAAGACGGAGCGGGAATTGGCGCGCCTGGCCGGCATCGTCTCGTCCTCAGACGACGCGATCATCAGCAAGAGCCTTGAGGGCAAGATCCTGACCTGGAACACGGGGGCACAGCAGATATATGGTTTTACGGATGAGGAGGTCATCGGCCGGCATATCTCGTATATCGTTCCCGTCACGCATCAGAAAGAGATGAAAGAGATCCTCGAGCGCGTGGGGCGGGGCGAGCGCCTGCACCACTTCCAGACGAAGCGCATGACCAAGGACGGCCGCGTCATCGATGTCTCCCTGACCGTCTCGCCGCTTTATAGCCGGCGCGGCCGGGTCGTCGGCGTCTCGGCCATCAGCCGCGACATCACGGAACAAAAACGCATGGAAGAGGAGGTCCGCCAGGCGATCGAGATCAAGTCGCGCTTCATCTCCATCGCCTCGCATGAGCTGCGTTCGCCTTTGACGGCCATCCGGGAGGGCATCGCCCTGGTCGCCGAAGGGCTGCAGGGGCCGGTCACGCCGGTGCAGAAGGAACTTCTCGACGTGGCCTTGCGCAATATCGACCGGTTAAGCCGCCTGTCGACCGATATCCTGAATTTTCAGAAGATCGAATCCGGACAACTGCGGTTGGTGCGGGCGTGGCACGACCTGGGGGAGATCGTCGATGACGTCGTCGAGACGGTGCGTCCCGTGGCGGATGAGAAGAAGTTGAGCCTGACGGTCGACGTCGCCAAAGACCTCCCCCGTCTCGTGTGCGACAAGGATAAAGTCACCCAGGCCCTCATGAATCTGGTGACGAATTCACTGAAATTCACGCCGGCCGGCAGCGTCCGCATCGAGGCCGGCCGGGACGCCGATGTCCTCCACGTGTCGGTCCGGGACAGCGGTCCCGGCATCTCGGCCCGGGATATGCCGCGGCTGTTCCAGAGTTTTCAGCAGTTCGGCGCGGCTTCGGAAAGGGAAGGCAGCGGCCTGGGATTGTTTATCACCAAGCAGATCATCCAGGCCCACGGCGGCCGCATCTGGGCCGAGTCCCAAGGGGGCAAAGGATCTGTTTTTCACTTCACCCTGCCGCTGCAGTAGCCGTTGCGAGATTCTCTAATCTTGTTGCCGAGAGAATCCTAACCCGTTATAATATAACAATCTATGTGCTTTTCCTTATGACCTGGTCTTGAGAGTCTCACGTGGTCTCGGAGTCTCAGATTGGAGTCTCAGATTGGAGTCTCAGTTGGGGGATAGGCGATGAATAAGCGGTTCACGACGTTCGAAGGGGTGTTCACGCCGACGTTCTTGAGCATCCTGGGCGTCATCATGTATCTGCGCCTCGGGTGGGTCGTCGGCCAGGTGGGTCTCGTGCCGGCCCTGGGCATCATCGTCGTCGCGAACGCGGTGACGCTCTTCACGGGTCTGTCGATTTCGAGCATCACGACGAACGTGCGCGTCGGTGCCGGCGGGGCGTATTCCCTTATCGCCAAGTCGCTGGGCCTGGAGGTGGGCGGGGCGATCGGCATCCCGTTGTATCTCTCGCAGGCGATCTCCGTGGCTTTCTATATCGCCGGTTTCGCGGAGTGCTGGGCGTGGGTCTTCCCCCGGCACGACTTTAAGATCGTCTGCACCGTGCTGTGGGGTATCCTTCTTATCGTCTCTTATCTGAGCGCCCGCCTGGCGTTCCGGCTCCAGTATGCCGTCATGGGCGTCATCGTCGCTTCGCTCTTTTCGGTCTTTCTGAGCGATAAGGTGGTGGCGCACACCTCCGGGGTCTGGACGGGGGTCGGCGAGGTCCCGTTCTGGCGGGTCTTCGCGATCTTTTTCCCGGCGGTGACCGGGCTCCTCGCCGGGGTGAGCATGTCGGGAGAGCTCAAGGAGCCGGAGAAGAGCATCCCGCGGGGGACGCTTTCGGCTGTCGGGATCACGTTCGTCATCTACGTGGCGCTGGGCGTGTGGTTTGCCCATGCCTCCGACCCCAAAGGCCTCGTCGCCCATACCACCTTTATCATCGACCACAGCCGCTGGCGCGGCATCGTCGTCGCGGGCGTCATGGGCGCCACCCTCTCCTCGGCCCTGAGCATGTTCGTCGCGGCGCCGCGCACGCTCTTCGCGTTTAGCCGCCACCGCGTCCTGCCCATCGGCCGTACCTTCGAGCGCATCAACAAGCGCGGCGAGCCGACGCCGGCCGTCCTGTTGACCGCCTTCATCGCGCTCGTCACGATCTCGATGGGCACCCTCAACGCCATCGCGGTCATCCTCACCATGTTCTTTTTGATCACCTACGGCGCGCTCAACATCTCGGTCTTCATCGAAAAGACGATCGGCATCGTGAGTTTTCGTCCGACCTTCCGGGTGCACCCCGTCATCTCGCTGTTGGGCGCCATCGGATGCTTCTACACGATGTTCCTTATCAACCCGCTCTTTGGCGTCATCGCGATCGGCACGACGGTCGGCGTGTATCTCCTGCTCTTCAACAACCAGACACGGCGCTACTGGCCGGACGTGCGCAAGGGCCTGTTTATCTTTTTTGCCGAGCAGGCGCTCAAGATCGCCCAGCGATTACCCTACCACCCCAAGATCTGGAAGCCGAACCTCCTGATCCCCGTCGAGAACCCGCGGGAGTGGACCGGGATCGTCGATTTCCTCAAGGCGGTCGCCTTCCCCAGCGGCCGTATCCAGCTCTTCAGGATCTGCGGACACCACGCGCAGGCCCAAGAGGTGACCGAACATAAAAAGAGCATCGAGGAGATGGGACTTATCGCGCAGCCGCTTCAGGAGGCGGGGATCCTGGCCTCATCCATGTGCGCCGCGGGCGACAACTTCATACAGGCGGCGTCCATCATCATGGAGTCGCAGAAGGGGGCGGTCTTTCCGCCCAACGTCCTTTTCGTGAAGCTGGGGGGGTCCTCGGAAAAGGACAAGATGATCCAGGAGCTCCTGCGCAAGGCCTCGGTCCTGGATCTGGGCATCATGGTCTTTGTCTGGCACCCCAAGGTCGGACTGGGCTATAAGGAGACGATCAATTTATGGATCCGCCAGGGCAGCCCGAACCTGGACCTGGCGATCCTGGTCGCGTTGCAGCTCGAGAAGAACTGGGACGGCAAGCTGCGGCTGTTGCAGGCGGTGGCGAACGAGCAGGAGAAGAGCGACGCCCAGAACTACCTGACGAAGCTGCGTCGGGTGATGCGCCTGCCCGGCGATATCGAGCCGTTCGTCCTGGTGGGCCGTTTCGACGATGTCCTGGCGCAGGCGCCGCCGGCGGATATCAACATCTTCGGCATGGCCGGGGACAGCGACATGGCCTGGATAAAGGGGATTTCCCGGAAGGTCAGCACGTGCGTGCTTTTTTTGAGGGATTCTAAACAGGAGAGCGCGGCCGTTTAGTGGGCGGCGCGCGAGACGAGGGGAGGGTGTCATGGCGATGTACGTGATGCTGGGGAAGTATACGGCGGAGGCGCTCAAGGGCGCGTCGGCGGAGCGGACCAAGAAGGCGCTCGGCGTCATCGAGGGTGCCGGCGGCAAGGTCGGGTCCATGCACGCGTTGCTGGGTCCCTACGACCTGGTCTTCATCGTGGATTTTCCGAACAGCGGTCAGGCGGTCAAGGTCTCCGCTCAACTCATGAAGTTGACGGGCGTGGGTTTCACGACGTCACCGGCCATGTCCGTCGAGGAGTTCGACAAGCTCGTCGGTTGAGGCGCGGGAACGTCGACGTCAAGTGTTGGGGTCGAGGACTCATACAGAATGCGATGAAAAAAGAGTACCTTTTTTTCATCCTGTTCCTTGTGGGAGCTTTTGTCGTCGGCGGACACCTCGAGGCCGGGGTCCTGGTCTGCGGGCAAGACGCTTTGCCTGCGGAGCCTGAGACCGTCCGGGAGGAGGCTTGGGCTTCCTCCCCGCAGGAGCTTGTCGAGGTCACGCAGGTCCTTGAGATCGAAGTCATCTCTTTAACGGGCGACGTCGAGGTGAAGGCGGCGGGCCAGGAGGTCTTCCGGCCCGCCCGAGAAGGCGCGCTCCTTGAGAGCGGCGCGGTCCTCAGGACGGGCAGCGACTCTTACGCCGAGCTGGGTTTCGACGAAGAGGACCAGAAGGTCGTGCGTGTTGAAGAGAAGACGACGGCGGTCCTCCTCCTGAAGGAAGACGAAAAGGTCGAGCTCTTGGAGGGGGAGGTCTTTTCGATCATCCGGAACCTGCCGGCCGGCGCGGCGTTCGAGATCCGCACGCCGACGGCCGTGGCCGGCGCCCGCGGCACGCAGTGGGTCACCCGTTACCGCGAGGAGACGACGGACGTCGAGGCGATCGACGACGTGCCTTATGTCAAGAGCTTCGACGCCCAGGGGCGCGTGATGGGTGAGGCGGTGGCCGTCGTTCCCGGCTTCCGGAGATCGGTCCGGCGTTTTCAGCCGCCAGCAGCGGCCCAGCGTATCCCCGAAGCGCAGCTCGAACACTGGAACCGGACGAGGCAGGGCCTGGCAGAGCGCGTCCGGGATGTGCGTCAGAAGCGCGGGATGCCCAAGCGTGATCCGCAAAAGCTGCGCCGGGTTACGACTAAAGCCAGGCAAGCAGATCTTGATGTCCAAAGATTGAAAGACCACGCGGAGAAACCCAGGCAGGACGCCGGACGCAGTGACATCAGGCAGGACGCCGGACGCAGGGACATCAGGCAGGACGTCGGACGCAGGGACATCGAGGATCACGCGCCCCGCCAAGACCGCCGTCCCCTCAAGGACCGCATCGAGAAGGGGGACTCTTGGCGCGAGGGGATGCGTGATCACTTGGATAAGGCGGCCCAGAGCGACCGCCGCCCGGACGAGAAAGAGAAGTCCCCTCTCAAGCCAGGCGACGGTGAGATAGGCAAGGGGCCGCGCAAGGAGCGGGATCGGCAAGAAGGGGAGGCCGGCAGCCTTAAGAAAGAGGCAGACGAGAGCGACAAAGGGCGCAGGCAACGTCTCGAGGATCTTCAGAGGGGCCGCCTCAAGCGCCCGGAGAAAGATGCCGCTGCAAAAACACGGTCCCGTCAGGATGTTGTGCGCAAGCAGCCTCAAGGTGCGGCGTCGCCCCTCAGCCGTGTCAAGCGTTGATCATGTCCGGTTCTCTGACGATGTATCATTTTTTTTAGCGCAAGCCGCTCGAGACGGTGAGTGAGACAAAAGGGCTCAGAGCACTTTTGTCTCACGGGGCCGCAGAAGCGGCCACGGCAAAACTCGGGTGTCGAGGACATATAGGAGAGCACTGCATGACCCGATTCGTCTGCATCCACGCGCATTTTTATCAGCCGCCACGGGAGAACCCGTGGCTGGAAGAGGTCGAGCGCCAGGACACCGCCTATCCGTATCACGACTGGAACGAACTCGTCACGGCGGAGTGTTACGAGCCCAACGCCGCGTCGCGCATCCTCGATAACGAGCGCCGGATCATCGATATCGTCAATAATTACGAGCGCATCAGTTTTAACTTCGGTCCGACGCTGTTGTCGTGGATGGAGCGTCGTCACCCCTCGGCGTATCGGACGATCCTTGAGGTCGACACAAAGAGCCGCGAGCGCTTTGCCGGCCACGGCAACGCCTTGGCGCAGGTCTACAACCACATCATCATGCCGCTGGCAAACTCCCGCGACAAACGCACGCAGGTCCATTGGGGCATCGAGGACTTCCGCCGCCGGTTCGGCCGTGAGCCGGAGGGGATGTGGTTGGCCGAGACCGCGGTGGACGTCGAAACCCTGGAGTTGCTCGCCGAGTCGGGCATCGCCTTTACGATCCTCGCGCCGGGTCAGGCCGCGAAGGTGCGTAAGACCGGCGACAAAAAGTGGCAGGACGTCTCAGGGGCCAAGATCGACCCGAAGAAGCCTTATCTGTGTCGCCTGCCGTCGGGTAAGGAGATCACCCTCTTTTTCTATGACGGCCCGACGTCGCAGCAGGTCGCCTTTGCGGGTCTCCTGAACGACGGCGAGGTCTTTGCCAAGAAGCTCCTGTCGCTCTTCGGGCCGGACGACGGCACGCCGCAGATCGTCCACATCGCGACGGACGGTGAGACGTTCGGCCACCACCATCGCTTCGGCGACATGGCCTTGGCGTATTGCCTGTACCGCCTGGAACAGGATGAGACGGTCGAACTCCTCAACTACGGCCGGTTCCTGGAGCTTTATCCGCCGAGCCACGAGGTCCAGATCGTCGAGGACTCCTCGTGGAGTTGTTTTCACGGCGTGGAGCGCTGGCGGGCGGGTTGCGGCTGCAATTCGGGCAGGCATCCGGGTTGGAACCAGGATTGGCGCGCGCCCTTGCGCGGGGCCATGGATTGGCTGCGCGATAATCTGAGCCAGATCTTTGAAGAGCACGCCAAGGGGCTCTTGCGTGATCCCTGGGCCGCCCGGGACGCCTATGTCGGCGTCGTCGCCGACCGTTCCCCGGAGAACGTGGCGCGTTTTCTCGGGGAGCAGGCCGCCAAAGAGCTCTCGCCTCAGGAGCAGGGCAAGGTGATGACGCTCCTTGAGATGGAGCGCCACGCCATGCTGATGTTCACGAGCTGCGGCTGGTTCTTCGACGACATCTCGGGGATAGAGACGATTCAGATCATGCAGTACGCGGCGCGCGCCATCCAGCTCGCCAGGCAGGCCAGCGGCGTGGCGCTGGAGGAGGCGTATACCGCTATCCTGGAACGTGCCGCGAGCAACATCAGGCCCTACGGCAACGGCGCAGAGGTCTGGCGGCGTTTTGTCCAGCCGGCGGTCCTGGACCTCCTGCGCGTCGGCGTCCACTACGCGGTCTCTTCGATCTTTACGGAGTACGCTCCCAAGACCCAGATCTACGTGTACCAGGCCGAGCAGCTGGCCTACGAGCGCTCGGAGCTGGGCCGGCAGAAGGTCGTCTCCGGGTGCGTGCACCTGCGCTCGCTCCTGACGCTGGAGGAAGACGAGATCTCTTTTGCGGTGGTGCACATGGGGGACCACAACGTGGTGGGCGGGGCGCGCAGCTTCAAGAGCGATGAGGACTTCCATAAGATGCAGCAAAGCCTGAAGGAGACCTTCCTGCGCGGCGAGACCTCCGAGGTGATCCGGCTCATCGACCACAGCTTCACCAGCCATAGCTTTTCCCTGTGGCATCTCTTCAAGGACGAGCAGCGCCGCATCATCGATCAGATCTTCGCCGGCACGCACGGCGAGATCGAATCGGCGTTCCGTCGGATCTACGAGCACCACTCCTCGCTCCTACAGATCATGGAGAACATCAATCAGCCGCTGCCCGATTATTTCAAGACGGTCGTGAGTTTTGTCCTTAACACGGACCTGTTGCGTTATCTGGAAGAGCCGGACGCGAGCCTCGAGCGTTTCCGGGACCTGGCGCAGGAGGCCCGGCGCTGCGGCGCCCAGCTTGATGTGGCCGCCTTGAACCTGCGGGTCAGCCGCCGGGTGGACGCCATGATGGAACAGGTGGCCGCCGCCCCGCAGAGCATCCAGCTTATCCGGAAGCTCCTGGGTTTCCTGCGCGTGGCCGACGACCTGAAGCTGTCTCTCGATCTTTGGAAGGCACAGAACATCTACTTCGGTCTTTGCTGCCGTCACCGGGAGTTGACGGACCGGATGACGGCGGTCGACGGCCAACAGCTCCCGGAGTGGCGCCGGGCCTTCAAGGAGCTGGGCGATGCGCTGAAGGTCAAGGGGATGTCATGAGGGTCCCCCGGGCGACATACCGTTTCCCGTTCAATGATCCCTTTAAAAATAAGTAGCTGGAAGGTGGTTCCAGGCCAGGCGGCCGGCCCTGTGAGGCCGATCAGTTTTCATTTTGCTCATTCGGGAAACAGTTTCCAAGCCATTCGGGAAACTGTTTCCAAGGCGATCGGGAAAGCGGAGCGGTGTCAGGATGGTCCGAGGCCTCTTTTCGTTCCTTGTCGTGATGGCGTGTTTCCTGCAGGTTGGGGCGGCACGGGAAGAGGTTGCCGGCAAGAAGCCGCCGCTCATCGAGAAGATCGAGGAGATCAAGGGTATCCCCCTGACCCTCACCCAGCGTGAGGCGATCGCCGAGGCGGCACAGGAGATGATGCGCGCCTGTGCCCGGCGCCAGCGGGCGTTGGTGGCCGCGCTCAAGGAGCGCGGCATTATCCCGACGCCGGCCGGGGAGGCCCTGACGCCGGTGGACGGCCTGCCCTTCGATTTCGATAAGGAGGCGCTGGCGGTCATCGAGGCGCACGCGGCCGAGCCCCTGGAACAGTTGGAGCGGGATACCATCCGATACCTCGATGAAGAGAAGGGTCGGGATCTCGATCGGATCCGCGAGGCGTACGCCGCGGCGCTCTCCGGGATCGTGGACCTGTCCGGATCCCTGATCATGGAGGTCTTGGGGCCGGCCGAGGCACAGACAGACAAGACCGCGGGCACCCGCCGGTACCCTTAAAAAAGACTTGGCAAGGCGGTCCGTATCCTCTAATATTTAGGAGC
Organism: uncultured Planctomycetia bacterium; assembly: GCA_964622605.1. Lineage (GTDB taxonomy): Bacteria > Omnitrophota > Gorgyraeia > Velamenicoccales > Velamenicoccaceae > CAZCSY01. Next base: position 35,596 of record CAZUQR010000004.1, read on the forward strand.
GGCAGCAGCGTTTTTAACCACCAAGAAGGAGGTTGTTGTGATCGAGAGAGGAGAATTCAAGGGTAAGCCCGTTCTGATCCTCAAGCGCAATGAGGACGACCGGTATCCGTTTTCCTTCGGCCTGAGCAAGGCGCGTCTCATCATCGAAAACTTCGAAGAGATCAAGAAGTTCGTCGACGAGAACAGCCAGACGGAGGCCCCGGAGGCATAGCCCGCGCCCAAGGGAGCGATGCTGTCCAAGGGCGTCATTGCGTCGGCGTTCCCGTGGCGCGCCCGTCGTCTCACGGGAGGCAGGGCAGTGGCATGAGAGAAGGGGCGCCTTCTCTAGGGACCAGAACACAGACAGTGCGACCTTTTCGCGCGCAGGCGCAACGCGCGCCCTGAGGCAAGGTCAGCATAAATTTTGATTGACAGCGGCGACTTTTTTGATTAAATTGAAACTAACATATGTGTCACGCGTGCCGCCACAAGAAGTGAACCGCAGTCCCGAAATATCCGGGGGGTGCGGTTTTTTTGTGGCCTGGCGAAGGAAGGAGGCAAGGCAGTGGCAAGGGGCAAGGTGAAATGGTTCAATAACCAAAAGGGGTTTGGGTTCATCACCACGGATGCCGGAACGGATGTCTTCGTGCACTACAGCGCGATCACGCAGGAAGGCTACAAGACCCTCGAGGAAGGGCAGGAGGTCGAGTTCGAAGTCGAAAAAGGCCCCAAGGGCGAGCAGGCGACCAACGTCCGCAAGGCGAGCGCATAATCTTTTAGAAAACGGAGAGGATGGGCCCGGTCGGCACAACGGCCGGGCCCGTTTCATTGTGTGCCCAGCATGAGACTAAGCCTGAAGGTGAAAGTCCTCTGAGGGGACAGGTCGTAGGAACCTCAAGTGAACCGCAAGGTGATAAACCGCGAGGTTGGCGCTGAAAGAAGCGGGGAGCGAAAGTCCGAGCCGACGCACAGGAACCGAATAGGAGGCGGCGCCAATTGGGGCGAGCGGGCAGTTGACCGCAAAGCCCCTGCGACCAAGGGTTGGCGGCGTAGATTCGGCGGTTGTGGACGGAAGGTTTAGATTCTTACCTGGGGAGGCCTCGCCTCAGCCCTGAAAGGGGCACCGGGAAAGTCCGGGAGCGAGGAGTCAGCAGAGGCCATAGTACCCGTCAAGGTTGAGGGGAAGGGCCGAACGGAAAGAGAGCGAAACGAACATGAGTCTCAGAGACGCCATGCGGCAGAAGACCGGGCAACCGGAGCTCCCGCTGGAGTATAGGGGTGAAGCCCCGAAGGACCGACGGAGCGTCGAAGCGTCAACGGCGGCGCATGGAAACGAGCGCTCAAGCGACGACCACCTGATGGAACAGGTGGTCGAAGAAGGGAACATGCAGGCGGCAATGAAGCGTGTGAGGCGTAATAAGGGGAGCTCAGGCATTGACGGGATGAGCGTGGAAGAATTACCGCGATACATAGGGGGAAATTGGGCACGTATCCGGGAAGAGCTGTTGGCCGGAATGTACCAGCCCCAAACGGTAAAGCGGGTTGATATTCCGAAGCCTAACGGAGGGGTTAGACAGTTGGGAATCCCTACGGTGATAGACCGGATGATTCAACAAATGATTCTGAATGTGCTTCAACCGAAGTTTGACCCGACGTTCTCCGAGCACAGCTACGGGTTCCGGCCCGGACGCAGCGCGCATCAAGCGGTGCGCGCGGCACAACGCTACATCCAGGAAGGCCGGCGATGGGTCGTGGACGTGGACTTGGAGAGATTCTTCGACCGAGTCAATCACGACATCCTGATGAGTAGACTGGCCGGGAGAATAAAGGACAAGCGAATGCTTGGGCTTATCCGTCGCTACCTCGAAGCCGGAGTGATGGCGCAGGGGGTGGTGATGGAACGGCGGGAAGGCACGCCGCAGGGCGGGCCGCTCTCGCCGTTACTGGCGAACGTGCTTTTGGACGAAGTGGACAAAGAGCTGGAGAAACGCGGACACGCCTTTGTGCGTTATGCGGACGACGGGAATGTGTATGTCCGGTCACAGCGCGCGGCACAAGACGTGATGGCAACGCTAAAACGCCTATACGCGAGACTACGCTTGAATGTCAACGAGTCCAAGAGCCGCATCTCGCGGGTGTGGAACAGTCAATATCTTGGCTACGGATTCTGGGTAGCCAGAGGAAAGACGGTTAAACACCGCGTAGGAGCCAAAGCCCTAAAAGCAATGAAGGAACGTGTGCGGCGGATAACGTCGCGCACCGGCGGCCGAAGTCTGGAACGAATAGCGAAAGAACTGAAGGAATATCTGACCGGCTGGAAGGAATATTTTCGGCTGGCGGAGACGCCGGGTATCTTCGCTGGACTGGATGAATGGATAGGCCACCGGCTGAGGATGGTACGTCTGAAACAGTGGAAAAGGGGTACGACGATATTCCGGGAATTGCGCGCGGCGGGAGTGAGCAGGAACGCCGCGGCCTCGGTAGCGGCCTGCCCCCGATGCTGGTGGAGGACATCCGGAACCTCAGTCCTTAACATTGCCTTGCCGAACGCGTATTTTGCCCGGCTGGGAGTTCCCCGCTTGGCGATGAGATAATGCCGCTTTTCGAACCGCCGGATGCGGACCCGCATGTCCGGTGGTGTGGGAGGGGAAGGGCAGGACGAACCTGTCCTCCCCTATCCCGATCAAAGGACGTATTTGACGAGGATGAAGCCGCCGATGAGGAGCGCCGCGAAGACGAGCGAGAAGACATCGAAGTACCTTTCGATCGTGGCCGCGATGCGGCGGCCGAAGAGCCGGAGGCTCGCCGCGACGAGGAAGAACCGGCCGAAGCGGCCGGCGAGCGAGGCGAGGAGCAGCGTCACGATGTCGATGCGAAAGAGCCCCGCCGAAATGGTGAAGACCTTGTAGGGGATGGGCGTGAACGCGGCGGTGAAGATGGCCAAAAACGCGTTCTCCTGGTATTTCCGGCCGACCAGCACCATCGCGTCTTCCAGGTGGTAGGTCGCCACGATCCAGTGTCCGAGCGTTTCGTAGAGGCCCCAGCCGATGGCGTATCCTAAGAGGGCGCCCAGGAGCGAGCCCAGCGTGCACAGGCCGGCGTAGGGGAGCCATTTGCGCGGCTTGGCGATCACCATCGGGATCAGGAGGATGTCCGGCGGGATAGGAAAAAACGAGCTCTCCATGAAGGCGATGCCAAAGAGGGCTAGGAGGGCCCGGGGCGTCTTGGCCCAGTGGAGGGTCCAGTCGTAGAGGCGACGCAGGAGACGTGACGGCGCCCTGAGGACGCGGATGAGAGCCTGTGCCATACCGCCGCTATCATAAACCTCCACCGACGGGTTGTCAATAGCCGCGAGGGTGGTATAATGACACCCTGACGATCCGTTTGGTCATCAAGGCGAGATCAAGGTGGCCGCAATAGTCCCTTTGCGCGGGAGGAAACATGTTGAGCTTACACGTAAGGATGTTCTTGTTGGTGGCGGTGCTGTTCGGCATCATCTACATGGTGATGACCGTGGTCGGCGTCGCCATGGGGATCGGGAACTTTTATTTTTACCTTGTCCTGTCGCTTGCCCTGATGGCGATCCAGTACGCGGTCGGGCCCAAGCTCATCGAGTGGTCCATGCGCGTGCGCTATGTCTCCGAGAGCCAGGCGCCTGAGCTGCACCGCATGGTGGCGGAATTGGCCCGCAAGGCGGGGATGCCCAAGCCGCGGGTCGCGGTGGCGCCCATGCCCCTGCCCAACGCCTTTGCCTTCGGCCGCGGCTGGTCGGACGGTCGCGTGTGCGTGACGCAGGGGATCATGGATCTTCTGGACGAGCAGGAGCTGCGGGCGGTCCTGGGCCATGAGATCAGCCACCTGAGGAATCGCGACGTCCTTTCGATCACGCTCTTGTCCGTCATCCCCCTGATCCTGTACCGGCTTGCCTGGCACTTCCTCTTCTTCGGCGGCGGACGCCGCCGCGGCGGCGGCCAGGCGGCGCTGATCGGCCTGGCGGCGTTCCTCTTTTACTTCATCACGAACCTGCTCGTCCTGTACGCCTCGCGCATCCGCGAGTACTTTGCCGACAGGGGGTCCGTCGCGCTCGGCAATCCCCCGTCGACCTTGGCCTCCGCCTTGTACAAGCTCGTCTATGGATCGGCCCGGACGAACCGGCAGGTCGTGCGGGACACCGAAGGCCTCAAGGCCTTCTTCATCAACGACCCCTCTCGTGCCCACAGAGAGATCCGGGAGTTAAGCCAGCTGGACCTCGACCGCAGCGGCACGATCGACCCCGGCGAGCTGCACGTCCTGCGCTCGCGGACGCTCGACTTGAGCTTTTCCGACAAGATGATGGAGTTGTTGAGCACGCACCCGAACATGCTCAAGCGCATCAAGGCGCTCTCGGCCTATAAATGATCACCATCAGCAACCTCTCCAAGGACTTCGGCGCCAAGACCCTCTTTGAGGACGTCTCGCTCTTCATCGGACCCGGAGAGAAGATCGGCCTGATCGGCCCCAACGGTTCCGGCAAGAGCACGTTCTTTTGTCTCTTGCTCGGCGAGGCAGAACCCTCTTCGGGCTCGATACAGATGCAAAAGGGCATCGCCGTGGGGTATCTGCCGCAGGAGTCGCGCTTTGTCTCGGAGAGGACCGTCATCAGCGAGTTGTTGGAGGGGGATGACCGGATCCGTTCTCTGCGCAAGGAGAAGCGTGAGCTGGAGTTGGCCCACAGGGCGGATGAGCCGCGCTACGGCGACATCCTTCATGAGCTCGAGGTCTTCGACTTTTTCAAGTTGGAACACAAGGCCGAAAAGATCTTGATGGGGCTCGGGTTTGAGGAGGCTGACTTCGAGCGGCCGGTGGCGGAGCTCTCGGGCGGCTGGCAGATGCGCGTCTTGCTTGCCAAGCTTCTGCTCCTGCCGTATGACCTGCTTCTGCTGGATGAGCCGACGAACTACCTGGACCTCAATGCCGCACTGTGGCTCAAGGATTTCCTCAAGGGGTACAGGGGCACCTTCATCATGATCTCGCACGACAAGGTCTATCTGACGGAGGTGACGAATTATTCGTTGATCCTCGAGCACGGCCGGATGGCCAAGGTGCGCGGCAGCTATGAAGATTACGAGCGCCTTCGCGAGGAGCGCCGGCGGCACCTGGATAAGAAGTTCGAGGTCCAGTCCAAAAAACGCAAGCAGTTGGAAGGGTTTATCTCGCGCTTCCACGCCCAGCCCAACAAGGCGGCGGCGGTCCGCAACAAGCGCAGGACGATCGAGCGCATGGAAGAGATCGTCCTGCTGCCGGACCCGCGGGAGAGTATCCGGCATTTCTCCTTTCCCCGGACGCCGAGGAGCGGTGAGCGCGTCATCAGCCTTGAAAAGATAAGCAAGACCTACGGGGAGAAGTCGGTCTACCGGGACCTGGACTTCACGATCGAGCGCGGTGAACGGGCTGTCCTCGCCGGGGTCAACGGCGCCGGCAAGTCCACGCTCCTGAAGATCCTGGCCGGCGTCCTGCCCTTTGACGGCGGCACGCGTGACGTGGGCCACAACGTCGCCATCGGTTACTTCTCGCAGACGCGCCTGGATACGTTGAGCCCCGAGAACACGGTCCTGCAGGAGGCCTATAGCGCCGCGCCCGGCATGAGGGCGCAGGAAGATATCCGCACGATTCTGGGGGCGTTCCTCTTTCAGGGCGACGACGTGGAAAAGAAGGTCGCCGTCCTGTCGGGCGGGGAGAAGAGCCGGTTGAACCTGGCCAAGTTCCTGATCCAGCCGCCGAACTTCCTGCTCCTGGATGAGCCGACGACCCACTTGGACGTGGACGCGGTCGATGCGCTGATCATGGCGCTCTCCCGTTACGAGGGGACCTGTGTCTTCATCAGCCACGACATCCACTTTGTTCGCAGCATGGCCAACGTCGTCTATGAGGTGAAGGACGGCCGCGTGCGCAAGTTCTTCGGAAATTTTGATTATTATCTTGAGAAGCGCGACCAGATGTCGGATATCCTTAAGACCGTCGGCCCGGAGAAAAAGGAGTCTCATCCGGACCAGCACGCCCGCCAGCGCGTCCGGGAAGAGCACAAGAGACGACGCGAAGAGGAGCGCCGGCGCAAGGCCCACAACGTGAACGTCGGCACCCGGATCCAGGAGCTGGAAAAAGAGAAAGAGGCGTTGAGTCTGGAGAGCTACGCCAAGGCCCGCGCGCTTGCCGACCAGCGCACCTATCGCGACGAAGACACGGCCAGGGAGTACGGCCGCCGCCTCAAGGAGATCGAGGTCCGCCAGGCCGCCCTCGACCTCGAGATCGCCCGCCTGAAAGACCAGCTGCGCTAAACGATGGCCCCCGCGAGATACAGACGAAACATATAGACTCAGGGTCCCTGCGTCCGGCGCAACTGGCCGCGGTGCGTCACGGTGCAGAAAGAGAGGTGCGAAAAGAGAGGTGCGGAAAGGGGGTTGACAATCGGACCACGATGTGTTAAAGTACTTTTGACACCATGAGGGTGTCAGAAGGCGATGAGGCGTTCGAGGAGAACGCCTTTTTTGTTGCCTGATTCGACGGCGATATACGGATAGAGACGTCCGGTGAGACCAAGGGGGTTGGTCTTCTTCTGGGCGTTTTTTGTTTTTTGAAAGCGGCGTGTTTAATGTAAGGAGGGCGGCGTGAGAAGGTGGTTGAAAAAGATCGGTGTCATCCTGGTCTGTTGGGGCATGGCGGCCCCGGTGGCCTGGGCAGCGCCCGAAGCGGCCGCGGCGTCGGCGGTTGGTCTGGATACCTTGTGGGTATTGGTGGCCGCGTTCCTTGTCTTTTTCATGCAGGCGGGGTTCGGCATGGTCGAGGCCGGTTTTATCCGCGCCAAAAACGTGTGCAACATCCTGACGAAGAACTTTCTGGACTTCTGCATGGCGTCGCTGGCTTTTTTCCTCTTCGGTTACGCCATCATGTTCGGGGCCGGAAACGGTTTCATGGGCCTGAAGGGCTGGTTCCTGATGGGCGCCGCAAGCGGGGCGGGGGTGCCGCTGTACGCCTTCTGGCTCTTTCAGGCGGCCTTCTGCGGCGCGGCGGCGACGATCGTCGCGGGCGGCATGGCCGAGCGGATGAAGTTTCCCGCCTACCTCATCTATTCGTTTTTGATCTCGGCCCTCATCTATCCATTGGTCGGCCACTGGATCTGGGGCGGCGGCTGGCTCGCCGCCAGGGGCTTCGCGGACTTCGCGGGTTCGACGGTCGTGCATTCCGTCGGCGGCTTTGCGGCCCTGATCGGGACGATGATCCTGAAACCCCGTACCGGCAAGTACAACACAGATGGCTCGCCCAATGTGCTCGCCGGCCATTCGATCCCGTTGGCCTCGCTGGGGGTGTTTATCCTTTGGTTTGGCTGGTTCGGGTTCAATCCGGGTTCGACCTTGAGCGTCGGCAACGGCGACCTTATCGCGCGCGTGGCCATCAACACGAACCTCGCGGCGGCCATGGGCGGCATCACGGCGATGTTCGCGGTCTGGAAGATGTTCGGCAAGCCGGACCTCTCCATGGCGATGAACGGCGCCCTGGCGGGCCTCGTGGCCATCACCGCGCCGTGCGCCTTTGTCGAGCCGTGGGCCGCGATCGTGATCGGCGGCATCGGTGGCGTCCTGGTCGTCTTGGGCGTCGTCTGTCTTGATAAGATGAGGATCGACGATCCCGTCGGAGCGGTCCCTGTCCACGGCCTCAACGGCGTGTGGGGTACCTTGTCCATCGGCCTGTTCGGCCAGAAGGCCCTGGGCCTGGCGCATGACGGGCTCTTTTACGCAGGCGGGTGGACGCAACTGGGTATCCAGCTCCTGGGGGTGGCGAGCGTCGTGGCGTTTATTCTCGTTACGATGGGCGCCCTCTTCAAACTGATCGACGCGACGATCGGCCTGAGGGTGTCGCGTGACGAAGAACTCAAGGGTTTGGACATCGGCGAGCACGGCATGGAGTCCTACGCCGGGTTCCAGATCTTCACGACGCAATAGCCGGAATTCTTAAGGGAGGGGACGATCCATGAAACTTATTATCGCGATGATCCAGCCGCACAAGCTGCCGGACGTCAAGAAGGCCCTGTATGATGCCGATGTCCACAAGATGACCGTGACCAATGCCCTGGGGTGCGGTCAGCAGAAGGGGTTTTCGGAGACATACCGCGGGGTGATCACGGAGGTGAATCTTTTGAAGAAGATCCGGCTGGAGATCGGCGTCAACGAGGACTTTGTCGAGCCCACCATCAAGGCCATCATCGAGGGGGCTAAGACAAGCCACATCGGGGACGGCAAGATCTTCGTGCTGGATCTAGGTGAGTGCATCCGCATCCGGACGGGGGAGAGGGGTTCGCTGGCGATCGGATAGGGGGTTGAGGGGGCATCCTTACAGGACGCCCCCTTGTTTTTTGCCTCTTTGCGGGGGAGGGCGCCTTAAGGAAAGGGCGTTTCATCAACCCGCTTTTTTCCTTTTTCTTTTTCCACCTTTTTGTTATAATGATACGGCTTTTCGCTGGTAGGATTTCCGTTGGGGGTCCCCTCGCCGATTACTGTAACATCCATTTCTCACACAAGTTAGGATTAGGAGGTCGTATGGGAGCGCTGCATCTGACAGACGAGAATTTCAAAAAAGAGGTTTTGGAGTCCGGTGCGACGTGCCTCGTCGATTTCTGGGCGGAGTGGTGCGGTCCCTGCCGACGCGTGGAGCCGATCGTCGAGGAACTGGCCGAGGAGTACCAGGGCCGGATGAAGGTCGCCAAGGTCAACGTGGATGACGGCCAGAGGGTCGCGACCTCCTACGGCGTCATGTCTATCCCGACGCTGATGATCTTCAAGGGCGGTCAGGTCGTCGAGCAGATCATCGGCGCCGTCGGCAAGGAGGAACTCAGGCGCAAGATCGAGGAGCACCTGGCTTGAAGACCATGGACGCCATCACCCATATCCGCAAGAAGGCTAAAGAGCAGTCGATGAAGATCGTCCTGCCCGAGGGGCACGACCCCCGGGTCCGCAAGGCCGCGGAGTTCATGGAAAAGGAAAAGATCGCCGAGCCTGTCCTTTTGGAAAAAGACCGGCTCGACACAGAGAAGGTCGAGGAGTACACCGAGACCTATTATCAGCTGCGGCGGCACAAAGGGATCTCGCGGGACGAGGCCCACCAGACGGTGTGTCATCCCGTTTTTTACGGGGCGATGATGGTGCGCGCAGGAAGCGCGGACGGCTTCGTGGCGGGTGCCGCCACGACGACGCCGGACGTGGCCAAGGCCGCGCTCTACTGCCTGGGCGTGGACCGGCGCATCGCGACGATCGCGAGCTGTTTTATCATGACGATCCCCAACTGCCGGTACGGCGAGGACGGGGTCTTTATCTTCGCCGACTGCGGCATCATCCCCGATCCGACGACGCGCCAACTGGCGCAGATCGCCGTCTCCTCGGCCGAGCTGGGCCGTAAGGTCCTGGATCTTACCCCGCGCGTGGCGATGCTCAGCTACTCGACGAAGGGCTCGGCGTCGGGGCGGTTCGTCGAGCGCATCCGCGAGGCCACGGCCATGCTCAAGGAGCTGGCGCCGGACCTGGTGGTGGACGGCGAGCTGCAGGTGGACGCGGCGATCGTCCCCGAGGTCGCGAAATTCAAGTTTCCGGACAGCCCCATCCAGGGCAATGCCAATATCCTCGTCTTCCCGAATTTAGAGGCCGGCAACATCTCTTATAAACTCGTCGAGCGCCTGACCGGCGGCCGGGCCCTGGGACCGCTCCTGCTGGGTCTCGTCAAGCCCTGCAGCGATTTGTCGCGCGGGTGCGGCTGGGAAGACGTCGTTGACTGCGCGGCCGTCACCGCCATCCGGGCCCACCAGGACACCTCAGGTCAGAACATATGAGGCACTACAAGATTCTCGTCATCAATTCGGGGAGCTCCTCGATCAAGTACCGTCTTTTTGACGTTCAGGAGAGCGGCAAGAGGAACGGTGTCCATTATGTCTTGCGCCTGAAGGGGCTCATCGAGAAGATCGGCCACCCCGATTCGCCGGTCAAAGACCATCGCGAGGGCATACGTGTTCTTTTGGACAACATCGTGGCGGCCAGGCAGGCGAAGCTGAAGAGCCTGAAGGACATCTTTGCCGTCGGGCACCGCGTGGTCCACGGCGGCGTCGCCTTTAAAAAGCCGACGCGCCTGACGCCGACGGTGATGGCCAAGATCCGTGAGTGCGTGGACTTAGCACCGTTGCATAATCCCGCGAACCTGGCGGGGATCGAGGCGTGTCAGGAGCTCCTGTCGGATATCCCGCAGGTCGCGGTCTTCGACACGGCCTTCCATCAGACCCTGCCGGAGTACGCCTATCTCTATGGCCTGCCCTATGAATATTTTAAGCGCTATAACCTGCGCCGGTTCGGTTTTCATGGCACGAGCCACCAGTACGTGGCCCATGAGGCCGCGCGCCTTCTGAAGCGCCCCTTGAGCCGCCTGAAGCTGATCACCTGTCACCTGGGCAACGGCTGCAGCATCACGGCGATCAAACACGGTAAGTCCGTGGACACGAGCATGGGCTTTACACCCTTAGAGGGCCTGGTGATGGGCACGCGCTGCGGCGACATCGATCCCGCGTCGGTGATCTATCTCGCCGGTAAAGAGAGGGCGGGCCTGGCGGAGCTGGACCGCGTCCTGAACTATTGCAGCGGTCTCAAAGGCATCTCGGGTGTCAGCAACGATATACGCGAGATCAAGAGTGCGGCCCGCAAGGGGAACCGCCGGGCGCGGCTGGCCATTGAGATTTTTGCCTACCGTATCCGCAAGTACATCGGTAGCTACATGGCGGCCCTGGGCGGGGCCCACGCCATCGTCTTCACGGCGGGCATCGGTGAGAACGAAGCGGATGTGCGCCAGAAGATCCTCAAGGGGCTTTTTGATTATCTTCCTAAAAAGGTCAAGGTGCTGGTCGTTCCCACCAACGAAGAACTGATGATCGCCAGACAGACGTTTCACGTCGTGCGATAGCGAGGTCGGTTATGCAGAGAATCATGTTGAAGTCCAAGATCCACCGGGCGCGGGTGACCGAGGCCCAGTTGTATTATGAAGGCAGCATCGCTGTCGATGCCGATCTTCTTAAGGCCGCGGATATCCTGCCCGGCGAGAAGGTTGAGGTCCTGAACCTGAACAACGGCACGCGCCTGGAGACGTATGCCATCTCGGCGGCCGCGGGCTCGGGGGAGATCTGCCTGAACGGCCCGGCGGCGCGCGCGGGCTACAAGGGAGACGAGATCATCATCCTGGCCTACACGTCCTGTGACGAAAAAGAGGCCAGGGCCTTAAAGGTCCGTAGCGTCCATGTCACCAGCGCCAACAAAATTAAAGATTAGATATTACGGCGATCCGTCCTTGCGGCGCCGGGCCCGGCCCCTCGAGGGCGCCCGTGACGCGGACCGGGAGCTCTTCCAGGAGATGGCCGGGATCATGCGCTGCGGCGGCGGGATCGGCCTGGCCGCGCCACAGGTCGGCATCGACCGGCAACTCGTGATCGTGGATATCGGCCAGGGCCTCCTGGTCCTGTTGAATCCCCGCATCGTCAGCAGGACGGGCTCCGCGGTGATGGAAGAGGGGTGCCTGAGCCTGCCCGGGGTCTATGTCAGGGTGAAGCGCGCCAGGAAGATCACCGTCAAGGGCTTCAACGAGTTTTTCGAAAAGGTCAGCATCTCGGCCAGTGACCTGTTGGCGCGGGCCCTGCAGCACGAGATCGACCACCTGCGCGGCCGGCTGATCCTGGATTACGCCAACGTCTTCGAGAGGTTCCGGCTCAAGAGGAAGCTCAAGGCCTATCTGAGGAGGGGCGGCTATGGAGTGTCCCAACAAAAAGCGCAATAAAAGCGAGTGCCCCTGCACGTATGAACCCTGCGACCGCAAGGGGATCTGCTGCGAGTGTATCCGGTATCACCTGCGTTGCGGCGACAAGCCCGCCTGCATGAAGGGCAAGTAGAGTTGGCGGCCGGCACGACCACTCTTTCTCTCGGCGCCTGGGGTCATTCTTGCCCCCCGCGCCCCCATTTGGGAACCCTCCCGTGGTTCCCCCCGGCCCCGCAAGAGCCGGGGTCCCGCCCCTGCCGCTACGGGGGTCTGCGAACGACCCCAGACGCCTCGGGGGGAATGGTCGTACCGACCGCTAAGCACATCTTGCATACGAGGCAAGCGAGACTATGGTCTATGACGTTGTGATCATCGGGGCGGGGCCGGCGGGGATGACGGCGGCGCTCTATGCCGGGCGCGCACGGCTCAAGACGCTCGTCGTGGACAAGGCCGCGGCCGGCGGCCAGGTGCTCTTGACCGAGCTCATCGAAAATTTTCCCGGTATCCCCGACATGAAGTCTTTCGCGTGGGCCCAGGAGCTCAAGGGGCAGGTGACGGCCCTGCCCGATGTCACGCTCACAGAGATGACGCGCGCCGGGAAGATCGCGCAGGCGAAGACGGGATTTCGCGTCGAGCTCTCCTCGGAGGTCGACGGCAAGGGCGCCCCGCAGGAGAGCCGCTCGGTCATCGTCGCGACCGGAGCCCTGCCCAAACGCCTGGATATCCCCGGTGAACGGGAGCTGACCGGCAAGGGTGTCTCCTACTGCGCGACATGCGACGGGCCGCTGTATCGCGACAAAGACGTGGTCGTCGTCGGCGGCGGCAACTCCGCCCTCGAGGAGGCATTGTTCCTGGCGCGCTTTGCGGCCAAGGTGACGCTCGTCCATCGCCGGGACGCCTTTCGGGCCGTGGCCGTTTTAGACGAGCGCGTGCGGGCCGAGGAGAAGATAGCGCTCTGCCTTGAGGCCGTCCCGGTGGCGGTCGAGGGAGAGGGTCGCGTCCACGCCCTTAACGTTAAGAACGTGCGCACGGGCAAGGAAGAGACGTTGCCCTGTGACGGCGTTTTTGTCTTCGTGGGGTCCGTGCCGGACACGCATTTTTTGGAGGGGGTCGTGGCAAGAGAAGAGGACGGCTCCATCCGTACGGATGAGACGATGGCGACGTCCCGGCGCGGCGTCTTTGCGTGCGGCGATTGCCGGCGCCGGCCTTTTTATCAGATCGTGATCGCCTGCGCCGAAGGGGCGATCGCCGCCCACGCGGCGGGGAAATTCTTGGAAAGTCAGGCGCCGTGAAGAAGCTCCCATTCGTCCTCCTGCGCATCGGCATCACCGTCGTGTTGCTGATTTTTTTGTTTTCGGGGACGGATGTCCCGATGCTGCGGGATGTCGTGCGCACGGCGCACAAGGGACGACTCGCCGCTGCCTTCGCGCTCTTCGTCTTCCTGAACGTCCTCGTCTTGTTGCGTTGGCAGTGTCTCGTGCGCGCCCGCGGCCTGCGGGTGGGGACGCTGCGGCTCTTGTGCGCGTACCTCTCGGGCCTCTTCTTCAACCTCGTCTTGCCCAGCACGATCGGCGGGGACGCGGTGCGGACGCTCGATATCGCAGGTTCTACGGGTGAGGAGTCGAGCACGATCCTCGGCACGGTCGTCATGGACCGGATGCTTGGATTTTTCGGGTTGTTCACCGTCCTTATCTTTTCGCTTTTGTTCGGCTTCAGGCGCTTTCAGGACCCCAGCATCCTCGTCGCCGCCGCCGCGCTGCTGGCCTTCGTCGTCTTCGCGTCGGGGGTCATGTTTTCACGGCGGGTCTTCAGGTTTTGTTTCGGCTGGTTGCCGTTCGCGCGGCTGCGGGAGTACCTCAGGCGGGTGCACGTCGTGACGCGGGAATACCGGGACAAGAAAGGGGCGTTGGTGACCGGCTGGTCGCTCTCGATCGGCATCCACGTGGGGCTCGCCTTTATGTTCTTATTGACGGCCGCGGCGCTGGGGGAGCGGGTCGCGGTCCTTCATGCCCTGATGTTCGTGCCGATGGTGACGGCCTTCAGTTCCCTGCCTTTTTCCATCGGCGGCCTGGGGTTGCGTGATGCGGCGACGGTCTTCGTCTTCACGAAGGTCGGGATGGGCGCGGAGCCGGCCTTTGCCATTTCTCTTTTGACATTCGGGTTCATGTTCCTTCTGGGGTTGTTCGGGGGCGTCAGCTATGTCGGTACACTATATCGTCGACGGGTATAACGCCATCCGGCGCCTGCCGGCGTTTGACGCGGCACACCTCGCCGAGAGCCGGCAGCGCCTCTGCGCGTATCTGGAGGGTCGGCGGCCGCACGGCTCCGCGCGCAATAGGGTGACGGTCGTCTTTGACGGTTCGGCGCGCGTCGGCCCTGCGGTGCGTGCGCCCTGGCCGTTTGACGTCCTTTTCAGCATCGGTGAATCGGCGGACGACGTGATCCGGCGGCTGGTCCGTGAGGCCCGCCAGCCCAAGAATTGCGTGGTGGTGACCGATGACAAGGGGCTGGCGTCCGTCGTAAAGGAGTCCGGCGCGGCCGTGGCGCCGGTTTCGGATTTTTTTAAAGCGCGCCCCCAGGGGAAGGTCCGGGGCGTCCGGGCCCGGGAGGCCCTGGAGGAGACCTCTCTTGATATCGTGGCGCGCGAGAAGATCACGCAGGAGTTGTGCCGGCTATGGCTGAAGAAAAAATGATGGTGAGCGCGTGCCTCGCCGGCGTGTGCTGTGTCTATGACGGCAGCCACAAGCGGCGCGAGGGGTTGGCCCTTTTGGTCCGGCAGAAGAAGGCGTGCTTGTTTTGTCCCGAAGAGCTGGGCGGCTTCAAGGTCCCGCATGAGCCCTCGGAGATCCGCGGCGGCGAGGGCAAGGACGTCCTCTGCGGTGAGGCGCGCGTCGTGTCGCGCACCGGCGGGGATGTCACCGACGTCTTTTTGCGGGGCGCGGCCGCGACGCTGCGCCTGGCCCAGAGACACGGCATCCGGCGCGCCATCATGAAGGCGCGCAGCCCGTCGTGCGGTTGCGGCCGGATCTACGACGGCTCCTTCACCCGTCGCCTGCGGGACGGCGACGGGGTGACCGCCGCGCTGCTCAAGCAGCACGGCATCGAGGTCCTGACGGACGAAGAGTACCTGAAAAAAATTGGTGTCGTTTCAAAAAATAGTGTCGTTTCTGCCTAACCTTTTGATAGGTAAAGAGATATATATAAATTATTGAGCCAATTTAAGTCCGGCTTAAATCTAAAGGTAGAGAAGATATTAATTTATTCATAACATTTTGTCTTTATTATAGTTATGTAGAAACGACACTAATTTAATATTATGGTACGCAAGACTGACAACAAATACTGGATAAAGTTCCTGGGGACGGCGGGTGCCCGGTTCGTGATGATCCGGCAGCTGCGCGCGTCGGGCGGGCTGTGGATCCGCGCGGGGGAGGAGAATATCCTCATCGACCCGGGACCGGGCAGCCTCGTGCGCTGCGCCGCGTCGCGGCCGCGGCTGGACCCGACCCGTCTCAACGCCATCATCCTGACACACCGGCACCTGGATCACACGAACGACATCAACGTGATGATCGAGGCCATGACCGAGGGGGGCTTCAAGAAGCGCGGCATCGTCTTTTTGCCCGAGGATGCGCTCAACGATGATCCCGTCATCCTGAGGCACACGCGTGATTATGTGGGCAAGATCGAGATCTTGAGAGACAGCGCCTCGTATGAGGTCGGGTCGTTCTCGTTCCGGACCACGCCGCGGCTGCGCCATCCGGGCCAGACGTACGGCCTGCGCTTCGACCTGAACGGCACCGACGTCTCCCTCGTCTCGGACACCGAGTACTTTGAGGATCTCGCTTCCTATTTCGGGTCGGACGTGGTCCTGATCAACGTGGTCTTTGCCGAGCCTAGGCCCGGCATCCAGCACCTGAGCCTGCCCGATGCCAAGAAGCTGATCGAGGCCCTCAAGCCAAAAAAGACCATCCTCACGCATTTCGGGATGACGATGGTCAAGGCCAGGCCGCATGAGTGCGCGCGGCGGCTGGCGTGGGAGACGGGTTCGGACGTCGTGGCAGCGACGGACGGGATGACCGAGGTCTTTTAGAAGAGGCCCCGGCTATTGACGGAGCAGACCGAACGTGATAGCATGATGACGTCGGTAACAGCGTATTTCATGGAAGCCTTTGTCGGGATCAGGCCGGGTATCGCGAAGACATCGCGGTACCCGTGTCTTTTTAGGGACCGGGCGTCGACGCACCAAGGGGCATCATGAGCAAGTACATCTTCGTGACGGGAGGGGTCGTCTCGAGCCTCGGCAAGGGGATCGCCTGCGCGTCGATAGGCAAGATCCTCGAGGCGCGGGGGTTCAAGGTCGCCCTCATCAAGTGCGACCCGTATATCAACGTGGACCCGGGGACGATGAACCCCTTCCAGCACGGCGAGGTGTACGTGACGGACGACGGGGCGGAGACCGACCTGGACCTGGGTCACTACGAACGCTTCACCCACGCCACGCTCACCCGGGACAACAACATCACGACCGGCAAGATCTACTTTTCGGTGATCGACAAGGAGCGCCGGGGCGATTACCTCGGTGAGACCGTCCAGGTCGTCCCCCACATCACGGATGCGATCAAGCAGGGGATCCGCAGGGTCGGCCGTAACGCAAGGCCGGACATCGTGATCGTCGAGATCGGCGGCACGGTCGGCGACATCGAGAGCCTGCCGTTTCTCGAGGCGATCCGCCAGCTCAAGCAGGAGATGGGGCCCAAGAACGCCCTCAACATCCATCTGACGCTGGTGCCCTATATCCGTTCCGCGCAGGAGATCAAGACCAAGCCGACACAGCACAGCGTGGGCAAGCTGCGGGAGATCGGTATCCAGCCGGAGATCCTCCTGTGCCGTTCGGAGAAGCCCATCGAGCATCACGTCAAGCAGAAGATCGCCCTCTTTTGCAACGTCTTCGAGGACGCGGTCGTGGAGGCCCTGGACGTCAAGCATATCTACGAGGTGCCCCTGACCTTCAAGAAGGACGCGCTGGACGACCTGATATTGAATTTTCTGCAGCTCGACTCCCGCAAGAGCGTCCTTGGATCGTGGAAGAGGAACGTCGTGGAGGTCTTGAAGGATCCGGACGGCACCTGCCGGATCGCGGTCGTCGGCAAGTACATCACGCTCCAGGATGCCTACAGGTCCATCTACGAGGCCCTGGTCCACGGCGGGATCGCCAACAGGGTGCGCATCGAGATCGTCCGTGTGGACTCCGAAGAGGTGAACGCACGGAGCGCTCCGCGTCTCTTTGCCGCCATCGACGCTATCCTCGTGCCGGGCGGCTTCGGCTACCGCGGCATCGAGGGCAAGATCGAAGCGATCCGCTACGCCCGCACCAAGAAGGTGCCTTACTTCGGTATCTGCCTGGGGATGCAGACCGCCGTGATCGAGCTTGCCCGCAATGCCTGCGGCCTGAAGGGCGCCAACTCGACCGAGTTCAACGGCCGCACCCCGCATCCGGTGATCAGCCTTCTGGAGGAACAAAAGCGGGTCTTGGTTAAGGGCGCATCGATGCGGTTGGGCGCCTGGCCCTGTCGCCTGGCAGGCCGCAGCCACGCCCGGTCGGCCTACCGCCGTCGGCTCATTTCCGAGCGCCACCGCCACCGCTACGAGTTCAATATGAAATACCGCAAGACCATGGAACGTAAGGGGCTGGCGATCACCGGGGTCTCCCCGAACGGCCAGCTCGTCGAGATCGTCGAGCTCAAAGACCATCCGTGGTTCGTGGCGGTTCAATTCCACCCCGAGTTCAAGTCAAAACCCGACAAGGCCCATCCGCTCTTCAGGGATTTTGTCCACGCGGCCCTGAAGCACAAGCGGTCCGGCCTCACCCGAAGGTGACCATGCGCGTCTTCGCAGGCATGACCTTTTTACTTGCGTTGCTGGTTTTTCCCGCCGGCTGCAGTCAGCCGCTGCGCACCCTGATGGAGTTGGGTAAGGAGCAGGATACGCTGCAGGGTATGGTCAGGGCGCAGGGCGTATCGTTCACCGGACTCCTGCGCGATATCGAGAAGGGGGCGCTCGTCCCGGGCACGACCCGCGCCGAGATCGTCAGGCGCTACGGCAGGCCCGTCCTGGAGAGGGGGCACGTGCTTCTTTATCGTCATCCCGTCGCCTTCTTTGAGGGGCCGAAGGTGTATCTCGAGTGTGATGCGGCCGGCCGGCTGGAGAACATCCGGGTCGTGGAAAGGAGCGGTCCGTGAGCCCCTGTCCCGGCCCCCTGTGTGAATATGTCCGCATCGCTCAGCACGCCGAGCGTTACGCCGCGGACGTGCACGACGATCTCTACTTTGGTTTTCCGGCGGCCGGGATCCTGGAGGGCGAGAAGGCCCTGCAATCCGCGGCAAACGGGCCCGTTGCCTACTTTTCCATGGAGTATGGCCTGGCGACGAACAGCTATAACGTCTTTCAGAGCGCCCGCCCCGTCTCCTCGGATAACCTGATCTCTGAGAACGAGATCATCTCCAACGACCGCGTCCGCGATTACCTCTTTTCGCTCAAGAGCACCGATCACCAACTCCTGGATCTGCCCATCTACAGCGGCGGCCTTGGGGTCCTGGCCGGCGACACCGTGAAGACGGCGGCCGACATGCACCTGCCCTTTGTCGCCGTCGGCGTCCTGTGGAACAAGGGGTACTTCCGCCAGCGGTTCTGGTTCAAGTACGGCCAGCTCCCGGATGAGATGCGCTGGGACCCGTGGACCTTCCCGGGTCTCGTGCCGTTGGAGGAGAAGGTGACGGTCGCCCTCAAGGACGGCCCCGTGACCTTGCGCCTGTGGAAGTACTACGTGTACAGCGCCAAGAGAGATTATGCCGTGCCGCTGGTCCTGCTTGATTCGAACATCGAAGAGAACGATGCGGCGGCGCGCGCCTATACCGATCGCCTCTATCGCAGCGACGGCGTCCAGGGCAAGCTGATCCAGCGCGTCCTGTTGGGCATGGGCGGCATGAAGGCCCTGGAGGTCCTGGGGTATCGCGTCGGCCTGTATCATTTGAACGAAGGGCACGCCGCCTTCGCGTTTGTCGCCAAGGTCCGGCAGGCCGGCGCGCAAGATGAGGAGGCGCTGCGCCGGCAGTTCGTCTACACGTGCCACACGCCGGTCCCGGCGGGCCACGACCGGTTCGCCTTCGCCGAGGTCGACAAGATGCTCACCCCGCAAGACGCGGCGATCGCCCGCCGGTACGGTGCCGAAGGAGACAAGGGCCAGACGCTCAACCTGACGCTTCTTGCGATGAACGCGTCGCGCGCCATCAACGCCGTCTCGCGCAAGCACGGCGAGGTCATGCGCCTGCAGTTTCCTTCTTACGCGGACCACATCCAGACGGTGACCAACGGTATCCATTTTCCGACCTGGGTCTCGGGGCCGGTCCTCCGGGCCCTGGAACGCGTTGGCGCGACCCTGGGTGATGTGCGCCAGGACCCCACTTCGCTCGGCCGTGTCGCAGAGCTCAAGGGGGACCGGGATTTTCGCGCCGGACTCTGGCAGGCCCACCAAGAGAACAAATTGCGCCTGGCGGAGCTGTTAAAAAATTGGCGGCTACGCGAGGACGTATTGACGATCGCCTGGGCGCGGCGCATCGCCGCGTACAAGCGGCCGAGCCTGCTCTTCCACGACCTGGAGCGGCTCAAAGAGCTGACCCGGCGCATCGGCCCCCTGCAGGTCCTTTACGCCGGCAAGGCCCATCCGAACGACAACCTGGCCTTTACCTATATTAATGAGATCATGAACACGATCGATAGGGCCGAGGACACGCAGGGTAACCTTAAGATCATCATGCTCGAGAACTACGAGACGTCTATCGCGCGGGTCCTCGTGGCGTGCGTGGATGTCTGGCTCAATAATCCCCTGCCGCCCTATGAGGCCTCGGGCACGAGCGGCATGAAGGCCCTGGCCAACGGCGTCGTGCAGCTGAGCACGCGCGACGGCTGGGTCATCGAGGCGATGGACAAGGGCGTGGGCCGGTTCTTCGGCTACCAGGATGACGGCAAGAGCTTTACGGACCAGATGGACCTGCGCCTTGAAGAGGACGCCGGGGCGCTCTACACCGCCCTTGAGGAGGTCATGTCGTTGTACTACAAGGGTAAGAGGGCGGAGGCGGGGTATGGCGAAGTCTGGATGGACATGATGGTCGATTGCCTCACCCAGGCCGGGATATTCAACACGCACCGGATGGTAACCGAGTACAGGCAGAGGATGTGGAATAAATAGGGATACAAAATGTCTTTCCCGATAAAAAATTGTGGTAGAATACAGCCATGACACGTCCGGGGATTTTTTTCAACGGTCTGATATTTTTCTGTCTGATCGCCGGCAACGCCTGCGCCCTTGAGCTGTCCAGCCGCGACATCGTCGAGGGGGAGCCCGTCCCCGACAGGTTCACGTGCATGGGGGAGAACGTCTCCCCGCGCCTGGAGTGGAGGAACGTGCCGCCGCAGACGCAGGACTTTGTGTTGATCTGCGATGATCCTGATGCGCCGACCGGCACGTGGGTGCACTGGGTCCTTTACAATATCCCGGCCGCGGTCCGGGATCTGGATCAGGGTGTCCCCGCCGCCGAGGTCCTTGACGACGGCAGCCGCCAGGGAGTCAATGATTTTCAGCGGTTCGGGTACGGCGGGCCGTGTCCGCCTCCGGGAAAGCCCCACCGCTATATTTTTACCTTATATGCGCTCGACGCGCCCTTGCCGCTGGGCGGCCGGGTGCGCAAGGAGCGGGTCGTGGCGGCGATGCAGACGCACGTGTTGGGCAAGGCCACGGTGACAGGGACCTACAAGCGTTAGGGCGTTAGCGCGGCCGCCGGGAAGGTGCGTGAGACAAAAGGCTCACAGCACTTTTGTCTCACAGCACTTTTGTCTCAGGTGGGGGGCGAGGCGGTCACGTCCGACCTCGGGTGGTGAACAAAAAGGAGGGGGTATGGGGAGTTTCTTTCTACTTCTGGTGAGTCTTCTCTTTATCGTCGAGGGGATCATGCTGATCTTGTCTCCTAAAAAGGTGCTGAAGGTGTCGCACAAGATGCTCTCGGTCAAGGAGCCGCGTCTCCTGGGTCTGATACCGCTCTTCTTCGGCATCTTTCTTCTCTTTTCTGCCTCGGCGAGCGCCGTCGCGTGGCTGATCGTCCTGCTGGGGCTGGGCGGGATCGCCAAGGCCGTCTACCTCTTTTTGACCCCCCTGGCAAAGATCAAGGCCCACCCTTGGATGAACCTCTCGGATAACAACTATCGGGCGATGGGGATCGTCGTCCTGATCGTCGGTGTCCTGGTCTTTATCTCCCGCATCTGAAGTCAACCGGAAGGGGAGGGCGGCATGAAGCGTCTGTGCGGCGTCGTGAGCATCCCGGCCCTCTCCTTCCTTTTTCTTTTGTCGTCTTCGGCCGCGCTGAGGGCACAGGAGGAGCCCGTCCGGAAAGAGGAGGACCTTGAAGATTACCAGACCCGGCGCGTCACCAGGACCGTGGATGGCCTCAACTTCGACGTGGAAGAGGACCGGCCCATCGTGAAGCAGGGGGGCGTGTATCAGCCCATGGACATCGACTCTTACGTGTCGCTCAAGGTCAAAAGATTACAGGAAGCGATGGAAGCGAAAGATGCCGCTTTGGAAGAACGCATCGCCCGTCTGGAAGCCGCCCTGCAGGTTCTGCAAGAAGGGGTACCGGCGGCACCCGTCCCTGAAGCGGACGACGCCTCATAGGATGCCCGGGCCGTTATGCCAGGCGCCGGGACCTTCTTTTTCAAACTCAGCGAGCTATGTCCTCGAAGACGTCCGGTGGGAGGTCCTGAGGCAGCATCTGGCCCGGAGCGGCTCCTTGTCGCTCACGCTGCGCGGCGGGTCCATGCATCCTTTTTTCAGGGAAGGGGATGGCGTGGTGGTCATTGCCGCAGAGGGACAGGATATCCGCCAGGGGGACGTGGTCGTCGGCATGGCCGGTGAGCGATTGGTCTGTCATCGCGTGGTAGAGATACGTTCCGAGGGTTTGCTCACGGCGGGCGACGCCATCGGCCGGCGTGATGAGCTGATGCCTTTTGGGCGTTGTCTGGGGCGCGTGGTTGCCGTAGCGCAGGCGCGCCCCTTTTTATTTTTGCCCTCACGCATGGCCTTGGGGCGCGGCGGATCTTGTTTCAGGATGTGGTTTTCTTTGGGTGTCATCCTCTATCGTCGCGCGCGTGCGTTCAAGGCGGCCGGGGAGAAGGTGTGTCGGTATGGCGGCGGACAAGAACGCGGGGATACGCAGGCCCCTTGATGTCTTGCGCGCGGTCGCGGCGCGCGATGCGGCCCTGGAGGATGCCGCGGCGGCGTCCTTTCAGGACCCCGTCTTATGGGAAGGGCTTTTTCGTGAAGGGGTTGCCGGCATTCTCTTTTTCGCCCTCAAAGAGAGCGGACGGCCGTCGGGGCTTGATCCCGCCGCGTGGGAGGCCCTCGAGGCGGAATACGCCGCCGTGACCGGTCGCAATATGGTCCTGGCACGAGTGACCCAAAAGATCGTCGAGGCCTGCGAAGAGGATCGCGTGTCCGTCCTCATCCTGCGCGGCGCACGCCTGATCCACGATGTCTATCCGGAGATGGGGATGCGTCCAGCAACGGATATCGACACGGTATTCCGTCGCGATGACCTTGTGCGCGTGCGCGCCCTGCTTGACGGCATGGGGATGCGGCCTCATCCGGCGCGTCCCTTGTTTTTTGAGGACGGCCCCGTGTACGTGGACGTCCACCTCGACGGCGCGGGTTTCGTGCAGACTCCCGATCCCGAGATGGGTCTTTCTTTGCGCGATGAGCGGGTCTGGGCAACGAGCGTGGCCTGGCAGAGGGGGGCAAGATTTGCGCGGTGTCTCGATCGCGTTCACGAGCTGATCGCCTGCGCCCTGCACGCCCAGGAACACTCCTACAGTCGTCTTTCCTGGTTCATGGATGCCGCGTTTCTCGTTGAGGGACCCGGGGAGGCGGGTGCCTTTGACTGGGACGTCTTTCTTGAGGCCTCGCTGCGGCGTAACTTTTCCAAACCCGTTTTTTTCCTTTTGTCCTATCTGAAGGCGCATCGCCTGGCGCGCGTCCCGTTGCGCGTCCTCGAGGTCCTGGGCCGGCAGCCCCTGAACCTCTGGGAGCGCCGGTCGTTGACGGCCCTGGAGCATGACCGGCGCCGGGAGATCTTCGGAGAGGGACTTTGTTTTTTCTCGATCCACGGGGCCGCACGCCGTTTCCTTTTTCTGTGGTATGCCTTGTTCCGGCCCCGTCCGGGGACGGGGCGCGGGTGTGTGTCTCTTTTTCTCCGGTGCGCACGCATCGCCGCCGCGGGGATCCGGGGAATCTATGCGAAGGCCTTTGAAGAGAGATGCGATTCGTGATAATATACGTTTGTTATGAAGAGACGTCCGTCAGAGTCGCGGGCGCTTACTATCGGCGGCATCTCCGTGCGTCTCTTTGCCCCGGCGCCGAGCGCCTGGGAGGATGAGGCGGTCCGTTACGCGTCTTTTCAAGCAAACGATCTTCCGGCGGATGCCGTGAGCGTGAGCGTGACCTTTGCGCGGTTTAGACGCAGGCAGCGGCCGGTTGTCGTTGACGGCGACCCCGAGGGCTATTCGTTTTCTTCGGAGAGTTTCCAGGGGCGTTATGCCAGGCGACAGCATCGGGTCGATGTCCGGTGCGCGTCCCTGCGGGGGGTCGTGGACCAGTTTTTGAGGGTCCTTTACTCGGTCCTGTTGTTCGAGCAAAAGGGCTTTCTCATCCACGCCGCGGGCCTGGCGTTCCGGGGCCGCGGTTTTGTCTTTGCGGGGACGTCGTCGAGCGGCAAGACGACCCTTGTCCGGCGCGCCGGTGAGGCGTTCGACGTCCTCGGGGACGAGCTGATCGCGGTCCGGCGCGAGGCGTCCGGCTACCGTGTTTCGGCAACGCCCTTTTCCGGTGCCCGGGAGGGGCCGGTTGTCGCACACAGCGCGCCGCTGGAAAAGATATTTCTCCTGGACCGGCACCGGGACGCCGTGCCGTTGGAGGCGTGTGTCACGACAGGGTCCGCGGGCTCACCCCTTGCCCTGGAGGAGGCGGTGGCCGCGCTCCTGCGGCATGTTTTCTTTTTTCTGAGGTCCAGGGAGACGGGACAGGCGATGCTCGAGCTCTTATTGGATTGTGCGCGCCGGGTTCCGGTGCGGGTCGTCAATCCGTCGGGTACCCTATATGTTGCCGGGGAGATATCACATGGCAGACACTGATAGCGTGGTGCGCAGGCGCCCCGACTGTGCCTGGCAGCATGTCAACGATAAGATCGTCGTCGTGACGGCCGCCACGCGGCGCGTGCATATCCTTCACGGCAGCGGAGGGGCGCTTTGGGGGTTTCTCGCCCGGCCGCGTCGCGTGGACGATTGCGTGGTCTTCCTGCAGCAAGCGTATGAGGTGGATGCGGATGAGGCCCGCGCCGATGTCGTCGACTTTTTCGCGTCCCTTGAAAGAGAGCGCATCGTCGAGCGGATCGGGCAGGATGCGCCCCAAAAGGACTGATGGCGGATATCTGGACGAACGTCGAGCAGGATATCAAGGCGCTGTGTCTTCCTTTTGACATGACCTGGGAGTTGACGCGGCGCTGCAATCTGGCGTGTTGCCACTGCTACAATGTCAAGGACGGCGCGGAGCCGTCGCTCGAGGAGATCGCAGGGATCGCCGAGCGCCTGCGGCGTGCCGGGACGCTCTTCGTGACCCTGACGGGCGGGGAGGTCTTCGTTCGCCCCGATATCGTTGCGGTCCTGCGGATCGTGCGCGAGGCCGGTTTTGCCATCAGGATCGTGACGAATGGGACGCTCGTCGAGGAGGAGCACATCGCTTGTCTGAAGAGTATTTCACTTCAGGAGATCGGCGTCAGCCTCTATGGTGTCACGGCCGCCGTGCACGAGCGCATCACGGGGGTGCCGGGGTCGTTTGAGGCCACCTGCCGGACGGTGCAGCGCCTTAGAGAAGCCGGGTTGCCGGTGCACATCCAGAGCACGGTCCTGAAAGAAAATTTTGGGGAATATCGCCAGATCATGCGGCTGGCGGAGCGATGGAAGGTGCCTTGTCTCATAGACCCGATCGTCTCGCCCCGCGACGACGGGTCGCGGGATGTTCTCGTGCACCGGTTGGAGGCGTCTCAAGCCCGGCGTGTCTATGAGGATTATTTTGATCAGGCCCCTTCCCCCGAGAAGAGCCAGGAGCGCTTTTTGTGTGAGGCGGGCCGGGCCATGGGGGCGATCACCGCGCACGGGGATATCCTGCCGTGTATCCAGCTTCCGGTCGCGGTCGGCAACATCTTCCATCAGGAGCTTGTTGATGTTTGGCGCGACGCGCCGCTTTTAAAGAAGCTGCGCTTGGCCGATCGCGGAGATTTCGGGGCGTGCGCGACGTGTTCGCGCTTTGCGCTGTGCCACGTCTGTCCCGGCCTGGCGTTTTTGGAGGACGGCCATATCTTCGGACCCTCGTCCACCGCCTGTTTCACCGCGCGGACGCTGGAGGATTATCTTGCAGCAAAGGGGGATAAGTGAAGCTTGGCTCTTGGCGTCATAGCCTGGTCGTGGTCCTGGTGGCACGGATGGTCGTCATCAGCGTTATCCTGGCCGCCGGATTTTTCGTGCTGGGGACCTGGCAGCGCCGGGAGCTGGAGAAGAGGATCCACGACAAGGCGCGTCTGTTTTCCCTGATCCTGGGCGCGAATCTGGACAAGATCGTCTCGGACAACCTGGCCGCCTACGCGCAGCTGGAGGGCGCCGTCCGGGAACTGGCCCAGGCCGAGGAGGCCGTGGAAGAGATCCAGGTGATCACTCCCGACGGCCTGATCCTGGCCTCGAGTTCCGGCGGTGAAAGTTGGCAGGGCATTGGAGAGGCCTTCCGGCCGATCCTCGCCGAGGTGGTCGTCGAGCGTCTCCCTAAGGCTCTCCTTAGGTCCGTGCGCGGCCGCGAAGAGATATCGCACTTCATGCCCCTTTCGGATCCTCAGGACCTCACCGGGGCCGTCTTGCGCGGGGTCGTCCACGTCAGGGTCCTTTTTCCCTCTGTGCAGGGGCAGCGCGTTTCAGCGCTGCGCAGCAACAAGACCGCCTTTTTTAGAAAGAAGTCCGAGGAGCTCGCCGAGAGTCTTTCCGTGCCCCTGGCCGCGGCCCTCTTCCAGGTCCGGCGCAACTTCGATTATGTCAAAAGGCTGGTAGACAACATCCTCGCCGACGAGGAGATCGAGGATATCCGTATCTTCGTGCGCCGGCTCAACGTCCTCTTCTCCGGCGTGTCGGGAGGACGGCCCGATTTTTTGACGGACGCCGAGGATCCGTCGGCGGCCCGGGTCCTGCGCGAGCACAGGCTCGTCGTGGCGACAAAGGCCGGCGGCCGCCAGATAGAGGTCACGAGCCCCTTGCTCTTGCGGGACGCGGCAGGAAGGGAGCATGTCGGCGGTGCCGTGGGTATCGTCTTGTCGACGGGGCGCGTGGCGCGCCTGGCGGCCGAGCGCGGCCACACGATTCTGGGCCTGGGGGTGGGGATCACGGCCGTCTTTTGTCTTCTGATAGGGTTGTTCTTTAAGCGCCGCGTCTTTAAGCCCGTCCGGGAACTGATGGAGTTGACCGGGCGCATCGGTAAGGGAGATTTCGCGCCGTCACAATGCGCGGCCTCCGACGATGAGATGGGACAGCTGTGCCTGTCTTTCAATAAGATGGCCGAGGACCTGGGCCGGTACCAGGGGGCCATCGAAGGGTTCAATGAGCGCCTGCGGGAACGCATCGCCCAGGTGACGCGCGAGCTGGAAGAAAAACAGAAGCAGCTTCTCAAGACCGAGAAGCTCGCTTCCCTGGGGGTCTTGTCGGGCGGGATCGCCCACGAGATCAACAACCCCCTGGGGATCATCCTGGGCAACACCCAGATCTTGCTCAAGGAGCTGCGGGAGAAGGGGACCGTTGCGGATCCCCAGGAGATGTCCCGCCTCTTGACCGCCATAGAAGAATACACCAAGCGCTGCACGCATGTCGTCAACAGCCTGCTGGAGTTCGGCCGCAGGCGGGAGTTTCAACTCAGGCCCACGGACGTTCCCCCGGCGATCGAGCGGGCCCTCGCCTTCACCCGAAGCCGGCTGGAGAAAAAGGCGATCGAGGTCGTCCAGGAGCACGCGGCGGACCTGCCCGCCATTCAGGCGGACGCGATCCAACTTGAACAGGTCTTCATCAACATCATCCTGAATGCCGAGCAGAGCATCGATGCTGCCGGCCGGCTGAGGATCAAGACGGGCACGACACAGCAGGGAGGCCGCCGGTTTGTCCGGGTCCTTTTCCAAGACACGGGCAGGGGGATCCCGGCGCAGGATCTCGATAAGATCTTCGATCCTTTCTTTTCGACAAAGGAGCCGGGTGAGGGATCCGGGCTTGGCCTTTCCGTGAGTTATGGTATCATTAAAGAGCACGGCGGCACGATCGACGTCGCGAGCCGCGAGGGGGAAGGCACGTCGGTGAGCGTCTCCTTGCCGGCGGATTCTTGAACGATTTCACGGGGCGCAGGTTGTCATCATGAGGGGCAGGTCGTCATAAAGGACGCACGATCATGGCGCACGAGCGGATCCTGGTGGTGGACGACGAAGTGGGGATGAGGGAGTACCTCATGAAGCTCTTGTCCGACAGCGGCTACAGCGTCTGTGCGGCCGAAGACAGCAGGTGTGCCCTGGAGATGCTGTCTGAGACGCCGCCGGACCTCGCCCTGGTCGACATGCGCATGCCCAAGAAAGGCGGCATGGCCTTGCTGGAGGAGATCAAGAAGCGCGCGCCGCACGTCGTCGTCGCCATCATGACGGCGTACGGCACGACCGAGAGCGCGGTCCAGGCGATGAAGCTGGGGGCCTATGATTACATCCGCAAGCCCTTCGAGGTGGATGATATCCTGCATCTTGTCGATAAGGCCCTGGAGAAGAAGAGGCTCCAGGACGAGAACCTGGCGCTCCATAAGGAGCTTGAGAAGAGCTATACCTTTGAGGACATCGTCTCGAAGAACGCCTCGATGCATAAGGTCTTTGAGGTGGTCCGCAAGGTCGCGGACACACGCAGCACGATCCTGGTGCGCGGCGAGACGGGCACGGGCAAAGAGTTGATCGCCCGCGCCCTGCACAACCTGAGCGGCCGCCGTGAAAAGCCCTTCATCCCCGTCGATTGCGCGACCCTCTCGGAGACGCTCCTGGAGAGCGAGCTCTTCGGTCACGTCAAGGGCGCGTTCACGGGCGCCACGGCCGACAAGAAGGGGCTCTTTGAGGTCGCCGAAGGGGGGACGATCTTTCTTGATGAGGTCGGCCACGTTGCCCCCGAGATGCAGGCCAAGCTCCTGCGTGTCCTTCAGGACGGTCAGGTCAAGCGGGTGGGTGAGGCCGTTTCCCGGCGCGTCGACGTGCGCCTGATCGCCGCGACCAACGAAGACCTGGAGGCGGCCATCCCGGCGGGGCGCTTCCGGGAAGACCTCTATTATCGCCTGAACGTCGTGCCCATCCTCATCCCGCCCCTGCGCGAACGCAAGGAAGACATCCCCCTGCTCGTGGATTTCTTTATCCGCAAGTACAACCGGCTGGAAAACAAGGATCTCGGCGGGATGGATGAGGAAGCGTTGAAGGTCCTTTTTGGATACGACTGGCCCGGCAACGTCCGCGAGCTTGAGAACCTGGTCCATCGCGCCGTCGTCATGGAAAAAGGGGAGAGGATCGCGGCCGGGGACCTGCCGGAGAATATCTGTTCTCTGTCTTGCGTTGACCGCCGGGACGCGGCGACGCGCACCAACGACTTCCATAACGCACGCCAGTTCGCCATAGAGAGTTTTGAGAAACGCTTCCTCACCGAAGCGCTCAAGAGGCACCAGGGCAACGTCAGTCACGTGGCCCGCGAGATCGGCCTGGACCGCCGCAACCTCCAGAAGAAGTTCAAGTCCCTCGGCATCGATCCTTCCGACTTCCACAATCCTTCGTGACAGCTTCCCGAACAGGTTAGAAACGGTTTCCTGAATTGCGTAAATCTCGCCGCACCGCGGCGCCGATTACGCATTTTTTTATTGATTTTTCAATTTCAACGTCGTACCAAGAAAAAGAACTATTTTAACAGACGTAAAACCATATGGCTTCAATAGGCTTCAAGCAGTTTGAATTTTTTCAAATATTCAAGGAATGATGGCATGGCCGTTGCATATTATATATATGGTATGGAAAAGTCAAATCAGTCTCTTCATTCCCGGTACAATTTCGATGACGGAAAGCGGATAATGGGAAGTCCCTCGTCCGGCGGCCGCATTGCTGTTTTTTGTCTGGCCCTTTCTGTTTCTTTAATATTTTCAGCCGTGCCTGCGCAGGCGGGCCTCAAGGTCCAGCAGGGGACCGCGACCATAACGAGCGGCAATGCGTCTGCGACCGCTCCCATCACCGCCGTCAACGACCTGAGCCGTGCCTTCCTCATCATGTGGTCGACGGGCGATTCGGGCGCCTCCGCGTCGGCAAACCACCAGGCCACCGGTTACCTCTCGGCCACCAATCAGATAACCTTTCAGCGCTATGGGACGACGGATGATTGCCAGATCGCCTACTTTGTCGTGGAGGCGCTGCAGGAAGAGTTCGAAGTTATCGAAAGAGGTTCCCTCACTATAGGCACCACAAGCACGACGCAACCCAAGACGCTGGGCTCCTCCATCGACCAGACGCGCTCGTTCGTCACCGCGAATTCACGCATCGGCGGAAACGGCGGGACAGGGGATTGCTATAAGGGGTTTGCCACCGTCCACTTCACCGCCGACAACGCCATCCAGGCGACACGTAACGCCTCAGGCACGTACACCTGCGAGGTCCGTTATGAGGTCGTCCAATGGCATTCTCAGTCCGGGGTCGTCGTCCAGACGGGCGATTATCAGGCCAGTATCGGGACCACGCAGGTGACCACCGGCATCTCTCCGTCGGTCGACCCGACCCGAACGTGGCTCTATGCGACATACCGCCATTCGTCGAACGGCCTGTCTCAGACGGCGGTGTGCACGCGCCTCGTCGACGGCTCGACCATCGGATTCATCCGGCAGCAAAATTCCTACACCTCAGGCATCCGCTGGTGGGCCATTCAGTTTCCTTCGGATGTGGCCGTCCAGCGGGATAACGGAACGACGGCCAACAAGGCCGACACGACGTACGTTGCGTCCTTCGGCCAGAGCGTCACCATAGCCAACACCTGGGCCGATGTCTCGAACAATTGCTACGGGACCGGGACGTTGTTCCCGCGGCCCCGGTGGTATGCGCAGATCACGGACCAGGACGAGGTGACGTGCACGCGTTTTTACGGCGGACAGCTCTCCGATCTCGCGGTGCAACTCATCGATACGAACGCCTGGTTCATCTTCGACCCCGTGACCGTCACCGCCAACGCGGTGGCGACCGATCCGGTCGGCGCCGGCGCCCAGGACGTGTTGATTTTGGACGTGACCTTAACGAACGAGATGACCGAGGCGCGGACACTGACGTCCGTCACGGTCGAGAACGCGGGCACCGCCACGGACGCGGAGATCTCTTCGGTCAAACTGTATTACGACAGCAACAACTCCAACGATTACACGAGCGGGGTGGACCAACTCGTGAGCAGCGGAACGTTCACGTCGGGCTCCAAGATTTTTTCGGGACTGTCCGTCGCCCTGTCGGCCAGCGGGTCCGAAGAGCTCTACGTCGTCTATGATCTGAGCGATACCGTCACCGACGGCCATACGCTGGATGCCCAGATCCCTGTGGACGGCATCGCGTTTCAGGCCGGGTTCTCGGTAGCGGATACCGCGACCAACTCTTCGGGGACCCGGACGATCAGCCTCGCGCTCGATCATTTTGTCCTGGACCACGATAACGCGGCCGTCGCTGGAGACCCGGAAGCGGTGAGCGTCACGGTCAAGGATGACAAGGGCAATACCCTCACCGCGTATACGGGGACGGTCACCCTGGATACGGACGGGACGGGTGATATCGCCTGGGCCCTATCTTCGGGGTCAGGCGTCCTGACCGACGGCGGCGCCGGGGCTGACACGGCCGCCTATACCTTTCATTCGTCGGATGCCGGGGCCGCGACGTTCACCATCACCGATCTTTTAGCCGAGACGATCAATATCGGCGTGGCCGGCGGGGGCAAGACCGACGATAACACGGAGGGCGACCTCGTCGTCTCTGCGAACGTCCTGGATCATTTTGTCCTCTCGCACGACGGCGCGGGCGAGGCGGGCGCGGCCGAGACGGTGGCGGTCGTCGTCAAGGACGAGCACGAAAACACCTTATCCGGTTACACCGGCACGATCACGCTCGACACGGACGGGACCGTCACGACGATCGCCTGGGCGAAACTGTCAGGTGCCGGTGATTTCCTCGACGGCGGCTCAGGAAGCGACACGGCGACCTACACCTTTGACACGGGTGATAACGGCCAGGCAAGCTTTACCTTGACGGACACCGCGGTCGAGACCCTGGACATCTCGGCCACCGGCGGCGGCAAACAGGACGACGGCACGCAGGGGAGCCTGGTCATCGGGCCCACGAGCCTCGACCACTTCGTCCTCAGCCATGACGGCCAGGCACAGGCCGGCACCCCGGAGAGCGTGGGGCTTACGGTCAAGGACACCTACAATAATACGAAGACGAACTATGCGGGGACCGTGACCCTCGATACCAACGGCACGGTCAGCGCGGTCGCGTGGCAACTCTCTTCCGGGGCCGGCGCCTTTACCGACGGCGGGCCCTCCGTCGATACGGCGGTCTACACTTTTGACCCCGGAGATAGCGGCACGGTCACCTTTACCTTGAATGACACCAAGACCGAGACCATCAATATCTCGGTGGCGGGCGGCGGTGAGACGGACGACAACACGGAGGGCGATCTCGTCGTCATCCCCGGCGTTCTTGATCATTTCGTGGTCGGCCACGACGGCACAGGCGTCACGGACGTGGAAGAGGCCGTCACAGTCACCGTTAAAGACGTGAACGGCAATACGAAGACCGACACCACCGCCACCATCACCGTGGACACGGACGGGTCCGGCGACATCGCCTGGGCGCTTTCTTCCGGGGCCGGCGCCTTTACCGACGGCGGGGCCTCGGATGACACCGCGGACTACACCTTTGACACCGACGATAGCGGTGTCGTGACGCTCGGGCTAACCGACGATACGGCCGAGGATCTGGACATCTCGGCCTCCGGCGGTGGCAAGACGGACGATAACACCCACGGACTTTTGTCCATCGTCTCCTCCGGCATCGACCACTTCGTGATCGGCCATGATGGCGATGCGATAGCCGGGACACCCGAGACCGTGACGATCACGGCCCAAAACGCCAATAACGACACCCTCCTTGATTATGTGGGCCTGGTCACGATCGATACGAACGGCACCGAGAACGCCATCACGTGGGCGCTGTCTTCGGGCGCCGGCACGCTCACCGACGGCGGCCCGACTGCGGACACGGCGACCTACTATTTTAATGCGTCGGATGACGGCGTCGTCACCCTGACCGTGACGGATACGGTCGAGGAGACGATCAACATCTCCGTCGCCGCCGGGTCCAAGACCGACGACGACACGGAAGGCAACCTCACCATCAACGCGGCGGGACTGCACCACTTCGCGTTGGTGCACGCCGGCACCGGCGATGCGGGTGTCGGGGAGGCGGTGACGATCACCGCCAAGGACGCCAACGCAGGGACGGTCACCGGTTACGCCGGCACCATCACGGTCGACACCGACGGCACGGCCACGGCCATCGGTTGGACCCGGGAGACCGGCAACGGCGGTTTTGTGGACGGCGGTTCGGGCTCGGACACGGCGCAGTACACGTATGTGACCCAAGATTACGGCGTCTGCGTCCTGGCGGTTACGGACACCAAGGTCGAGACGATCAACATCAGCGTTTCGGGCAGCGGCCGCACGGATGACGATACGCAGGGGTCACTGGCCATCGGCCCGGGCGCGATCGGCAGCTTCAAGATCGCCCATGACGGGGCCGCGGCGGCCGGCGTACCGGACAATGTCGGCATCACGGCCTACGACCTCTATGACAACCTGAAGACCAACTACACCGGCACCATCACGGTGGACACCGACGGCACGGCGGATGCCATCACGTGGGCCCTTTCTTCCGGGGCCGGCGCCTTTACCGACGGCGGGGCCTCGGTCGACACGGCGGACTACACCTACGCTTCGGGAGACAGCGGCGTCGTGACGCTTACCGTGGCGGACACGAAGGCCGAATCCCTGGATATCACCGTTTCAGGCGACGGTGAGACCGACGACGACACGGAGGGGGACCTCGTGGTGAGCGCCGGCAGCCTGGACTATTTTGTCATCGCGCATGACGGGGCCGCGGCGGCCGGTGTCGCCGACAACGTCGGCATCACGGCCTACGACCTCTATGACAACCTGAAGACCAACTACACCGGCACCATCACTCTCGACACCAACGGTACCACTACCGCCATCGCCTGGGCGCTCTCTTCCGGGGCCGGCGCCTTTACCGACGGCGGGGCCTCGGTCGACACCGCGGTCTACACCTACGCGCCCGGGGACAGCGGTCTCGTGACGCTTGCGGTAGCGGATACCAAGGTGGAGACTCTTAATATCATCGTGACCGGCGACGGCAAGACCGACGACAACACGGAGGGCAACCTCGTCGTCGGGCCCGGCGCCCTTGACTATTTTGTCATCGCGCATGACGCAAGTGCGGCGGCCGGCGTACCGGACAATGTCGGCATCACGGCCTACGACCTCTATGACAACCTGAAGACCAACTACACCGGCACCATCACGGTGGACACCGACGGCACGGCGGATGCCATCACGTGGGCGCTCTCTTCCGGGGCCGGCGCCTTTACCGACGGCGGGGCCGCGGTCGACACGGCGGTCTACACCTACGCGTCGGGAGACAGCGGGGCCGCGACCCTGAGCGTCGCGGATACGATAGCCGAGACCATCAACATCTCGGTCCAGGGGTCGGGTAAGACCGATGACGACTCCGAAGGCGACCTCGTGGTGGGGGCGGGCTCCCTCGATCATTTTGTTGTCGGCCATGACGGCCAGGGGATCGTGGACTCCTATGAACCGGTCACGGTAACGGCCAAAGACGGGTATGAGAATACGCTGACCGGCTATACGGGTACGATCACGACGAGCACGACGGGCGAGATCGGTGAGATCACATGGATCCGGTCTATCGGCGACGGCACCTTTATGGACGGGGGCGCAGGCAGCGACACCGCCTCCTACATCTACACGGGCGTCGATAGTGGCGTGGTGACGCTCAGCATCAGGGATGACGCGGCCGATACCGTCGACATCGAGGTCAGCGGTGACGGCCAGACCGATGACGACACCGAAGGGTCGCTGACGTTCACCTCCGATTCCATTATCATCGATAACGTGGATACGAACCCCACGCCGCCTAAATTCGAGACCTACGGGGCGGATTGGAGCCATCGCACCGGCGGGGTCGAGTATGGCGGGGACGCCTCCGGGTGGGAGCGCAATGTCAATCCGCAACCGGGCACGGGAGGGCAGTGGGCGCGCTGGACGCCCGATATCTCCATCGCCGGTAATTATGAGGTCTCCGTCTTTTGGCGCACGGGCATGACCCAGTTGGCGACGGACGCGCCCTACACGGTTTACTACAACGGCGGCAGCACGACAACCGATGAGAACCAGGAGACGGGGGGCGAGCAATTCGTGAGTATCGGAACGTATAGTTTCGCCGCCGGCACGTCGGGATATGTCGAGCTGACGAACGATGCCGATGATGACGTCTGCGCCGACGCGGTCAAGTTCGTGCTCGTGGGCTCGGCGAGCGGCCAGGCCAATGCGGTCACGACCGCGGCCGTCACCTCGGGGCAGAGCGATATCCTTATCCAGAACGTCCTCATCTCGAACAACACCACGACCGCAGACACGATCACGAGCGTCACCGTCACCAACACCGGCACGGCCACGGACGCCGAGATAGCGGCCGTGAAGCTCTATTATGATTCGGACAGCTCCGGCGGTTATTCTCCGGGAACAGACCAGCAGGTGGGCAGTGGGGTCTTTTCTTCGGGGACAAAGACTTTTTCAGGGCTCAACATCGCCCTGCCGGCCAGCGGTATCCAGTACCTCTTCGTGACGGTGGACCTGGCGACGTCGGGCGTGACCGACGGTCACACGCTGGACGCGGCCTTTCCGGAGGACGGCGTTGTGTTGACGAACGCGCCTGCCTTGCCGGAGACGGCCCTGGATTCCGATGGGACGCGGGCGGTCCTCTTGACGCTGGATCACTTTGTCATTACCCATAGCGGCAGCGCCACAGCCGGTGCCCCGGAAGGACTGAGCGTAACGGCCAAGGACGCCTACGGCAACACCAAGACATCCTACGCGGGAACGATCAATTTGGATACGGACGGGACGGGCGATATCAGCTGGGCCAAGGTGACGGGCAATGGTGAGTTTGTTGACGGCGGCCCGGGCGTGGACACGGCGACCTATACCTTCGACTCGGATAACGGCACCGCGAGCTTCACCATCACCGACACCAAGGCCGAGACCCTGGACATCTCGGTCGCGGGCTCCGGCAAGTCCGACGACGACACCGAGGGAGACCTCGTCGTCTCTTTCGGGGTGCTGGATCACTTTTCGATCACGCACGACAACGCGGCCGTTGCGGGTGAGGCCGAGAACGTCTGTGTCAGCGCGCAGGACGCGCATGACAACCTCATCACGGACCATACGGGCACGGTAACGCTTGACACCGACGGCACGCAGGATGCCATCGCCTGGGCGCTGGAGACCGGCTTTGGTTCTTTCACCGACGGCGGCCCCACGGTCGACACCGCGACCTACACCTTCATCGTGGGGG
>CAZUQR010000004.1:71364-106820 GCA_964622605.1 uncultured Planctomycetia bacterium
CGGCTCCGGTGAGACCGATGACAATACCGAGGGCAACCTCGTGGTGGGGCCGGGGTTGATCGACGAGTTCCGCATCACCCACGACGGCTTTGCCCTTCAGAATGCGGCGGAGGCCATCACGGTAAAGGCCTATGACGCGTACGACAACGTGAAGACCGATTATACCGGCACCATCACCGTGGACACCAACGGTACCCCCGCCGCCATCGGCTGGGCGCTCTCCTCGGGCGCGGGGACCTTGGTCGACGGCGGGGCAGGCAGCGATACCGCCTCGTATGCTTTTGCCGGCGGCGACAGCGGTCAGGTCGTCCTGTCCCTGACGGACGATACGGCGGAGATCATCAACATCAGCGTGGCCGGTGACGGCAAGGCCGACGACGACAACGAGGGCGTCCTGGAGGTGGTGGCGGCGGGCTTTCACCACTTCCGCATCGCCCACGACGCTAACGCCGTGGCCGGCGTCGCCGAAGACATCACCATCACGGCCCAGGACGTCAATAACCAGACCGTCACGAATTACGTCGGCACCATGACGGTCGATACCACCGGCACGGCCTCGGCCATCACGTGGGCGCTGTCCACGGGCGCAGGGAGCTTCCAAGACGGCGGCGCCGCGGTCGATACGGCGCAGTATATCTTTGTGGGCGACGATGACGGCGTCGTGGTCCTGACCCTCACCGATACCGATCAGGAGACCCTGAATATCAGCGTCGCAGGCTCCGGCAAGACCGACGACGACACGGAGGGAAATCTCGTCGTTTACCCGGCCGGCGTGCACCACTTTGTCCTATCCCATGACAATGCCGCAACGGCCGGTGAGGCCGAGAATGTCGTCGTCACGGTCAAGGATGCCAACGGCGCGACGGTCACGGGCCACACGGGCACCGTCACCCTGGACACCACGGGTACCCCCACGACCATCGCCTGGGCGCTCTCTTCAGGCGCAGGGACCTTCACCGACGGCGGCCCCACGGTCGACACCGCGACCTACACCTTCATCGTGGGGGATAGCGGCAGTGCCACCTTCACCCTCACCGACACCAAGGCCGAGACCCTGGACATCTCGGTCGCGGGCTCCGGCAAGTCCGACGACGACACGGAGGGCGACCTCGTGGTGGGGCCGGCCATCCTTGACCATTTTCTCATCACCCACGACACCGCCGCCCAGGCCGGGGTGGCGGAGAACATCGTCATTCTCGCCAAGGACGGCTACGGCAACACCAAGACCGACCACACGGGCCTCATCACGGTCGACACCACCGGCACGCCCACGACCATCGCCTGGGCGCTCTCCTCGGGCGTGGGCGCCTTTACCGACGGCGGCGCCGACGTCGACACCGCGGACTACACCTACCTTTTGGCCGACAGCGGCTCGGTCACCTTGAGCGTGACCGACACTACTATGGAGTCTATCAACATCTCGGTCTCCGGCTCCGGTGAGACCGATGACAATACCGAGGGCAACCTCGTGGTGGGGCCGGGGACCCTGGATTACTTTGTCGTGGCCCACGACGGAAGTGCTGTGGCCGGTGCGGCCGACGGCGTGACGGTGACGGCCTATGATCTCTATGCGAATATCAAAACCAACTACGCGGGGACGATCACACTGGACACCGACGGCACGGCCTCGGCCATCGCCTGGGCGCTTTCTTCCGGTTACGGGGCGTTCACCGACGGCGGCGCGTCCGTCGATACGGCGGCCTATACGTTCGTCGTCGGCGATAACGGACTGGTCCAGCTGACCATCACCGACACCAAGGCCGAGTCCCTGGACATCGACGTTTCAGGATCCGGCAAGTTCGATACCGACGGGGAGGGGAACCTCGTGGTCGGGCCCGACGTGCTCTATGACTTTGCGATCGTTCACGACGGTGAGGCCACGGCCGGGGTGCCGGATACGGTCACGGTCACGGCCAGGGATTTTTACGACAATACCCAGACGGCGTATGGCGGCACGATCGCCGTGGACACGGACGGCTCGGCCGATACCATCGCCTGGGCGCTTTCTTCCGGTTACGGGGCGTTCACCGACGGCGGCGCGTCCGTCGATACCGCGGACTATACCTTTGACGCACAAGACTTCGGCGTGGTCCAGCTCACCGTGAGCGATACGACCGCCGAATCCCTCGATATCAGCGTCAGCGGGGACGGCAAGTCCGACGATAACACGCAGACTGATCTCGTCGTCGCTCCGACCAGCCTCGCGTCTTTCGTCATCGCGCACGACGGCGCGGCCATCCAGTCCGTCGAAGAGACGATCGGCGTGACCGCCAAGGACACCTACGGCAATACCAAGACCAACTACACCGGCACCGTCACCCTCGACACCAGCGGCACGGCGGATGCCATTGCCTGGGCGCTTTCTTCCGGGGCCGGCGCCTTCACGGACGGCGGAGCTTCGGTCGACACGGCGGTCTACACCTTTGCCAGCGGTGATTCCGGCAGCGCGACCTTTGGCATGACGGATGCGAGCGCCGAGACCATCAATATCGCGGTCAGCGACGGCGGCATCACCGACGACAATAACGAGGGCGACCTCGTCGTCCAGGCTTCTTCGGTGACCGTGGATGCCGTGGCCAATGCCCTGTCTTCGAGTTACGTGGGGCAGGGCGCGACCGGCCGGCTGCTCCTGGACGTGACCTTGACCAACAACAACGTTTTGGCCGGGGATACCCTGACCCAGGTCGTCGTGAACAACGCCGGCTCGATCAGCGACGCCCAGGTCCAGAGCGTCAAGCTTTATTACGACAGCAATAACACGGAGTCGTATACGCCGGGCACAGACCAGCAGGTGGGCACAGGGGCGTTTTCCTCCGGCGGCGTCACCTTCAGCAGCCTTTCGGTCAACCTGGCGGCCGCGGGCACAGAGCGGATCTTCGTGGTCGTGGACCTCGCGGGCAGCGCCGCCGACCAGGCGACCGTGGACGCGAGCATTCCCTCCGACGGTCTGACCTTTGCCAGCGCCCCCAAGGCGCCCGCAACGGCCATCAACTCCTCCGGTTCCCTGACGGTCGACGCAGGCTTACCGGGCCTTGTGA
This sequence comes from uncultured Planctomycetia bacterium, assembly GCA_964622605.1. Lineage (GTDB taxonomy): Bacteria > Omnitrophota > Gorgyraeia > Velamenicoccales > Velamenicoccaceae > CAZCSY01. The sequence continues at coordinate 74,403 of CAZUQR010000004.1, forward strand.
GCAACCTGGCCAGCTCCAGCCATAACAATGCCATCGGTGCCTGGAACGATCCGCAGTCGCGCGACGATACGGTATATGTCTCCTGGACCGCGGCCTCGGATGCGGCCGGCGGCAGCGGCATCGACGGCTATGCGGTCGATTGGGATACCAACCCGACGACGCTGCCGGAGGCGATCAAAGACGTCGAGCAGACGACGACGGCCGTCACGAGCAGCGCCCTGTCGGACGGCACGTCGCATTACGTGCACATCCGCAGCGTCGACAACGTCGGTAACTGGTCCGCGAGCGCCGCGCACCTGGGACCCTTTTATATCGACACCACGCCGCCTTCGGACGGGGCCATCCAGAACATCACGGAGTATGGCGGCGGCGACTACCTTTATTACTATGAGGCAGCGACGACCCTGTATTATTCCGGGCTGGGGTATTCCGCTTTCACGGTCTATGTGGAGGCCGCGGACGCTGGCTCGGCCTCGGGGCTCAAGCAGGCGGTCTTTCCCACGACGACGAGCGTGGGCGGCACGGATGCGACGGAGGCCAACGACGTCTACGAGTACGAGTTCACCTATGAGATCACCTCGGCGGGTTCGTCGTATCAGAACGTGAACGTCGTCGTCTCGGACCTGGCGGGCAATACCGCGAACGTGCCCTTCTCGGTGGTCCTCGACAACACGCCGCCGGCCCTGGTCTCGAATCTGTCCTCCAGCACCCACACGCCCGGCGTCTCCTCGACGGAGAACGACGTGACGTTTCAGTGGGGCGATACGACGGACAGCCAGTCGGGCGTGAGCGGTTACAGCTTTTGTGTGGATACCAACACGGCGACCCTGCCGCCCCAGTATATAAACGTCTACCCCCCGACCTTGACGTATGAGGCGTTGGACCTGGCCAACGGCGACCACTACGGCCACGTCCGGCCGGTGGACCGGGTGGGGAATTGGACATCGAGCGCGACGCACGCGGGCCCCTACGTCATCGGCCGCGGGGCGCTCCTGGCAACCCTGGCGACGTCCAAGAGCGTCGTGAGCACGGACCAATCCTTTACCGTCACCATGACGGTGACGAACTCCGGGTCTGTTGTCGTTGAGACCGTTGATCCGTCGGCCCTGACGGTCCTCTCGCCTCCGGGGCAGAACACCACGGCCACGACGACGTCGGACCCGAGTCCGCAAAACATCGGTTCTTCGTCACAGAAACAATATGTCTGGAACTATACGGCAGGCACGACCAACGGGTCCCTGAGCCTCGAGGGTTCGGCTTCAGGCTACGACAGCGGGGGCCTCGTGACCTCGAACACGGCGAAATCGGCGGACGTCGTGGTGGAGCACAAGGCGGCGCTGGGCATCACGGTCAGCGCCTTGCCTGCGACCCCGCGCATCGGCGAGACGATCAGTGTCACTGTCACGATCACGAATGATGGGCAGGCCGATGCCTTGAACGTGGCGCCGTCGTTGACGCCTTCGGGCGCAGGCAACCCTATCGTCGACACCGGACCGTCGCCTTCGAGCGCGACGATAAAGGGGGGTGCTTCCAAGAGTTTTAGCTTTACGGCGCACGGCCAGAGTACGGGCAGCGCGGTCTTCACCGCGGACCTGGACTCCGGCGTGGATGAGAACTCCGGGGCCAACCTTTCGGCGTCCAGCGGCCAGGATTCGGTCAACGTCCAGTCCAAGCCCACCTACGGCCTGACGTCTTCGTTGAGCGCCACACCGAGTGCCGTGAACGTGGCCGGGACGATCACCGTGACGATGAGCGTACAGAATACTGGGGAGAATACCGTGACCGACGTGACACCAACCTCTTTAATCGTCGGCGGCACGTCGTCGGATGCGAGCCTGACGACGGGGCCCGTGCCGACCAGCGCCGCCTCCCTGGGCGCGACGACCACACAAGACTTTACCTGGACCTACACCGCCGGCACGACCCTGGGCACCGTCACCTTTGCGGGCTACGCCACGTCGAACCAGACGCAGTCGACGTCGACGACCTCGAACGCCGTGACCCTGCAGGCCGAGGCCGCGGCCCTCACGTCGTCCCTCACGGCGACGCCGTCCACCCTCCTGACCAATGCGGCGATCACGGTGACCATGACCGTGAACAATACGGCCGGTGCCGGAGGGGCCGCGGCGAACAACGTCAAGCCGTCGCTGTTGACGGTGACCGCCAGCGGCACCACGGCCAATCTCGAGACGGGGCCGACGCCCCCCACGGCCACGATCACCGCCGGCGCAGGCCAGCAGTTCGTCTGGTCGTATGAGGCGGGTCGCAATCCGGGGACGCTTACCTTTTCCGGGAACGCCTCGGGAACGGACGCCAATTCTTCGGCAGACGTCAGCTCGACGGCCACCTCATCGAATATCGTGGTGGTCGAGAACCTGTCTGCCGACTGGGTGTACCCGACAGACGCGAACGTCAAGGGTCCGATCCGCACGATCCCCATCGCCTACGACGACAAGATATACTTCGGCTCCGATGACAATAACCTGTATATCCTGGATAACGCTACTAAGAACCTATATGCGACGTTCGTCTCCTCCGGGCAGATACGCGGCATCCCGTGGCCCGCGACCGAGGAGTACCAGCCCGGCGTCTACAAGGACGTGGTCTACTTCGGCACCCTGGGCTGTACCGTCTACGCCGTGTGGGAGGACAACGTCGTCAAGTGGGAGCGGACCATGGGCGATCCTCTGTCGACGAGCGTCCTGTATGAACCCCTGTCGGGGATCTACTTCGGCACCTCGGGCGTGACGGGCCACAAGGTGTATTGTCTGGAGGTCGACCTCGGCGGCTATGCCTGGGCTGAGCCGGCCGTGGTCGGCGGCGCCATCGAGTCCTCGCCGGCCATGATCTACGTGCCCTTCCAATATTACGATGAGATCTTCTTCGGCGCCAGCGACGGCAAGATGTATGCCTTCAAGGCGTCGGACGGCACCGGCGCCCGTATCTTTGACACGGGGTTCGGCAGCAGCGGGGCCATCAAGTCGGCGCCGTTCATCGCGCTCCAGGATCCGACGGATGAGGACTCCCGGCGCCTGATCTTCTTCGGGACGGCGAACGGCCGCTTCTACGCGGTCAACCTCAACCTGCAGGAGATGGGCACGAGCGAGGAGGACACGGGCTGGGCCGTCAACCCGAAGGTGGTGGGTGGTGCCATCAACTCTGCGCCGTGGGTGGACACCGAGACGCTCGCGGTGTACTTCGGTTCGGCGGACGGCAAGCTTTATGCCTATAACCTCGTGGACGGTCAGGCGAAGGCGAACTTCCCGGTGGATATCGGTTCCGGTATCGACTCCTGGCCGCTCGTGGCCAACGGGATCATCTACTTCGGCGCGGACGACGGTAAATTTTACGCGGTCGACACGGCGACGGGCGAGATCGTCGACGGCTGGCCCTATGATACGGGCGCGCCGATCAAGAGCGGCGTCTCCCTGCAATACATCGATGACGATAATATCTTCGTCCTGGTCGGTTCGGATTCGGGCCGCATTTACTCCTTCAAGACGGCGAATTGATCCGCGCCGGGGGAGACCGGGGACTTTAAGAAAGACGATGAAGGCGACAGCGACGTGCCTGTAAGGCCGTATAGAGGGGGTATCAGATGAAGCGTCTCCTATTGGCTTTTGCGATAACGATTGCTCTGGGCGGAGCGATGGTCCTGGCCGCTGAGTGGCCGACCTTTCGCGGGGACGAACGGCGGACGGGGGTGAGTCCTGAGCTCCTCCAGCCGCCCTTAAAGGTGGTATGGGAGTTTCAGACGCAGGGTCCCGTCGTCTCCTCGCCGTCCGTTGCCGGCGGCTGCGTCTATTTCGGCTCGCGGGACAACAGCGTCTATTGCCTGGACGCGGCCACGGGGCAAAAGGTATGGTCCTATGAAACGGGCGGATGGGTGGATGCCTCGCCCGCCGTGATGTCCGAAACGCTCATCGTCACGTCGCGGGACGGCCACGCCTATTGCCTGGATGCGGCCACCGGGCAACAGAAGTGGACGTTTGCCACCGGCGGCACGGATTGTTCTTCCCCGCTGGTCCATGACGGCCGCGTCTACTTCGGCGCGGGTTTCCCGCAGAAGATGTTTTACGCCCTTGATGCCGAGACCGGGGCCAAGATATGGGAGGCACAGCTTAGCCAGATGGTCTACTCCTCACCGGCCATCTCAGGCCGTTATATCTATGTGGGGTGTAACAACGGCCAGTTGTATTGTCTGCATAAGGATACGGGGGCGGTCCGCTGGACGCATAAGACCAAGGGCGACATCTATTTTGCCTCACCCGTCCTCGGGGAGCAGGCGGCATTCATCGCCGGCAGCAACTTTGACTGGTCTTTGTATGCCGTGCGGTTGACGACTGGGGCCGTGCTGTGGATCTTCAAGGTCCCGGACAGCGAGCCGGGGCCGACATACGTCTCCAGCGCCGCCGTCGGGGCAGGCAGCGTGTATTTCGTCTCCGGATATGCGCAACAGTATCTGTATTGCGTGGATGAAGCCAGCGGGGTCTTGAAGTGGAAGGCCGAGCTGGACGCGGGTACGCGCCTGGGTTTTGCTTCTTCGCCGTTGCTGACCGAGGATATGGTGTACGTGGTGACGGCTGCCGGCCGGCTGTGCGCTTTTGAGGCGACGACGGGTCGTCTCGTATGGAGCGCGTCCTACGAGGGCGGGGCGCTGGCGTCACCCGCGGCCGCGGATGGGGCGCTCTACGGCGGGTTCCTGGATGGGAAGGTGCGGGCCTGGCGCAGTCAGTGATCGCGGGAGGCCGCCGGCGATCCCCGGCCGTCCCGCACGCAACGAGCAGTTGGAGATACCCCCGCGCATGCGCGGGGAACTCGAAGTGCCTATTAGGACCGGGTTTTTCCAAAGCCAAATGCGTTGGAGAAGCCCGGTTTTTTTATCCCGACGCGCCAACCGTGGATGGAGGCGTTCGGGATTCCACCCCGAAGGGGCAGGAAGCAGGGAACTCCGGGCTTTAGCCCGGGTGGGGCTCCATCGGGGCGCGGGTCTTTTCGGCTAAGAATCCGGCAGGCAGGACGCGGTGCGCGAGGCGGGATTTACGAGAACTTTTTGGTGCCGCGGATGCACGAGATGGAATAGGATATGGTCGAAGCGGAGGGGCACTTGGAACAGCCCAAGGCGTTGATCTCGTAGATCTCGCGCGAGGCGATCCGCGGTTTCTGGTAGGGGCTTTTCTTCTGGTTTTTGCCTTTCTTCATGGTTCCATCCTAAGACGAATCAAATCCTGCGTCAACGGTTTTTTTCACCGTCGTCGCCGCGTTCGGCGGCGCCGGTGTGTCGGAGAGACCGACGCCGAAGAGGCATCTGGCGCTGCGTTCTCCATCGTCACGGATGATGCGGCGTTCTCCTGGATCTCCTGGGCGTAGGTCTGGATGGCCTCTTGGAGGTCTTTTTTCGTCCTGGCCTGGCTGAGGATGTCGACGCGTTGGCGGCTGGCGGCCGTGACCCGTTCCAGGTCGAACTTGTTGCGGATGACGCGGGGGGTGAGGAAGATCAGAAGCTCCGACTTGACCGTGGTGTCGCGCGACTTTTTAAAGAAGTACCCCAGGAAGGGGATGTCGCCCAGGAGGGGCACCTTGTCTTCGACCACGGCGTCGTTGTCGCGCATGAGGCCGCCCAGGACGACCGTGTAGCCGTCGGGGACGATGACCGTGGCGTCCGCTTCGCGCTTGTTGATGATGCTCGCGTCAAAGAGCGTCTTGGGGCTCAGGTCCTTGAACTCGGCGTGGATCTTCATGTTGACGTAGTCGTCCCGGCTGATGCGCGGGGTGACCTTGAGCTGCAGGCCGATGTTTTCGTATTTGAAGTTGACGGTGGTGATATTGTTGACGACGTCCGTGACGGAGGATTCGATGATGGGGATCTCCTGGCCGACCGTGATCTGCGACTCCTGGTTGTTGGAGGCCATGACCTTCGGGGTGGACAGGACCTTGCTCTTTTCCCGGGAGTTGAGGATGAATCCCAGGATGTTGAACGTCTCTTTTTCGTTCAAGAGGCGGTAGGTAAAACCTTTGGAGGAGGCGTCGTTGACCAGCCCCAGGAAGGAGTGGGCGAAGGCGAGCTTGTCGCCCTGGCCATGGATGCGCATGCCCTCGGTCGTCGACGTCGGCGCGTCGGAGGAGCCGAACTCGGCGCCCATCGTGAGCGTGTCGTCGAGCGTCACGTCCACGATGATGGCCTCTATCATCGCCTGCAGCGGGAAGACGTCGAGCTTTTTGATGAGTTTTTCGATGGTCGGGAAGTTCACGGGCGCGGTCGCCACGACCACGGCGTTGGTCTCGGTCTCGACGTGCGCCTGGATCTCGCCGTAGAGCTCGAGGGAGGCGGTCTCGGCGCCGAGGTCGTCGGCGAGCGGGGTCTGGCCCGTCTGGTCCTTCTTGGAGAGGTTGGTGAGGATCTCGGCGATCCTGGTCGCATTGGCATAATTCAGGATGAAGGTGCGGACCTGCAGGGTCGGCGGCAGGCGGCGTTCCATGTGTTCGATAATGGTGGCCAGGCGCCGGATGTTGGCCGCCGTGTCCGTGACGACGAGGGTGTTGGTGCGTTCATTGGCCAGGATATTGCCGTGGCGGCCGATGAGGGTCTGGAGGTCGTTTTTGATCTTGATGGCCGAGGAGTACTTGAGCGGCATCACCTGGGTGATGACGACGTCCTGGTCGCGGATCGAGTCGGGCGTCGTGCCCACGTGGACCGAGACGTTCGTCTGCTTGGTCTCCGGCAGGGCGACGATCTTAAGCGACTCGTCGGTCTGGACGACCGTATACCCTCGCATCATGAGGGCGCTCTCCAGGACGCTGATCACGGTCTCGGGACGCACCTTATCGAGACTGACGACCGTTATCTTGCCCTTGAGTTCGTCCGGCGACAGGATAACGGTGCCCGTCAGGTCCCCCAAGACCTTGACCACCTGGGCGATGTCGGCGTCCCGGAAGTTTATCGATACGAGACCGTTTTCTTCGTCCTCTCCCGGGACTGCGGTATCGGGTGTTTTTGTCTGCGTAACGGCATCGGCCGCGAGGGCCGCCGTGGGGGGACTCTGGGGGAGGTCCTGGGCGGGGAGGCTGCCCGGCCCGCCGAAGATCAGGATCCCCAAGAGGCAGTACAGGATTTTTTTCATCGCGATCCTCCTTGACCCATGCGAATTTTTTGTATGAGGGGCGTCGGCGCCGCCTGAGGCGCGCGCGCGGCGTCTGCGGCCTCACCGGTCGCCGGGGTCGCTTCGGGCGCAGGTGCCGGGGCCGGGGCCGGCGTCGGCCCCTCCTTCGTGTCGAGCCGGACGTGCAGGGCGAGGCCGTTTTTTTCAAGGGAGACGCCCGTGGGGTCGATGGCCGTGACCGTATAATCGTTTACGTCGTCTCCGACCTGGACGTAGCTGCTTTGGGAACCGTCGCGCCTTTCGATGATCGCCTTGAACCTGTCGCGGATCTTCATGATGCCGGTGACGATGAAATCCGCAACGGGCCGGCTTTGTTTCTCCAGGGCCGTCAGCGCGGCCTCGACGGGCGAGGCGGCGGCCGCGGGAGTTTTAAGCTCATTTTGGCCGCGGAAGACGTCGCGTTCCTCGATGACCTTGTAATAAGTCAGCGGCGCCTTGACGGCAGGCGCGAAGGCGTCTTGTGTCTGTCCCGTGGCGGCCGGGGTCGAGGCGGCGCCATACCCCGCACTGAGCGCCGCCGCAAAAAGGAAAACGGCGCGCAGGGGTATGTGTTTCGGTTGTCGGGGGGGTCTTTTCATGTTTTATTCCTTGGCAAAGAGGGACGAGATGATCAGAGAGCTTTTCAGAAGCGCCGAACGGTCGGCCTTGGGCTCCAGACGCATCTTTTCGACGACAAGGAGGACCGAAGATTCTCGGATGTCATAGAGGAAGCGCACGAGGTTGCCCAGGTTGGCCTCTGCATCGAGCTCGACCGACAGCTCCGTGAACGGTCCGTAGTCGCGGTTGCCCTGGGGGTCCAGACGCAGGAGGTGCACGTTCGTCTGCCGGGCGACCTTGTCGATCTCCGACAAAAATTCGCTTTCTTTGCGCGCCAGGGGGATACGCGTCAGGAGGTTGCGGTTGAGCGCATTGAGGCGCTCGGTGAGCTGGGCGCGTTCTCCGATCAGGCGCTCTGCCCGGCGCACCTCGACGGCTATTCGTTGCGCGAGCGCTTCTTTCTCCTGCCACCGCCGCCCGGCCGGGCGCACGAGATACGCGAGGACGAGGAAGGCGGCGGTCATCCCGAAAGCCATCGTGAGCAGGCGTGTTTCGCGGCTCGAGAGTCTCATAAGGGCCTGTGTGTCGTCTTCAGCGCGCAGGTGATCTCAAAGTGGACCTCCTGGGAGCCGTCGGTCCGGCGCTGCGTCTGCGTGGCGTAGCGCAGCGTGGCGTCGACCAATAGGGGGGATTCGTTCAGGGCGCCGGCAAAGTCGACGGCCGCCGCGTGTGACGGGGCGCGTCCCGCCAGCGTGACCTCGCGGTTCTTTTCGAAGAGGAACTGGTCGATCGTGATCGCCGGCGGCGTCAGGAGACTGATCTCCCGTAAGGTATCGAGCGACGTGTGCTGCCCGGCGAGGTAATCTTCGATGGTGCGCAGGCGGGCCTTGAGGTCGTCGACACCCACCGCCTCTTCCTGGAGACGGCGAAGTTGACGTTGCAGATTTTCCAATCGGAGAGACTGACCCTGCCAGAGGAGAAGGCCGGCGAAGAGACCAGCCAGAAGCACGGGCACCAGGACCAGGGCGCGTCTTGTCCGCCGCCGGACCGCGGCCCTGTGGGCGCTTTCGGTCTTTTGAGGCGCCGGCAGGAGATTCAAAGAGACCGCGCGCCGCGCCTCGCCGGGGGCGGCCAGGCCCCAACACAGGGCGTACGCCATCGCCTTGGCGTCGTCCACGTCGAGGTTCCCCTGCCACGACAGGCCGGCCGGCGGCTTGATGAAGACGATGCGGCTCTTGAGTCTTTCTTTGAGATACTCGTTGAGGTTGTTCAGGAGGGCGCCGCCGCCGCTCAGGACGATCTGGTTCACGTTTTCCAGTCCTTTTTCCAACTGGAAATTCTCAAGCGTCCAGCGCATCTCGTTGACGAGCACGTCGGCCCACGCCCGGGCCTCGTCGGATATCAGGCGGTCGGTGGGGCCGTCCTCTTTTTTCGTCAGCAGGATCCCGTTGTCGCGCTTGATCTTTTCGGCATCGTCCAGCGAGACGTTGAGCCTTTCCGCCAGCCGCCGGGTTAGATGGAAGGACCCCCACGTGATGCCGCGGCTGAAGCGCCACCCGCCGGCCAGGCAGATATTGATGTCGGTGGTAGCCGCCCCGACGTGGACCTGCAGGACGAGGTCTTCCTTGTCGGCCTGTTCCCGTGCGGCATTGTAGAGGGCGCCGGCGCTCGTCTCCACGCGATCGGGGACGACGCCGGCCTCGGCGAGCAGGCGCAGATGGCGGGCGATGTCGTCCTTTTTGACGGCCGCGACGAGCACGTGCGTGCCCTGGGCCTCTTTTCTCAAAACGGCGTAGTCCATTTCGACGTCCGCAAGGGTCAAGGGGATGTGATGCTGGGCCTCGAAGGCGATCATCTTCTTGATCTCATCGTGCCGCGCCGTGGGCAGGGTGATGAATTTGAGGATGGCCTGTGCGCGCGGCACGAGCGTCGTGACGCGTGCCGTGGCAAGGAGGCGCTCCGGCAGATGCTGACGCAGGGCCTCGACGATAAAGCGCTGCCGCTTGTCCGTCAGGTGGGCCAGGTGCATGGGGATCTCGAGATGGTGGGCCCGCGTGATGAGGGTCTTGTCCCGTTCGCCCTCTGCGACGCAGATCGTCAAGGTCGTCATCCCGGCGTCGATGATGACGTGCGGGATCCGGCGGGGCAAGAGCCTGTCCTTGAGGCTCACCCCCCGGCAGGGCCGGGGGGCACCGCCGTATTTGAGCCGCGCGTAGAGGTGTTTGTCGTCGGGGTCGGGGTGTCGCTTGCTGAAGGGGCCGTCGTCGTCTTTGCGCTTCTTGTCGACCTGATGGAAGAGGGCGTCGAGCCCCAGGCCCTTTATCTTGGCCTTGACGACGTCATCCAGGTGTTCGTGAGAGGGGTTAGGATTTTCGCTCATGCGTCTTTTCGATGATCTCCTGGGCGAGCGCGTTGAACTGCCGGGCCCCGATATCCTCCGGCGCATACTGGTGGATGCACTGGCCGTGAAGCTCCGCCTCGGGGATCCGGGGGCTGCGCGGGATCGTCGTCTTGAAGACCTTGCGCGGGGTGAAGTACTCCTTGACCGCTTCGACGATGGAGGTGTGAAGCGGCAGCCCGGGGTCGAACATGTTCACGACGACGCCCAGGAAACGGGCGTAGTGCTCGAGGTCTTCGCGGGTCTTGAGGATCGTGCTCATGAGCATGCTCATCCCCTTGAGGGCATAGCTGCTGGGCTCGATGGGCACCAACAGGTCGCTCGAAGCGACGATCGCGTTGACGGTCAGGATGCTCAGAGACGGCGGGCAGTCGATGATGATGAAGTCATATTTGCCCAGTTCCGGCTTGATCGCCTTGCGCAGCTTGAAAGGGCGCGAGATGTCCGAGGCAAGCTCCGTTTCGGCGCCGGAGAGGGTGATGTTCGTCGGCGCGACGAAGAGGTTCCTGAGCGCGTTGGGTATGACGATATCCGACAGCGGCGTCTCGTTGATCAGGGCGTCGTAGACCGTGTTGTCGAGCTTGTTGGTGTTGATGCCCAGGCCGTCCGATGAGTTTCCCTGGGGGTCCATGTCGATGACGAGGACGCGGTAGTCGAGCAGGGCCAGGGAGGCCGAGAGGTTGATGGCGGTCGTGGTCTTGCCCACACCGCCTTTCTGGTTGGTGACGGCGATGACCATATCAGGATCGTTTGAGCTCCGACGAAAAAAGCGCCTTTATTTTAATAAGATCTTCTTGAGTGTAGTAACGCCACCCCTTTTCGTTCCGCCGCGCCTTAGGCAGGATACCGGCTTTTTCATAATTTTTGATGGTTTGAATGGACAGACTTAGCTCCCTGGCGACTCTGTGTATTTTAATGGTCTTTTCTTTTGCCATATTTGTTTTAGCGACTTTTATGCCTAAACTCAACAAAATTATACATAATTTGGCATTTTTTGTCAATAACTTTTTGACTTTGTCTATGTTAAAAAGAGGGGAGAGCCGCACCCTGCCTTGGCCTGCTTCGCTCATGGCGGTGCTCCCCCGCAAGATCATCGGGGTAAAGGGGCTTGAATCCGCTCCAAATGGTCCGGGGATACCCCTGGCGGAATTCTTCAGCGTGGCAAGAGAATGTCAGTTCCGGATTCCCCCGTGCGGTCGTCAGGGCCCAGATGCAGAACCTATAACGCGGCAGCGCAAGTTATTCGTAAGCCCATGTTCCGCGTCTTCACAACAGCCCCTGCGCCTTGCTCCACGAAGCGCAGCAGGCCCGGGCAGGGTGCGGCTAACGCTCATTGAGACCTTACGTCCGGTTTGTAATCCCACGACCCCGGGCCGCATGAGGAGGATTTGTCCGCCGAATGACTCAATAATTATTTAACCCGGTGGACAAACTGTGTTATACTGAAAAAAATCGAGTCCGGAGCGCATCCTCTATGAATATCCACGCACAACTCAAGGTCATCGGCGCCCTTCTCGTCGAGCGGGGGGTGTTGACGCAAGAACAGCTCGAGTCGGTGCGGCGTCAGGTCGGGCAGGGGGAGGGCGCCGTGAGCGAGACGGCGGACCTGGAGCGCGTCCTCTTCGAAAAGGGAGTGTTGACGGAAGAGGAGTTGTTGCGCGCTTATAGCGGACACTTCGGCATGCCTTTCCGGGACCTCAAAGACCTGGAGATCGATGTCGGCGTCGCCCACCTCATCCCTCCGCAGTTTGCCGGCAAGAACCAGGTCATCGCGATCGCAAAAGAAGGCGATGCCCTGGTCGTGGCCCTGCGCGATCCTTTTAACGTCGCCGTGATAGATGAACTCAAGATCCTGACCGGCCTGGATATCAAGCCGGTCCTGACGCGTTCGCGGGATATCGGGGAGGCGATCCGCCGTTCTTATGGAATGGGCGCCGAGACCGTGGAGCGGTTGGTGCGTGACGCGGCCGCCGCGGTGAGGAAGGCGGCGCCGGACGAAGGGGGCGCACCGGAGGACCTGGAGGAGATGGCCAAGGCTGCCTCTATCGTCAGCTTCGTCGATCAACTCATCGCAGAGGCGTGCCAGCAACGCGCCACGGACATCCACATCGAGACCTACCGGGACCGCCTGCGCGTGCGTTATCGCGTCGACGGGGTCTTGCGGGAGACCAAGACCTCGCCGGACGTCAAGAAGCTCCGGCCGGCGATCCTCTCCCGGTTCAAGATCATGGCGAGCCTTGACATCGCGGAGAAGCGACGGCCTCAGGACGGGCGTTGCCAGGTCGTCGTCGGGGCACAGGAGGTGGACCTGCGTCTCTCTTTTTTTCCGACGCTCTTCGGCGAAGGGGTGAGCATCCGTCTTCTGCCCCGGTCCTCGGGCCGGATCTCCTTGTCGGACTTAGGCATGAGTCCCGATGATCTGGCCAAGATGGGGTCGGTGTTGGCGCGGTCCAACGGCGTCGTCCTGGCGACGGGCCCCACGGGCTGCGGCAAGAGCACGACCCTCTATGCCTGTCTGAACCGTATCAACGACCCGGCCGTCAACATCGTCACCCTGGAGGACCCGGTCGAATACCAGATGGACGGCATCAACCAGATCCAGATCAATCCCCACGTGGATTTGACGTTTTCGCACGGGCTTCGGTCCGTCCTGCGCCAGGACCCCGACGTGATCATGGTCGGGGAGATCCGCGATGTCGAGACCGCCCAGATCGCGGTACGCGCCGCGCTCACCGGACACCTCATCCTGAGCACCCTTCATACGAACGACGCGGTGGCAAGCCTCACGCGCCTTTTCGATATGGGGGTCGAGCCGTACTTTGTCGCCGATACCCTGCGTGCGGTGGTGGCCCAGCGTCTCGTGCGGCGCGTCTGTCCTTCGTGCCGGGAGTCTTACGCGCCGGGCGCCCGGGAGAAGGCCTTCTGGGGGGCGGACCGTATCCCCGAGGGCGCTCAATGGGCGCGCGGACGCGGCTGTGCGGCGTGTCAGGATTCGGGATTCAAGGGACGCATCGGCATCTACGAGGTCTTTGTCATCACCGATGCGATCAGGGAGGCGCTTGTCGACCGGAATGTCTCGCCGGCGGCCTTACGGGAGGCGGCGCGGCGGGAAGGGATGGTGACGTTACTTGAAGACGGGTTGGCCAAGGTGAATGCGGGCATCACGACGTCGCAAGAGGTGGTGCGCGTGGTCCAGCAGGAGGCGTGAGGCCGGCGCCGTGCGCGTCATTTTTTACACAATGGTTTTTCATGGGGACGTATTTATATAAAGCGCGGGATCCTCAAGGGGCCTTGGTTTCCGGAGAGATACAGGCCGGCCACCGGCAAGAGGCCGTGGCGGCGTTACGCGGCGAAGGCATGTTCTTGCTTGATATCCGCGAGTCTTCTCCTGCGGGGATCCGCGGCGCGGGGTTGACGGGAGGCGATGCCCGTTCGCAGCTCGTCGGCTTCTCGCGCCAGCTCAGTCACCTTCTCCAGTCGGGCGTCCCGTTGGCCCGCGCGCTTGTGTTTCTGGAGCGCCAGGTCTCCGGCGGTGCGTTTGGCCGTGTCGTTGCTCGCGTGCGCGAGGACGTCTCGCGGGGAGCGCCTTTCTGGGAGGCGCTCGCTAAACACCCGGCGGTCTTTTCCGACGTCTACGTGAACACCGTCCGGGCCGGCGAATCCGGGGCGGACCTGCAAAAGGTCATGGCGGGCCTGGCGGCGCATCTGGAGCGCATGCGCTCGACGCGCAATACCCTCCTGACCATGCTGACGTACCCGCTGATCCTTCTGGCGGCCGGCATGGGGACGCTTGTCTTTCTTCTCGTCTTTGTCATCCCGCGGATGTCCTTTTTGTTTACGGAATCCGGAGAATCCCTGCCGGCGGCCACGCGCCTGATCCTTTTTTTAAGCGGCGTGGGCGCCCGCTATGGCTTATGGATCCTCACGGGCGTCCTGGCGGCGGCTGCGGTCGGCCTGCGATGCGCAACGCTCGCGTCCGTGCGCGGGTTTTTCGACGGTCTCGTCCTGCGTCTGCCCCTTGTCGGGGGCGTCGTGAAGAAGATCCTTTTTGCGCGCATCGCGAATATCCTGGGTCTTTTGCTTGACCACGGGGTGAGCATTTTGGAGGCCCTGCGCATCGCGCAGGGAGTGGCTTCGAATCGCGTGGTAGCGGCCCAATGGCGGGAGGTGTCTCAGGAGGTGACACACGGCACGGCCTTGCACGAGAGCCTGCGGCGTCGTCCTGTTTTTCCGGTCTTGATGGCGGATATGGTCTCGGTCGGCGAAGAGACCGGCCGGCTCAGCGAGGTCTTCCTGGAGGTGGCGGCGATATTCGATGAAGAGAGCCGGGAGGAGACCCGCCGGCTGCTGGGCCTGTTTGAGCCGGCGGTCATCTTCTTTCTTGCCGTGGCCGTGGGGTTTCTGGTCATGGGCATCCTTCAGCCGATCCTGAGGTTGAACCTTGAAGCGTTTTAAGGCCTATCGTCTGCGCCCCTCTGTTTTTTCCTCCGAGGACTCACGGCGCGGATTCACCCTTCTTGAGATCCTGGTCGCTATAGGCCTCACCGGAGCGGTCATGGGGGCGGTCTTTGCGGCGCTCGGCCAGTCCTTGCGGATTGCGGCCGCGACCGAAAGCCGGACGACCGCTCTCTTATTGACCCAGGCTCGCCTCAGCGTCCTTCTCGACTCCCCTCAGATACCGGAAGAAGGGGGAGGGCTCTTCGAGCCTCCCTTCGACCGCTTTTCCTGGCACGTGGACGTTGCCCCGCCCCTTTCGGATGACCTGGTACCGGTCTCCCTGACATCCGGCCCGGCGGCCGACCCGTCGGCCCGCCGCGTGACCCTCTTTACCTATTATTATAAGAGAGCCCGTAATGAGACACCCGCAGAACGTTAAGGTTCGTGAGAACGTTAAGGTCCGTGCTTCGCGTCTCGTGCGCCGCACGTCTCCGCGGAGGGGCGGGGCGTCCCTGTTGGACTGCAGGACGAGCTTGCATGGTGTCTTTGGCCGGGGCCGGCGGGGTTTTACCCTGCTTGAGGCCGTGTTGGCGGCGGCGATCGGCGGTCTGGTGCTTCTGGTTTTATTCCAAGGGTTCTCCATGGTGGTCCAGGGTCACAGGCGGATATATGCGTCGTCCGATGCCCGGGCGCGGCTCTTCGCCCGTCTCTTGAGCGATGATCTGTTGTGCGCTTATATCGAAGAGGACGCAGACGTTCCTCTTTCTTTGACCGGCCGCGGGGGTGAGGTGTGTCTTGTCCGCTCCCGTCCATTAGGGGTTCTCGCCGACGCGGATGCCCCGGATGACCTGATGCGTGTCTGTTATGTCTGGTCGCCTTCGCGGTCCGGCGACGGGACGCTGAGACGCCAGGTGCGCGCGACGGACGTTGTGCCCCAGGCGCCGCCGCGCGAAGAGCGCGTTTTGATGACAGGCCTGCGCGACATGCGCTGGGCTTTTTATGACGGGACGCAGTGGGCCGCGGCGTGGGATTCTTCCCAGCAGCTGCCCCGTTTGGTCCGGGTCACCTTCTCCACGGCCCCGCCGAAGGGGCGAACAAGAAACTATGAGATGGTCTTCGATGTTCCGGGTGCTTGATAGCGTGCGGTTTCAAGGGGTCCGGTTTCGATGCCGCCGGGGCTCTGTCCTTGTCATGGTTCTTTGGTTGTTGTTCTTTTTTTCTCTCTTGACCGCGCAGGCTGCCTACCGCGCACGCCTGGACCAGCACCTCTTGCAGCGCGACCTTGAGACCGTGTGGTCTTATTACGTCGCCCGCGCCGGCCTGCACGCGGCGTGGGACGCGCTCGTCGAGTCTCGCGACGACGCCTTGGGTCCGGAGGGGCAGGAGGGGTGGGCGCGGGATGACCGGCAGGACGGCGGCCTGGTGCGTTCTTTGGAGCTTGAAGACACGCGCGGCCGCGCTGTGGGCACGTGCGCCATCCGGATACAGGACGAGCATAGCTTTTTTCCGATCCTTAGGGTTGACAAGGACGCCCGGAGGCGTTTCATCGGCTCTTTTTCCAGGGGGGTCCTCGAGCGTCCGGCGCCGGATGTGCCGCTTGAGGGGGACGGGGGCGCCTTCGGCGGGGCGCGCGGCACAGGGGTCCTGCGCCGGTGCTTTGCCGGGCAGGAGGAGATCTTTTACGGGGAAGACGCAAACGACAACTTTATCCTGGATCCCTGGGAAGACGACGGTGAGCGCGAACCGCCCGGGGATGATGCAGACGGCAGGCTGGATGTGGGCGCAAAGGGTTTCGTGACGGTCTGGACAGACGGTAAGGTCAATGTCAACACAGCCCCGGAATCCGTCTTGCGGAATCTGCCGGGCGTCTCATCCGATGTCCTGGCAGCGCTTCTCACCGAGCGTCGGGGAAAAACACTGACGATCCCCGAAGACCTGGCCTCCCTGGCGCCGGTGACGGACGCGGTCTTTGCCCGGCTTGCCTCGTGGGCGGTCTTCCGGTCCGACCTGTGGCGCGTCACGGTGGTCGGCCGGGCCGCCGCGTCGCCCGTCGCCTATGTGATCGTCGCGGTGGTCGACCGCTCGTCCGGGGTCCCGCGGATCCGGTGGTGTGGTGCCGGCAGCGGCCGCTGGGGCCGGTGAGGCGCGCCGGCACGGCAGCGGCCGCCGGGGCCGGTGAGGCGCCGCGCACGGACCTGAGGAGAACGGGAGAAAAAGAATCCTTGACAAATACTAAAATTGCGCTAATAATACTTTTTGTAGTAGTTAAAGCAATTACTTTAAGTACAGCAGGCCTGTGATGATGTTTTCCCCGAACAACAAGAATCTCCTCTCGGCCAAGGACGTCGTCCGGCGCTTCGGCGTGTCGTACCCGACCCTGAACCATTACACCAACCTGGGGTTCTTCCGCATCGTCATCAAGAAGGGGAACAAGCGGTTTTACGACGTCCAGGAACTCCGCCAGAAGCTGAGCGTGATTTCGCGCATGAAGAACGACGGCTATCCGTTGCGCCTCATCCGCAAGAAACTGATAGGTTGATAGATGACCCTCGCGATCCGTAATAACAAAAAATTGATCTCCGCCAGAGAGTTGGAGGCGTTGACCGACGTCTCGTACGGGGCGATCAATAATTATACGGACATGGGGCTGTTGGACGTGGTCGCCCGTCAGCGCCGTCTGCGCCTGTATGACGCGACCAAGGCCAGGGAGCGGCTCATGATGATCGTCCGGTTGATCAGCGAGGGCTATACCCTGCGTATCATCACCAAATTGTTGAAGGAAGACGGCCGTGTGCGACAACCTTAGGCGCCTGTCCAAGGTGTTGTTGTTTCCTGTGCTCTTGGGGCTTCTGGGGCAGGGGTACCTGGAGGCCGAGGAGGCCCTTGAAGCAGAGGAGATCATCCAGGTCGAGCGGCCCTCGGTGGCAGGCCGGATCTTTGACGTGGACGTTTCGATGGACAACTATCTTTTTGTCAAGGCCGCTGCCCAGATCTTCGGAGGCAGCTGGGGCCGCGAGGTCCGGACACCCGAGGAGCTGGAAGAGCGGACGTGGGAGGACCTGATCTTTTCGTACGAGGCGTTCAGGAGGGGCGTCCAGGTCCCCCAGAAGAGCGTAGACGAAGAGATCGGCAAGCTGCTGAAGTCGGAAAAGGTGAGTTTCGATTGGAATCAGGATCGGCAGGCCTTCGAGGATTGGGTCCAGGAACGCGTGGGGGAGCCTGCGGTCCTTTTCGAGAACCAGCTGAAGCATCTGATCCAGCTGAAGATGCTCCGGGACCAGGTGCGCGAGAGCTTTGACCCCGAGGTGAGCGAGGAGGAGGCCCTCGCGAAGTACATCACCGAGTACAATTCGCTCGAGCTTCAGCTGGTGCGCTTTGACACGCTCGAGGAGGCACAGGAGTTTTTCGAGAAGGTCAGCAAGCGGCCGAAGCTCTGGGACCGGGGGTTCAAAAAGAGCGAAGACAACAAGGACTTCATCAAGACGACGGGGTTCGTCTCCTTCGAGTGGTTGCTTGAGGCGTGGAAGGTTCCGCGCAAGGACCTCGACGCCATGCTCGCCATGCCCGTCGATTCGTTTTACGGGCCGACGCCGCTCTACAAGGGTTTTGCGGTCCACAAGATCCTCAAGAAGCGGCCGGCCGTGCCCGAAGAGTTCGATGAGAGAAAAAAAGAGCAGTATGTGGCAAGGGTCAGGACGATCAAGCAGTTCAAGGAGCTCCAAAAGTGGCAGGAGCAGCTCTTGACGGCGGCGGACAAGCAGGTGTACGCGAAGTGATTTCCCCCGGCTCGCGGGAACGCGAGGGACGGCGAGCCGTGGTGATCTGCGGGAAGGTGAGCGGAGGCGACTCTTGAGTTATTACAAGGTATTGGGGTTCAATAAGGAGCCGTTCTCGACGAGCCCGGACCCGGAGTTCTTCTACGAGTCGCGGGCGCACGAGGCGGTCCTGACCAACCTCATGATCGAGTTGAGGCTGCGCCGGGGCCTGAGCGTGGTCTTGGGCGACGTCGGCACGGGCAAGACGACCTTGTCGCGCAAGCTGATCCAGATCTTGAAATCCAAGGATGATTTTATCTTCAACATCATCCTGGACCCGGCGTTCGATTCGGCGGACCTCTTTCTGACCAAGATCGCGCGCAACTTCGAGTTGGACCTGCCGGCGGCCGGCACCATCGTCGATATCCAGGAGGCCCTGGAGCGTTTCCTCTTCCGCAAGGGCGTGGAGGAGGCGCGCACGGCCGTCCTCATCGTGGACGAGGCGCAGAAGCTCAACGATGCGACGCTCGAGGCCCTGCGGGTCCTGTTGAACTACGAGACGAACGAGTTCAAGCTCCTCCAGCTCATATTGCTGGGGCAGCTCGAGCTCTACGGCAAGATCGCGGCGATGCCCAACTTCCTCGATCGGATCAGCTTCAAGTATACCCTGAATCCGCTCGATGAAGAAGAGACCCGGCACCTCATCGAATTCCGCATCCGCCAGGCGGGCTACACCTCCCGGATGTTCCTCTTTTTGGACGGGGCGATCAGGGAGATCCACCGGTGTACCAAAGGGTATCCGCGGCAGATCGCGATGGTCTGCCATAAGGCGCTTAAGGAGCTCGTGATCAAACGCAAGAGTGTTATCGACGAGTCGCTGATCAAGGAGATCCTGCGCGAAGAGGAGAAGAAAGGGTGGTCGAGGACAAATCCTCCCCTACTCCAGAGAAGCAGCTCCTGAAGCTGATCGAGGAGCCGTCGGGTCCTGCGGCGGGCGCGCATCCGGCGCGGCGGCGCGGTCCGTCTTTTTCCTTCGGCGCCCTGCGTTCGCGGCTGTCTTTCTGGCAGAAGGGCTTTGGGCAGGCGTTCAGCGGCGGGGTGACGTTGAACATCAAAAAGGTCAACGGGCTCCTGCTGACGGCCGCTTTTGTCTTGGGCATCTTTTTTGTCGCCAGCTCCGCGGTGCTGGCGCATCGCCTTTCAGAGTTGCCGAACTTCTCTTTTTCGCCAACGGAGCGGTCCCCTGGGGCCAAGTTCGTGCTGCCGACGCGCGTTCAGTCGCTTGAGACGTATGCCCAGATGGCACGCGCACGGGATATCTTCCAGCTCGGCGCGATACCGGTGCCGCCGTCGCGGGACTTCTCGGCCCCGACCCAGGAGGCGTCCCAGAGAGAACGCGCGGAGTTGATCCTGAGCAGGTACCGCCTGGTCGGTATCTCCTGGGCGGACGATCCCGACGCGATGATCGAGAACACGACGGACGCGAAGACCTATTTTATCAAGCGGGGACACTATGTGGACGGCATCCGGGTCGAGGCGATCTACAAGGACCGCGTGATCCTCAGGGACGCAGACGTGGAGGTCGAACTGCGGTGAGACGGTTTTTTCTGATGGCGGGGGTGTTCTTCTTCTTGGGTGCGGCGGCGGTCCCGGCGCAGGAGGCGTTCGTGGCGACGGGGCCGGCGGCTGATTCTACGGCCGCCGAGGCGATTGCGGTCATCCGACCGCTTGCGGGCGGCATGAAGGGGTTCATCTCCCTGGATCTGCGCGGCATCGACGTGGTGGATGCGCTCAAGTACCTGGCCACCAAAGCCAACCTCGATATCGTGACGACGAAAAACGTCGCCGGCCGCGTGACCCTGATGGTGGAGGACGTGGCGGTGCAGGACGTCTTTGACGTCATGCTGCGCAGCAACGGTCTGGCCTATGATCAACAGGGCGAGATCTACAGCGTGATGACGCAGGACGAATACGTGGCCCTGTACGGTAAGTCCTTTGCCGACACGCGCATCGTGGAGTTTTTCCGTCTCAAGTACGCCATCCCCGAACAGGCCTTTTCGCTCCTGGATACCATCAAGAGCGACATCGGCCGCGTCCTGGTCGACACGGAGTCCGGCAGCGCCCTGGTCATCGATATCCCCGAAAAGATCCGCCAGATGCGCGCGGCCCTGGAGAGCTTCGAGCGCAAGAACGAGGTGAGGGTCTTCCCGCTCCAATACGCCAAGGCCAAGGACGTGGAGGAGCACCTCAAGACCCAGCTCGATAACAAAAAGGTGGGCCTTATCAAGGCCGATGAGCGCGCCAACCAGGTGATGGTCCAGACGCTGTCCGAGCGCATGAAGGAGATCGAGCGCCTCATCAAGGAGTTGGACACCAAGACCCGGGAAGTCATCATCGAGACGACGATCGTCAAGATCAAGCTGACCGATGAGAACAGCAAGGGGGTAGAGTGGGAAGGTCTTTTTGATATGGGCAGGCAGAAAGGCCTTACCTATATCGGTTCGACGCCCTTTGCGACGGTGAACCCCTCGACGACGGCCGGTGAGTTCAGTACGCGCAAGGACACGTGGTATTATACCGCGGCCGAGAACGTCGGCTCGTATCCGTTCAGCGGCAACGCCACCGCGCTCAACGCAAGCACGAAGGACGTGGGTCTGGAGGGTCTCCACGTGGGGATGGTGGCGGCCCAGGATTTCGATTTTCTCTTCAAGTACGTCCAGGCCCTGGGTTCGACCCGGATCCTCGCCAATCCGAAGCTCGTGGTGACGAACAACCAGGAGGCGCGCATCCACGTGGGCGAGAAGCAGGCCTATGTGACCGCGACCACGACGACGGGGCAGGTCTCCAACACCGTGGCCGAGGACGTGACCTTCGTGGACGTGGGGATCCAGTTCTCCGTCACGCCCGAGATCAACGACGACGGCTACGTCACGATGAAGGTCAAGGCCGAGATCAGCAGCGTGACCTCGACCTTGACCACGCCGACCCAGAACAAGATCCCCATCATCGACACGTCGCTCGCCGAGACGACGGTCATGGTCAAAGAGGGCACCACCATCGTCATCGGCGGCCTGCGCCGTGACGAGGAGGTCGAGACGAAGGAGCGCACGCCTTTCTTGGCCAGCCTTCCCATCGTCGGGAACATGTTCAAGTCGAGCAACAAGAAGATGGACCGCACGGAGCTCATGATCCTCCTGACGCCGAGGATCATCTCGGGCGATGTCCTGGTGACGCCCCAGGGGCGGCGGGTCGAGCATCCGGGGATCAAGGAGGAGCGTGGGTACAACATCGTGGAGCCGCCGCCGTCCGCCGCGAGCCTTCAGGCGGCTTCCGGGGACCAGAGACCGGCGATCAAGGGATTGCGGGTGGTGCGATGAAAAAATTTATCCTCGTCCCTCGATCCGTCTTTGTCCTTGCGGCCCTGCTGTGTTGCGTGCGGGGCGCCTGGGCGCAGAAGTCGACGTCCCCGAGCATCTACGAGACACTGGATAATTTTAACGGCGCCTTCACCGAACTCAAGGAGGAGCGCGATGCCCTGCGTCAGGAGATCGAGAGCCTGAAGAGGGAGCAGCGCTCTCTCATCGACGGGGTCAAAGCGAGACTGGAGGTCTCGGAAGAGGAGCGGGACCTTTCGCAGGAGGCCTTACTGGAGGCCCGCGGTCGGCTGACGGCGCTCAGTCAGGAACGGCAACTTCTGTCGAAACAGCTGGAAGGCCTGAAGGGCACGGAGAACCGGCATGCCGATCGACTCTTGACGCAGGAGGAGAAGCTCGTCGGGGCCCTCCAGGAGGTCAGCCGGTTGAAGGCGGCCCTGGAGAAGGCCCGCGGGGACGCCCAAACGGCGCTCCAGCAGGTGCAGCAACTGGAAGAGGGAAAACGCGGTTGGGCCGAGCGGGCGGTTTCGTCCACCGAGGAACGTCAAAAGCTCGCGTTCGACAACCAGGAGGCCCTGGCCGGAGAACGGCTGGAGAAGGAGAAGGCGCTTCAAGGGCTGGCGTTGACGAAGAGTCAGCTCGAGGCGACGCAGGAGCGGCTCGCGCTGGAGCAAAAGGAGCGGGAGGTCCTGCGCGGACGCTACGAAGGGGAGCTGGAGGAGTTCAAGAAGCTGCATGCGCCGCTTCAGGAGAGGATTGCGGCGTTCGAGGCACAGAAGAAGGCCTACGCGGCGACGCACGCGACGGAGCTCCGGGAGGCCCAGGACGCGGCGCGGTTCCTGCAGAACAAGAATGCGGCGCTGGAGGGCCGGATCAAGGCCCTGGAGGAGCAGATCGGGGCCCTGGAGAAGAAGCTGGCCGCTGCCAGCGCCGGAGCGTTGGAATCCCAGAAGGCGAATGTCCTTGAGACTGAAAGGCTCAAGAGCCAGGCCGCCGCCGCGCAAAAGGAAAAGGCAAAGAGCGAGAAGCGGGCCGGGAAGCAGGCGCGGGCCTTCGAGGAACAGGACCGCGCGTGGGAAGGGAGGGTCGTCGCACTGGAAGGAGAGATAACGCTCCTCGAAAGAGAGAGGGATGATCTCCGGTCCGAAGCCAAGAGCCAGGCTCAGGCGTGGCAACAGGAGAAAGAGGCGTTGCTGAGGCAGGTCGCCGACGTCCAGGCCCGTCTGGCGGGCCTGGAAAAAGACAACGCGCACCTGAGGCGGGAGGCCCAGGATCTCGATAAAGATTTGATGGAAGTCGACGACGAGGCGTCGGCGATGGAGCGCGAGCTCCTGGCCCTGGAAAGCGAGCGCAGGACGTTCCAACTGCAACTGCGGCAGGCGAACGGCGCGTTGACCGTGGCTCAAAAGAAGAAGGATGCCGTGGAAAAGAAGGTGCGGGGCCTTGAACAGCGCGCGGATAAACTGGAGAAGAAAAACGTCGCGTTGATGCAGGAGGCCAAGGAGAGGGTCGCCCGCGCCACGCAGGACCTGAGGCGCGAGAACGAAGAGGTCCGCGGCCGCATCGTCTCGCTCCAGCAAGAGGCGGCGCAGAAAGACAAATTTCTCGAAGAGCTCGAAGGCCGCATCGCCTCCTTGAGGCAGGAGGCCCAGTTGCGGCAACAGGAGATGGCCTCGCTCAAGGAGCAGCACGAGGCCTATGTCAGGAAGCTGCAGGATGAATTTGCCCAGGCCCTGAAGGTGACACGGGACCAACTCAGGGGGGCACGGGAGGGACTCGAGGCGGCCGGTGAGACCAAGACCGCCCTGACCGACACCGAGAAGGAGCTCAAGAAGCTCAACGCGGAGAAGGCCGAGCTGCAAGAGAAGATCGCCGCGCTCAACGACCAGATCTTCAAGAACAACATGACGCTGGCCCAGAGCGCCACCACGGAAAAGGAGAACCGTCTCTTGAAGACCAACATAGGCGACCTCCTTGAAAAGTATAACAAGACGAGCACGCAATATAAGGAGCTTCAGCGGCGATATGAAGAGATGGAAGAGGAGTGGAGGGCCCTTAAAGAGAGCCGATCCGCGGCCGCCACCTCGCGTGCCGAAATGGAAAAGTTCAGGACACAGAATCAGGGATTGCACGGGAGACTGGCTTCATCCGAAGAGAAGCTGAGAAATCTTCTCAACACGCTGGTCGAGCTTCAGTCGGAGAACCAGGATCTCAAAGAGAAGACGCGCGCGCAGGTGAGCCCCCGGGAGTTCCGCGAGACGATGAAGAGCAGCCGGCAGCTCGAGGACGAGAACAAGAAGCTCAAGGAGCGCGTCGCGCGATTGGAGATCTCGCTGAGAGAGGCGCGTGCCTCCGGAGAGGAGTTGACCAAGCTCTCCCAGAAACAGAAGGCCAAGATAGCGCGCATGGATGCCAAATTGGACGGCTGGGAGGGCGAGCGCGAGGGCTGGACACGCCAGGAAAAGAAAGCCAAGGAGGTCCTGGGCGACAAGAAGGAGAAGATCGGCGACCTGCGGGAGGTCCTGCACGCGACGGACGCCGAGAACAAAAAACTCCGGGACAAGGTGGACAGCTTCGCGAGCCAGCACGCCTCCCTCAATGCCGAGATGGAGGCGCTGGCGAAGGAAAACGCCCTGTTGCATTATAATCTGGGCGTGATCTATACCGACAGGGCGATGCACGCTCAGGCGATCAAGGAGTTTGAAAAGACCCTGGAGCGCAACCCGAAGGATCTCTATGCCGCCTATAATCTAGGTATCATCTATTCTCAGTATGCCCCGGATGAGGCCCGGGCGGTCGAATATTTCAAGAGGTACCTCGAGGTGGCGCCCGAAGATGAGGACGCCAACCGGGCCCGGAAGTACATCATGACGCGGGAATCCTATGATATCACCACGCAGAAGTAAGGGCGTTATTGGTGCGCTGGGGATTGCGTTGGTCGCCGGCGCCTGGCAGCCGGCCGTTGCCGAGGACCGCTACGCCTCGGCGAGGCCGGCCCTGGGCGTGGGGGTCTGTCTGCCCAAACCGCCGGATTTTAACAGGGACAAGATCTCCCTCGACCTGCGCGACATGGAGATCACCGAGGCCCTGAAGTTCCTGGCGCTCAAGGCCGGCCTCAACATCATCCCGACCCAGAAGGTGAGCGGCCGCGTCACGCTCATGGTCAACGACGTGCCCATCCGCGACGTCTTTGATCTCATGATCCGCAGCAACGACCTGGCCTACGAAAAGCGCGGGGATATCTACAACGTGATGACCGAGGACGAGTTCAAGGCCTACTTCGGCAAGAACTTCGCGGACATCCGCGAGGTCAAGGTCTTCCGTCTCAAATACGCGGTGCCCGAGCAGGTCTTTTCGATCCTCGACAATTTCAAGAGCTCGATCGGCAAGATCTTCGTCGAGCAGGAGACCGGGACGGTGATCGTCCTGGACGCGCCGGCGCGGCTGGTGGAGATCGAAAAGGCCGTTCAGGCCCTCGAGCAGAAGACGACGATACAGATCTTCGACCTCAAGTACGCCAACGCCAAAGACATCGAAGAGCGGCTCAAGGTCCAGCTGGACGACAAGAAGGCCGGCAGCATCCAGGCGGACGAACGCACGAACCAGGTCGTCGTCCAGACCCTGCCGGAGCGCATGGCCGATATCGAGAAGCTGATCCAGGGACTGGACACCAAGACGCGCCAGGTCTTGATCGATGCGCGCATCGTCAAGATCAACCTGGCGGACGACAAGACGCGCGGGGTCGAGTGGGAGGGCCTCTTCAGCCTCGGCAAGAAGTACGGCCTGAGCTATATCGGTTCGACGCCCTTTTCCGTGGTCAACCCCACCACCACAGCCGGGGCCTTCACGTCCCGCAAGCTGCTTTATGACGCCATGCAGGCGTATAATGGCGATATCGGCGGGTATCCCTTCAGCGGCACGACGTCGGACATGTCCTCCAGCACCAAGGACACGGGCAGCGAGAGCCTGCACATAGGCATGATCGGACGCCATGATTTCGACGTCGTCTTCAAGTATCTCGACACCTTCGGCAAGACGAAGATCCTCTCCTGCCCCAAGATCGCGGTCATCAACAACCAGGAGGCCAAGATCCACGTGGGGGAGCGCCAGGCCTACGTCACGACGAGCACGACGACCGGCCAGACCACGACGACCGTCTCCGAGAACGTGACCTACGTGGACGTGGGGTTGCAGTTCTCCGTCATCCCGACGATCAACGACGACGGCTACGTGACGATGAAGATCAAGCCCGAGATCAGCAACGTGGTGGACGTCGTCATCTCCTCGAGCGAGAACCAGATCCCGGTCATCGACACGACGATGGCCGAGACCTCCGTGATGGTCAAGGACGGGGCCACGATCCTGATCGGCGGTCTGCACAAGGAGGAGGAAACCGAGTCCTACCGGGGTGTTCCTTTTCTGGGACGCATCCCCTTTTTGGGATACTTTTTCTCCGAGAAGACGAAGGCGATGCGGCACGTGGAGATCGTCATCCTGTTGACCCCGCACATCATCGAGGGCGACGAGCTGACGACCGGTTACGAACGCGACTTCGGGGCGAAGCTCGACAAGGCCTATCAGGAGTATGCGCCGATCACGACCGAATCGGATCTGAGTTCGCGGGCGCTGTTACCGCGGTCGTACCGGGAGTATTCGGATATCGAAGAGGAAAAAGACTCTTATCCGTTCGAGATCAAGCCGCTAAGGGAGAGCTGATGGATTTCTTCAGACGCAATCGGGTCAGGGTGGGGCTGGTTTTGGCCGCGGGGATTTGGCTCGCCGGAGGGGTCCGGACGGGCCGGGCCCAGGAAGAGGCAGGGGAGGCACCGCAGGGGACCATGGAGCAGCAGACGACGGACTGCTCGGCGCAACTCGCCCGGCTTCAGGAGGAGCACAGCCGTCTGTTGGTCGATTACAGGAACGCGGTGGCCCAGGCCAAGGCCCTGCTCGTTTACAAGAATCAGGTGCGCGACGTCGACGATATCCAGCGCCAGAACCAGCTGCAGATCCGGCAGCTGGAGCGGGCCAGGCAGGAGGCCCTGGAACAGGCGGCGGAGCTTGAGAAACGTCTCGACGGCCTGAACGCCGACATCGTCAGGCTGCGCCAGGAGCGCGACGAGTACAAGAAATCTTTTGAAAAAGCCTCGGTCGAGAATATAATAGGGGAAGATGCGCAGAAGAAGATCGACGCGCTTGAAGAAGAGAAGGGGGTCTTTGAGAAACGGACGCGCGAGCTCGAGAAGTACGTTAAGACGCTAGAACATGAAGGGTTAAAGAAGGAGGCCGGGGCGGAGCTGCTTCGGCGCCGGCTGACCGAAATCAAGGAGAAGTACGCCGAGGCGAGGAAGAACAATAACATCCTCGAGAAGAAGATCCGGCAGGTCCCGAGGAAGGCCGCAGAGCTGGCCCGCGAGAACAAGATCCTCGTCAAGCGCACGGCCCTGATGCACTATAACCTGGGGGTCTTTTATACCCAGAATAAGGAATTCGAGCGCGCGGTCAAGGAATTCGAGAAGGCGGTGGAGTTGAACCCCCAGGACGCCGCCTCCTTCTTCAATCTGGGCTACATCTCCGCCGAGCACCTTCAGAACCGCCCCAAGGCGGTGGAGCACTTCAGGAAGTATCTCAAGCTGGCCCAGAAGGACGATAAGGATGCAGACTGGGTCAAGCGCTATATCTTGACCTGGCAGGCCTGGGAGGGAAAAGTTCCGATCAAGTAAAGGGAGGTTCTCTCAACCATTTATTTCACGCACCGGACAGGAGGGCAGTTCTATGAGACGGGTTTTGATGGGGGGCATTCTGGCGGCTGGGTTTATTCTTTGCGTCGTTTCTGCGAGCTACGCGTGGTGGGCAAAGAAGGCGAAAGAGGCGCCGGCGAGCACCAAAGAGGTTGCAAGGGTCCAGGCGCCTGCCGAAGCCGAAGAGGCGGTTCCCGTTGCGCCGGCCGAAGAGATCAAAGAGGCAGAAAGGCCGGCCCCGGTTCCGCCGGCCGTCTCCCCGGAGGATCTGGCCAAGAAACGCGCCCAGAAAGAGAAGAAGCGCAAGGCCATCGACGCCAACCAATGGGAGGTGACCGTTATCCCGATGTCGGGCAAGGGCGACAAGACCCTGGACACGCTCGTCTTCTCCGACAACAAGTTTTCCTCCCAGGCGTATGAGAAGAAGGGCT
This sequence comes from uncultured Planctomycetia bacterium, assembly GCA_964622605.1. Taxonomy (GTDB): domain Bacteria; phylum Omnitrophota; class Gorgyraeia; order Velamenicoccales; family Velamenicoccaceae; genus CAZCSY01. The sequence continues at coordinate 102,233 of CAZUQR010000004.1, forward strand.
ACGTGCCGTCGAACTATACCGTCTCCCTGACGGATGACGGCAGGCCGGTCGTCGAAACGATGCAATCCGAAGAAAAGATGGGCATCCTCTTCTGGCGGATCGAGTTTGACGAGAATCTCGCCGGATGCCATGGCGTCATCAGCCTTCAGGTATCGGAAAACATGACCGAGGATTATTCTTTTGTGAGCACGGCCAAGAAGCCTGTCGTGAAGTAGGAAGGGGCGAGGCCTCCGTGGTGGAGTTTTCCAAGATCATAAAAAAAGTGAGAAGGGACGGATCGGAGTCCTTTCGTGAAGGGACCGAACCGTCCCGGCCCCGTCAGGAGCCGGCGCCGCCGTCCGTCCCGAAGACCCGTCGGTCCGAGACGCGGTCCGGGCCACGAAGGGAGCCGTTGCGTCCGGAGTCCCCGCGTCGTGAGCCGCCCCCCGAGGAGTCCGTCCCCATCTTCGAAGAGGAAGAGTCGCGCAAGACAGAGACTTCGTCCAGGTCCGTCAAGCCGTTCTTTTCGCAGCACCGGGCCGGGAGGATTTCGCGGCCCTCTATCCCTCAGGAGGCGGCGCCGGGAGACGACACAGAGGCTGCGCCTTTGCGCCAGCCTCAAAAAATAAGGAGGGCGACGGCGGATCTCCCGGAAGAGACCCGCCGGAGTCTGCCGATGTCAGAGGCCTTGGTCCTCTACGACCGGATGATGGAGTTGAGCCGTTACTTCTTGGACAAGGATCTGGAGCCGGAGCAGGCGGATGTCCGTCCTCTCACATCGTTGGTGGGCGAGGTGGCCGGCCTCGTCAGCTCGGGCGATGAGCGGCTCATAGAGTTGGCGGTCACATATCTTTTGAAGGACGGGGACAGTTACCTCCCCCAGCACAGCGTGAACGCGACGATCCTTTCATTGGCCATCGGCCAGGGGGTGGGCTATGGTGCGGAAAAAATGGTAGAGCTGGGCCTGGCGGCCTTTCTGCACGACATCGGTATGACGGCGTATAAAGACACGACGAACGTCAGTCGGCCGTTGACGCCCCGGGAGTTTGAGAAGGTCAAGGAACACGTGGAGGTTGGACAGAAGATGCTCCAGGAGATCAACCCGGCGTTGAGCGAGGCGGTGTTGAGCGCCCAGTACGAGATCCACGAGCGCATGGACGGCACCGGCTATCCGACAGGCCGACGCTCTATCCACGAGTACGCCAAGATCATCGCCCTTGCCGATAGCTTCGAATCCATGATCCACCCGCGGCCGTTCCGTTCCCGCTACTCCATCACGGACGTCTACAAGCGCATCTTTGCGACCAAGCAGAGGTACGACCCGGCCTTTATCAAGGCGCTCATCGACCGCCTGGGGTTCTTCCCCAACGGATCGTTCATCCAGCTCAACACGAAAGAGGTAGGCCGGGTGATGGCCCAGAACCGGCGTTCGCCCCTGCGGCCCGTGGTCCAGATCCTTTTTGACGAAGGGGGCCAGCACCTGTATGACGACGATATCAAGGACGTGAATCTGATGAAGTATCCGACCCTGCACATCGTGAAGTGTTTCCTGGAGGAGACCGTCCCCCGGGAGGATGCTGATGGCGCTTAAACGATTGGGCAGTTCCAAAGGCGTGGTGATGGTCTTGTTGACGGCGGCCGCTGTCTGCGCCGGATTCGTCTATCTGATAGCGCGCGAACGCAGCCTGAACACGGAGCTCTCCGGCACCGTCGCGTCCTTGAAGGAGGAGCAGGGAAGGTGGGAACAGGCCAAGGGCCGCCTCGAGCAGACGCTCAAGGGTAAGGAGGCCGAGCTTGAGATCGCCAACACCAAGAATTACCGCGCGGACATGGTCCAGATGCAGGACGCCTTCAAGGAGGCCAATCAGAAGCTGCACAAGTTGATCCGCGAACGGGCGGAATTGGAGAACGCGAATTTCATCCTGGACAGCCGGCTCAAAAATACGACGAAAGAGTTGACACAGAACCTTGAAGAACTGAAGCAGGCGCGCGACCTTTTGACGGGTACCGAAAATCCCCACAAGGTCAAGATGGCCCAGTTGTCCGTGAACCTGAAAAGAAAAGAACAGGAATATAGGGACCTCCAGGGGCGCCTGGAGGAAATGGAACGCGCCCTGACGGCGTATCGGGCACAAGGGAAAGATTCTACGCAGGGAGCACTGCTTTACCAGGAGCGGATGGAGGTGCTCAGTCGTAATGTCGCGAACCTGAGGGAAGAGCTCGCGGTCAAGAACCGGCAGATGATACAGAAGGATGTCGAGATCGACGACCTGCGGCGGGAGGTCGTTCAGGCCCGGACGCAAACCGAGCAGGAACAAGCGGACAAGGCCGCCGCGGAACTCGAGTCGCAGCGTCGGGACCTTAAGCAACAGATCACCGCGTCGCAGGAGCAACTCAAAGACAAAGAGGCGCAACTCGAGGATTTTCGGCAGCAACTGGCGGAGGTGCGCAAACGGCTCTATCAGCGCGAGGCGGTGCTCGCAGAGATCGAGGCAAGACGCCAGAGCCTTGAACAGCAGATATCCGCGTCGCAGGAACAGCTCAAGGGCAAGGAGCAGCAGCTTGACACCTTTCAGAGGCAATCGGCGGAGCTCAAGGAGAAGCTTTATAAACACGAGGCGGTCCTCGCAGAAATGAAGTCGCAACGCCAGGCCTTTGAGCAGCAGATCACCGCGTCGCAGGAACGGCTCAAGAGCAAGGAAGAGCAGTTCGACGTCCTTCAACTGCAGTTGACGGACCTCAGGGAGAAGCTTCATGAGCGTGAGGCGCTCTTGAGCGAGAAAGAGCACGAGGCGCAACTCGCTCTCCGGGAAACAGATGGCCTGAGAGAAGAGATCCTTGATTTGCGTTCTGATAAACAGATGTTTTCAAAGGGGACCGCCGAGCTGGCGAAGGTGCGCCGTGAATTGGATAGCAGGATCCAACGGCTTGAAAAAGAGAACGCGCTGTTGGAAAGGGAGCTGGCGTCGGCCGAGAAAGGGGCCGCCGTCAGTAAAAAGGGAGATCCCTTCCGCGACCGGAACCTGCGTCTCATGACGGAACAGTTGGTCAAGAAAGAAGAGGAGATCCGGGGGTTGACGGACGCCTTGACGTCGCTGGAGAAGGAGAGGAAGGCCTGGGAGAGGAGCTTTGGGCCGCGTGAAAAGCGCATGGCGGAGCTCGAGATCCTCGTGAACACGTTGACGAAGCAGTTGGGGGATTACGCCGCGATGATCGAAAAGAGGGACGCGGAGCTCGGCGCGAGCGCCAAGCACATCGCGTCCATGACCGAGGACCTCGAGGCGCAGAAGATGGCGGCGCTCGCGTTACAGAAGGAGCTCGCCGAGGCGCGCAGCCGTCAGGAGCGGACCCTGCAGAAGCTGACCCAGTTGATGAGCATGAACACCGACGGCGTGGGGCCGGACGATATGGATTTCAGTCTGTACGGCCCGCCCACCGGTTTCACCGCGGACGCACCCAAGCGCGAGGATCCGTCGAAGGTGCGTTCGCGCGTCGAGAAGCTCAAGCGACAGGTAGAAGTCCTCATGGAGCGCAGATGAAGGTCCTCTTGCGATTCCTCGCCGTTGGCGTCTTGCTGGGGGCCCTGGGGGTGCCGGGCCGCTGCGATGATTCTTTTCTCGAGAGCAACGACCCGGCGGCGCTGGAGAGCAGCGCGCGGTACAACTACCATATCGGCGAGTACTATTTTTCCCAGGGGCAGTTCCAGACGGCGGAGCAGTACTTCGAGCGTTCGCGCGACATGATGGCGCGCCGTCAGGAGGTCGCCTCCGGCAGGGACGTGGCGATGCTCGAGGTCCGGCCGGCGGTCCGGGGCGGCGGGGGCCTGGAGTACATCATCGCCGACGGCGACGTGCTCCACATCTCGGTCTGGGAGAACGACGATCTCGATCAGGAGGTCGTGGTGCGGCCGGACGGCCGTATCTCGTTCCCGCTCGTCGGGGACCTGCCGGCACGAGGCCGGACCATCGTCGAGCTTGATGAGATGCTGACCGAGCAGCTGAAGGAGTACATCCGCGTCCCCGAGGTCTCCATCTCGATCCGCAAGCTCGGCGGCAGCAAGGTGATCATTCTGGGGGAGGTAGGGCATCCTGGCGTGTATGCGGTGAGTGGCTCAAAGACCATCCTCGAGGCGGTGGCCTTGGCTGGCGGCTTCACGAAGGACGCCGTCGTCAACAGCATCGTCCTCATCCGCGGCGGATTCGAGAACCCCCAGGTCCAGCGCCTCAACCTCAAGAGGCCGCTCCTGCGCGGCAAGGACCTGAAGCAGAACGTGGCCCTGCAATCCGAGGATATCGTCTATGTCCCGCGGACCTTCATCTCCGACCTCGGCCGCGTGCTCTTACAGATCATCGAACCGACCTCCCGCGGCGCCCTCGCGGCCGAGGTCATGCGCAAGTGGTGACACCGGTTTTCCCGCCGCCACAATTTTTCTTCGTCTCCTCGCACCCCTTCCCGTAACCGATCCTTCGCCCTGCCTCGGGCAGACCCCTCTACCGTCAGACGAAGTTTTTCGCTCATCGGCGCGGTTTAGGGCGCGCTGCTCGGCGACATAACGCTTCGCCTGTGCACGCGCTCTAAATCCTTACCGACATTTGCCGAAAAACTTCTG
>CAZUQR010000005.1:0-1663 GCA_964622605.1 uncultured Planctomycetia bacterium
ACGGCGCTCCTTGCCCGATTTAGCCGTGCCTTCGGCGGCCGCCCCATCCGTGCTCACTCCACCCATCCCCCCGTGGGACCCCTTGCGCTGCGCGCGGATGGGCCGCGCCGCCTCGGACTCGGCCCCGCTAAACGGTCCGCTTTAACGGCATCAGCCGCCGGGCTCCCGGCAGGTCCCCAGCCCCCCGAGACCGTTGTTCAACAGGTCGGTCAGGGCGTCCTTGACCCGGCCCTGATAACCATAGACTGCGACGCCGGCCTGGACGAACTTCTGCTGGGCGCCCATACCCATGCCGCCGGCGATGACGTGCGTCACCCCGTGTCGCAGGATCTCGTCGACGGCGAGGCACCCGCCGCCGCCGTGCATCGCCGTGTTCGGCACGACGCGCGCGGCCACGACCTCCTTGCCGGCCGGGTCGATGTCGGCGATCAGAAAATACGGACACTGACCGAAGTGCGCCGAAACATCCCCCTCCAAACCCCTCTCATCTTCCAGGACAACTCCTGCCTTCATGATACCGAACCTCCTGCTTGGCCCTGTGTTAACAGATCGCGCGCCCCGGCCCGACTACCCCTCTTTGGACTCAGGTCTGCTCTCCAGCGCCTGGATGCGGCCCTCGATACCCCCGAGCTGCTCCTTGAGGAAGTTCGCCTGATCCTTGAGCGCGGTCAGCTCGTCCTGCGGCGCCCCGTCCCAGCCGGGAACGCCGGCGCCGTAGGCCGGCATGCCCTGTTGGGCTCTCGCCCAGCCGGGCACCCCTGTGGCATAGTACCAGTGACGCCAGCCGTAGCCGCCGCGTCCGCCGCGGCCGCGGCCCCCCCTGCCATATCCGCGTCCGCCGCCGTACCACCGGTCCCCCGGCACCGGCACGGCGCAATACCCCCTGCCGCCCCCTGTCATGGGGCCCTGCCCCATCGGGCCCGTCCCGTCAAAACCTGGCATCTTGCACCTCCCCGTTACGGTTATTATTGAAAATCATTTTTATTAACAGCGAAAAAAATATGCACGCCTACTTTTTGCCCGCGCATTTTTCGCACAGGCCGAAAAACTGGATCTCGTGATTCTTGATCCTGAAGTTGTACTTCCTGGAGAGGCCCTTTTCCGTGCGCTTCAAGAGTTCGACCTCGTCTTTGATGAAATCGGTGTAGTCGATCACCCGGTTGCAGTCCGTGCACACCAGATGATGGTGATGGTTACTGCGCGGCCCCTCGGCCAGCTCATACCGGGCGCGGCCGTCCCCGAAGTCATACCTGAGGACGAGTCCCATCTCCGCCAGGATGTCGAGCGTCCGATAGATGGTCGTGAGCCCGATCTGCGGATAGCGCGGATGAACGCGCATGTAGATGTCTTCGGCGCTCAGATGCTTGTCAGTATCGGCCAGGACGGCCAGGATGGCCTCACGGCCGAGCGTGATCCTGTACCCGCAACCCCTGAACCGGCCGTGCCACCACGGCGGCCCTGTCCCGTCCCTGCCCGGCATCGTCGCTCCCTATCTTTCTCTTTTGTCCCTCTTCGCCGCGTCCCCTTGAGGCCAATTAATGAAAATGGTTTCCATTACTAATATACCTTGTTCCCCACCCCCTGTCAAGCTCCTCCTTAAAAAAGTGAGGCAGACGGGCCGGACTCTTCGGTCTCACCTTTCGGTCTCACCTTTCGGTCTCAC
>CAZUQR010000005.1:1763-7847 GCA_964622605.1 uncultured Planctomycetia bacterium
TTCGGTCTCACCTTTCGGTCTCACCTTTCGGTCTCACGGCCGAGGCACGCAGGTCTCTTTGTCTTGCGCGCGGGCCCAAAAAAGGCGCCGGCTGACGCCGGCGCCTAAAGCTGCCCCTATTGGACGACTTTCGCAACTGGCTGATGCTTAAATATGACTCTCTCCCTTCACGGCCCCCGCTTCCCACTTTCCTACGTTTGACATAACATCCTTGAAACACAATTTCGCTAGTTCATCAAAGTTGCTCCCCATGATGCGCTGAATGCGTCCGGGCTTGGAATAAAACTCCCGCATTCCCCAAGCTCCTAAGCGGCCCAAATCCTCAATCGTCAAACTCTCTGTTGGGACGACGGGATGCAAAAAATCCCATTTCAGAATATCGATATGCTTGGGATCTATCCATCCTCGCCTAATGCCATCCTGCCAAATAGGAGAACCGGGTGGCGGGGTCAAATACCCGACCCACATCACATCGGGGTCAACCTGATCGGCAAACTCAAAACGCCTCTTTATGATTTCTTCCGTGTCATAATCAAACCCTATCATGATGTCTCCCACAATCGCGATGTCCTGGCGGCGAAGCAGTTCTATGGTCCCGTATATCTGTTCAACGGTGATGCCTTTGTCCAACTTACGCAATTCCTGATCGCTGGCGACCTCGATCCCAAAAACCCCCATGAACAACCCGGCCTCCTTCATCAGGGGGATCTCCTTCTCCATCCGCACCCAATCGCTCGCGCACCCGAGGCTCACCCACTTCATCTTCAGGCCGCGCCTGATCTTCTCTTCACAGAACTCCCTCACTCGCTTGGGGTTCAAATTGAAATTATCTTCCTGGATCACGATGACTTTCACCCCAAACGTATTTTCTAAAAGCTCTATCTCTTCAATGACGCGCTTCGCCGATTTAGCGCGCCATCGGGTTACGTTCTTGAGCGACCGGGGATCATGTTCGCTCCATTCATAACAAAAAGTGCACCCATGCGTGCATCCTCTCGAGGTAACGATCTCGACAAAGGGTTTCCAATGGGTATGTCCGACATATTTGTCCATGGGGAAAAGATCGTAGGCAGGCAAGGGCAACCTATCCAGATCCTCGATAAGACCCCTTACGGGGCCCAAAACGGGCCTGTCGTTCTCACGGGACGCCAGCCCCGGAATATCCTTAAAGCTAGGCCGGCCCTCGCCCAGAGCCTTCATGAGATCGTTGAAAGTAATCTCGCCCTCCCCCATAACGACAAAATCAATAGCCACTTCTTGTTCAAGCGTCTCTTTGCTTAAATAAGAATACCACAACCCCCCAACGACGATTTTCGTTTTGGGCAGGATCTTTTTGACGGCCCTGGCTGAATCATTAAAATATTTCTGCACGGCAAATCCGCCGTAAGAATGAAGGATGTCGCCCAACACCACGACCTCCGGTTTCTTTTGGCCAACGATTTCAACCATTTCATCAAAGGGAATCTGCAGGGCCTTGCAATCCAAAGCTTCCGCTTCGATCGTCCCAAATTGCCGGGCATAAGCTGCCCACTGAGCATGCATTTGATTGGGTGCCACATGATGGCCGTGGGTCGCCCATGATCCTAACTGTGGTGTCAAAAAAAGGACCTTCACGAAACCTCCTGTCTAAGAATGCCTTTCGACCAAATATCCGAGACCGCCCTTAGGGCCTCCTGGAAAGAGATATTTTCCTGATCAAGTATTTCAGGATTAATGATACTATCGATGGCTCCCAAATAAACCCTGACGGCCAAACCCGCATTAATTTTCCTAAAAACTCCCTTTTTAATTCCCCTTTCAATCAAACTCTTGATCTCAAGGATCTTCTCGGTCCGGTATGTTATGAAATCCCTCCAGAGATCGGGCAGCTCCAATTTCACGTCGCCTAAAAAATGCTCAAACCATGGAGTCAATTCTTTCTGAACAAACAGGGTATTTTTCGAGATGACATCCAGCGGCCCTTTGTTATCCTTCTCGATACGCAACTGCCCCTCGTTGATACGTTTTTTTAATCGCTCGAAAAGGCTTTCGGCAATCTCCACCTTGCTTTTAAAATGCAGATAGATCGTATTCTTGCTCATCGCAAGGTCTTGAGCGATCTCATCCATCGTCACTTTGCGATAACCGAATTTAACCATCTTCTTCTCGGCCGCGCCCAGAATTTTCTCTTTGATCGAAGGACTGCCTTTCATGGGGTCTCCTTTGGAAACATAAATACTATTTTAGTATTTTTAGTATTATACCTCGCTCCGGCCCGCTGTCAACACGAAAAATCAACAAACACAAACCCCCTGCAATTTATTCAATTGCAGGGGGTTATGTTTTAATGGCTGCCCCTATTGGACGAGCTTCGCAACTGGCTGATGCATTTATCTGCGGTAGAGGCACCTTCTTCCCATTAAACTACTTGCCGACTTGTTCACGCACCCACTGATAAACCCTTGTCGTTACTTTCACCATTTCATCGGCATCGCCCTTATGGACGCTGCGGCATTCATATTGGACCAGATTTTTGCGAGCGATGATTTTACGCAACTGCCTCGATCTCTCCTGCGCGCCCTCAAGCGGCAATCCGGCCACCAAATCACAGACATCCAAATGATCCTGCGATATGGAACGCATACCTTTTTCATGGACGCAAGCCGCGTCTGCCGAAGAAATCGCGCATTGAACCGCCAGCGTGGCCGCCGCGTTCCAGTTCTGCGCATGAAAAGCGACCAGCATCTGTTCATAATTATCGGATGCCTTCTTTAAATAATCAGCGGCTTTGGATTTATTCTCCTGCCGGACCTTCATTTCGCGGGCAGCCATATTTAAACCTCCAACGGCTCCTTGCCGTATAAAACAGAATAAGATTTCATCAGCGTTGAAACGGGGGGTTTGCTCTTTTTAAGCCGCTCCTTGAATTCGGACGCCGCCTTGATATAGGGATCGATCTGGACGCCGAAATATGTCTTGAACCTGGGGGCTATTTCGGACAAGAAAAGATCTTCGACGTGGCGAAGATCAGCGGACCGTGAAACGATCACGGCAATATCAACGTCGCTCCCTTTTTTGGCCGCTTCGGTTTGCAGGCTCCCGTAAAGGATCAAAGATGCTATTTTTGCCTTGATCCTGGTTCTCTTAAGTTCTCTTAAAAGAAAATCGCGGATCTCATCTTTAATGTTGCCCTCGGCCGTGAACATGGGGCGAATGATCTTTTGAACAATGCGGTCACCCTCGTTCAAGGTATAAATATGCTGCTTGCCGATTATGTCCAATTTTAAGATATTGCGTTCATGCAGGTCCTTTAATGAGTCGTGCGTAGAAGGAGCCGAATAACCGATAAGCTTGGCAATCTGCCGGCCTGACGCTTTAAGGCCTCTATGGGAAACAAAAACTCGCAGGATGGCCAGTTTGGAGGGAGAATCAACGATCTTTTCGATTTGGAATGTCTTAACCATAACCTGAACCTAACATGTGTAAGGTTAGCCTTACATTGAAGTATACCATCCTCGAGAGAATTGTCAACTATTGCTGTTTTGCCTCTCTTTAAAAAGAAAAGAAGAAAGGGGGGCCAAAAAAAGGCGCCGGCTTCTCGCCGGCGCCCAAAACTGCCCCGCTTGGATTCGAACCAAGACTAACTGGTCCAGAGCCAGTCGTGCTACCGATTGCACTACAGGGCAATATATCTTTTCCGATGCGGCCCGTCAGGCGGCCGCCGGGATACGTCAGGGGCGCCCATTATACCTTAGTTGGCCTGCGGCGTAAAGGGCGCGGCGCCCGGACGCCGTAAAGGGCGCAGCGCGCGGGCGCGGCACCCAGGCGCGGCGTAAAGCGCGGCGGCCTAAGGGGTCGCGCAGGACGCCGCCGCGTCAGGCTCCGTCTTGCCTCCGGCCGCCGGGGCCACCGCCGGGGCATCGCCTTCCTTCAGGAAATACCGCACGCCGTAAGGCGACTCCGTGTCGTTCAGGATGTACATGAAGTTGAGGTGGACCGGGAGGTTGAGCAGGGCGTCGCGCTTCATGTCGGCGCGCACCTCTTTCTTGTCGCGGCCGTCCGCGAGCTCGTGGCGGCGCGACAGGTACATGAGGTCCAGAAGCTCGACGGCGCGCTTGATGTCGTGCGTCTCTTCGTCCATGCCGTAAAAAGAGAACATCGTGCGCACGAACGCGAACTTGTCCGGCGCCCCAAAGGCCATCCACTCGTGCCCCGTGGCCTTGAGCCGGGGGTCGGCAAAATCGAGCGTCCCGGGTCCTGCGGAGGCACCCTGCCGGGGCTCTTCGGCACGGAGGCCACCCGCCGCGAGGAGACAAAAAAATACCGGTATCATCAGCCGGGTTATCAAGGGCATTCTCGGGATTAGGGGCGGCCTCTCTTGGAGCCCGCCCGACAGATCAGGCCGCCAAGGCCGGCCCCTCTGCCTCTTCCTGGGTCTTCGGACTGCCTTTCTCTTGCCGGACTCCCCCTGGGGACGACACACGCATGCTCGACACACGGCGGCCCCCCTTAAGAATAAAGGCACGCACGCGATGCGTCTTTTTGGCTCCGCTGCGCCAGTACCGCATAAGGTCTACCAGAGGTTATCTTGCATCCACTCGTCGGTCTTCTCGATGTCGCGCTTGAGCCCCTTGCACGTCTCGCAGCCCGACACCACCACGGCGATCCCCAGGACCAGGCACACACAAAAGACGAGCTTTGCGAAGAGAAAGGTCTGTCTCATGCCTCTTTCTTGAAAAGTTGAGTCGCCCGCTCCATGCGCCGGAGCGTCACGTCCTTGCCAAGGGCCTCCATGAATTCAAACATCCCCGGCCCGACGGTCTTGCCGCTGAGCGCGACGCGCATCGGGTGGATGACGGCCTTGACCGTCAGCCCCAACTCCTCGACCGCGGCGCGGAACGCCGCCTCGATCGCCGCTGCCCTGAAGTCCTTGAGCGCCCCGAGCCGCTCTTTCAAAAGAACAAAGGCGCCGCTGAGGTCCTTGGAAAAATACTGGCTCCGAAGCGCCTCTTCGATGACCACCTCATCCGCGAAGAACGGCCTGAGGCTGTCGGCGAACTCGGCCAGTGTCCGGGTCCGCTCTTGGTACAATTCTAATATAGATGCCGTGTTTTTTCCATCGAAATTATGGGCGGTATCTGGGTAGCGCTCTTTCAGGAAAGGCGCGAGGAGACCGGCGAGCGTCTCGGGCGCGCGCGTCTTGAGGTATTGGGCGTTGAGCCACAGGAGCTTGTCCATGTCGAAGGTCGCCGCTGTCTTGCCGGCGTCTGCGATGTCGAACTTCTTGACCGCCTCGGCGAGCGAGATGATCTCCTGGTTGTTGCCGGGCGACCAACCCAGCAGCATCAGGTAGTTCGCCATCCCCTCGGCGAGGAAACCCATGGCGCGGTACTCACTGATGGCGGTCGCGCCGGTGCGCTTGGACATGCGTCCGCCGCCGGCGCCCAGGATCATCGGGACGTGGGCGAAGCACGGCAGGGCGTAGCCCAGGGCCTCGTAAAAAACGATCTGCTTGGGCGTGTTGGAGATATGGTCGTCGCCGCGGATGATATGGGTGATGCCCATCTCGGCGTCGTCGACGACGCACGCGAAATTATAGGTGGGCGAGCCGTCGGACTTGATGAGGACCTGGTCCTTGATGAGGCCCGTGTCGAAGGTGACGGCACCGTGGATCATGTCCTGGAGGGCGATCGACTTATGCGGCATCTTGAGGAAGATGGCGCCCGAGCCGTCTTCGGCAAGATACGCCTTGCCTTCATCAAGGAGCTTTTGGGCGCGCTCGCGGTAGACGGGGAACCGCTGGCTCTGGAAGCACAGCTCGTCCCAGTCCATCCCCAGCCACTTCAGGCTGTCGAGGATCTCGTCGAGGAACTCTCTTTTCGAACGGGCCCGGTCCGTGTCCTCGATGCGCAGGAGGAACTCACCGCCGTGGTGCCGCGCGTGCAGCCAATTGAACAGGCCCGTGCGCGCCCCGCCGATGTGCAGGAATCCCGTTGGGCTCGGTGCGAACCGTACCTTCATAAGAAGTGAGACTCATGGGCCAGGTGAATCTCATGGGCCAGGTGAATCTCGTGGGCCGGGCTCATCTGTCTCATTTGGGGGGTC
>CAZUQR010000005.1:7947-12955 GCA_964622605.1 uncultured Planctomycetia bacterium
CTCATGGGCCAGGTGAATCTCGTGGGCCGGGCTCATCTGTCTCATTTGGGGGGTCTCTGCTTCTGGCCGAAGAAAAAACCCTCTTCCAGGGCGCGCTTGTTGATGGGGATCAGCTTGGGCTTGTCCCGGAGGACCTCCTCGATGGAACGCTCCATGCTGGACAGCGAGATGATCTTCTTCAGGCCCAGATACACGCCCACCCCGATGGTATTAGCCGCCCGGACGAACCCCAGCTTGTCGGCCATGTCCGTCAGCGGCGCCTGGACGATCTTGAGCCGGCGCGAGGTGCCCTTGCACTCGGCCAGCGTCGCGTTGACAAGAAGCAGCCCTTTGTTACGCAGGGCGTTTTTGAATTTTTTCAGCGACGGCGCATTCATGATGATGAGCGTGTCGGCCTTCTCGAAACAGGCAGAGGCGATGGGCTCATCGGAGAGCACCACCATGCAATGGGCCGTGCCGCCGCGCACCTCGGCGCCGTACGACGGCAGCCACGTCACGTGCCTGCCTTCGCGCAGCGCGGCCATGGCCAGGACCTTGCCCATCGCCATCACGCCCTGCCCGCCGGAACCCGCGCAGATGATCTTTTCGATCATTTGAGCCTTCCCGGCTGAAAGGTCTTAGCCAGATCTTCGCCCACCCAGCGCATCGCGTCCGCCGGACTCTTGCCCGCATAGGTCGGGCACATCGAGAGGACCTCGACGATGGAAAATCCCTTGCCCGCCACCTGGTTGACAAAGGCCTCTTTGATGGCGCGGCGTGTGTTCAGGACCTCCTTGGGGCTTATCAGCATCGTGCGTTCGGCGTGGGCCACGCCGTCGAGGAGCGCGAGCATCTCCAGGATCTTGAGAGGGTAGCCCTCGTCTTTGACCGAGCGGCCGCGCGGTGTCGTCGCAGTCTTCTGGTCGAGGATGGTCGTCGGCGCCATCTGGCCGCCCGTCATGCCGTAGACCGCGTTGTTCACGAAGATTACCGTCAGGTTCTCCCCACGGTTGGCGGCATGGATCGTCTCGGCGGTGCCGATGGCGGCGAGGTCCCCGTCGCCCTGATACGTGAAGACGACGTTGCCGGGCCGCACGCGCTTGATGCCGGTGGCCACGGCCAGCGCCCGGCCGTGCGCCGCCTCGATGCTGTCAAAGTCCCAGTAGTTATACGCCACCACCGCGCAGCCGACCGGCGCCACGCTGATCACCTTCTCGCGGAGGCCCAGCTCATCGACCACCTCGGCCACCAGACGGTGCAGGATGCCGTGGCCGCAGCCGGGGCAATAGTGCGTCGCGCGGTCGACAAGGCTCCGGGGACGTTTATACGATTTAGCCATGGGTTTGGGACTTTGCAGCCAGACTGCTTAGTGAAAACTGAGACACATAAATCCGGCCTCTTTGTCTCATTTTTTGCGGACGAGGAACCGGGTGAGCTCCCGTTCGACCTGCCTGTGCGTCGGGATGCCGCCGCCGGCGCGGCCGTAAAAATGCACGACGGCCTTCTTGTCGACGGCCAGACGCACGTCCTCGACCATCTGGCCGTAAGACATCTCGACGACCAGGAGGCGTCTCGTCTTGCGCGAAAAGCGCGCGATCTCCTTGGCCGGAAAGGGCCACAGCGTGATGGGCCGCAGCAGGCCGACCTTGACCCCGCGCCCCCGCATCGCGTCCACGACGCTGCGCCCGATGCGCGCCATGGTGCCGTAGGCGACGATCGCCGCCCTGGCGTCGGCCATGCGGTAGGCCTCAAGCCGCGTCTCGTTTGTGGCGATGCGGCGGTACTTGCGCTGCAGCATAAGATTGTGCTTCTCCACCCCGTCGCGCTCCATGAAGAGCGAGCGGACGATGTTCTGTCCGCGGCCGGCGGCGCCGGTCAGGGCCCAGGGCTTTGCGACGGGGGCCGGCGGTTCTCTGTCGGCCGGCAGGGTGACGCCCTCCATCATCTGGCCCAGCATCCCGTCGGAGAGGATCATCACGGCGATGCGGTAACGGTCCGCCAGATCGAACGCCTCTTTCGTCAGGTCCAAAGACTCCTGCACCGTCGACGGCGCCAGGACGATCATGCGGTAATCGCCGTGGCCGCCGCCCTTGGTCGCCTGAAAATAATCCGACTGCGCGGGCCAGATGTTGCCCAGGCCCGGGCCCGCGCGCATGACATTGGCGACGACGACGGGCGTCTGGGCCGCGGCGATGTAAGAGAGCCCCTCCTGCTTCAGGCTGATGCCGGGCGACGAGGAGGTCGTCATCGCCCGCGCGCCGGCGGCCGAGGCGCCGTAGACCATGCTGATCGCCGCCACCTCGGACTCCGACTGCAGAAAGACGCCGCCGACGAGCGGCACGTGCTCGGCCATGTACGCGGTCAGCTCGTTCTGCGGCGTGATGGGGTAGCCGGCGTAAAATTTGAGTCCGGCGCGCAGCGCCCCTTCGGCGATCGCCTCATTGCCGGACATCAATACGGTGATGGACGCGCTCATGGACGCCGAGCCCCCTCGTTGGTGACGGGCTCACTCATTTTCGATCTCGATCGCGGCGTCGGGGCACATGACATAACACATCCCGCAGCCGGTGCAATTGTTCTCGTCGATGGCGACGACGGCGCATATCCCCTTGGCGTTGAGCTCCTCGCCGACCCTCAGGTTCTTCTTCGGGCAGACGGCCAGGCACAACCCACAGCCCTTGCAGCGTTCTTTATTTATGTGTACCTTGGCCATGATTACGTCTTGTCGAGGGCATGCTTGGCGGTATCGGCCACCGATAACGCGTTGAGGCCGTAGCGGTCTAAGAGGGCCTTGCGCTTGTCAAAGGTGATGAATTCGTTGGGCAGCCCCAGGCACCGCACGGGCTTGGGGCTCTTTGACAAGAGGCCGGAGGCCGACAGCATCTCGAGGACCGCGCTGCCAAAGCCGCCCCGCACCGCCCCTTCCTCGACGATGACCAACGCGCCGCACTGCTGATACAGTTCCTGGATGAGCGTCTCGTCCATCGGCTTGGCGAAGCGCGCGTTGACGACCGTCGCGTAGATCTTTTCGGGCAGGAGGACCTGCGCGGCCTCAAGGGCCGGATAGACCATGCTGCCCAGCGCGATGATGGCCACGTCAACGCCCTTCTGCCAGACCTCGGCCTTGCCGTAACGGATGCCTGAAAAAGGGATGGACGGCGGCCGCAAGGGCGCCGTGTCGCGTGGATAGCGGATGGCCGTCGGGCCGTCCCATGCCGCGGCAAAGCGCAGCATCGCCTCAAGGTCCTCTTTGTCCGACGGGGCCATGAGCGCGATATGGGGCAGGGCGCGCAGGTACACCAGGTCGAAGATGCCGTGGTGCGTGGGGCCGTCCTCCCCGACGACGCCGGCGCGGTCCAGACACAGGACCGTGCCCAGATTCTGCAGGCACAGCTCCTCCGTGATCTGATCATAGGCGCGCTGCAAGAACGTCGAGTAGATCGCCACAAAGGGCTTGAGGCCCGCATGGGCGAGGCCCGCGGAGACGCCGACGGCGTGCGCCTCGGCGATCCCGACATCGAAGAAACGCTCGGGATAGGCCTTTTGAAAACGGTCCAGGCCCGTGCCCTCGGGCATCGCGGCCGTGATGGCGACGATGCGCCTGTCGCTTTCTGCGAGGTCCAGGAGGGTAGAGCCGAAAACATCCGTGAACGTGACACCCTTGGGACCGGCCGCGAGCGCCTCGCCGCTGGCGATGTCAAAACACGCCGTGCCGTGGAACTTGACCGGCTGGTCTTCGGCGGGAACGAACCCCTTGCCCTTTTTGGTGACGACGTGCAGGAGCCGGGGTCCTTTGAAGGAAAGGATGTTCTGGAGCGTACGCACCAAGAGGGGGATGTCGTGCCCGTCGAGCGGGCCGAAATACTGAAAACCCATCTCCTCGAAGAAGATGCCGGGGACGATCAACCCTTTAAGCATCTCCTCAAAGCGATCGACGAGCCGCATCAACCGCGGCCCGATGCGCGGGATGCGCTGTTCGAGAAACTGGTCGCGCGCCTTTTTGAAACGGTTGTAGATGGGCCTGGAGATGATCTTGTTGAGATACGTGCTCAGGGCGCCCACGCTGGGCGCGATGGCCATGTCGTTGGAGTTCAAGACGACGAGCATGTCGGCGCCGACGTGGCCGGCGTGGTTGAGTGCCTCAAAGCACATGCCGCCGGTCAGCGACCCGTCGCCGATGACGGCGACGACCTTCTCCTGCGCGTTGTTGAGACGCCGGGCCAGGGCCTTGCCGAGCGCAAGCGAGACGGCCGTCGAGCTGTGACCCGTCGTGAAGGGGTCGTGGGGCGACTCCGTCTTGGCGGGAAAACCGCTGATGCCATCCTTCTGGCGCAGGGTCCCGAAGCGTTCGTTGCGGCCGGTAAGGATCTTGTGGGCGTAGGCCTGGTGGCCGACGTCCCAGACGATGACGTCTTGCGGGGACTTCAGGCAGTAGTGGAGCGCGACGCACAACTCGACGGCGCCGAGGCTCGACGCCAGGTGCCCGCCGGTGCGCGCAACGACCTCGATGATGCGCTGACGGATCTCCTGGGCAAGGCCCGGCAACTTGTCGACCTCGATCTTCTTCAGGTCGTCGGGAGAGTGGATGGTCTCAAGCGTCATCAGGTATCGGCCTCGTCGTCCGCATCGGCGCCATCGCCCGCATCGGCGCGGTCGTGCGCATCTTCGTCGGGGTCTTCCCCGGCACCGGCGCCCTTGATCGCGAGCCTGCCGTCTTTGGTCTTGGTGATCGTCTCCACGCGCCGGCGCATGCCGTCCAGCGTCTTGAGGCACGTGTCCGCAAGCTTGACACCCTCTTCAAACTTGGCAATCGCCTTGTCCAGGCTGATCTTCTCGCCGTGCAGTTCGTCGACCACCTTCTCCAGCTTTTTCAGATTCTCTTCGAAACCCATGGTGACCTCGCTTGTCACGTGTGCCGCAGGTGAGACGCTTGAGGGAAACCGTCGGGGCGACGGGGCCTGTCCTCGGCGGTCACGACGCGCCGCGATCCCCCGCCCGTAAGACAAACTCGAGGGGCCCGGCACGTCCT
>CAZUQR010000005.1:13055-75050 GCA_964622605.1 uncultured Planctomycetia bacterium
GACAAACTCGAGGGGCCCGGCACGTCCTGATCGGGCTGATTTCCGACCGGCACGTCCTGATCGGGCTGACTTCTGGTTTGTGCCGCCTTGTGTCAGTATACCTCTACCTAATCGCGCACTTCAAGGACTTCGCTCGTCAGATGGCCTTCGGCGAGGCGCGTGGTCAGGCGCTCGCCCGGCCCGACGTCCTTGGCGCGCATCACGACCCTGCCGTCGGCGTCCGTCGTCAGGCTGTAGCCACGCCTAAGGACGGCCAGCGGGCTGAGCGCGTCCAGCTGTTGGAGCAGGCCGTCCAGGCGAACCTGTTCTGTGCGCAGCCTGTTGGCGATGGTGCGGGGAAGCTCTTGGGCCAGGCCGTCCAAGAGGACCGATTCCGTGCGGAGCCTGCCATCCATGGCGCGGGCCAGCTCCTGCGCCAGGCCCTCGGCACGCTGGACCTCGAGACTCAGCCGGCGCTCGAGGGCGCGGGTCAGCTCCTCGGCCAGGTCGTCCACGCGCTGGGCGTACTGGGGCACGACGTCAGCCAGGGCCTGGCGCAGGTACCGCAGGTTGGCCTGGATGCGGGCGAGGAGCTCGATGCGTGCGGGCATCACGATCTCGGCTGCGGCGGACGGCGTCGGCGCCCGGCGGTCCGCGACGAAGTCGGCGATCGTGTAGTCGGTCTCGTGGCCGACGGCCGAGATGACGGGGATCGCCGACGCCGAGATGGCCCGCGCCACCGCCTCCTCGTTAAAGGCCCACAGGTCCTCGAGGCTCCCGCCGCCGCGCGCCACGATGATGACGTCCACGTTCTGGAGACGGTTGAAGTCGACGACCGCTGCGGCGATCTCCTCGGCCGCCCCCTCGCCCTGGACGCGCACGGGGTTGAGGATCGCATGAAAGCCCGGGAAGCGGCGCGCCAGGACGTGCAGGATGTCGCGGATCACCGCCCCTGTCGCCGACGTCACGATGCCGATCCTCTCGGGCAAAAACGGCAACGCCTTCTTACGGCGTTCGTCGAAGAGACCTTCCGCGGCGAGTTTCTTCTTAAGCTGCTCAAAGGCCAGCTGCAGCGCACCCTGCCCGCGGCACTCGATGGTGTTGACGTAGACCTGGTACTGGCCGCCCTTCTCGTACACGCTGACGCGGCCGGCGACCAGGACCTTGATCCCGTCCTTGGGCTCAAACTTCAGACGCACGGCGGCGCTGCGGAACATCACGCAGCGAACCGTCGCGGCCTCGTCTTTTAGGGAAAAATAAAGGTGGCCCGACGCGGGACGGGAAAAATTGGACACCTCCCCCTCGACCCAGACCGTCTCAAAGACGTTCTCGAGGACCTCTTTGATGTCCCGGGTGAGCTGGCTAACCGTCAGGATCTTGGGCATCTTCCACGGCCTCCGGTAAGGGCTCCCGAATCCTGTGAATGGAAAGGGCGCGGCCAGACGTCCCGTCCACCTCGACGACGACACCGCACAGCGCCACGTCTTTCTTGCCCAACTCGAAGCGCGTCGGCATCCCCGTCAGGAAGCGCTCGATGATCTTGTCCTTGCTACGGCCGATCACGGAGTCATATGGCCCGGTCATGCCCACGTCGGTGATATAGGCCGTCCCCTTCGGCAGGATGCGCTCGTCGGCCGTCGGGATGTGCGTGTGCGTCCCCAGGACCGCCGTGACCTCGCCGTCGAGGAACCACCCCATCGCCACCTTCTCGCTCGTCGCCTCGGCGTGGATGTCGACGATGACGATGGGCGTCTCTTTCTTCAGGGCCCCTATCTCTTCCTGGGCGCTGTGAAACGGCGATGCGACCATCGCGTCCACAAAGACGCGGCCCAACAGGCACACCACGCCCACGCTCGGCCCCGCCGCAGACCTGTAAACGCCGCTGCCGCGCCCCGGCGTCGCTGCCGGAAAATTAGCGGGCCTCAGGATGGCGGGGTTGCTGTTCAACAGGTCCACCACCTCCGGCCGGCGCCACACGTGGTCGCCCGACGTCAACACGTCGCAGCCCGACTGAAAGAGGTCACGCGCCGTGCGCGGGGTGATGCCGGACCCGCCGGCGGAGTTCTCGGCATTGACGATGACGAAATCCACGTCGTGGGCCTGGCGCACCTTCGGCAGCAGCGCCTTCACCGCCGCCCTTCCGGGCGACCCCACCACATCACCGATAAAAAGAATATTCATGTTCATATAACTCCAGGGATGTGACAAAAGTGGAACTTCTTGGCCAAGTGGAACTTCTTAGCCTGACTCTTTAAGTCCCGGAGGGTGGGACTTATTCAGCCAGGCTCATTTAGTCCCGGAGGGTGGGACTAAAAGACTCTGGCTGGTTAGTCCCACCTGGCTGGTTCGCCCCCCCTACTTGGCGTATTCAATGGCGCGGGTCTCCCGGATGACCGTGACCTTGATCTGACCGGGGTACTCCATGCCCTCCTCGATCTTCTTGCGGATGTCGCGCGCCATCACGATCGTGTCGCCGTCACTGATGCGCTCGGACTGGACGATCACGCGGATCTCTCGGCCCGCCTGGATGGCGAAGGCGCGGTCCACGCCCTTGAAGACGTTCGCGATGGACTCAAGCTTCTCCAGGCGTTTGACGTAGGTCTCGAGCGTCTCGCGCCGGGCGCCGGGCCGCGCCGCGCTGATCGCGTCCGCCGCCGCGGCCAACACGCCGTAGAAGGTCGTCTTCTCGACCTCTTCGTGGTGCGCCTCGACGGCCTTGACGACCGTGTCGCTCTCCCCGAACTTGCGGGCGATCTCGGCGCCGAGCTTCGCGTGCGTGCCCTCCATCTGCTGGTCCAGCGCCTTGCCGATGTCGTGGAGGATGCCGACGCGGCGCGCGATCTTGGAGTCCAGCTTCATCTCGTCGGCCATCACGCCCATCAACAGTGCCACTTCCTTGGAGTGTTGCAGGGCGTTCTGCCCGAAGCTCGTGCGGTAGCGCAGCCGGCCGATCATCTTGACGAGCTCCGGATGGACGTTGTGCACGTTGATGTCAAAGAGGACGCGCTCGCCCTCTTCCTTGATCTTGACCTCCATCTCCTTCTTGACCTTCTCGGCGACCTCCTCGATGCGGCCCGGATGGATGCGGCCGTCCGCGATGAGGCGCTCGAGCGCGATGCGCGCGATCTCGCGGCGCACCGGGTCAAAGCCGGACAGCATCACGGCCTCCGGCGTGTCGTCGATGATGACGTCCACGCCCGTCGCCATCTCGAAGGCGCGGATGTTGCGGCCTTCGCGGCCGATGATGCGCCCCTTCATTTCGTCGCTGGGCAGGCTCACGAGGCTCACCGTCGACTCCACGGCATGCTCCACGGCGCAGCGCTGGATCGCGTTTGCGATATACTCCCGGGCCTTCTTCTCGCTTGTCTCCCGGGCCTCGTCCTCCGCCTGCTTGATCAAGACCGCCTTCTCGCGGTTCAATTCGCCGTCAAGACGCGCCAGGAGCAGGACCTTCGCCTCCTCCGACGACATGTTGGAGATGCGGTGCAGCTGCTCCTTTTCCTGGGCCAACAGCCTGCTCAGCTCGTCGTTCTTGGTCTTGAGGCTCTCTTCCAGCCTGCCCAGGTTTTTATGCTTATCGTCGAGCTCGCGCTCCTTCTTCTCCAGGAGGTCCAGGCGCCGGTCGAGGTTGGCCTCGCGGCCCGCCATGCGCTTCTCGAGGTTCGCGATCTCGTCGCGCCGGTCCTGCGTCTGCTTCTCGAAGTCATGGCGCATCTTCAAGAGCTGGTCTTTGGCGTTGAGCTCCGCCTCCTTGCGCGTCGTCTCGGCGCTTCGCTTGGCCTCCTCGATGAGGACCTTGGCCTCCTGCGCGGCGGCCCTGACCTTCTGCGCGCTCAGTGATCTTCTCAGGAACAAGACGAGAAGCGCCAGACCCAGCCCCAGCGTGAACGCCAGGATACTGAAAAGTGTAACGTTGGATTCTGACATGGAAGTGACCCCTTTCTCTTCAAGCGGACGCCGCTAAGGCTAGGGGCGGCGCCGTCAGGCAAAGAGGACCTTCGTGACGGAAAGGTCGTGGGGCTCCAGGGGCGGGAAGGGCTCGACGATCTGAAAGGCAAAGGCCAGGCCGATCGTCGGCACGTGCTCGGGCAAGCGACTCAGGAAACGGTCGTAATACCCCATCCCGCGGCCCAGGCGGTTGCCCGCCTCATCAAAGGCCAGCCCCGGCACGACGACCAGGTCCAGTTCCCGCGGCTCGATGGGTCGAATATATGCGTCCTTGGGATGGCGCGTCCCGTGCGGCCCGCGCGCCGTCTCCGTCTCGATGTCCTTGAGCAGCGACGGAAAGAGGGCGCGCCGGTCTGTCTGGAGCACCGGCACGGCCACCCGCTTGCCTTGCTTGAGTGATTCGATGATCATGCCCGCTGTATCGACTTCTCCGTCAAACGAAAGATAAAACAGCACCGTCTTTGCTTTTGCGTATTCCTTCAACAAAAAAAGCTTGCGTGCGATGCGTGAACTCTTCCTTCTTCTTTCCTCCTCCTTATGTCTTTTGAGCCTTTCCAAAAGAGCGCTTCGTAGCTGTCTTTTTTTGGCCTGTGCGTCCATGATGCCTACGCCTCGGGGTGCCTCTTGCGGTAGTCTTCGATCGCCGAGCGCAGCGCCTCTTCGGCCAGGACCGAGCAGTGCATCTTGATCTTCGGCAGGCCGCCCAGCGCCTCCGCCACCGCCTTGTTGGAGACCTGCAGGGCCTCGTCGATGCTCTTGCCCTTGACCAGGTCCGTCACCATGCTGCTGGTGGCGATAGCCGCCCCGCACCCGAACGTCTTGAACCGGGCATCCACGATGCGGCCGTCTTTTACCTTGATATACAGCCTCATGATGTCACCACAGATCGGATTGCCGACATTGCCCACGCCGTCGGCATCCGGGATCTCCCCCACGTTGTGGGGATTCGTGAAGTGCTGCATCACCTTTTCGCTATATTGCAGATTTGCCATTGCTGCCTCAGCGCCCCACGGTTTGGGACATTTTGGTGGTTATCCCCCTTCGGGGGATAAATTCGGCCACAAGCTTGCGTTCCCGCCTTCGGCGGATGCGTAAATTTGGGCCTCATTTAAAATATCACACTTGTCCAAAAGAGTCAACCGATTGCCCCTCAACCACTTTAGCGCGGCAAAAAGGCCCCCTGTTTTCAGTCAGCCTTTTTGCCATCCAGCTTGTGCCGCCGGAGGGTGGAACCCGCAGGCGGCCAAGCACTTTTCTCTCTGTTGAGGGCTCCCAGGTCCTGGGCGCACAGGACTAGGTTCCTGACGACTGCGTGGTTCTTGGGCGCGCGGCGCTGCTTGAACCGATCAAGCCGTCCCTTCTCCTTGAGGCGGTTATAGATCAGGACCCACACGCAGTCGCGCTCGGGGTCTACCTCGCACTTGCCCTCGTTCTGGCCGCCGCACGGCCCGTTCAGCATCCCCTTGGCGCAGCGGGTCACCGGGCAGATGGCCTCGGTCACGTCCAGGAGACACTCCCCGCACATCCGGCAGACCCACTCGAAGTTCTTCTTGTCGTCTACCCGGGCCGCGTACAGGCTGTCACACCCCGGCAGGACGTCCAGCCCCGCGCGGTCCGCCTCTTTGACGCACTGGACGCCGGACCCGCAGGCCAAGACGAGCACCGCCTCGGATTCTTTGAGGGCCTTCCTGTGTTTGGCCAGCGCCGTCTTGAGCTGCGCGCTGACGCACGTGACCTCCGGTACCACCGTGCCCGTCACCGTCTTGCCGTGCGCCCTGAGGAAATCGGCCATGGCAACCACCTCCTCCTCGCCGCCCGTCTTACAGGTGGTCGCACAATCCCCGCACCCGATGAGGAACACCTTCTGTGCCCCCCGGAGCATCTCGAGGATCTTGTCGGGCTCCTTCTGTTTCGTGATGATCATATGACCCTCTCGTGAGACTAAGGTGAGACTAAGGTCAGACCTTTTAGTCTCATCTGCGGGAGCGCAGGGAGTTCAGGCGCTCCTTGATCTTCTTCTCGTAGCCGATTTCCTGCGGCTCGTAATAAGTCTTCTTGACGGGCATGTACTCCTGCTCGACGTGGTGGCCGGGGAAGTCGTGCGGGTACTTGTAGTCCGTCCCGCGGCCGAGCTTCTTGGCGCTGTGGTAACTCGCGTCGCGCAGGTGCTGGGGCACGTCCATGACGCGGCCCTCCTTGACGTCGCGCAGGGCCCTCTCGATGCCTAAATAGGCCGCGTTCGACTTCGGGGCGCAGGCCACGTAGACCGCCGCCTGGGCGAGCGGGATGCGCGCCTCGGGCATGCCCACGAACTCAGAGACCGCGAGTGCGGCCTGGGCGAGCACGAGCGCCTGCGGGTCGGCGTTGCCCACGTCCTCGGCGGCGCAGATGACGATGCGCCGCGCGATGAACCGCGGGTCCTCGCCGGCGTAGAACATCTTGGCCATCCAGTACAGCGCCGCATCGGGGTCAGAGCCGCGCATCGACTTGATGAACGCGGAGATGGTGTCGTAGTGCGCGTCGTCGTCGCGGTCATAGACCACGGCCTTCTTCTGGATCGACTCCTGCGCGTCCTTGAGCGTGAAGCGGACGCCGCCCTTGGCTTTCAGCTTCGCCCTGACGCCCACCTCGAGGGCGTTGAGGCTGCGCCGGGCGTCGCCCTCGGTGATGCGCGCCAGAAACGCGAGTGCCGCGGGCTCTGACGTGATCTTCCATGACCCCAGCCCGCGCTCCTTGTCGGCGAGCGCGCGCTTGAGCAGCGTGACGATATGCCCTTCCCCCAGCGCCTTGAACTCAAAGATGAGCGAGCGCGACAACATGGGCGCGGTCAGGACAAAAAAGGGATTGAGCACGGTCGCGCCGATCAAGGTCACGCTGCCGTCCTCGATATCCGGCATCAAGACGTCCTGCTGGGCCTTATTGAAACGGTGGATCTCGTCGATAAAAAGGATGGTCTTCTGATCCGTGGCGCGGCGCCGCGCCTTGGCCTCCTTGATGATCGTGCGCAGCTCCTGGACGTTGGAGGTGACGGCATTGACGGGCGAAAAGTGCGCGTGGGTGGCGCTGCTGATGCAGTGGGCGAGGGTCGTCTTGCCGGAGCCAGGCGGGCCGTAGAGGATGAGGGAGGAGAGACGGTCGGTCTCGATGGCCTTGCGCAAGAGAGAGCCCGGCGCCAGGATCTCTTCCTGGCCGACAAACTCCTCGAGGGTGCGCGGCCGCATGCGGCTGGCCAGCGGCTCGGGCGTGTCCGCCCGCGGCCTGCGCGGTGCCTTCTCCTCGACAAAAAAGAGCCCTTTCGTGCGCTCGTCTATATTCTTCTTGCGGGCCATAACGCCCCGAAGGTTAACAGGTGCGATCTATATGAAAGCGGAACACATCGCCTTGGAACACATCGGCCTGGCTGCCCTGTTCCGCTTGACTGGAACACTGCCGCCTGGAACACTGCCGCCTGGCTCTTTGTCCCGCTTTTTGTCTCCCGTGCCCAAAAAAATCCCCGCAATGCCGTCGGCTAGGTGGTCTGAACCCATCGTGTAGGTGGGTGCCCTCTCAGCGGCCCTCGGGCACGCGTGAAGACGGGCTCCCCTTCGATAAGTGTTGGTTCAACAATCATCAATCGCCGACGCACACCGCAGGGATTTTCAATAGGGCAGATTATATTATAACACAGGCGGCGGGGCAATTCAAGGAGACCGGACGGGCGGTGCTTCTCGTCGACAAAATGGGCGAGAAAGACCTAGCGCAGCTGCACGCCGAGGTCGCGCACGAGGCGGTCCAGGACGGCCTGGTGGACGCGGTTGACCTCCTCGTCGGTGAGCGTGCGCCGCGGGTCGGCGTAGGTCACGCTCAGGGTCAACCCCAGGCGGCCCTGCGGGATCTCCTTGCCTTCATAGATATCGGCCAGCGCAACGTCTTTGGCCGCACCCTGGGCCTGCTCGAGGACGAGCTTCCGGATGCGGGCAAAGGGCGCCTGGGGGCCGGCGACACAGCTGATGTCGCGGCGCACCGAAGGCATCGTCTCAAAGGCACGCAAGGTCTTGCGGCCGCGGCAGGCCTTGAGTATCTCATCCAGATATAATTCGGCCGCAAAGAGGGGCTCTTTGGTCTTCATGCCCCACAGGCGCTTGACACGATCCTCGACCCGGCCGAGCGCGGCGAGGCGTCGGACGCCCGAGACGAGCGCGCAGGCCGCACCCTCGGCAAAGACGCCGCAAGAGTGAGGTTGCCAGGCCTTCTCTTCGACCCCCAGCGAAGAGGCCAGTCCTTCCACGATCCCCTTCGCGTCAAAAAAGGTGTAGGCCCGCGACCGGCGCGACCAGCTCGCGCGCCTGTTGCCGACGAGCAGGAACGCCGCCCGCCGGGCTTCGCCCTGATGCGTGCAAACGCGCGCGGTCTCAAAGACCTCGAGGTCGGTGTTGCCGCGGTTGACGTTAAGGGTGGCGACGCCCAAAAGGCTCGGGATGAGCGTCGTGCGCAGGATCCGGTAATCCTGGCTCAGGAAGTTATCCAGCCGGGCGGCGTCGTCAGGGATGTCCAGCGAGCTCTTCGCGTAATCCTCGGGGCCGACCAGGCTGTAGGTGATGACCTCCTTCAGGCCGCAGCGGACGAAGTAGTCCTGCGCCGCCGCCTCGAGCCCGTCGATGGCGGGCGGCTCGAAGTCAAAGGGCTTTATGGCGGCACGCGTCAGCGGGATCGCGTCATAGCCGCGCACGCGGGCGAGCTCCTCGATCAGATCCTCTTTTATCGTCAGGTCGCGCCGGAGGGCGGGCACCGTCACCTCAAGGACCCCCTTCTTCTTGCGGCGCACGCCAAACCCGAGCCGCCTGAAGATGCCCATCGCCTCTGCCTCGCTGACGGCAAGGCTCAGGATGTCGCACGCCTCCGCGAGCACCAGCATAATCTTCTTCGCCTGGGCGGGTTTCTTGGGCCCGGCCGTCTTCGACGAGACGAGCCGGCCGCCGCACAGGTCAATGATCATCCGCGTCGCCGCGTCGCGCGCGGTCATCACCGTCGCGACGTCCACCCCGCGCTCGAACCGGTAGGACGAATCGGATACCGCGCCCAGGGACCGCGCGCCGCGGCGCACGACGACCGGGTCGAAGTACGCGCTCTCAAGCAAGATATTCTGCGTGCCCTCCTTCACCTCGGTATCGCCGCCACCCATGATGCCCGCTGCCGCCACCGGACGCCTGGCGTCGCAGATCAAGAGGACCGCCGGGCTCAGCTTTTTCTGCGTGCCGTCGATGAGGGCGATCTCTTCGCCCGGGCGCGCCCGGCGCACGATGATCGTGCCGCCGCCGAGCTTGTCAAAGTCAAACGCGTGCAGGGGCTGACCGTATTGGAAGAGGATAAAGTTCGTGATGTCGACGACGTTGTTGACGCTGCGCAGGCCCAGCGCCGTCAGCCGCTCGCGCAGCCAGCCGGGCGACGGCCCCACGCGCACGCCGGTGATCAGGTTGCCGCAATAAAGCCCGCACCCCTTGGCGTCCTCGATGGAGAGCGACAGCGGCGGGAGGTCGCCGGCAGGCTTCGTAACAGGCCTCGCGGTAGCCTTCTTGGCCGGCCGCCGCGACCCCTTTCCCCCGGCCTTCTTGAACCGCGCGCCGGTCACGGCCGCGACCTCGTGCACGATGCCCGCCACGCTCAACCAGTCCGGCCGATTCGACGTCACCTCGATGTCGTAGACCCAGTCCCCGCCGACCTCGTCCAGCGCCTCGACGTTCAACCCCGCCATCGTCAGCTTCTGGGCCAACGCCTGCGGGCCGACCTTAAGGTCCAGATACTCCTTTATCCAATTATAGGTAACCTTCATGGCTATCCCTGGAACTTTCCAGCCAGGCTCTTTAAGTCCCACTCTCCGGGACTAAATGAGCCTGGCTGAATAAGTCCCACTCTCCGGGACTTAAAGAGTCTGGCTAGTTAGTCCCACTCCTCAGAATTGCTCCAGGAGGCGCAGGTCGTTCTCAAAAAACAGGCGGATGTCGTGGATGCCGTATTTGAGCATGGCGATGCGCTCGACGCCCATGCCGAAGGCGTAGCCGCGCCAGCGGCGCGGGTCCACGCCGGCCGCGCGCAGGACGTGCGGGTGCACCATGCCGCACCCGAGGATCTCGAGCCAGCCGCTCTGCTTGCAGACCGAGCAACCCTTGGCCCCGCAGATAAAACACGAGACATCGACCTCGGCCGACGGCTCGGTGAACGGGAAGAAGCTCGGACGGAAACGCAGGCGGGTCTTGGCGCCGAACATCTCGCGCGCAAACGCGATCAGGACGCCCTTCAGATCGGAAAAACGGATGTCTTTATCCACGGCCAGACCCTCGACCTGGTGGAACATGAACGAGTGCGAGGCATCGACGGCGTCGGGCCGATAGACGCGGCCCGGCACCACCACGGCCATCGGCGGCGGGCACTGCTTCAGGGCTCGGATCTGCGACGGCGACGTGTGGCTCCTGAGCAACGGCTTTTTGGCCTTATCCGCCGTCTTGATATAAAAGGTATCGAACGCGTCACGGGAAGGATGCTCGAGAGGAATATTGAGGGCCTCGAAGTTGTGGAACTCCGTCTCGACCTCCGGGCCCCTGAAAACCTTAAGTCCGAGCCTGCCGAAGATCGCGCATATTTCCTGCTCAACCTGCATCAGCGGATGGCGCCGGCCGATGAGGGGCCGGAGGCCCGGCAGGGTGACGTCGAGCAACCTGTCCTTGTCCCCCTGTTCCTCCAGGGTGCGGCCCTTGGCTTCGATCGCCTCCGCCAGCGCCTTCTTCAGGCCGTTGACCGCCGCGCCAAAGCTCCGGCGCTCCTCCAAAGGCAACGCCGGGATGCGGCCCATCAGCTCCTGAAACACGCCCTTGCGGCCCAGGTATCTGACCCGCACGTCGTTCAGGGCCCGGCCATCCGCCGCGGCCTCTATCGCCGCGCGCGCTTCCTGTTCAAGAGATTGAAGGTCAGCAGACATAACAAGGCTCCCAGCAAAACGGCCAGCGCAAAGACCTTGCCGCCGCCCAGGTGCTCCGCGACGGGTCCGCCGGCCGCGACGACCGTAAACTCCTCGGCGTGGATGTCGAGCGCCCCCTGGTGCTCGGGGCAGGCGCGATGAAAGACGCCGCGCACGCGGACCCAATCACCCCGGACTTTATATTGGCCAGCATACCGCACTTCGGCCGTCGCCGCAAGGGGAACCCACACGCCGACCGCTGCCGTGCCGTCGTGGAGGTTGACCCACGCGTGGTCCCCGCGCGGCAGGACCGCGCGGATCACCTCGCCCTCGAAGACGACGAGGCGGCCGTCATACTCCCGGGCGCCGGCGATCAGCTCCTCGGCGGACACGGGTCCTCCCGCTCCCGGCGGCTGTGCCGCCAGGGGCGCGGCCGCCACCAACTCTCCGGCGGTCACCGCGGACCACGCCGGCGGCGCCGCGGCCAGGGCGCAGCAAAAAAGCCCGATGACAAACAAGGGTCTGTTTTTCATCACTTTCCGCGCAGGAACGACACCAAAAAGCCGATCAAGACGAACACGGACACGAACTCCAGGCGCCCGAACCACATCTGGACGATATAGACGACCTTCAACCCCGCCGGCATCAGCGGCTGCGTCAGCCCGCACGAAAGCCCCACGTTGCCCGCCGCCGAGGTGGACTCAAAGAGGGCGCTCAAAAAATCATACCCAAAGAGACACCCTGCCGCCGCGCCCGCGAGATACAACAAGATGTAGGCCAACATGATCAGCGCGGCGGAGCGCACCATGCGGTCGTCGAGGAAGACGTCGCGCAGGTGGCGTAGGCGCGTCGTCACCACCACGGACTCCGACGTCAGGAACCGCTTGACGTCCTCGCGGAAGGCCTTGGCGATGATGCCCACGCGCAGCATCTTGATGCCGCCCGTCGTCGAGCAGGCGCTGGCGCCCAGGCCCATGGCGAGCAGGAGACCCACCAGGGCCAGCGGTCCCCAGGTGGCCAAAAGCTCCGGCGCGTATACCGACTGAAACCCCGTGCCCGTGTGGGCCGAGACGGCCTGGTACACCCCGCGGCGCACAAACCCCCAGGCGCCGCTGTAGGCGTGGCTCTGCGCCAGCCCCAGCGCGACGAGGACGACGACGAGCGTCATCGTCGCAAGAAAGGTGCGCACCTCGATGTCGCGCCGCAGCTCCGCCCGCCGGCCCGTCCAGATCGCATAATGCAGGTTGAAGTTGATGGCGCCCCACACCATCACGACGACCGTCGCCAGCTCAAAGACCCAGCTCTGGTAAAAGACGATGTTCTGCGACTGCGGGGTGAAGCCACCCGTGTCAAAGCCGGCCATGAAGAGACACACGCCGTGGAAGGCCGCGTCGCGCCACGGCAGGCCCACGGCGAAGCGCCCGCACGCGGACAAGAGCGTCGCGCCGAGCACGAAGTAGACGAAGCTGACGAGCCAGATGAACTTCGCCGTCTCGATGACGTTCGGCAATATCTTCTCGTCGCGCGCCTCCCCGACGTAGAGCTGGAAGGCGCCGGGGCCGTGCCTGACGAGCAGCGAAATCGCCACGACGATCACGCCCTGCCCGCCCAAAAACATCAAGAGGTGCCGCCAGAAGTTGACGGCGTGCGGCAGGTGGTCCAGGTCCTGGACGAGGACGAGGCCCGTCGTCGCCAGGCCCGACATCGCCTCAAAACACGCATCCAGGTACGAACCCCAGTGGCCGCTCAGATACATCGGGACGGCGCCAAGGAACATGCACGCGAGCCACGCGGCGGCCACCACGACCATGCCGTGGACCCACGCCACCTCGGCCTTCTCCGCCGGGCGCGCCAGCGACATCAGCAGGAGACCGCAGCAGACCGCCGCGAGCAGCCCGACGGTAAAATCGATGACCGGCACCCGTTCGCCGAAAAGGACCGCGACACCGATGGGCAGGACCATCGTCATGCCGAAGGCCAGAACGATCTTCCCCAGGAAGGAAGCGATGAGACGCAGGTCGCGTGCCTGCGGTCGCAGGATCATGAGATCAGCGTGAAGATGATGAGGGCGACGGCGCTCGTCCAGACGATCAGCGTCGCGGCGAAGGCCGCTTCAAAGAGGATGCCCGTCGCGACAGGACGCACGCCGAGGCGTTTCATCTCAGGTCTCCCATCAGGGCCTGCGGGCCGGCCCCCCCGCCGTACTCCGGCGGGGGTGAAGAACGCTTCATCTCAAGTCTCCGATCAGGGCCTGCAGGAGCTGCTGCTCGTTCTCCACGAGCGTCAGGGCGATGATGTCGTCGCCCGGCTCCAGGGCCGTGTTGCCGCGCGGCACGATGACCTCGTCCTTGCGGATGATGGAGACGAGCACCGAGTCCGGCGGCAGGACGAGCTGGGTCAGGTTCTTGCCCACGGCCGGCGACTCCGGCGGCAGGTCCACGCGCACGATGGCGAGCTTGCCGCGCTTGAAGCTCATCAGGTTGACGAAGTCCGCGAACGAGACCTCCTCTTCGATGATCTTGGCGATGATCTGCGTCGCGTCGATCGGGATGTCCACGCCCAGCTCGGAAAAGGTGTGTTCGTTCTTTGGGTCGTTGACGCGCGCGACCGTCCGCTTGACGCCGAACCGCTCCTTGGCGACCTGGCAGATGACGAGATTGTCCTCGTCATCGCCCGTCACGGCCGCCAGGACGTCGCAGCGGTCGATGTGGGCCTCTTCGAGGAACCGCGGCTCGCACGCGTCGCCGTTGACGACGAGGGCGTCGCACCCCCGGGCCAGCGCGCGGCAGGTCTTGTCGTCCTTCTCGATGATGACGACCGTGTGCTTGTCCTCCAGCAGGCGCTGGGCGAGGAAGTGCCCGACCTTGCCGCCGCCGGCGATGACGATGTACATGGACTTATGGGAGGACGAGCCGCCCCTAGCCGCGCTTTTCATCATCTTTGACCTGGAAGAGTCTCTTGGCCTTGGAGATGGCGGCGGTGCGCACGATGCCGTAGACCTTGTCGCCGCGCTCCAGGCGCGTGTCGTGTGAAGGGATGAGCCGCTTCTGCCGCCCGTCGACGGACCGCAGGACGGCGATGACGCGGAAGGTGTCGGTGAGGGCGGCCTCGGCCACGGTCTTGCCGGCGAGCGCGTCGGGAACGTCCAGTTCGAGGACGCCCACGTCCCCGCTCTCGATGATGAAGCTCGACAGGCGCCGGTCGATGAGCTTGTCGCGGATCATCGAGGCGAAGAGCACGGTGCCGCTCAAGACCTCCAGGCCCAGCGTCTCGTAGATGCGGGCGCGCGCCGAGTCGTAGACGCGCGCGATGACGCGGGGGACCCGGAAGATCTTCCCGGCCACCTGCGACGTCATGATATTGGTGTTGTCCCCGTTGGTCAGGCTGCACACGGCGTCCGCCTTCTCGGCGCCCGCCTCCCGCAGGACATCCAGCTCATAGCCGTTGCCGATGAGGGTCGCCCCATTAAACATCTTACCCAGCCGCTTGAAGGCGGCTGGGTCCTTATCGATCACGACGACGTTGTGGCCTTCTCCGGACAGGAGTGTCGCCACCTGGCCGCCGACGCGGCCGCAGCCGACGACGATGACGTACATGGGCTACCCCTTTGCGATCTTGGCGATCTCGCCGAACGTCTGCGGGTCCGTCACCGCGATGTCGGCGAGGACCTTGCGGTCCAGGGCGACCTTCGCCTTCCTAAGGCCGCTCATCAGCTGCGAATACGTCAACCCGCGCTCGCGGCACGCCGCGTTGATGCGCACGATCCACAGGCCGCGGAACGTCCGCTTCTTGACCTTGCGGTCGCGTGTCGAAAAGCGCAGGGCGCGGTCCACGGACTCTTTTGCCAGGCGGTACCGGCGCGACCGGTCGCCGTAAAAACCCTTGGCCCTCTTCAAGACGCGTTTCTTGCGCGCCCGGGTGGAGACGCCGTGTTTCACTCTAGCCATGGGGCAACAACCTCCTTGTTCTCTTGAAATCCGCCCGGCTCACCAGGGCGGCGCGACGCAGATTGCGCTTTCGCTTACGGGTCTTCTTGGTCAGGATATGACCTTTGTTGGCGCGCGTGCGCTTGATCTTTCCCTTGGCGGTAAAGCGGACGCGCTTTTTCACCGCTCGGTTCGTCTTCAGCATAGCGGGTGACTCCTTTTACTTGGGAGCGACGATCATGTTAATCATGCGTCCTTCCATCACCGGGCCGTACTCGACGGCGCCGATGCCCTGGAGGTCCGTGCAGAACCGGTCCACGACGCGACGGCCGATGTCGCGGTGCGCCATCTCGCGGCCGCGGAACATCAGGGACACCTTGACCTTGTTGCCCTCCTTGAGGAACTCCGTGGCGTGCTTGAGCTTGATGCCGTAATCGTGCTCCTCGATGTTGGGCCGCACGCGCACTTCTTTCAGGTGAGAATGTTTTTGGTGTTTCTTGGCCTCGCGCTCGCGCCTCTCCTGGTCGTATTTGTACTTGCTGTAATCCATGATGCGGCAGACCGGCGGCTTGACCTGCGGGGCCACCTCGACGAGATCCAGCTCGAACTTATCGGCCGTCTCCAGGGCCGAATGGATGGAGACGACCCCCATCTGTTCGCCCTTGGGCCCGATCACGCGGACCTCGGCGGCACGAATCCTGTCGTTGACCCTGATGAACTTCTTAATATGGCACCTCCTGCTTTGGGGTGGGCGCCCTGCCGTCCGCTCTACGTCGGCGCGCGGCTTGCGCTTCTGGTTGCCTGAGAATAGATTTATATTAGGCGGCGCCGACCCGCGATGCCGCCTCGGCGCGCGCCTTCTTCGCAAACTCGGCGACCGTCATGACGCCCTGGTCGCCCTTCGCCTTGCTGCGCACCGAGACGCTGTCCTCTCCGGCCTCGCGCGGCCCGACGATGAGCATGTACGGGACCTTCGCGAGCTCGGCGTTGCGGATCTTCTTGTTGAGCGTCTCCGACGAGCTGTCCAGCTCGGCGCGCAGGCCGGCCTCCTTGAGCCGGGCTACGACGCTGCGCGCGTAATCCTCCACCGCGCTCTTGAGCGTGAGGACCGCGACCTGCTGGGGCGCCAGCCACAGCGGGAAGTGCCCCGCGTAGTGCTCGATCAGCGTGCCGATGAAGCGCTCGATCGAGCCGAAGATGACGCGGTGCAGCATCACCGGCCGGCCGAACTTGCCGTCGGGCATGACGTACGTCAGGTCGAACTTGTCGGGCAGCGCGAAGTCGCACTGGATCGTCGCGCACTGCCAGTAACGGCCGATGGCGTCCTTCAGCTTGATGTCGATCTTGGGGCCGTAAAACGCGCCCTCGCCCACGTTGAGGACATAGGGCAGTTTTTTTTCGTCGAGCGACTCCCGGAGGGCCGCGGTCGCTCGGTCCCAGTCCCCGTCGGTGCCGATGGACTTCAAGGGCCGCGTGCTGACCTCGATCTTGAGGTCCTTGAAACCGAAGAGCGCCATCGCGTCAAAGACGAAGTCGAGGACGCCCTTGATCTCGGGCTTCATCTGGTCCGTGGTGCAGAAGATGTGCGCGTCGTCCTGGGTGAAACTGCGCACGCGCAGGAGGCCGTGGAGGACGCCGCTCTTCTCGTGGCGGTAGACGGTGCCCAGCTCAAAGAGCCGCAGCGGCAGGTCGCGGTAACTGCGCGTCTTGGACTTGTAGATCAGCATGTGCCCCGGGCAGTTCATGGGCTTGACCGCGTACTCCTTGTCGTCGACCTCCAGGACGTACATGTTCTCGCGGTAATAATCCATGTGGCCGGAGCGCTGCCAGAGGTCGCCCTTCAAGAGGTGCGGGGTGACGACCATCTGGTACCCGCGCCTGAGGTGCTCCTCTTTTTCGTACGTCTCCAGGATGTGACGCAAAAGCGCCCCCTTTGGGAGATAAAAGACGAGCCCGGCCCCGGCCTCCTCGTGGTAGATATCAAAGAGCTCGAGCTCCCTGCCGAGCTTGCGGTGGTCGCGCTTCTTCGCCTCTTCCAGGAGCCTGAGATATTCCTCCAGGTCCGCCTTGTTGGCGAAGGCCGTGCCGTAGATGCGCTGGAGCATCGGGTTGGTCTCGATGCCGTGCCAGTACGCGCCGGCGATGGACAAGAGCTTGAACGCCTTGACCTGGCCCGTCGAGGCCACGTGCGGCCCGCGGCACAGGTCGAGGAACCCCTCCCCTGTCTTGTAGATGGAGACGGTCTCCCCCGGGATCCCCCCGAGGAGCTCGAGCTTGTACGTCTCGTCCCTCTTCTCAAAGAGCGCGACCGCGTCTTTCTTGCTCAACTCCTGGCGCACGAACGGCAGGTCGGCCTTGACGATCTCGGCCATTTTGGCCTCGATGCGCGCGAGGTCCTCGGGCGCGAAGGGCTCGGCCTTGTCAAAATCGTAGTAGAACCCGTCTTCGATCGCCGGCCCGATGCCGAGCTTCGTCTCCGGCCACAGGGCCTTGACGGCGTGCGCCATCACGTGCGAACAAGAATGCCTTAGTGTCTCCAGCTCCATAAATGACGACCCCAAAAAGGTGAGACCAAAGGTCTGGCCTTTTGTCTCATATTCCGTGCTCAGACCTGAGACAGAAAGGTCTGGCCTTCCGGTCTCACGGACCTTCCGGTTTCACGAGGTGCCGCTTGGCGGCGGCCGGCAGCTTCTTGATCCGCGCCTCGCGCCGGGCGGCGCGGGACCGGCTCCGGAACCGCTCGGTGTAGACGAGCGTGACGGGCCGGCGGCTGCGCGTGCACTTCGAGGCGCGGCCGGCGTTGTGCGCCGCGACGCGGCGCGCGACGTCCTTGGTGATGCCCGTGTACAAAGAACCGTCGCCGCATCTAAGAATGTAAACAGACCACAAGACAGGGCCTCGATCCGCATAAAATCATGGGCGCGACAGGACTCCAACCTGTCGCTCTCCGCCTGCGGCGGCTCGCTCCCCATAGGGGCTTCCTTCGACTTCTCTCAGGATGGTTCGAAGCATGGTGAGCTTGTCGAACCATCGCCCCTCTGGCGCTCGTCGCCGGCTTTCGCCGGCGAACTCGCTGTCACCCCAAGATCGTGGGGACGATCTCCCCACGCCCCTTGAGGTTCTCGTCCTGAATACTGGTGGGCGCGACAGGACTCGAACCTGTGACCCCCTCCATGTCAAGGAGATACTCTAACCAACTGAGCTACGCGCCCTGAAAAACCAAAATTATGGAGTCCCGCGGGCATGCCCGCAACACCTTCCTTTTCGCCCAGGGCACGACATCCTGAGCGACCCCACCGGAGGCGGGGGAGCCGAAGGGCCAAAGTCACTATGCCGGGAGAGGGACTCGAACCCTCACGCCCTTACGAGCAACGGATTTTAAATCCGTATCGTCTTCCAGTTCCGACATCCCGGCAAATCCCGAATCTGAAACTGACGATGTCAGCGTCGAGCCCAACAAAGTCTAACGTGTACCAGCGGGGCAACCCCCCCGGCGCAAAAAAATCAGAGGCGCGAACCGGAATCGCACCGGTGTAGACGGTTTTGCAGACCGCTGCCTAGCTTCTCGGCCATCGCGCCAAATTTTTTGTGCGATACGACGCGCCCGCGAGGCCACTATCGGCCACTGATACCGGCTACCGGTGCGCACACTTCAACGCCGCGCGCGCGATCGCGTCGACGTCGGCCATGCGGCCCAGACCCTGCCGGCCGCTCGCCAACCGGCCCCGCTCGGGGCCGATGAACCGGTAGCCCCACTTCTTCAGGCGCTCGACGTTCGCCTGGACGGCCTTGTTGGCCCACATCGCGTCGTTCATCGCCGGCGCGAGCAGGACCGGCGCGCGCGTCGCGGTCACGACGCACGTCAGCAGATCGTCGCAGATGCCGTTGGCGAGCTTGCCGATGACGTTGGCGGTCGCCGGCGCGATCACGACGGCGTCGGCCCGGTCGGCGAGCGCCACGTGCTCCACGTCCCGGGCCTCGACCCCCTCAAAGAGCCCGCGGGACACCGGGTTCCGGGAGAGCTTCTCGAGAACGAGCGGGCTGACAAAATGCGCGGCCTCCTCGGTCATCACCACGCGCACGTCGCAGCCGGCCTCCGCCAGCGCGCCGGCCAACCGTGGTATCTTATACGCGGCGATGCCGCCGGTGACCCCGACGACGATACAGGACGGCTTCTTCACGCTTCCTCTTTCTCCGCCTTCTCGACCTTCTCGGCCTTCTGTGCCTTGGGCGAGGGCGCCAGACGGATCTTTCCCTGCGCGATCTCGAGCATCGCGATGGTCGTCACCTTCGTGTCGTGCGGCGCCTCGATGATCCGGGGCGCGCCGTCCGCGAGCTGAAGCGCCCGCGCGGACGCCACGTGGACCAGCTTGTACATGTTATTGTCCGCCTTATCGAGCAGCTTTTCCAAAGGAACGTACATAGACCCCCTCGCAGCGTTTGGCCAACAGTATGGATTTAAGGTTCCTCAGTGCCTCGCGGAAGTCCCCGTTGACGAGGACATAATCGTAAAAGCGAGCGTAAGAGAGCTCTATTCTAACACGCTTCAGGCGCCTGACTATCTCTTTTTTCTCCTCGGTGGACCGCCGGCGCAGGCGGTCCATCAGGATCTCGATCGTCGGCGGCACCACGAAGATGGAGGCCGCCCGCTTCTTCAGGCGGCGGCGCACCGTCTGCGCGCCCTTGACGTCGATGCACAGGAGCGCGTCCTTGCCGGCCCGGCGCGCGTCGTCGAGCACCTGGCGCGGCGTGCCGTAATAACTGCCGAATATCCGCTCCGACTCGAGGAGCCCGCCGTGCGCCTTCAGGGCGAGAAACCGTTTTTGCGTGACCCGCACGTAGTCCCGGCCGCCCCGTTCGCCCTTTCGCAGCGGCCGCGTCGTGTAGGAGACGGACCTGAGGAGCCGGTCCCTCCAGAATTTCTCCTTCAAAAGGGCCTCGCACAGCGTCGTCTTGCCGGAGCCCGATGGACCCGAGACGATCCACACCAGCGGCGCGGCCTTGCCCCTTGCGTGCGCGGCCTTGCCCCTTGCGTGCGCGGCCTTGCCCCTTGCGTGCGCGGCCTTTTTACTCGACATTCTGCACCTGTTCGCGGATCTTCTCGATCTCGTCCTTGATGAGAACGACCTCGTGCGCCACGAACTTGTCCTGCACCTTGGCGCCGAGCGTGTTGATCTCGCGCTGCAGCTCCTGGCCGATGAAATCCAGGACCTTGCCTTTCGTCCCGCTGCCCCTGAGGTGCTTTAAAAATCCCTTCAGGTGGAAGTCGATGCGCGTGATCTCCTCGGTCACGTCGGTGCTGCGCAGGACGCTCTCCAGGTTCTCGGGCGGCAGCTTCTTCTTCATCTCGTTGCGCACCTTCTCCACGCGCCTCTTGGCGACGCCCATGTGGCGGCCGATGATGCCGATGCGCTTCCTCAAGTCCTTGTCCAGGGCCGCGCCCTCCCGCCGGCGCATGGCGAGGACCCTGTCGAGCGCCTCCTTGAAGGCGGCCTTCGCCACGCGCGCACGCACCGTCATCTTGAGCTCGGGCTTGCGGTGACGCAGGACGCCGGGCAGTGTCACGAGGGCGGCGAGGTCGATGCCCTCCTTCAGGCCGGTCTTGCGGCGCACGCGCTTGAGCGCCTTGACGTATTTCTCGACGAGCTCTTCGTTCAGGATCACCTCGTCGGCCGCCTCGTTAACGTGGGAGACGTTGATGGTGACGCGGCCCCGCCGGATGCGCTGCTGCACGATCCCGCGCAGCATCCCCTCCAGATGGTCCAGCGCCAGAGGCAGATGAAACGACGTATCAAAATACCGGTGGTTCACGGTCTTGAGCGTCACGACGAACCGCTCGCCGTCGGCCCGTGTCTCGGCCTGTCCGAATCCCGTCATGCCGATGATCATATCCACGTCCTCTTTTCCTTGCTCTCGACGACCCGCTTCGTCTCCCACAGGTCGACGATCACCTCGTCGGGCTCGAACCACAGCTTGACCTCGCGCTCGGCGTCCTCGGCGTTCGCCGAAACGTGGATGACGTTCTCGTAGACGCCACGCGTCGTGATGCGGCCGAAGGAGCCGCGGATCGACACAGAATCCGCCTCCTCGGGGTTCGTCGCCCCGGCGAGCGACCGGCACTTCTGGGTCGCCCCCTGGCCCCAATAGACGAGCGCCATGACCTTGCGCCGGTCGTGGAACTCACCCATGAGGTAGCGCACGACGTCGTCGAAAAAGGGCCTGTCCTTCAGGTGGGCGTAGTGCACGGTGGCGAGCTCCCGCGTGACGCGCACCATCTTGGCCGCGACGATCTCGAGCTTCGTCTCGGAGAGGCGCGTCAGGATGTTGCCGGTCAACGAGCGCTTCAGCCCGTCGGGCTTGATCAGGATCAGCGTCGCTTCGTTCTTCTCCATACCTGCCTCCCATATTCTCGACACCCAAGGTTGGGCGGGACCGCTTGGCGCGGCACCGGGTGAGCCTCACCTTCTCGGGTGGTGAGCGCTAAACGACTCATCTCGCCCGGACGGGGCGGCGTGCCTTTGGCGGCTTGCGCTGACCGGCGCTCCTTATTCGTCGCGCCAGCGGCTCTGCAAAAAAGACTAGGCCTTTCGCAGCAGAAACGAGAGAATCCGTTCCCTGTCCTGCGGCGAGAAATATTCGATCTGGATGCGGCCGCGTTTCTTGCCCTCGAAGATCTTGACGCGCGTGCCCAGGCTCTGCTGCAGACGCTTCTCCAGGTCCACGACGTGCGGGTCCTTGCTCTTCGAAATCCTTCTGCCGGGGCCCTTGAGCGGCTTACTGCGTGCGATATGAGACTCTAACTCTCTGACGGACAAAGAGTTAGATAATACCATCCGCGTCAGCCTGATCTGCTGCGGCACGCTGTCCAGGCTCAGAAGCGCCTTGCCGTGGCCAAAGGTCATCTGGCCCTCCGAGATGGCGCGCTGAACCTCCTGCGGCAGGGTGAGCAGCCGCAGCATGTTGGCGATGGTCGAGCGGTCCTTGCTCACCGCGCGCGCCACCCCCTCCTGCGTCAGGGAAAAATCCTTGATCAGCCGGCCGAAGGCCTGCGCCTCCTCGATGGGGTTGAGCTCCTCGCGCTGGATGTTTTCAATGATCGATAAGACGAGCGCCTCCTGGTCCGAGACGTCGCGCACCACGACGGGGACGCGCTCCAGCTTCAAGAGCTGCGCGGCGCGCAAGCGCCTCTCCCCGGCGATGGTCTCGAAATTGCCGTCGGGCCGACGCCGCACGAGGATGGGCGCGAGCACCCCCTTCTCTTTTATGGACTCGGCGAGCTCTTTGAGCTGCGCGTCGTCCATCTGCTTGCGCGGCTGAAACCGGTTCGGCGACAGACGCGCCACCTCGACGTAACCGACGCCCGAGCCCGTCGGGGCGTCGGCGCGCAACGAGGCGGCCGCCGGCCGCGGCTCGATGGGGATCTCTTTCCTGAGCACCTGCTCGACGCTCTTTCCCGATGATATCAGGGCTGATAACCCTCTTCCCAGCGCCTTCTTTTCCATAGCCTGCCCCTCCCTGTCCCCCATCCCCCGGTTGTCGATCCAAGAAAATACCGGCTCAGATACTGCGCGGTGAGACACGGCAGTCTGGCTGCGATGTCCCGGTCTGGCCGAGATGCCTCAGTTTCTGAGACGCTATGGCCTGGCC
Source organism: uncultured Planctomycetia bacterium (assembly GCA_964622605.1). Taxonomy (GTDB): domain Bacteria; phylum Omnitrophota; class Gorgyraeia; order Velamenicoccales; family Velamenicoccaceae; genus CAZCSY01. The sequence continues at coordinate 35,487 of CAZUQR010000005.1, forward strand.
CCTGTGTCTCAGTCCTTCAGTCTCGCGCCGATTTTCAGTCTCGCGCCGGAGCCTGGTCGCCCTCGTTGCAGGGCGCAACCGGCTCCTCCGGCTCCTGCGGTATCTCGACGCGCGGCGCCGGCACGGCAGCCTCCTCCGGCACGGCAGCCTCCTCCGGCACGGAAAATTGCTCTGTCGTAGCGGCCTCTCTCGACGTGCCGGTTCCCCCTGCCGCTGCAGCTCCTCCCGGCGCAGAGGCTCCCCCTGGCGCGGTAACGTCCTCTGGGACGACAGCCCCTCCCCGCGCGGCAGCCCCTTCCGACCTCGTCAAGACTTCCTTCGCGAGCGCTGCGTACTTCTGGGCGCCGATGGAGCTCTTGTCGTAAAAGTGGATCGGCTTGCCGAAGCCCGGGGCCTCGGAGAGCCGGATACTGCGCGGGATGATCGTATCAAAGACGCGCGCGCCGAAAAAATTCCTCGTCTCGTTGATGACCTCCTGGGTCAGGTTGGTGCGGAAGTCCGCCATTGTCAAGAGGACCCCCTCGATCTCCAGGGCCGGATTCAATCTATCCCTGACGAGGTTGATCGTATTAGTCAACTGACCCAGCCCTTCGAGCGCATAGTACTCGCACTGGACCGGGATAATGACACAACCTGTTGCAACCAAAGCATTTAAGGTTATTAACCCGAGGGATGGGGGGCAGTCGATGATAATATAGTCGTAATCGTCCAGGGCGGAGGCGATCGCTTTTTTGAGGCGCCCCTCCCTGCCGTCGACATCGACGAGCTCGATCTCGGCGCCGATGAGGTCGATATTGGAGGCGACGAGGTCGAGATTTTCAATCGCGGTCTTGTGTGTCAGGGAGGCAATATCCTCGTCGGATATCAGAAGATCGTAGAGCGACTTTTCGATGACATTCTTGTCGACGCCCAGGCCGCTCGTGGCGTTGCCCTGAGGATCTGCGTCGACGAGAAGGACCCTCCTCTCCTCGAGCGCCAGATACACGGCGAGATTTATCGCTGTCGTCGTCTTGCCGGTACCGCCTTTTTGATTACAGACCGCGATTACCTTGCCCATATAGAATTTTGACCTGTGGGTGATTCTCAGAACAAAATTTCGTTTCTGGAACAATTTGCATAACTCTTTTATTTACAAATAATTAAGAAAATTTGTTGCGCGTGGAACTTTCGGCCTTCTGAAATTTTGTTCATCGCATAACAAATCGTACGGCATAACCATTCCCATGAACAGCATTTTATCAAAGAGACAAGGGAAAAGGCAAGTAAAATTATTTCTTCTTGAGCTTTACGCGGATGCGGGCCGGTTTGCCGCCGGCCATGCCAAAAAGCCCCCTCTCTTCTTCTGAGAGCACCTTGACATCGAGCTCTGTGCGGTCAACCTTGAGGGCAACGAGGGCCTTTTCGAGCGCCTCCTCGATGGTCCGGCCGTCGAACTCGAACTCTACTTGCCGCCGTTTACGGTCTTGTTTACCTTCCATTGGAATACCACGCTCAAGAGGCTGTTGGTGAACCAGTACAGTACCAAGCCTGACGATATCCGGTAAAAGAGCACGCCGAAGACGACTGGCATGATCGTGCCCATGATCTTCTGCTGTTGGGCCATTTCCGGAGAGGCCGCAACAGAGGACTTCGTGGTTATCTTTTGCTGCAGGACCATCAAGGCTGCCATCAAGATTGGCAAAAGGTTGAATTCGCTTCCTATGATCGGCAGCTCCGTGCCAAAAGAAAAGAGTCGGTCCGGCTCAGAGAGATCCTTTATCCATAAAAATCCCCGGCCCTTGAGCTCAATAGAGCGCATTAGGACCTGATACAAAGAGAAGAATACAGGAATCTGCATGAGAATAGGGAGACACCCGCCAAATGGGTTGACCTTCTCCCGGCGATAAAGCTCCATTGTCTCGGCATTGAGCTTTTGCGGGTTATCCTTGAACCGCACCTTCAGCGCCTCTACCTGGGGTTGCATGGCCTGCATCCGTCGCATGGACTTCATGCTTTTCAAAGAGAGGGGGGAGAGGAGGGTGTAAACGATGATCGTCATCAGGACGATCGCCAGGCCCCAGTTTTTTGTAACTCGTTGTAATCCCCTGAGTAACAACAAAAGAGGTTTGGCGATGATGTCGAACTTTCCGTAGCTGACGATCTGGTTCGCTCCGTCCTCAAACTTCCTCAGCGCCTTCTCGTCCTGGGGCCCAAAGTACATTCTCGCCTGCGCCGAATTGAGCGAATCCGACGTCGTCCACACAAACCGGTAGTCGCCGACAGGGGTCACTTTAAACCCATTGATGCCTGGATCTTCGGGCACCACGACCTGACAAAAATACTTGTCGCGCAGGCCCACCCATCCCATGTCACCACTTTCGAAAATCGGCTTACGCAGCCCCAGAAGGGGCCGCCGAGCCACGGCATTTCCGTAATAAGCCAGCTCCAGATAGCGGGGGCCGATAGGGTCCTTCTTGTCTTTGACTCCGACAGCGCCAAACAAAATATCGTAATTATCTGATTTTAAATTAGTTGTGCCATTAATGCTGACCTTGAGCGCAAGCGAGAGGGGGGTCTCGAACGAAAACTTCTTGATGACTTCTTCGCCGGTGCCTGGCTTGTATTCCAACACAAACCCGTCAGCTGACCGTCGCATTTCAAACAGCGCATCCGTCCACCCGCGCACCGCGCCGATCCCGCGAAAGCTCATGCGTGCCCTAGGGTCCTTTAGGTCAATCGTTTTTATGTATCCGCCTCTCTTAGAGAGAGTTAAAATAAGCTTGTCCGTCTCAAAGGTGGCTGTTTCCAGGGCTTCATCGTCAAAAACGCTCGCCTCAAAAGTGCTGGAAACTGGCGCGGAACGTTTTGAACCTGTTGTGAATAAAGAAGTTCCGGATTCATCGGTTGTGGGCTGCTGATCAGAGGAGAGCTGCTGATGGGAGGGGAATTGCTGGTCAGGGGGGATCTGACGGTCGGAATAGGACGAAGCGGTGGAGCCCCCCCTGTCTCCTTCAGTTATTGCAACCTCTTCATTTGCAACATGTTGCTTGCCCTTTAGGCCCGAGTAGACAGAAATCACCAGGAACGATAGGGCCAAAGCAATAAAGAATCTCTTTTCCATAAGATAATCTCGCTTTATTCGACGGGGTCGTAGCCGCCTGGGTGCCAGGCGGAACACTTGAGGATCCTCTTGAGGCCAAGCAGGCTGCCGCGGAACAGGCCGTGCCGCACGAGGGCTCCCTTAACGTACTCGGAACAGGATGGTTCAAACCGGCAACATCGCGGGAGGAGGGAGCGGGCGACCTTCTGATATAGGACGATGAGGCGCACAAAGAAACGGGCCATGTCGCCTACACCGAGAGCCGGTATCTGCCTTTTCGGCGTCTGGCCTTCAAAATACGGCGGCCGCCGCGGGTCTTCATCCGACGACGAAACCCGTGACGGCGCTTTCCGACGATCGTGGAGGGCGTCTTTAATTTCTTTTTCATGGTTTGAAGATTATAACATAGGGTCGCCGGGTGTCAAGAATTTTCTTAATACATAACCATTTGCGGCAGATATAGATTGCTCTCTAGGGCGGGCTCGGCGGGCTCGCCGCTCGCGGCTGCCCAAAGGGATTATCCGTCCAAAAGGTGTGCACGCCCCAAAAGGGGTCTTTGCCAAAAAGACAATACAATGGGAAGGGTGGGGGCCTTCTTAAAAACGCGGCGGGCTCCCTAAACGCGGCGGGCTCCCTAACGAACGCGGCGGGCTCCTTTCGTCGCAACGACCATTTTGCGCCCGGGCGCTGCGGCGGATCAAATATTTTCTTGCATTCTTTTTGGCGAGCCATTATAATGTGACGCCGTACAGGGAACCTGTGGATAACCTGTGAGTCGTGTGGATAAGTCGTTGCCCGCTTGTGAGACGTTATGACGACCCTCTCCGGGGCCTGGCCCGAGATCTGTGAGACCATGCGCCAGCGCATCGGCGACGCCGCCTTCGAGGCGTGGCTCAAGCCGATCAGGGCGCGCATCGAGGAGACCACGCAGACGCTGGTCCTCGAGGTCCCCAGCGGCTTCCATAAAGACTGGATCGCCCAGCACTACGAGCTTGCCATCCGCGACCTCTTGACAAATTCCTCGTCGATAAAAAACCTGGACTACCTCATCAACCCCGGCCTCACGGCGGGGAGTCCGACCAGCCGTCCGGTAACGGCGGCCGCAGCACCTAAGGCGCCGGGCGCGCCGGCGGCAGGGGAAGAGGCCTTTCTCAACCCCAAGTACACCTTTGAGGGGTTTGTCGTCGGGCCCTCGAACCGCTTCACGCACGCGGCGTGCGTCTCCATCGCCGAGTCGCCGGCCAAGGCCTACAACCCGCTGTTCATCTACGGCAAGGTGGGCCTGGGCAAGACCCACCTCATGCAGGCGATCTGCCACCGCATCCGCGCCACCCACCCGGGCCAGCGTTTTTTCTACACGACCTCCGAGCGCTTCACCAACGACCTCATCAACGCCATCCGCGACCGCTCGACCAAGGCCTTCCGCGAAAAGTTCCGCTTCGTGGACGTCCTCCTGATCGACGACATCCACTTCATCGCGGGCAAAGAGGCGACGCAGGAAGAGTTCTTCCACACCTTCAACGCGCTTTACGACAGCCACAAACAGATCATCATCTCCTCCGACCGGCCGCCGAAGGAGATCCAGCGCCTGGAGGAGCGCCTGGTCTCGCGCTTCGGCTGGGGCCTGGTCGCGGACATCCAGCCGCCGGACTTGGAGACGCGCGTCGCCATCCTCAAAAAGAAGATCGAGAGCGAATCGGTCGATTTTCCCGACGAGGCCCTCCACTTCATCGCGGAGACGATCAGGACGAACGTCCGCGAGTTGGAGGGGGCGCTGATACGCGTCATCGCGTATTCGCTCCTCGAAGAAAGCCCGATCACCGCCGACTCGGTCAAGACGGTCTTAAAAGACCTCCTCAAGGAGAGCGCGCGCCAGGTCTCCCTGGAGGACGTCCTGCGCATCGTTGCGGAATATTACCACATCCCGCCCGACGACCTTAAGAGCCGGCGCCGCGTCAAGAACGTCGTCTTGCCCCGCCAGGTGGCCATGTTCATCGCGCGCGAGTTGACACAATTGTCGCTGCCCGAGATCGGTTCGGGGTTCGGCGGCAAAGACCACACGACGGTCTTGTATGCCGTTAATAAAATCAAAAGGGAGATCAAGACAAACCCGCGCGTCCAAAACGACGTGGACAAGCTCTTTGGGTTCTTCCGGGGTCCCTAATCGGTCGTGAACAAATCTTCCACAGGTTGTGAATTGTCAGCGTCTTGATCTTATTGGGGTTGCAGGGTTCTTAACAAAGTCAAGACAACTACGACTAATACGGTTTTAATTAATCAATATTTTTTAGCAGCGGGGGTTGTGGATGAAGATCAAGATCGATAAGGGTGATTTATTACGAGGCATTCAGGTTGTAGGCAACGTCATCACGACGCGCAGCGTCTTACCCATCTTATCCAACATCCTCCTTGAGACGACAAAAAACCGCATCCGCCTGACCACGACCGATCTGGACATAGGTATTTCTTTATTATTAAATGCGGAGGTGGTGGACCCGGGGGCCATCACGATCTCCACCAAGCGCCTGAGCGACATCATCAAAGAACTCCCGACGGGCGTCGTGGCCCTGTCCACGCGCAAAAACAACATCGTGGATATCCAGTTGGAAAACTGTGAATTCAAGTTGATGGGGCTGCCCAAGGAGGAATTCCCGAAGCTGCCCGATTTCAAGGAAAAAAACGAGGTGACCTTCGGGCAAGCGGCGTTAAAACAAATGCTCCAGATGACCGCCTTCGCCATCTCGCACGAAGAGACCCGGTATGTCCTGAACGGCCTCTTGTTTGAGCTCAAGAACGAGGGGGGCTCCAGCATCGTCAAGTTCGTCGGCACGGACGGCCGCCGCCTTGCGGTCGTCGAGAAAAAACTGGACCTCAAAGCCCCAAAAGAGTTCAAGATCATCATCCCCCACAAGGCCATCCAGGAGCTCTTGAGGAACCTCCAGGAAGACGGCGAGGTCACGGTGGGGGTGGGGCCCAACCAGGTCTTTTTTGAGATGGACGGCATCACGCTGATCTCGCGCTTGATCGAAGGGGAGTTCCCGGATTATCAACGCGTCATCCCGCCGGTCTCGCAGACCAGGGTGCTTCTTGGGAAAGAGGCCTTCGTGCTGGGCCTGCGGCGCGCGAACCTGTTGACCACGCCGGACTTCCAGGCCGTCAAGTTGGAGCTGTTCAAAAACAAACTCGTCATTTCAAAGACGACACCGGACATCGGCGAGTTCAAGGAAGAGATACCCCTCGATTATGGCGGCAAGGAGATGCTCATCGGGTTCAACCCGACATACTTCCTGGACATGTTGCGGCCCTGGCCGGAAGAGAACTTCACCCTCGAGCTTTATGACGCGGACAAGCCCGGGGTCGTGCGCTCCGAGGAGTATGTTTACGTCGTCCAACCCATGAGGCTCGGCTGATGACCGGTGGATCCAAGGGGCCCTGCCCATCCATGGCCGGCGAACTCAAGGGGTTCCCCCGGTGACCGACGAACTCAAGGGTCTCGTCAAGGAGGTCTGGGCGGACCTTTTGAAAAAACAGGAGCAGGGCCGCGCCGACATCGTCCGCCGCGCCTGGCGGGAGGCGGCGGGGGAGAAGGCGGCGGGCCACACCGAGATCGTTTATTTGACAAAAGACAGGATCCATATTAATGTAGAAAGCTCAGCATGGCTGCACGCACTGACCCTAAAAAAAGAATCCCTGGAAAGAAAGCTGGCGGCAAAGACAGGGCCCCTAAGCCTCAAGCTGCGCCTGGGCCCGGTCAAGAAGAACCGCAAGAGCTGAAACAGGGCACCGGCATGAAGACGGCGGACGGCAAGTCCTATGACGCCAGGACCATCCAGGTCCTCGAGGGGACCGAGGCGGTGCGCATGCGCCCCGCCATGTACATCGGCGACACGACGGGCCGCGGGCTGCACCATCTCGTGTACGAGGTCGTCGACAACTCGGTGGACGAGGCGCTGGCCGGTTTCTGCAAGACCATCTCGGTCATCCTGCACCCGAACCAGAGCGTCAGCGTCATCGACGACGGCCGCGGCATCCCCGTGGACATCCACGCGACGGAGAAGAAGCCCGCCGTCGAGGTCGTCCTGACGACCCTGCACGCGGGCGGTAAGTTCGACCACCGCGTGTACAAGGTCTCGGGCGGCCTGCACGGCGTGGGCGTGAGCGTGGTGAACGCCCTCTCCGAGTGGCTCGAGGTCGAGATCAGGCGCGACGGCAAGGTCTACCACCAGCGCTATGAGCGCGGCAAGACCGCTTCCAGGCTCGCCGTCATCGGCAAGGTCAAGACCACGGGCACCAAGGTGACCTTCAAGCCGGACAAGCAGATCTTCAAGTCCATCGAGACGTCCTACGACACGCTCGCCAACAGGATGCGCGAGCTGGCGTTCCTCAACAAGGGCCTGTGCATCCGGCTGGTGGACGAGCGGCCGGACAAGGACAAAGAGACCGAGTTTTGTTTTAACGGCGGCATCGTCCAGTTCGTCGAGCACCTCAACCGCAACAAGAACCCCCTGCACAAGAAAGTCCTTGCGTGCGAGAAGTCGGCCGAGGACATGGTCGTCGAGATGGGCCTGCAGTACAACGACGGCTATGCCGAGAGCATCTTCACCTACGTCAATAACATCAACACCATCGAGGGCGGCACGCACCTGAGCGGCTTCAAGTCGGCCCTCACGCGCGCCATCAACCAGTACGTCAAAGGCAAGAACCTCCTGAAGGACTCCAGCGCCTCTATTTCCGGCGACGACGTGCGCGAGGGGCTGACCGCGGTCATCAGCCTCAAGATCCCCAACCCGCAGTTCGAGGGCCAGACCAAGACGAAGCTGGGCAACTCCGAGGCCGAGGGGTTCCTGGCCTCGCAGACCTTTGAGTTCCTGTCGCGCTTCTTCGAGGAGAACCCGCCGGTCGCCAACAAGATCGTGGAGAAGGCGGTCCTCGCGGCCCGCGCCCGCGAGGCCGCGCGCAAGGCCCGCGAGCTCACGCGGCGCAAGGGCGCGCTTGACGGGCTCTCGTTGCCGGGCAAGCTGGCGGACTGCTCGGAATCCGACGCGTCGATGGCGGAGATCTTCATCGTGGAAGGCGATTCCGCCGGCGGTTGTTTTTCCGGGGAGACAAAGGTGGCCTTGGCCGACGGCCGGCACCTCAGTTTTAAAGAACTGGTTTCTGAATATAAAAACGGCAAGGCCAACTATTGTTATACCATCAAGGAAGATGGCGAGATCGGGATAGAAGAGATCCTTTCGCCCCGCGTGACGAAAAAGGACACAGGGGTCATCAAAGTGGTCTTGGATAACGGCGAAGGAATCACCTGCACCCCTGAGCATAGATTCATGCTGCGCGACAGCTCGTTTATCCAGGCCAAAGACCTGAAGCCCCGCATGAGCCTCATGCCTTTCCGGAAAAAATTCTCCGAAAAGAGCGGCCGGATCACCGACAAAGAAAGGGTCGCCCTGCCCAGGAAAAATAATAATCTCGTGCGGCGGGATACGTTGACGACGGGCTTCTTTGGCGGCGATGAGGAAGCGTTGCTGGAGGCCGTAAAAAACTTTAATCATAAGATCCGGCGCATTGACAAAGTTTCAGAACGGATGGACGTCTACGACCTCGAGGTCCCGGGCACGCACAACTTTGCCTTGGCCAGCGGCATTTTTGTGCATAACAGCGCCAAGCAAGGTCGCGACCGGCGGTTCCAGGCCATCCTGCCGATCAAGGGCAAGATCCTCAACGTCGAGAAGTCGCGGCTGGACAAGATCCTGAACAACGACGAGATCCGCACCATCATCACGGCCCTGGGCACGGGCGTGGGCGAGGAGTTCAACATCGAAAAGCTGCGTTACCACAAGGTCGTCATCATGTGCGATGCGGACGTGGACGGCTCGCACATCCGGACGCTGCTGTTGACCCTGTTCCTCCGTCAGCTGCCCAAGCTCATCGAGGGCGGGTACGTGTATATTGCCCAGCCGCCGCTCTACAAGGTCAAGAGGGGGCCGCGCGAGGAGTACATCCAGACCGAAGAGCAGATGAGCCGGTTGATGCTGGACGTGGGCCGCGAGGGGTATAAGTTCATGATTTTATCAGGCAAGAAGACCCTCAACGATCCACAATTTAAGGACCTTTTAGAGGCCTTAGTCCAATTAGAGTGGTTTTCTCGCCTTTTGGACAAAAAGGGAGTGAATTTTAAGAAATTGGTAGAAAATAGACATAAAAAGACCAAAAAATTGCCTATTTATGTGGCAAAAGTGGAGGGAGTTGCCCACTTTTTGTATTCTGATGCCGAACTTGCAAGGCTCGCGAATTCGGTCAAAGGCGAGAAAGAAAGCCTGGAACACACCGAGATCTTCGATACCGAGGAGATGGAGGGGCATATCAGCCGCATCGAGAAGCTCGGCGTCCCCATCGAGCACTACTTTGACCCGGAGCCGGTCGCTCAGACGAAGAGAAAGTCGAAGAAGGCCGACGGAGACAAGAAGATGAAGGCCCGGTTCCGGCTGGTCGATGATGAGGACGTGGAGTTCTTCGCCCTCTACAAGGTGCTCGAGCACGTGAAGGCCCTGGCGCAGAACGGCATGACCATCCAGAGATATAAGGGTCTTGGTGAGATGAACCCCCACCAGCTCTGGGAGACGACCATGGACCCCGAACACCGCACGATATTAAAGGTGGTCCTGGAAGACGCGGTCGAGGCGGATGAGATCTTCACGGTGCTGATGGGCGATCAGGTGAACCCGCGCCGCGAATTCATCGAAAAGAACGCCCACCTGGTCCGCAACCTGGATATTTAAGCCCCAAAGGGAGGCAGCGATGAGCGAAAACACGAAGGGATTCGACGTCAGGGCGGTATGGCGGCTTTCTTTGTCGGTGTGGGCGCGTCATCTGGTCGTCTTTGTGGCCCTCTCGAGCATGTCTCTCCTTTTTTCCCAGTTGCTGCGCGGGGCGGCAAATCTTTCCCTTTTATTTTGGCCGGAAGCGACGCCGCTTGCCGCGTCGGGCGGCCTGCTGGCGCTGATATTGCTCGGGATCGCGGCGAACGGCTTCGTGACCCTTCTTGTCGTCAATCATTTGCGCGGTTACCTGCGGGGGCCGCGGCCGATTTTTAGCGAGACCTTCGTTGCGGCCCGGCGGATGTGGGGGCGCTACGTGGCGAGCGTGTTGATGCTGTTGGCGCTGGCCCTCTTCGCCCTCTCTTTGGCTGCGGTGTTGATCGAGGCCGGCAGGAAGCTCTACATCCTGGACCAGACGAACCTGGCCGCTTTTGTGGGCACGCATCTGGCCGCCGTCATTTTTATCATCGCGACGGGCTGGTACGGGTTTTACTTTTCGCTTGGGCCGCTCGTCGGGGCCTGTGAGGCCAAGGGCCCCTTCGCGGCGTTTCGCGAGAGCCGCCGGCGCATCCGCGGCCACATGTTCGGCTACCTGTCGGCCTTGGCCCTTTTTGTGTTGGGGTGCGGCGCGATCGTGACGGGTGCGTGCCTCGGGCTGATCCGCCTGGGCGGGGAACGCATGCTTCTTTCCTGGGTCGATCCCCTTGTGCTGGCATTGTTGGTGTTCTTTTCGCCGCTGTGGCTCGCGGTCTGGTACACGAGCTACGAACAGCTGACCCGGCTCAAAAAAGAGACAGCGCCGTCAGACTAAGCCGGACGCAAAGACAGGGCCCCCTTCGTCTCACGTTGAGGAGAATATGTACGCGCAGAACGAGAAGGTAGTCCCCAGAAACATCGAAGAGGAGATGAAGGAGTCGTATCTCTCGTACGCGATGAGCGTCATCGTGGGCCGGGCGCTGCCCGACGCGCGCGACGGGCTCAAGCCCGTGCACCGGCGCATCCTCTACGCGATGCACGAGCTCAACCTCGACCACACCAAGCCCTTCAAGAAGTCGGCGCGCATCGTCGGCGAGGTGCTCGGTAAGTACCACCCCCACGGCGACGCGGCGGTCTATGACACGCTCGTGCGCCTGGTGCAGGACTTCTCGCTGCGCTATCCTCTTGTCGACGGCCAGGGGAACTTCGGCTCGGTCGACGGCGACGCGCCGGCGGCCATGCGCTACACCGAGGCGCGGCTGGCCGCCATCGCCGACGCGATGCTCGGGGATATCGAAAAAAGAACGGTGGATTTTGCGCCGAACTTCGATGCGTCGCTCGAAGAGCCGGTCCTGCTGCCCTCGACCCTGCCGAACATGCTCGTCAACGGGTCGAGCGGCATCGCGGTCGGCATGGCCACGAACATCCCGTCGCACAACCTCGCCGAGGTCATCGACGGCATCACGTATCTCGTCGACCACCCCGACGCCGAGGTCAAGGAGCTGATGAAGTTCGTCAGGGGGCCGGACTTCCCGACGGGCGGCATCATCTGCGGCCGCGAGGGGATCAAGGAGGCCTACCAGACGGGCAAGGGCAAGCTGACCGTGCGCGCCAAGGCATCCATCGAGCGCGTCAAGAGCGGCAAGGACAACATCATCATCACGGAGATCCCGTACCAGGTGAACAAGGCCTCGCTTATCGAGGCGATCGCGGGGTTCGTGCAGGACAAGAAGGTCGAGGGGATCAGCGATATCCGCGACGAGTCCGACAAGGACGGGATGCGCGTCCTGATCGAGCTCAAGCGCGACGCCGAACCGCAGATCATCCTGAACTGGCTCTACAAGCACACCCAGATGGAGACGACCTTCGGGATCATCTCCCTGGCCCTCGTCGACGGCCGGCCGCGCGTCTTGAACCTCAAACAGATGATGCGCTGCTATGTCGACCATCGCAAGACGATCATCAGGCGCCGCACGCAGTTCGAGCTCGACCGGGCCCTGCGCCGCGCGCATATTTTAGAAGGCCTCAAGATCGCGCTGAAGCATATCGAGCAGATCATCCGCACCATCCGCGCCTCCAAGAGCACCCCCGAGGCCAAGAAGGCGCTGATGAAGAGGTTCGATCTCTCCGACGTCCAGGCGCAGGCGATCCTCGAGATGCAGCTGCAGCGCCTGACGGCCCTGGAGCGCGACAAGATCGAAAAGGAGTATCTGGAGCTCTTGAAGCAGATCGAGCGCTTCCGCGCGATCCTGGCCTCGGAGAAGCTCGTCGAAGAGCTCATCAAGGACGAGATGGGCGCGCTCAAGAAGAGGTACGGCGACGAACGCCGCACGGAGATCATCGGCGAGGTGGAAGACATCGAGCTCGAAGACCTGATCGCCGAAGAAGACATGGTCATCACGGTCTCGCATGCGGGCTACATCAAGCGCCTGGCGATCAGCTCGTACCGCAAGCAGAAGCGCGGCGGCAAGGGCATCGCCGCCATGGAGACGCGCGAAGAAGACTTCGTCGAGCACCTCTTCATCGCGTCCACGAAGGATTACCTCTTGGTCTTCACGGACCAGGGCCGCGTGTACTGGATCAAGGTCTACGAGATCCCACAGGCGAGCCGTCAGTCCAAGGGCAAGGCCATCGTGAATTTATTGCAGTTGAGCGCCAAGGAAAAGGTGGCGGCGGTCCTGCCGGTGAAGGAGTTTTCGGACGACAAGTCCATCATCATGTGCACGCGCGGCGGCATCATCAAGAAGACGGTGCTGGCGGCCTTTGCCAACCCGCGCAGGGGGGGCATCGTGGCCATGGGCCTCGATAAGGACGACGCCGTGATGTCCGCCAAGATCTCGGACGGCAGCCAGGACGTCCTCCTGGCCATGCGTCACGGCAAGGCGATCCGTTTCCCCGAGAAGCTCATCCGCGACATGGGCCGCCAGGCCAAGGGCGTGCGCGGGGTGTCGCTCGGGAAGAAGGACGAGGTCGTCGGCATGGAGATCGTCTCGGCGCAACTGGCCAAGACCGGCGCCACGATCCTGACCGTGACCGCACGGGGCTTTGCCAAGCGCACGGACCTGGACGCCTACCGCACCCAGTCGCGCGGCGGCAAGGGTATCATCAACGTCAAGGTGACGGACAAGAACGGCGACGCCATCGGCCTCAACTGCGTCATGCCCGACGACGAGCTCATGGCCATCACGCAGAACGGCATGATGGTCCGCTGCTCGGTCAAGCAGATCCGCGAGACGGGCCGCAACGCCCAGGGCGTGCGCCTGATGTCCCTGGAAAAGTCCGACCACGTCACCTCGGTCGCCAAGCTCGTCGCCAAAGAGGAAGAGTGAAGCCCTCGCCGGCAGGCAGGCTCCTGCCGGCGAGAGCCTCGCCCAGCAGGGATCCCCTTGTTTCATTCGATCCTGCAGCGCACCCCGCCCATAGGCGGGGGTCTAGGCACAGGATGTCGCCCGAAGGGCGACAAAAAAGGGACCGCGGACATGCCCGCGGGGCTCCATGAAGACGCTTAAGAAAAAGAGAGCTATTGAATTACGCAAGGCGGGCAAGACCTATAGCGAGATACTGAAAGATTTGCCTGTCTCAAAGGGAAGCCTGAGCCTTTGGCTTAGGGATGTGGTCTTGGAGCTCGAGCAGAGGACGCGCATAGAGAATAAGAACGCCGCCGTCATCAAAAAATTCGTCGAGCTTAACGAAAGGCGCAAGCGTAACTCACGAGAAAAGAAACGGCGCCTCGCCGGCGCCGCCGCCGGGGAGATTCGGGAGATATCGGATCAAGAGCTTAAATTGATCGGCATCGCGCTGTACTGGGCGGAGGGCTATAAGCGGTCGGGCTGGAGAACGGCATGCTTTGCGAATTCCGAACCGCAGATGATAGTCTTGATGATGCGATGGTTCCGGGAAATCTGCCGAGTCCCGGAGAAAAAATTCCGCGTCAGGATACAAGCTTATGATGCCGGAAGGATTCAGGAGTCGCAGTCTTTTTGGTCTCGCGTCACCGGGGTTCCGCTCTCGCAGCTCTCCAAACCCTATATGAGGATTAGCCCGACGAGTCAGGGCAAGATGGAAACGCCTTTTGTCCACGGCACGTGCAGCATCCGGATCTCGGATACCTGTCTTTTAGTCAAGATCAAAGGCTGGATTACCGGCCTTGCGGCGCTATCGTCTAGCCTGGTCCAGGACGTCAGCTTCTCAAGCTGAAGACACGGGTTCGAATCCCGTTAGCGCTACCAGTTAGCCACGAGTTCCCCGGGCGCCAGCTGCCATACCATAAAAATGAGACTCAATGAGCCAGACTCATTTAGTCTCATTTTTATGGGCGCGGGGTGGCCCGGCCCTTTTCACGAAACCCACGCAAATATATTGCTTTAAGAATTTTTCTGTGTTATAAATAGCAATAGAATTCAAAGCGTTCGCACGAGGGGACGACAATGCGAAGGACCCTGTTCGATACCGGGCCTTTCCAACGGGCCGGTGGCGGAACAAGGTCCGGCATCTCGTTATAAGGATGTTATTCCTTAAGCGGGACAGCAAGAGCGGGTAAAGGAGGTATTCCATGAGAGGGCGCGCGGGCATTTTTGTTATTTTTTGCCTTGTCATCAGTCTGTCGGCGTTGACGGGATGTGACGAAATAAAGAAGATGCTGCAGATCGCACCGTCGCCCGGCGCCTCCCCGGCGGGGCGTGGGGCCCCGGCCCCGAAGGGCACGCCGCTGGCGACCATCAACGACGACACGATCACCCTCGAGAGCTTTGATGAGAAGATAAAGAACCTTGAGGCCCTGGACGTCAAGATCGAGACGCTGGAAGACAAGAAGGCCTACCTGAACGACCTCATCCTGCAGGAGCTTATCTACCAGGAGGCCCTGGCGCGCGGGATCGACAAGAAGAGGGACGTGCGCGAGGCGGTGGAGGAGTTCAGGAAGGGCGCCATGGCGCGCGAACTGATCCTCGATGAGACGCGCGGCATCAACGTCGAGCCCGCCGAGGTCGAGTCCTATTATAACCAGTACAAGAGCCAGCTGGCGATGCCGACGCAGGCAAGCGTCCGTGAGATCGTCGTGTCCACCGAGGCCGACGCGAAGCAGGTGATGATCGCCCTCTTGGGCGGCGAGGACTTCGCGGCGCTGGCAAAAGAGAAGTCGCGGGCCGCGAGCGCCGCCGACGGCGGCGACCTCGGGTTCTATGACCCCCAGGACAAATTCGATAAGTACAACAATATGGTCCAGACCTTGGAGCCGGGACAGTTCAGCCAATACTTCTCCGGCCCGCAAGGTTACTACATCACCAAGGTGGAAGAGAAGAAGGGCGGGGCGGTGCCGGCGTTGACGGAGAAGATCCCCGGCGCGGACGCCACGTATTACGACTATATCAAGGAAACACTGCTGGCGCAGAAGCGCGCGCAGCGCATCCAGGACCTGACCGATCGCCTGCGGCGCAACGCCACGATCGAGATCAAAGAAGGTCTGTTGTCTTAAAGGTCAGAGCTGTCTTTCCTTGAGGCCGGCGCATGGATAAAAAGAAGATCAGCGTCATCCTGGGCGTCCTGTTGGCGGTCTTCGCGGTCATCGGGGCGCGCACGTATATCGCCTCTCTTGAAAAGAGGTACGTGAGGGAGGAAAAGAAGGGCTTCGTCCTCGTGGCATCCACCCAGATCCCCGCCGGGACCATCATCGATGAGGCGATGGTCAAGTTCGAGTCCATCCCCATGAAGTACATCCAGCCCAAGGCCCTGAATTCCCAGAGCCTGGCCGTGGGCAAGCGCGTCATCGCCGACATCTATCCGGGCGAGCAGGTCCTGGCCTCAAAGCTGACCATCACCGTCAAGGACACGAGCCTCGCCATGCGGACCCCGCAGGGCAAGCGTGCCATGGCGATCACCATCGATCCCTTGTCCGCCGTGGGCGGCAAGGTCCGGCCCGGCGATTATGTGGACGTCGTCGGCATCTTCCCGTACAACGCGCAGATAGACGGAAAGACCGTGACCGAGCTCGTGAGCGTGACCCTCTTTCAGAACATCCTCATCCTGGGCATCGAGGGTGTCGCCTCGATG
The DNA here is from genome assembly GCA_964622605.1 of uncultured Planctomycetia bacterium. Classification (GTDB taxonomy): domain Bacteria; phylum Omnitrophota; class Gorgyraeia; order Velamenicoccales; family Velamenicoccaceae; genus CAZCSY01. Next base: position 51,405 of record CAZUQR010000005.1, read on the forward strand.
GCGCCGCCGCAGCGCGGCCAGCAGCCGGCCCAGCCATCGACGAACCTGATCGTCACGCTGGCGCTCACGCCCAAGGAGATAGCGCTCTTGACGTACGCCCTGGACCAGGGGCGTCTGCGGCTGGTCCTGCGGCCGCCGCTTGAGACCGTCATCGAGCCGGTCCCGCCGGTCGAGGCCAACGCCATGTGGCAGTATGTCTTCAGCAACCTGGGCGAGGAGTTCATGACCGCCAAGGAGGCACCTCAGCCCCAGCGCCGTCCGCAGACGCAGGAGAAAAAAGCGGAGCCCCCGCCGCCGACCGTCGAGATCTACCGGGGCACCGAGAAGTCCAACATGCTCTTGAACCGTTAAAACCCGCATGAGAAAGTCCCTATTACACTGCGCCCTGCTCGTCGTCCTGTCAGTTTGCCCCGTTTTCTTCGCCTCCCCCGCCGCGTCCCCGGAGTTCTTTTTTGACGATTACGATATCGCGCGCATGATGGATGTCGTCGTCGGCGAATCGAAGGTCATCCGGGTCGCCAACCCGAGACGCGTGGCCGTCGGCGATCCCGGGGTGGCGGATGTCGTCGGGGCCGGCAAGGACGAGCTCTTGATCTCGGCCAAGTCGGCCGGGGAGACCAACCTCCAGATCTGGGATGACTTCGGCCAGCGCGAGATCGTCGTGCGCGTCTTCGAGGAGGACCTGGGCAAACTGAAGCAGCGCCTGGAGGACCTCTTCGCCACGGCGGGCCTTTACGGTATTAGCTTTCAGGTCGGCGACAAGGAGCGCAAGGTCTTCGTGCTGGGCCGCCTGCCCGAGCGCAAGGAGGAGGTGGCGACGCAGTTGCTCGAGAGTTTCGAGGGCCGCATCATCAACCTCGTGACCTTTGAGGACGACAGCCCGCTGGTGCAGATAGACGCGCAGGTCCTGGAGATCTCCAAGACCGCGATCGACAAGCTCGGCGTCACCTGGTCGAGCTCGCTCACGTTCAACGAGACCCCCCTACCCAGCAGCCACACGCTCAACCGCCACATCGGCGACGCCATCAAGGCGGTCGGCCAGTCCCAGTTCGACCGCACCGCGTTGACGGCGGTCTTGAACGTCCTGGAGCAGGACAACCTGGCGCGCACCCTCGCCCGGCCCAAGCTCGTGGCCTTGAGCGGCAAAGAGGCGAAGTTCCTCGTCGGCGGCGAGGTGCCGATCCTGTCGAACGTCAGCGTCGCCTCCGGCACCACGACGACGTCGGTCGAATACCAGGAGTACGGCATCAAGTTCAGCATCAAGCCCGAGGTCCGCGAGTCCGGCGATATCTTCTGCGAGCTCGACATCCAGATCCGCTCCATCGATACCTCGACCGCGCTGACCGTCCAGACGGGCTCGAGCATCTCGACGGCCACGCCCGGGTTCAGGACGCGGCAGGTGACCTCGGAGCTCTACCTGAAGAACAACGAGACGCTCTTTCTCGCGGGCCTCATCGACAACGAGGAGGCCAATAACCTTCAGCGCGTCCCGGGTCTGGGCAACCTGCCGATCATCGGGGCGCTCTTCCGTTCCAGGGATTTTCAGATCGGCGATACGGAGCTGGTCGTGTCCCTGACCCCCAGGATCATCAGCTACGGGGACATGGTGTCGGATATCGCCTCGGCCGAGGCCCAAAGCAGGGGGTTGCCCGGCGACGAGAATCCGGCCGACGGGTACGTGCGCCTGGTCCAGGAGACGATCCTCAAGAACGTGGCGTATCCGATGGAGGCGCGGCGGGCCAACCTTTCCGGTTCGGTCGTCCTGAGCCTGCACCTGATGTCGAGCGGGCAGATGGTCAACGTCGTGGTGAACGAATCGTCGGGCCATCAGCTGCTGGACAAGGCCGCGGTCTTCACGGTGAAACGGTTGGCCCCGTACCCCGCTTTCCCCAAGAACCTGACCTTGAAAGAAATTTGGATAGAGGTCCCCATCAATTACCAACTGAGTTGACGCGGGCTCTGCCATGACGCAAAACCCTCCTCGTGTCGGCAACGTCATCTCCATCTTCAGCACCAAGGGCGGCGTGGGCAAGACCCTCCTGGCCGTGAACCTCGCCATCGCCCTCGCCCAGGAAGGCAAGGGGGTCGCGCTCATCGACCTGGACCTGCAGGCCATCCAGGACATGGCGCGCATGATCGACTGCACCCCGCAGTACTCGATCTTCGACATCGTGACGATCCTCGACAAGGTCGAGCAGGCCGCCACGATCAAGAACTACGTCACCTTCGTCTCCAAGTACGGCATCGACTTTTTGCCCGCCATCACGCGGCCCAAGCAGTCGCCGCACATCACCGGCGAACGCATCGGCAAGGTCATCGGCATGATGACGGCCCACTACGACTACATCGTCGTCGACGGGGGCCGCGCCTTCACCGACACGCTCATCCAGATCTTCAACCGCACCAACCTCATCCTCTTCGTCGTGACGCCCGACATCCTGTCGGTCTACGAGACGCGCTGGGGGTTGGACGTCCTGCAGTCGCTGCACTTCCCCGTCAAGATGGTGAAGCTCGTCCTGAACCGCGCGGAGAGCAAGTCCGGCCTCTCGTGGCAGGAGGTCAAGCTGGCCCTGCCCCTGGAGATCATCGCCAACGTCCCCTCGGACGGCCGCGTGGTGGGCCTGGCGCTCAACCGCGGCGTGCCCGTCGTCGTCGACAACCCCTCGAGCCGCGTCAGCGCGGCCATCAGGAAATTCGCCAAGGAGCTCGTCGGCAACGCCTCCCTCTACATCGAGCACAAGGAGGTCGAGGACCTGCGCTCGGTCCACCGGGAGGAGATGCCGGCGGCGGGCTCCTTCTGGGACGCGATGGGCCTGACCGACAAGGTCAAGTGGGTCAAGCCCGTGGAGCAGGAGGACGAGATCATCAAGCTCAAGCGCCGCATCCACGCGCGCCTGATCGAGGAGCTCGACCTGAAGCGTCTCGACATGGAGCTTATCAACAATCCGCGCAAGGTGAAAGAGCTGCGCGAAAAGGCGGAGAAGATCATCGCCAACCTCCTGACGGAGGAGACGGGCGCGTTCTTGTCGTCGATGGAGGTCCGCGAGAAGCTCGTCAGGGAGGTCGCCGACGAGGCGCTGGGGCTGGGGCCGCTGGAAGAGCTCTTGAGGGACGAGGACATCACCGACATCATGGTCAACAACAAGGATTCGGTCTACGTCGAGCGCCACGGGCGCATCGAGTTGACGAGCAAGAAGTTCATCTCGGACGATCAGGTCAAGGTCGTCATCGAGCGCATCATCGCGCCGCTGGGCCGGCGCATCGACGAATCGGTGCCGATGGTGGACGCGCGCCTGCCCGACGGCTCGCGCGTCAACGCCATCATCCCGCCCTTGTCGCTGACCGGCCCGACGCTGACCATCCGCAAGTTCGCGCGCGAGCACTTCACCGTCGAGGACCTCGTCTCGCGGTTCCTCAGCCTGACGCGGCCCATCGCCGACTTTTTGGCGGCGTGCGTCGTGGCGCGCAAGAACATCATCGTCTCCGGCGGCACCGGCTCCGGCAAGACTACCTTCTTGAACATCCTGTCCGCGTTCATCCCCACCACCGAACGCATCGTCACGATCGAGGACGCCGCCGAATTGCGTCTCTCCCAGGATCACTGGGTGCGCCTGGAGTCGCGGCCGCCCAACATCGAAGGCAAGGGCGCGGTGACGATCCGCGACCTCTTCCGCAACTGTCTGCGCATGCGGCCCGACCGCATCGTCATCGGCGAGTGCCGCAGCGGCGAGGCGCTGGACATGCTCCAGGCGATGAACACGGGTCACGACGGGTCCTTGACGACGATCCACGCCAATTCCACCCGCGACGTGTTGACGCGCCTGGACTCGATGATCCTGATGAGCGGGGTGGAGCTGCCCATCCGCGCCATCCGCGAGATGACGGCCTCCGCCATCGACGTCGTCATCCAGACCGCGCGCCTGTCCGACGGCGCCCGCAAGGTCACGCAGGTGACGGAGGTCTGCGGGATGGACGACGAGTTGCACATCAAGTTCATGGACGTCTTTCGCTTCAGGCAGGAAGGGGTCGATCCGGAGACGAAAAAGGTCATCGGCAACTTTGTGGCGACCGGGCATCTGCCCACGTTTTACGACGACCTGATCACGCGCGGCATCCATCTGCCGCGGGAGACCTTCTCTGCCGAGAAGCCGGCGGTTTAAAGAAAGGAAAGCGCGTTAGGGGGGAGTCGCTGCCATGTCTGTGGACATCAAGACGCTGCTCAAGAGCGCCATCGCGAAAAACGCGTCGGACCTGCACCTTGTCCCGGGGCTGCCGCCGATCATGCGCGTCAACGGCGTGCTGGACAAGGTGGGCGACGATGCGCTCGAGGAGGGTATGATCGAGGCGATGATCAAGGAGATCCTGCCTGCCCACGTGGCCCTGGTGCCGGGGCAGGACAGGGATGTCGCCGTCGAGGTCGGGACGCTGGCCCGTTTCCGCCTGAACGTCTACTATGACCGGACCGGGCTGTGCGCGGCCTTCCGGCTCATCCCGAGGATCATCCACTCTCTGCAGTCGCTGGGCGTGCCCGAGGTGGTGGGCCGCGCCGCTCAGATGCGCCGGGGCCTGGTCCTCGTCACGGGCGTGACGGGAAGCGGCAAGTCTACGACGATCGCCTCCTTGATCGACATGATCAACGAGTCGCGTAGCGACCACATCATCACCATCGAAGACCCCATCGAATACATCCACGTCCACAAGAAGTGCATCATCAACCAGCGCGAGGTCGGCGTCCACACGCCGTCGTTTGCCGACGCCCTGCGCGCCGCCCTCCGCGAGGACCCGGACGTCATCCTCGTCGGCGAGCTCAGGGACCTGGAGACGATCTCCATGGCCATAACCGCGGCCGAGACCGGCCACCTGGTCTTGAGCTCGCTCCACACCCGCGGCGCGGCCCAGACCATCGACCGCATCATCGACGTCTTTCCCTCGCACCAGCAGGAACAGGTGCGTATCCAGCTGGCCGACACCCTCGAGATGGTCGTCTCCCAGGTCCTCCTGCCGTCGGCGGACGGCACCCGCCGCTACCTCGGCTGCGAGGTGATGGTGGCCACGACCGCCATCCGCCAGCACATCCGTGGCCGCAAGACCCACCAGATCCCCATCGAGCTCCAGACCGGCGCGGAGCTGGGCATGATGACCATGGAGAAATCGCTCAAGCGCCTCATCGACACCGGCAAGATCTCCCGCGAGATGGCCCTTCCCTGGGTCGCCGACAAGAAGCTCTTCGAGATGCACGGCCTCCAGGGTTTCTAACCTCCCCCGACTGTCAAAAACAGACCTGGTCTTTCTAGTGCCAAAAAATGACACTAGAAAGACCAGGTCTTTGAGTCTCAACTAAGCTCGTAGGGGGATGAGATGTTGCCTGGCTGCTTGCGTTTGGCGGGGGAGGGGGGTTAGGCGGCGTCGCGGTCGCCCTGGCGCTTGTCCTTGACGTAGCAGGAGCGCTCGGCGGCCTTGGCGGCCTCTTTAAGTTCGGCGCCGATCTCGCTGATCTGGGCGACGTGCTCCAGCGGCCGCTTCTCGTTGGTCACGACGCAGACGGAGATGCCCAGGAGCCCGAATTTCTGCTCGATCCCCTTGCGGTCTTTGCCGACGATGAAGCCCGTCTCCTGGTCCTCCTTGTTGTAAAAGGAGGGGGACGCCTTCTCGAACTCCGCGACGATCTTCTCGCAGATGCCGTCGATCTTGTCCGGCGTCGTGACGAAGACGAAGTCGTCGCCGCCGACGTGGCCGATGAAGTCGCCGGGGTTGCCAAGCTCCCCGACCGTGCGGATGATGAGGCGCGCGGTCTCACGGATGACCTCGTCGCCGTGCCCGAAGCCGTACCTGTCGTTGTAGGCCTTGAACTTGTCGAGGTCCGCGTAGGCGACGGCCATTGACGCCTTGGCGTCGATGCGGGTCTGCAGCTCGTTGAGGATGGAGACGTTGCCGGGAAGATGCGTGAGCGGGTTGGCGTCGAGGTCGCGCTCGGTCCGCCGCAGGATCATCTTGATGCGCGCCAAGAGCTCCGTGGGCTCGAAGGGTTTGACCATGTAGTCGTCGGCGCCGGCGTTGATACCGGAGACCTTGTCGGTCACGTCGCCCTTGCCGGTCAACATGATGATGGGGATGTGGACGAGGAGGATGTCCTTCTTGACCGTGGCGCACAGGGTCGGGCCGTCCATGACGGGCATCTTGTAGTCGACGATGACGAGGTTAAAGCCCTTGCTCTTGATGAGCTCCAGCCCCTGCTGGCCGTTTTCGGCCTCTTGGACGTCGTAGCCTTCCTCGGCCAGGGTGAGCACGAGGACGTCGCGGATATCCGGGTCGTCGTCGATGACGATGATGCGGGCTTTAGGCATGGAAGGCGGCGGTGATCTCTTTGACGAGTTCGTCGGCGGAGAAGGGCTTTGTCAGGTATTTGGAGACGCCCAGGGTGATACCGTGTTTCTTGTCCGACTCGGACAGGTACGTGCCGGTCAAGACGATGATCGGCAGCTCGCACGTCTTGGGATCGGCCTTGAGGTGCTTGATGACCTCGAAGCCGTTCATGCCGGGCATGTTGATGTCCAAGAGCACCAGGTGGACCTTTTTGGTCTTGGCCTTCTCCAGCGCCTCGGGGCCGTTGTAGGCCTTTTCCGAAACGATCCTGTTGTCCTTCAGGCACAAGGCGATGACGTCGACGATGTCGGGGTCGTCGTCGACGATCAGGACGGAGTGCGCGTTCTTGTCGCGCACCTTGTCGAAGAATTTCTTGACCTTCGTCACCAGCTCGTCCTGCTTGAAGGGCTTGGAGACGTAGTCGAGGATGCCGTGGCGGTACTGGGAGTCCTGCGCCAGGACCGAGAGGATGAGGATGGGGATGTTGCTGGTGTTGGGGTCGTCCTTGAGGTGTTTGGCGACCTCGAAGCCGTTGATACCGGGCATCATGATGTCCAGGACGATCAGGTCCGGCCGGTCGTTCTGGGCGCGCAGGATCCCCTCCTGGCCGTTGGAGGCCTCGATGACGTCGTAGCCCGACTCCCCGAGATACATCCGCACGATATCCCGGATGTCCGCTTCGTCGTCAATGACAAGAATCTTTTTGCGCGCTTCGGCCATGGGGCCTCCTTGTTTTTATGAAGGCGTGGTTGAATAATCCAAGTATATCACAGGATGTTCGCTTTGGATAAAGTAAACGCGAAGGTCGTGCCCTTACCGAGGGTGCTTGAGGCGGTCAACTTCCCCTTGTGCGCCTCCACGATATATTTGACGAGCGCCAGGCCCAGGCCCGTGCCCTTGACCTTCTGGTTGACGTCGTTGTCGACGCGGTAAAACTCTTCGAAGATCTTGTCGAGGTCCTTCTCCGAGATGCCGATGCCGGTGTCGCTGACCGAGAGGGCGAGGCGCTCCCCCGCGTCTTCGGCCGCGACCGTGATCTTGCCGCCCACGGGCGTGAACTTCATGGCGTTACCGACGAGGTTGATGAAGACGCGCTCGATCTGGTTCTTGTCGCCGACCGCCGCGGAGAGGTTCTCGGGCAGGCGCAGGACGAGCGTGAGGTCTCGTTCCTTGATCGGCGGGGCGAGCATGTCGGCGATCTCCCCGATGAGGACGCCGAGGTCGATCTTTTCCATCTTCATTTCCACGCGGCCGGATTCGATGCGGGAGATGTCCAGGAGATTGTTGATGAGGTTCGTCAGGTTGTCCGAGTGCTTGTTGATCTTCTCGATGCGTTCCTTGGCCGCGGGGGGCAGCTCGCCGAGCTTGCCGGCGGCGACGATCGAGGCGTAGCCTTTTATCGACGTCAGGGGCGTGCGCAGCTCGTGCGAGACCGCCGAGATGAAGTCGGACTTGCGCTTGCTGATGGCATTGATCTCCTCGAGCGCGGCGGTGAGCTCGCGCGTGCGCTGCTGGACCTTCTGCTCGAGCACCTGCTGGGCGCGCCACGTCTCCTCGAAGAGGCGCGCGTTCTCCAGGGCCTGGCCGATCTGCGTCGCGAGGATGTAGATGAGGTCCTTATCGCCTCCCGTCAGCTGGGTGAAGGAAGACTCCGAGCCGACGAGGAGCGCCCCGAGGGCCCCGCCCTTCTGGACGATGGGCGCCAAGATAAAGGAACTCAAGGCCATGAGCGCCAGGAGGCGCGCCACGTCCTTGTGGGTGCGGTCTTCGTCGGCCGAGGAGAAGACGCGGCGCTCGTCGAGGACGTGCCGCAACAGGAGCGGTTCACCGAGGATGAGGTTCACCACCTTCGCGCCCTCCTCCCACGTGTAGCCGATGCACGAGCGCAGACGGTACTCACCGGTGTCGGTGCGCGTGAAGGCGATGGCCTTGTCGAAGCCGATCTGCGAGATATGTTTTTCCTCTATCTTGCGGAAGATCTCTTCTGCGTCGAGCGTGGTCGAGATGAGACGGGTGAGGTCCTGCAGCGCGATGAGGCCGGAGATCTTTTTGTCAAGCTCCTCCTGCGCACGGTGCAGCTCCAGGTCCGTCTGGAGGATGATCTTGCCCTGGTTGTCGAGGTCGTCGAAGGCGCGCCTGAGCCGGGCGAGCTCGGAACCCAGCTCCTTGACCCGCTCCATCTTGAAGACGAGAACGAGCACCAGGACGATGACCGCGATCATGCCGACCATGCCGGCATAGTTGATGACGAGCGCGGCCAGACCTGCCTGTTTAAGCGCTGTGGCCAGGACCATAGGGTTCGCCTATCGCGAGGATGGCAAGCGTTTCATTGTGGAAGTACGTCGAGCCGTAATACTCCAGCGATTTCAGGGGCGCCTGTTCGCCGAAGGTGGAGATGCCCAGCATCGGCACGTTGCCCAATATATCCTTTATACGCGACATCTCTTCTTGTGTCAATCGTCCCAGGAGCTTGGAGCGCGAGATGGACTCGAAGATCAGCGCCCCCCTGAGGATATCGTTTTTCAGGGTCTGGCGCGCCTCGGTCGCGGCCTCGGTCGCCGCGGCCAGCGCGCCGCTTTTCGTGCCCATCATGAGGCGGACCTCCGTGCCGGCGGCGGCGTCGCCCTGGCAGACGAGGCCGCCCTCGTCGTCGACACGCAGGGCGTTGCGCAGGATGTATTCGCGTTCGCCCGGCACATAGAGGCCGAGGGGATAATTGGTGCTGATGCGGATGAGCGTCTTGGCGACCTCGCCGGTCGAGCGGCCGAAGTAGTCGGCGTAGATGTCGATGGCGGGCTTGTCGTCGATCGTCTTGACGATGTTTCCGACGGAACGGGTGATCGTGTGCGGCTTGCCCAGCGGCTTCCAGCCGTGGCGCAGCCCTATGCCGAACGAGAGGCCGCCGCCGATGACGGCGCCGACGATGCCGTCGGACAAGATGTTGGGGCCGAGGTATTGGTATGTGCGCACGAAGCGGAAGTTGTCGGCGCTGGACGCGCCGACGATCGGGAAGCTCTTGCCCAGGACGTTCTTGATGCCGCGCAGGAGCTCCGAGCCGTTTTCGATGAGCCCGTCGGGAAAGATGAGGGCCTGGTGGCGTTCGGGCTCATTCAGGTCTTTCAGGGCTGCGCGGGCCCACTCCTCGCCGAGCGCCTGCGCCCCCTTCGTCTTGCAATCGGTGGCGGCCCCGATGCCGCAGCGCAGTTTGTCGGAACTGATAAGCATGACCCCTACGCCGTACCGCTTGAGACCGTCGGACACGATGAGGTTGGCGCCCGAGCAGCCCAGGAGGCGCGGGCTGCCGAGCGCGTAGCCGATGCCGTCGATGAGCTTCTGGTGGCTGAAATGGATCGTCGAGAAGACGAAGCAGAGGGCGATCTTGCGGTGGTGGACCTGGTAGAGGGCTGTCTGGGCGGCGTCGCAGCCCGCCAGATACGGGTCCTTCTTTTCACTGAACCCGACGCCGATGAGGGTGCTCATGGATTCAAGGTAACGTAAAAGGATGGGGGTGTCAAGATAAAGTCTTGGCGGACAAGGGATTGAAGCTGAGAGGGGCGTCCCGATCCCCAGAGCGACAGGCGGTGCCGGCCCGTGATGAGCACTGGGAGGGCGAACGTGGGAGATTAACGTCCCCAACCGGATTTTCCATGAGGCCGCGGCTTGCGGAACGCAGCGAACGCAAGTCGCTTGCCCGAAGGAACCCCGGCCCGCTGTCCTGTGTCTGCTGCGGGAACGGGGGAACCGGAGGTAGGCAGGAAAGGGCGGGGAGATTTTCACGTCCCCAACCGGATTCGAACCGGTGTCGCAAGCTTGAAAAGCTCGTGTCCTAGACCAGGCTAGACGATGGGGACTGGATTTATCGTCTAAAGCGTGGCTGATTTTACCCTCGAAACGGCCGTCTGTCAAGATGTTTGTGCCTGCCCGGCGCGCCCGCCGTCCAGAGGCAGACCGAAAGAACAGCTCTTTTTGGCTTGCTTTTTTAAGACTCGCAGACCCACCCGTGAGTCTCTTTATTTTGTGGCGCAAAGGTATGAAATGTGTTGCGAAGCTGAGGACATTATAATAATATATTATAATAAGTTAGGAGAATTACGACCAAGGGCGCTGGCGCGGCGAGTAAGGAGCGCCGTTTAGCGCAAGCCGCCCGAGATGTGAGGCGGCCCGGTGGCGCAGAGGCGCCCACGCCAAACCTTGGGTGTCGAGAAGCAGAGCCGCTGGCGCGGCGAGTAAGGAGCGCCGTTTAGCGCAAGCCGCCCGAGAAGGTGAGGCTCACCCGGTGCCGCGCCAAGCGGTCCCTCCCATTCTTGGGTGTCGAGCAAAGGAGCGTGTATGCCCAATACCTTTGATATTCTGGTCATTGAAGACGAAAAAGAGTCGGCGGAGACGCTGGGCTCGGTCCTGTATGCCGCGGGGCACAACGTCAACCTCGTCTCTTCGGCGAAGGAGGGCCTGCGGATCCTCAAGGACGTCCGTTGCGCGGCGGTGATCACGGAGCTGCGCATGCCCGACATGAGCGGGTCGGAATTCGTGCAGCTCGCCAAGCAGATCGACCCGCGCGTGAGCGTCATCGTCATCACGCCGTACCTCTTCATCAACTCCGCGGTCGAGGTCATGGAGGACGGCGCCTTCGGCTACATCACCAAGCCCTTCAACCCGACGGAGATCCGCATCGTCGTCCAGCACGCCATCGAGCGCTACGCGCTCATGGTCGAGGCGGACAAGAAGTCTTACTACTACGACCTGTCGACCCTGGACGGCCTGACCGGCGTGTACAACCATCGCTACCTCCACGAGGTCCTGGACCGGGAGCTGACGCGCGCCAAGCGCTACCCGCAGCATCTGTGCCTGACGATGATCGACGTCGACAACTTCAAGAAGTATAACGATACCAACGGCCACATGGCGGGCGACGAGCTCCTGCGTAGCCTCACCAATCTCTTCGTGCGCTCGATCCGCAACCTCGACATGGTCTTCCGCTACGGCGGCGAGGAGTTCTGCATCCTGATGATCGAGACGGACAGGAAGGGGGCGGTGCTCGCCTGCGAGCGCATCCTGAACCTCGTGCGCATGAGCCTCCCGGCGACGATCAGCATAGGGGTCTCGGATTACCCGACGGATGCGACGGAAAAAGACCCGTTGATCGAGAAGGCAGACAAGGCGCTCTATCAGGCCAAGACAACGGGCAAAGACAAGATCTGCGCCGCTTCATAAAGAACCCAGAGAAGGGGCCGCGGGCCCTTGACGCATGAAAGCTGTCGTTCTTGACGCGCACGACGTTTTGTTTGAGGGGGTCGTTTCCGTGGTCACGGTCCCCGGCCTCGGCGGGGAGAAGACGTTCATGGATCACCATGAGCCCCTCTTCCTCGTCCTGACCAAAGGGACTATTTTTTTGCAGTCGATGATGCGCCAGGTCGGGACGGGCGGACGGTCGCCCGAGTCCCACAGCATCAAGATCCAGCGGGGTCTGGCCCGCATGCGGCACAACGAACTGACCGTTCTTGTGGAGTAGTCTCCCGTGCATAATTTCACCATCGCGCTGGTGATGTTTCTGAGTACCCTGGGGCCGTCGCTGATCATCGCCGTCATCGGCAACGCCGCCATCCGGGCCCTGGGGCGCAATCCGGCGGCCGCGCCCAAGATCATGGTAGCGTTGATGTTCGCGTTTTTGTTTGCCGAAGGCATCGCGATCATCGCGCTGGTCATTATTTATAATCTTTTCAAGTAGGCCGGCGGGGGGGCACAGTGGGCATACAGCTGATCTTGATCCAGGTCCTCACCTTCGGCGTCATCATCGTCGTCCTGCGTTTCCTCTTCGGCTCCCAGCTCAGGGAGGCCCTCAAGCGCCTCCAGGAACTCCACCAGGAGAGCCTCGAAAAAGAAGAGGTTTTGAATAAAGAGATCGAGCGCGCGCGCACGCTCTCGCAGAGCGAGATCGCCCGCAGCAAGGACGAGGCCAAGCGCATCATCGAGAACGCGCGCCGCAACGCCGAGCACCTCGCCGAAGAGGCCCGCAACCAGGCACAGGTTCAGGTCAGGAAGATGATGGCCGAGGCCGCCGAGCACGTCAAGACGCTGGAGGTCGAGGCGGCCGCGGCCTCCGAGGAAAAGGCGCTGGACGTGGCGCAGCAATTGGTCGCCGAGACCTTCACGGAGCGGGGCAACGCGGCGCTGCACCGCGAGCTGGTCGAGGAGTTCCTCGACGAGCTGGAGCGGGTGGAGCCCGAGCGTCTGTGCGTGGAAATGGATGCCGCCATCCAGGTGAGCGTGGCGCGGCCCTTACCTGAGGACCAACGCAGGCGCCTGGAGGCGATCCTTGCCGGCAAGCGCGGCGCGGCGACGCCGCTGCGCGAGACCGAGGACCCCGGCCTCATCACGGGCATCATCCTGAACCTGGGCGGGCTCGTGATCGACGGCAGCCTCAAGAATAGGATGAAGAAGGCCCTGGGCGCCCGGCGTCAGCGCCAGGCCAAGGCCTGAGGCCCAGGCCCCAACGGCCCCAACGAAAGCGATGCAGACCCCAACCGCATTCAGGTCGTCGGCATTCGAGATCAAGGAAGTCGGCGTCGTCAAGGACGTCAAGCGCGGGATCGTCAAGATAGAGGGTTTCCCGTCGTGCATCTACGGCCAGGTCGTCGACTTCGCCGAGTCGGGCCTCAAGGGCCTCGTCATCGACTTCGATGACAAGGACGTGATGGCGTTCGTCTTCGGCGACGAGAAGCGGGTGCGGTTGGGCAGCCCCGTCGCCAGCCACAACGATATCTTCACCATCCCCGTCGGCGAGGGCTACATCGGCCGCGTCGTCAACAGCACCGCCTGCCCCATCGACGACAAGAACATTCCCGTCGCGGCCGCCGCCGAAGGTACCGTCTTCAGGCGCGCGCCGGGGATCCTGGACCGCGTGCCCATCACCGAACAGCTGTGCACCGGCATCAAGATCATTGACACCATCATTCCCATCGGCAAGGGCCAGCGCGAGCTCATCGTCGGCGACCGCCAGACGGGCAAGACCGCCCTTGCCATCGACACCATCATCAACCAGCGTGACAAGAACGTCGTGTGCATCTACTGTTGGATCGGCGGCGCGCACACGACGCTGGGAAAGGTCGCGCGCCTGTTGAAAGACCACGGCGCGATGGACTACTCTGTCATCGTCGCGGCCTCCGCCTCGGCATCGGCGGGAGAGCAGTATCTGGTGCCGTACGTCGCCGCCACGATCGGGGAGTATTTTATGTTCCGCGGCCGCGACGTCCTCGTCGTCTTCGACGACCTGACCAAGCACGCCTGGATCTACCGCGAGCTCTCGCTTCTCCTGGAACGCTCGCCGGGCCGCGAGGCCTATCCCGGCGACATCTTTTATATCCACTCGCAGCTGATGGAGCGGGCGGCCCGACTGAATGCGGAGCTGGGGTCGGGCTCGATGACGTTCTTTCCGATCGCCGAGACGCTGCAGGGTGACATCACGGGTTGCGTCCAGAGCAACCTCGTCTCGATGACGGACGGACAGATCTATGTCTCGAGCAGCCTCTTCCACGAAGGCTTCAAGCCGGCCATCGACCTGGGCCTGTCCGTCTCGCGTATCGGCAGCAAGGTCCAGTCCGAAGCGATCCGCGAGGTCTCGGAGTCCCTGCGGCTCGATTACGCGCAGTATAAGGAGTTCCTGCGCCTGATGCGCATTCGCACCAAGCTCTCGACAGAGGTGGCCGAGCGCCTGCGGCGCGGCGAGACGCTGACGCAGCTTTTGACGCAAGAGGCGCACAAGCCGCTCGACGAGGTGACGATGATCGTCCAGTTTTACGCGTTCTGGCGCAAGATCCTCGAGATCCTTTCCGCCGAGGGCCTGGCGGTCTTCTGCCGGGAGATCATGGATTATGTGCGCATCGCGCGGCCGGGGCTCTTGAAAAAGCTGGAAGAAAAGAAACAGCTGACCGCCGAGGTGAGGGAAGAGCTCGACAAGACGTTCGTGGAGTTCTTCCGCGAGAAGAAGGTCGTTTGATGAGGTCATCCCTTACGCAGCCGAAGGCGACGTGAGGGGTGCGGCTGAATTAAATCCCGCGTTTTCCTAACGGGTCTCCCGAAAACGCGGGGCGACAGGACGAGGCGCCATGATCCCACTCCACCAGCTCAGGGCCGATCTCCGGTTTGCCGACGAGGTGCTGGAGATGATGGAGGTCTTCAAGGCCGCGACGGCACGGCAGTTCCGTATCATGCAGGGCCGGCGCAAGGGGTTCGAGTCCTTCCGCAACCACCTTGACGAGTTCATGGGCGTCTTGGGCGTCGGCCGGTTCCGCCACCCGTTTCTGTTGTCGCGCGTCCAGCTGCCCAAGGCGATCCTGGTGATCACCTCCGACGAGGGGTTCTTGGGCGGCCTCAACACCAACGTCGTGAGCCTGGCCTTCGATCAGGCGAACGTGACCGACGAGATCATCGTCATGGGCGAGCGCGGGGCGCGGCACCTGTCGGAGATATATCGCGGCGTCTTCACGGTCCTGCCGGCGCTGGGCGACGACGTTTCCTACGACCGCGCCGGCGCGGTGCGGGACCTGTTGATCGATAAGTACCTCGCCGGCCGGATCGGCAAGGTCCTGGTCGTCCACGCGCGGTTTTTGTCGCTGACCGTCCAGGAGCCGTTCGTCACGAAGCTCTTGCCGTGTCCGGAGCTCTTCCGGTCGCCGGAGCCAAAAGAGAGGTTCCAGCCGGGGCAGGCCCGGAAGATGGAGGAGACGGTCCTGATCGAGCCCGGCCCGGCGCAGGCCGTGGACTTCCTCGTGCGCGCGACGCTGACGCAGCAGTTGTACGATATATTTCTGGACAGCAAGCTCGCCGAATACGCGGCGCGTATCGTGCACCTGGAGGGCAGCTATCAGGAGATCACGGAGATGAACCGGCGCGTGCTCTTTGACTTTTTCAAACGTCTCCATCAGAAGAACGACAAGGATATCCGGGAAATCTTTGCCAGCCGCCTCAAGGGGGCGCGGCTGGGATAGGGGTAAGGGGGTCGCGGAACGATGGCAAAAGGGACACAGACAGCGGCAGAGACGGGAAAGGTGATCGCCGTGCACGGCTCGGTCGTCGACGTCATCTTCGAGGAGGCCATGGCGGTCCCCGCGATCAAGGAGGTCCTGAAGACCGAGACGTATGACGGCCAGGAGGTCGTCCTCGAGGCGGTCGAATATAAGGACGAGCGCACGGTGCGCTGCTTCGCGTTGACGCCGACCTTCGGCCTGAGCCGCAGCGCGTCCGTGCGCCGCACGCACGAACCGCTCACCATCCCGCAGGGCGACGCGGTGCTCGGCCGCGTCGTCAACGTGTTGGGTGAGCCTATCGACAAGAAGGGGCCGATCAAGACCGACGGTCGCTTCTCGGTATGGCAATCGGCGGTGCGCGAGAAGGTCGCCATCGAAAGGGCCGAGAAGGGCGAGACACAGCTCATCGAGACGGGCATCAAGATGATCGACCTGCTCTTTCCTCTTCTGCGCAACACGAAGACCGGCATCATCGGCGGCGCGGCGCTGGGAAAGAGCCTGTTGATGCTCGAGATCATCCATAACATCATCAGGAAGCAAAAGTGGATGTGTGTCTTCACCGGGGCCGGCGAGCGCATCCGCGAGGGCAATGAGCTGTATTTTGAGTTTTTGCGCAGCGAGATCCTGCCGCAGTCGGTCCTGATCTTCGGCCAGATGGACGAGTCGCCGGGCGCACGCTTCGAGGTCGTCTCGACGGGCATCGCCTTTGCCGAGGCCCTGCAGGCCCGGGGGCACAGCATCCTCTTTCTGATGGACAACGTCTTTCGTTTCGCGCAGGCGGGCAGCGAGCTCTCGGCGCTCCTCGGGCGCATCCCCTCGGAGACGGGATATCAGCCGACGCTGACGAGCGAGATCGGCGAGTTCCACGAGCGCATCAGCTCGCGCGAGGGCGCCTCGATCACCGCCATCGAGGCGGTCTACGTGCCCGCCGACGACCTGACGGACCCCGCGGTCGTCTGCATCTTCGCGCACCTGGACTCCATCCTCGTCTTGTCGCGTGAGCGCGTGCAGAAGGGATTGTATCCGGCGATCGATCCGCTGATGTCCTCCTCCGCGTTCCTCAACCCGAACGTCGTCGGCAAGCGCCACTTCGGCGTCGCGCAGGAGGTCATCCGCCTGTTCCATAAGCAGGAAGAATTACAGCGTCTCGTCGCCATCGTCGGCATCGAAGAGCTTTCCAAGAGCGACCGCGTGCTCTTCCACCGCGCGCGCAAGATGAGTAATTTTTTGACACAGCCGTTTTTCACGGCCGAGCTCTACACCAACAGGCCCGGCCAGTACGTGAAGCTGGAAGAGACGCTGATGGGCTGCGAGCGTATCATCGCCGGCCGCGTGGACAGCGTCTCCGACGAAGACTTTTACATGCGGGGCACGCTCCCGTCCGTGTAAAGGCGAGACAAAAAGGCCAGGCCTTTGTGCCTCGCGCCTTCAAGAACACAAGGTGAGACAAAAGGTCAGATCTATCTGTCTCGCATTGAGTCTGTTTCGCATTGAGGGGGAACGATGCTAAAGCTCGGTGAGTTGCTGATCCGGCGCGACATCCTGACGCAGGCGCAGCTCGACATGGCCTTGGGGGAACACAACCGCACGGGCGAACTGCTGGGCAGGGCCCTGATCCGTCTGGGCTTCATCAGCGAAGAGCAGCTGTTGACGACGCTGGCCGAGCAGCTGGCGATCCCGTTCGTGCCGAGCCTCAGGGAGCGCGCCGTCGCCCCCGACGTGATCCAGAGGGTGCCGGCGCGTTTTGTCTGGCACTACAAGTTCATGCCGCTGGCGCTCACCGGCAACACGCTGACCATCGCCGTCTCCAACCCTCTCGACGTCTGGCCGACGGAAGACATCAAGTTTCACTTGGGCTTTGAGGTGGAGGTCGTCCTCGCCGTCGAGGAAGAGATCATGGCCACGATCAAGAAGTATTACGGCATGGGCGCCGCCCTCGTCGAGGACATCCTCGATAAGGACAAGAAGGGTCCCGGCGCGCCGGCGAGGCCCCCCGAGGACGGGATCGGGTCGATCACGGTGCTGGACTCTCCCGAGAAGATGGCGCAGGACGCCTCGGTCGTCAAGCTCGTCAATCAACTCTTCGCAGAGGCCATCCAGTCGCGCGCGACGGACATCCACATCGAGCCGTTCCGCGACCGCGTCAAGGTGCGCTACCGCATCGACGGCATCCTCTATGAGGTGCCGGTGCCCGATACCATCCGCCAACTGCACCTCGCCATCACCTCGCGCATCAAGATCATCGCCAACATGGATATCGTGGAGCGGCGCCTGCCGCAGGACGGCCGGGCCAAGGTGAAGCTCGGTGAGCAGGACGTGGACCTGCGCATCTCCATCATCCCGACGCTGTACGGCGAGAACCTCGTCATTCGCATCCTGCCGACGAACATGCTCTTTGACATGAAGGAGCTGGGCATGTCGGCCCAGGATACGAGGCTCGTCGAGGAGTACATCGAGAAGCCGCACGGCATCATCTTCCTCACGGGACCGACCGGTTCCGGCAAGACCACGACGTTGTATTCGTTTCTCTCGAGGCTCAACAAGCCCAACGTCAAGATCATCACGGTCGAGGATCCTATCGAATACGAGCTTATCGGCATCACGCAATTGCAGGTCAACGCGAAGATCGGCCTCACGTTCGCGAGCGCCTTGCGCAACCTCCTGCGCCACGACCCCGACGTGATGATGGTCGGCGAGGTGCGCGACCTGGAGACGGCGGAGCTGGCCATCCGCACGGCCCTGACCGGCCACCTCGTCTTCTCGACGCTGCATACGAACGACGCGCCGTCGGGCGTGACGCGGCTCTTGGACATGGGCATGGAGCCGTACCTGGTGGCCTCCTCCGTGCAGATCTTCATCGCCCAGCGCCTCGTGCGCACCGTCTGCCAGGACTGCAAAGAGAAGGTGGCGCTCAAAGAGGTGATGAAAGACATCAAGGGGTCGCCGCGGGAGACCGTCGAGGTCATCGAAAAGCCGGAATACATCTTCAGGGGCAAAGGGTGCGACGCGTGCAAGTTCACGGGTTATCGCGGCCGCATGGCGATCTATGAGATATTGCCGATCAACGAAGCGATCCGCGAGATGATCGTCGATAAGGTCTCCGCCACGCAGATCAAGAAGAAGGCCATCGAGGCGGGCATGCGGTCGCTGACGCGAGAAGGCTGGGCCAAGATCGCGGCGGGCCTGACGACCCCCGAAGAGGTCATGCGCGTCACCGAGCTCACCTGAGACTAAGTAGCCAGAGTCTTTTAGTCCCACTCTCCGGGACTAAAAGACTCTGGCTGAATTAGTCCCATTTTGGCGTAACAGGTTGACAGGTAAGGAGAAACGGTATGCCGACGTATACGTATTTCGCGAAGAAGAACCTCAATGAGACGGTGGAGGGGATAGTCGTCGCGGACAGTGAGGATAACGCCGTTGACAAGCTTATCGAGATGGGGCTCTCGCCGGTCAAGGTGGCGCCGCTGGTCGAGGGCGCGCAGCGCAGGCGGACGGAGGGCGGGACGTCGTTTCTGTCGCGGCGCGGCCTGAACGTGCACGACCTGACCATCTTCACGAACCAGCTCAAGAGCCTCGTCAAGGCGCGCGTGGATCTCTTAAAGGCGTTGTCCATCCTCTTCGGCCAGACCGAAAAGATCAAGCTCAAGGAGCTCATCACCGGCGTCCATACCGACGTCAAGAACGGCGCCACCTTCTCCGAGGCGCTTGCGCGGCACCCGCAGTTCTTTCCCGTGATTTACGTGAACCTCATCCGGATCGGCGAGGCCTCGGGCCGCCTCGACGAGGTCCTGGAAGAATTGGACCATTTCCTCGCGAAGGACGAGGAGTTCCGCATGCACCTGAAGACCGCGATGGCCTACCCGACGCTCATGGTCCTCGTCGGCACGGCCGTCATCTTCGTCCTCTTCAGCTACGTCATCCCGCGCCTGAGCTCCATCTTCGCGGATTTTGATTACCAGCTCCCGCTGCCCACGCGGATCATGCTGGCGGTCAGCGACTTCTTCAAGGCCTACTGGGGGGTGCTCGTCGGCGTCCTGGGCGCGGGGATCGTCACGCTCGTCCAGATGAACAAGTCGACGGTGGGCCGGGCGAGGCTCGACTGGTTGCGGCTCCACATCCCGATATGGGCTGGCCTCTCGCTCAAGCAGTCGCTGGCACGCTTCTGCCGGACCCTATCGCTGTTGATCCGCAGCGGCCTGCCCGCCTTCCAGGCGCTGGGCGCCTCCATCCCGACGCTGGAGAATGCGGTCTTCGTCCGGGAGATGGAGGTGGTCAAGAAGGATGTCCTGGAGGGCGCCTCGATGGCCGGCAGCATGAAGAAGGTCTCTTTTCTGCCGCCGTTCATGGTGCAGATGGTCTCCGTCGGCGAAGAGGGCGGCAAGCTGGACGGCGTCTTGAACGAAGTCGCCAATATCTACACGCAGGAAGTCGATGCGAAGCTGACGGTGGTCACGTCGCTTCTGGAGCCGATGATCATTCTCGTGCTCGGTTGCATCCTGGGGGCGGTCGTGCTGGCGATGCTCCTGCCGATATTCCAGATCAACCTCTTGATCAAGTAGAGCGCGCATGAACGTAACGGTGGTCTTGGAGATCGGGAATCCGTGGCTCAAGGTCGTCGTCGTGCGCTCGGCGATCGGCACGACGTACGTCAAGGCGCTGGCGCTCTTCCAGCTCGCCAACGGCACCGACGAGGTCATCGCGAAGCAGGTCGTGGATTTCCTAAAGGGCCAGAAGATCAAGCACGCCCAGACCGCCATCGTCTCCTTCTCGCGCAACGCCGTCACCCTGCGCAACCTGCGCATCCCGTCGGCCAACCCCTCCGAGATCGACGACATGATCAAGCTCCACGTCGGCCGCCAGGTCCCCTACGCCAAGGAAGAGATCATCAGCGGCTACCGGATCGTGGGCAAGGACACGATGGGTTATTCGAAGGTGATGCTCGCGATCGTCCACCGCGAGAGCGTGCGCCGCGTCTTTCGGATCCTGGAGCGGTCGGGCCTCTACACCGACCGCCTCGAGTTGAGCTCCGACGGTGTTTTGTCGTGGCTGTGTCTCGCCCTCAAGGGGACCGACGGTCCCACCAGCGAGTCCTTCATCATCCTCGACGTGGACAACACCTTCACGGACTTCATCATCTCAGGGTCACAGAACATCCTCTTCAGCCGCGTCATCACGCAGGGCCGCGAGCAGCTCGTCGAGCAGGAGAAGTGGCCGAAGTTCCTCGGCGAGATGAAGCAGACGCTGGTCATCTCGCAGGGCGAGGAGATCACGCACAAGCCCAGTAAGATTTATCTGACGGGTGCCGGCGCGGGCTTAGAGAAGCTGGCGGCGACGATCGAGACGGAGTTCAATCTCCCCCTCGAGAAGGTCGCGTCGTTGGGGGGCCTGCCGCTGGCCAAGGAGGTCACCGTGGAGCCCGAGGGGGCACTCGAGGAGGCGTCGTTCTCGGCCCTCCTGGGCCTGGGCCTCGACACGCAGAAGAAGAAGATCAATTTCGTCCTGCCCGAGGCCCAGATCCGCAAGGCCCTGCGCGAGAAGACGCGCGATGCCATCATCCTCGGGTCGAGTGCGATGTACCTCATTCTCATGTTGTGCGGCATCTATGTGGAGCGCATGCACGCGAAAGAGGCGCGGTTGGGCCTGATCGAGGAGCGATACAAGACGATGGAGGAAGGCGTCGAGATGCTCGACGAGAAACTGGAGCGCATCCGCCAGATCAAGTCCAAGCGTGACACCAGGTCGCTGGCGCTCAATTATCTTTTCGAAGTCTCGCGCCTCCTGCCCGGCGAGATCCTCGTGACGAACATCGGCTTCAAGAAGGACGAGCAGTTGACGATCAAGGGGCGCACGGCGCAGATGTCGGACATCTTCAAGTTCATCACGCTGCTTGAGACCTCGCCCTACTTCAAGGACATCCAGACGCGCTACACGACGCGCCGGACCTTCAAGGGCGTGGACTTAAACGAGTTTGAGCTCATCTGCCCCGTCGATAACGGGGAGGATGGAAAAGACAAGGCCAAGAAGGATGCTCGAGAGAAGGGTTGAGCATGGCGTTGAAAAAGCGCGAGATGGTGCTGGCGTATGTGATCGTGGGGCTCCTGGGCGCGGGGGGGGTGGTGCGCACGATCTTCGTGCCGTTCCAGGAGCGCCTGGCGACGCTCGAGCGCACCCTCACCGTCGAGGAGGCGCGCTTCAAGAAGGGCGCGAGCCTGCGGGAGTACGGCGATACCATCACGAGCGAGTACGCCCAATACGAGAGCTACTTTTCGCTGGGCGGCATCTCGGACGAGGAGGCCGTCGCCGCGTTTTTGAAAGAGATCGAAAAGCTCAGCCGCGTCACCGAGCTGACGATCCTCGACATGAAGCCGCAGAAGAACGTCGAGGCGGACAAATTTTCCAGGCAGTTCCAGATCGTGGTGAAGGCCGAGTCGGGGATGGGTGCGCTCGTGAGATTCTTGTACGCGCTGTACGCCTCCCCGCTCCTGTTCAGCGTCGAAAAGATGACCGTGCTGCCCAAGACGGACGACTCCTCCCTGCTGAGCGCCACCCTGACGGTGGTCGGCGTGGTCTTCACCTAAGTCCCATGAGACAAAAAAGCTCACGGCACATTTGTCTTTCGCCTTGACAGATAGTGACAGATAGGAATAGAGGAAAAGGAGGTATTCATGAGGCACAGGAGAGGGTTTACGTTGATCGAGATCATGTTGGTCGTAATCATCCTGGGGGTGCTCGCGGCGATGGTCGTGCCGCGGCTGACCGGCCGGTCGGATGAGGCGCGCCGTTCCGTCGCCAAGACGGATATCGAGTCGAACCTCGCGCTCGCCATCGACCTGTACGAGGTCGACACCGGCGGCTATCCGTCGGAGATAGGCGACCTGTTGGAGCAGCCCGGCGCGGTGACGGGCTGGAAGGGTCCCTACCTCAAGAAGGCGCCCAAGGACCCGTGGGGCCGCGAGTACGTGTTCCGCAACCCGGGCACGCACAACCCAGACGGCTACGACCTCTTCTCAAAGGGCAAGGACGGCGCCGAGGGCGGCGACGACGACGTGACGAACTGGGAAGAGTAGGCCTGCGCGACCCGTCGCCAGACGGTTGCGTCGGGGCGTTGTGCCGGGACAAAAGGATGAAAACGGCGGAGCAGCGAGACAAGAAGGCGTTCACGCTCGTCGAGCTTTTGGTGGCCGCGGCGGTCATCGCGGTCGGGATGGTCTATGTGCTGGGCGCCCTCGGCCGGTGCATGACGGCGCTGACGGCGTCAGAGCGTATGGTGACGGGGACGTTTCTTCTGAACAACAAGTTGTGGCGGCTCGACGAGATCTACCGGCACAACGAGGGTGCCGAGGAGGACACGGACAGCGGACGGTTTACCGAGCCCTACGAGCGCTTTGAGTGGACCCAGTCCACGACGACGGTCTCAGCGTGCGTGGGCGATGAATTCAACCAGACGACGGCCCTGCACGAGGCCTTTTTAGAGGAGACGGTGCGCGTGTCGTGGAGGCAGGGCAAGGCGACGCGCGACATCAGCGTGACGCGTTACGTCCCGCGCCGCCGGCTTGACGTGTGAGGCACGGTGAGAAAAATCTTTATGCCGCCTTCGCAAGAAGTTCCCGGGCCTGCCCGGGAGGTTTCCATGAAGTTCCCGGCCTTGCCCGGGAGGTTTCCATGAAGACAAAGACCGGCCGCGTCCGGAGCGGTTTTACGCTTATCGAAACGCTCGTCGTGGTGGCGTTGTTTGCGATCATCGGCGTGTCGCTCTTTGAGTCTTTCTCGATGGGACTCAAGGTCTGGAAGAGGGCCTCGCGGCCGAATTTTTCCTATCGCAAAGCCGTGATGAGCCTCGAGCGCATGGCCAGGGAGCTGCGGCAGTCACGGGGGTATCCCAACACGACCTTCCAGGGGGAGGAGGACGAGTTTACGTTCGTAAGCGTGGTCTACGGCAAGGTTTATAATTTGACGTATGACTATAGACAGCAAGGACTTTGGCGCCACGCAAAGGTGATGGGCGCCGGCTGGGACGCCGGGCAGGAACGCGAGGCAGTCCCCGGTGTCGCCGAGATGGAATTCACCTACTACGGCTATGACGCGCCGTCACAGAGCTACATATTTTTTGACGATTGGGACGGGGCGGTCAAGGGCCGGCCGATGGCGGTGCGGGTGATGATGGACCTTGAAGATGAAACACACCTTGAAAAGATCATGCATGTTCCCAGCGCTCCGTAAGAGCGGGCGGGCGGCGCGGCAGGCTTCCTGCGGAGAGGCG